>NZ_BAABKB010000076.1:0-87407 GCF_039543605.1 Streptomyces siamensis | reverse complement strand
CGGCCTGAACGGGCCCGCCCCCGGGTGCCGGGCGGGCTTCCCCGCCCGGCCGGCACCGGCGTCGCGGGGCCCGGGGCGAAGACCCCTCAGTCCCGCGACAGCGTGATCGCGCGATCGACGGCCTGGAGCAGCCGGTTGACCGTCGCCCGGTCCCGGACGGCGATCCGGAGCCAGTCCTCGTCCAGCCCGGGAAACGTGTCGCCGCGCCGCACCGCGAACCCGAGGTCGCGCAGATGCCGGCGCACCGCGGCCGCCCGTGGAAGACGGACCAGCACGAACGGCCCCTCCGACGGCTCCACGACGTGCAGCCCGTCGGAGCCGAACTCCCGGAGACCGGCCACGAGATGGGCGCGGTCCGCGGCGATCCGGTGCGCCGCGTGCGCGGCCTCCGCGAGCGCCTGGGAGGACACACAGGCCTCGGCGGCGGCGAGCGCGGGCGTGGACACGGGCCACAGGGGCTGGGCCCGCTCCAGCTCCTCGACCGTCCCGGGATCGGCGAGCAGGTACCCGATGCGCAGCCCGGCCAGTCCCCACGTCTTAGTGAGACTGCGCAGCACGACCAGCCCGGGGACGTCCGTGCGGCCGGCCAGCGCCTCCCGCTCCCCGGGCACCGCGTCCATGAACGCCTCGTCGACGACCAGCACCCGCCCGGGCCTGGCGAGCCGCGCGATCGACGCGGCCGGGTGCAGCACCGAGGTCGGGTTGGTCGGATTGCCGATCACGACGAGGTCCGCGTCCTCGGGCACGGCCGCAGGATCCAGCCGGAAACCGTCCTCGGCCCGCAGCAGGACCCGGTCGACGCAGTGCCCGGCGTCCCGCAACGCGGCCTCCGGCTCCGTGAACTGCGGATGCACGACCACCGGCCGGCGCACCTTCAGGGCGCGCGCGAGCAGCACGAACGCCTCGGCGGCCCCGGCGGTCAGCAGCACCCGCTCCACCGGGAGCATGTGCCGCGCGGCCACCGCGGCCCGCGCCGCCCGCCCGTCCGGATAGGCCGCCAGCCCGGTCAGCGACGCGGCGATCCGCTCGCGCAGCCACGGGGGAGGCGTGCCGGCGCGGACGTTCACGGCGAGATCGGTGAGGGCGGAGCCGTCGTCGCGCACCTCGGCGTCACCGTGGTGACGCAGGTCGTGGCCGCCGCGCGCGCCCGCAGCGTCCGCCGCGGGCGCGTCCACGCGGCCCGCACCGCCGCCGTGCCCGCCGTCAGTGCGCATGCGAGTGCGAGTGCGAGTGGCCGCCGTGGTGGTGACCGTCGTCGTCCGGGTGGAAGTGCGGCTGCTGGGGGAGCCCCACCTTGTCCTCGAACCCGGGCATCGCGATCCGGTACACGCAGGAGTCGCAGTTCATCCGCAGATCGCCCCTGACCGCCTCCTCGTACCGCTCCATGACGAGGTCGAGCAACTCCGGCTCGGGGCCGATGACATCGGCGGAGCGCACCTCGACGTCCGGGTGCGCGGCGGCCCAGCCCTCGGTCTGCTGCCGTACCCGGTCGGGGAGGATGCCGGTGAACAGGAAGTAGGGGAGCACGACGATCCGGCGGGCGCCCAGCTTCACGCACCGGTCGAGCCCGGACGGCACGTCCGGTGCCGCCAGCGACACGAACGCCGTCTCGACCCCCGCGTATCCGCGGCCCTCCCACAGCAGCCGGGCCGCCTTGTGCACCTCGGCGTTGGCGTCCGGGTCGGTGGAACCGCGTCCCACGAGCAGCACGGTCACGTCGGCACGGTCCTCGGGCGTCCGCGCCGTCCCGCCGAGCGCCTCGTCGAGCCGCCGTTCCAGGACGGCGAGCAGCGACGGGTGCGGGCCCAGCGGGCGCCCGTACGTGTACGAGATGCCGGGGTGCCGCTCCTTCTCGCGGGCGAGCGCCGCCGGGATGTCGCCCTTGGCGTGCCCGGCGGACACCAGCATCAGCGGTACGGCCGCGAAGCGCCGCACGCCCCGTCCGACGAGCTCGGCGACGGCCTCGCCGAGCGGCGGCGGCGACAGCTCGATGAACCCGCCCGCGACGGGCAGGTCGGGGTGGCGGCGGCCCAACTCCCGTACGAAGTCGCGGAAGGCCTCGGCTCCGGCCTCGTCCCGGGTGCCGTGTCCGGCGATGAGCAGGGCGGGGGCAGGGGTGGTCACGATGTCTCCTTGGCGGATTGTGAAGCCTCGGTGGCCTGTGGAACGGGGTGGTACGGCGGGACGCCGGCTGCGGCGGTGACCGCCGGCCGGAGCCCGCCGGACACGGTGCGGGCGGCGGTCGGGCCGCTCGCGACGTGCGGTTCGGATGCGGGGACGCCGGGCCGGCGGGCGCGCGGCCGCCGGCGGGACGCCCGCCCGACGGGCCGCGCCGGGCGGTCCGGTCCGTCGGTCCGCGGGGTCCGCGGGGAGCGCGGGCTCATCCGGCCGTCTCCTGCCAGCGGTAGCCACGCGGCGTCACCATGCGCCCGGCGATGTCACGGGTCGCCGTGTTCCCCACGGTGACCACGGTCATCATGTCCACCGTCGCCGGGTCGAGCGCCGAAAGGCTGGTCAGCCGGCTCGACTCGTCCGGACGCGACGCGTTGCGCACGACACCCACCGGTGTCCGCGGCTCCCGGTGCTCGGCGAGGATCGCCAGCGCCTTCGGGAGCTGCCAGTCGCGGCCCCTGCTGCGGGGGTTGTAGAAGGTCACCACGATGTCGGCCTCGGCGGCGGCCCGCACCCGGCGCTCGATGACCTCCCAGGGCGTGTGCAGGTCGGAGAGGCTGATCGACACGTGGTCGTGGCCGAGCGGGGCACCCAGGATGGCTCCCGCCGCCAGCGCCGCCGTCACCCCGGGCACCCCGACCACGTCGATGTCGTCGGACGCCTCGGCCAGCGCGGGCGACGCCATCGCGTACACGCCCGCGTCGCCGCTGCCGATCAGGGCGACCGCCTGCCCGCGCCGGGCCTCGGCCACCGCCGTCCGCGCCCGCTCCTCCTCCGCGCCGAGCCCCGACTCCAGGACCCGGGTGCCCGGACGCAGCAGATCGCGGATCTGGTCGACGTACTGGTCGAGCCCGACGAGCACCGACGCACGCCGCAGTTCCTCCTTGGCGCGCGGGGTGAGCAGGTCGCGGGCACCCGGTCCGAGACCGACGACCGCGAGCCGGCCGCGGGCCACCCGCCGCACGACCGCGCAGGTCGCCATCGCGGGCCGCCCGTCCGCGCGCTGCGACTTGCGCTTGGGGACGAGGAGTTCGCCACCGCCGACGAGAGCGGCGGCCTCCGCGACCGAGGGGGTGCCGACGGCGGCGAGCGGTGCGCCCGACGGGTTCGGCACGTCCACGCGCGCCAGTTCGTCCGCGGCGTACGTCACCAGCGGCACCCCGAGGCGCTCGGCGGCCCCGACGATGCCGGGCTCACCCGCCTTGGCGTCCACGGTGGCGAGTTCGCCCACCGACCGCACGGACAGCCCGGCCTCCCGCAGGGCGTCCTCGACGAGCCCCAGCACCTCGTCGACGGGCGCGCCGCTGGAGGCGCCGACGCCCACGACGAGCGACGGCGGACGCAGCACGACCTCCCGGTCGGCGGCCGGCGCGAGCCGGTCGGTGACCCGGATCGTGCACACGCCCTCGTCCGTGACCGGCAGCGGGGGCAGCGGCCACGCCAGCTCGGCCGACAGCCCGACGGGCTCACCGTCCAGCAGGGCGCGGGTGACACCGGCGACGTCCCCCTCCACGGGGAAGCCGAGGGTGTCCAGGCCGGGGACGCCCACCGCGTCGGTCGCCGTGGTCACCACGGGCGCGGCGCCGAGCACCTCGCCGACCTCGCGGGCCAGTTCGTTCGCCCCGCCGCCGTGACCGCCGACGAGGGACACCGCGAAGCGCCCCGCCTCGTCGACGCACACGATCCCCGGGTCCGACGTCTTGTCGCCCAGCAGCGGTGCGACGAGCCGTACGACCGCGCCGGTGGCGAGGAAGCACACGAGCTGGTCGCACTCCGCGAACGCCCGCCGCACGGCGTCGGCGACGGACCCGTCGTACACCCGCGTACGGGAGGGCCAGGCCGCGGCCAGCCGGTCACGCGCCGCCGCGCCGGCCGCCGTGGCGGAAATCAGGCCGATCACTGGGGGACTCCTTCGATACGGGCCGGGGGCCTGACACCCCACAGCAGGAAGACGGGGTTGGTGGCGGCGAGCCGGTCGACACCGCCGGGCAGCGGCGCCAGCCGCGACGACTGCAACAGCACCCCGTCGCAGTCCAACCCGGCGGCGACGAGCGCGTCGCGGGCCGCCGGCACGCGGTCCAGCGCGGCCATGGCCACCACCACGGCACGCCGGGCCCGCCGCGCGCAGGCCGTGACGATGGCGGGCAGTTCTCGTCCGCCGCCGCCGATGAACACGGCGTCCGGATCGTCCAGGTCGGACAGCACCGTGGGCGCCGCCCCGTGCACGACGCGTACGTCCACGCCGTGCGCCTGCGCGTTGGCGCGGATCCGCTCGACGCCGTCCACGGTCTTCTCGACCGCGGCGACCGCGGCGCCGAACCGCGCGCACTCGACGGCGACGGACCCGGATCCTGCGCCGACGTCCCAGACCAGCTCGCCGGGGCGCGGACCGAGCCGGGCCAGCGCGAGCGCCCGCACCTCGAACTTGCTGATCATCGAGTCGCGATGGGCGAACTCGCTCTCGTCCAGGGCCCATCGGTCGGGCCCCGGCCGGGGCCCGGCGACGGTCCGCACCGGGCCGAGGGCGCGCGCCTCGTCCAGGCACAGCACGACGCTCACCGCCGTCCCCCAGTCACGGGCGGCGGCCTCGGCGGGCGTCACCCGCTCCACGCGTTCGCGGCCGGGGTCACCGAGGGCGCTCGCCACGACGAGGACACGTGTCCCGCAGCGGTGCGCGAGGGCCGCGCCCAGTTCGGCGGGACCGGAGCCCGGGCCGGTCAGCACGGCCACCTTCGGATGGGCGCGGCACATGTTCACGGCGGTGCGCAGATCACGTCCGTGCGCGCTCACCACCACCGCGTCGTCCCAGGGCACTCCGAGCCGGGCGAACGCGGTCGCGACGGACGAGACTCCGGGGTGCACGTCCAGCCGGTCCGGCCCGAACCGCCCGGCCAGCGCCCGTACGATCCCGAAGAACCCCGGGTCGCCGGAGGCGAGCACCACGACCCCGTCGCCGCGCGCGCCGTCCGGCCCCGCCCCGTCCGGCCGCGCGGACCCCGCCGCCCGCTCCACGGAGCGTTTCTCCACGTACTGCTCGATCGCGTCCAGCGCGGGCGCCAGCGGCCCGAGGACGATCCGCTCCACCGCGTCCGGCAGCCCTGCCGCCGCCAGATGACGGCGGCCGCCCACCACCAGCCCGGCCCCGGCGAGCGCGGCCGCGGCGTCCGGGGGCAACGGCGCCCCCGTCCCCGTACCGACGACGGTGATCACGACGAACCGCTCTTCCGTGCCGCGCGCAGCTCCGCGCGCGCCTGCGGGTCGGCCTTGCGGAAGCCGTGGAAGTGACCGGGGTGGTAGAGGTGCGAGCGGGTGCCGCTCGCGTCGAGCGCCGGACCGACCAGGAACAGCGTGTGCTTCCACAGCTTGTGCTCCTTGACGGTCTCCTCCAGGGTGCCGATGGTGCACCTGACGACCAGCTCCTCGGGCCAGGTCGCCTGGTAGGCGACCACGACCGGCGTGGACGTCGGATAGCCGCCCTCCAGCAGCTCCCGGACGAGCTGCCCGCTGCGCGCGGCCGACAGGAACAACGCCATCGTCGTCCCGTGCCGGGCGAACTCCCGCACCTCCTCCCCGGGCGGCATCGGCGTCTTGCCGCCGCCGAGCCTGGTGAGGATCACGGACTGCGCGACCTCGGGGATCGTCAGCTCGCGCTGAGCGAGCGCGGCGACCGCGGAGAAGGAGGAGACGCCGGGCACGATCTCCGTCTCGATCCCGATGGCGGCACACCGGTCGACCTGCTCCTGCGTGCCGCCCCAGAGCGCCGGGTCGCCGGAGTGGATCCGGGCCACCCGCAGCCCCCGCACCGCGGCCCGCTCGTACACGGCGACGACGTCCTCCAGGGACATCGTCGCGGAGTCCAGGATCTCCGCCCCCTCCCGCGCGTGGTCGAGGACCTCGGCCTGCACCAGGCTGGCCGCCCAGATCACGACGTCCGCCTCGGCGATGGCGCGCGCGGCGCGGAACGTCAGCAGGTCGGCGGCGCCGGGGCCGGCACCGACGAACGTCACCTTGCCGGTGGGGGCTTCGGCCATGGGAATCGGTCCTCTCCTACACAGTGCGAGTACTACGGCTGCGGGCACCGCGGATGCGGTGATCGCGAAAAGTCAGCGGATGATCCGCCGTCGGACGTGCGCGAACGGGGGTTGATCGGATAGCAAGGGCGTATGGCGGTCCTCGTAGCGCTCGGCGCGTTCCTGATGACGCTGGCCGGCGGCTGGACGGCACAGCGTGTGACCGACCGCCGCCACCTGGTCCTCGGCCTGGCCGGCGGGCTGATGCTCGGCGTGGTCGGCCTGGACCTGCTGCCCGAGGCGCTCCAGGCGGCGGGCGAGGAGGTCTTCGGCGTACCGGCCGCGCTGCTGCTGTTCGTCGCGGGATTCCTGCTGGCGCACCTGGTGGAGCGGCTGCTGGCGCATCGCCAGGCCGCGCACGGCGGCGAGGAGGACGGCGGACGCGCGCCCGAGGTGGGCCTGACGGCCGCCGCGGCGATGGTCGGCCACAGCGCGATGGACGGCGTCGCGATCGGCGCGGCCTTCCAGGTCGGCGGCGGGATGGGTCTCGCGGTCGCCCTCGCGGTGGTCGCGCACGACTTCGCGGACGGCTTCAACACGTACACGATCACAAGCCTGTACGGGAACGCCCGCCACAAGGCGATCATGATGCTCGTCGCGGACGCCTGCGCCCCCGTGGTCGGCGCGGCCTCCACGCTCTTCTTCACCATCCCGGAGCAGGCGCTCGGCTGCTATCTCGGGCTCTTCGGCGGAGTCCTGCTGTATCTCGCCGCCGCGGAGATCCTCCCCGAGGCGCACCACGAGCACCCGGCCCGCTCGACCCTGCTGTGCACGGTCGCGGGCGTGGGCTTCATCTGGCTGGTGGTCGGCATCGCGGGCTGAGCCCGGGCGGTTCACAGCTTTCCGCCTCGGGTGCCGTCACGTCGCGCGGGCGCGATGAGCGTCGACAGGTAGGGGAGGGCGGCGCCGTCCAGTTCGGCCGCGGAGCGGATCGACTCGCCCTCCAGGCCGAGCGCGGAACCCCACACGGCGTCGTCGATCCGGCCGGTCTCCCGCAGCGCCTCGGCCACCTCCCGCGCCTGCCGCCCGAACTTGTACGCGACCACGGTGCCCGGTCCGCCGAGGGCGTCCTTCAGCACGGTGGCCCCCGCGGTCACCGGGACCAGCACCAGCGGTTCGGTCCCCTCGGTCAGCACCGCGCCCGACCGTGCGGCGAGGTCCTGCATGGCGGTGATCCCGGGCACGGTCTCGATCACCGTCCCCGGCACGAGCTCGCCGATCGTCTGGGCGAGATAGGTGAACGTCGAATACACGTTGGGATCGCCGATGGTCGCGAACGCCACCGTGGCGTGCCGGGTGAGGAGCTCCGCGACCCGCCCGCCGGCGGCGTCCCAGGCAGCCTCGCGGCGTGCCCGGTCGGTCCGCTCGTTGAGCGCGAACACGACCCGTACGACCTTCTCCTCGGGCACGTAGTGCAGCACGGTCGCCTCGGCACGCCCGGGCTCGCCGCCGTCCTGTCCGTCCGGCGCGGCCATGACGGGTACGACCACGACCTCGGCGGCGCGCAGGGCGTTGACACCCTTGACGGTCACCAGCTCGGGGTCACCGGGGCCGACCCCGACTCCGATCAGCTTGCTGCTCATGACGTCAGGCACCTCTCCACGAACCGACGGGCGACACCGGGCTCGGACGCCCAGTGCGTGTGCAGATAACTCGCGTGCACACCTTGTTGTACGAAACCTTCGAGCCGCCGCTCAGGGGCGCGCACACCCCAGGCGGGAGCCGCCCCGGCGCCGGGGTCGACGACGGTCCGGTGGAACTCGTGCCCGCGCATCCGTGTTCCGGCCGCGGCGAGCACACTGTCGGACACGGCGACGGCATCGCGGTAGCCCAGCGTCAGCCGTTCCGTCATGCGTGCCGTGGCGTCGAGCACCCCGCACATGGGCCGCCCGTCGAGCTCACGGCACAGGTACAGCAGCCCGGCGCACTCGGCGGCGACGGGAGCACCGCCCAGCGCCAGCTCCGCGACGGCCTTGCGCAGCGGCTCGTTGGCGGACAGCTCGGCCGCGTACACCTCGGGGAAACCGCCGCCGACGACCAGTCCGGCGGTGCCGTCCGGCAGTTGCTCGTCGTGCAGCGGGTCGAAGGCGACGACCTCTGCGCCCGCGGCGGCCAGCAGCTCACCGTGCTCGGCGTAGGAGAAGGTGAACGCGGCGCCGCCCGCGACGGCGATCCTCGGCCGTGGCCCGTTCGCCGCCCGGGGGCGGGAGCGTCCGGGCAGCCCCGTGGGGTCCGCGGGCCCGGTCTGCGGAGACGGGCCGGGCCAGGGCCGAGGGAGCGGACCGGCCACGGCCTCGGCCGGATCCCACGCGGCGCCCGGCAGTGCCCCGGCGCCCCGCGCCAGCGCGGCCAGGGCCTCCAGCTCGCACCCCTCGGCCACCTGCGCGGCCATGGCCGCCACGGCCTCGACGGCGGCGGCCCGCCGCTCGGCGACGGGCACCAGCCCGAGATGCCGCGACGGCGTGTCCACCCGCGGAGCACGGCGCAGCACACCGAGCACGGGCACGCCCGCCGAGTCCAGCGCGTCACGCAGCAACGCCTCGTGCCGGTCGGAGCCGACCTTGTTCAGGACGACCCCGGCGACCCGCACCTCGGGGTCCCAGGACGCGAAACCGTGCACCAGCGCGGCCACCGACCGCGACTGCGACGAGGCGTCCACGACGAGCACGACCGGCGCCCGGAGCAGTTTCGCGACGTGCGCGGTGGACGCCAGTTCGCCCTCCCCGGCGGCCCCGTCGTACAGACCCATCACGCCCTCGACGACCGCCAGGTCGCAGCCGCGCGCACCGTGCGCGAACAACGGCGCGACGAGCTCCGGCCCGCACAGGTACGCGTCGAGATTCCGTCCCACGCGCCCGGTGGCGAGCGCGTGATACCCGGGATCGATGTAGTCCGGCCCCACCTTGTGCGGGGACACGGCGAGCCCCCGCGCGGCGAACGCCGCCATCAGCCCCGTGGCAACGGTGGTCTTGCCGCTGCCCGAGGAGGGCGCGGCGACGACCAGCCGGGGGACGGACCTCACCACTCGATGCCCCTCTGGCCCTTCTGACCGGCGTCCATGGGGTGCTTCACCTTGGACATGTCGGTCACCAGGTCCGCGAGGTCCACGAGCTTCTCCGGCGCGTTCCGCCCGGTGATCACCACGTGCTGGGTCCCCGGCCGGTTGCGGAGCACGTCGACGACCTCGTCGGTGTCGACCCAGCCCCAGTGCATCGGATACGCGAACTCGTCGAGCACGTACAGCCGGTACGTCTCGGCGGCCAGGTCCCGCTTGACCTGCTCCCAGCCCTCCCGGGCCTTCTCCTCGTTGTCCAGCTGCTCGTCGCGCTGGACCCACGACCAGCCCTCGCCCATCTTGTGCCAGTCGACGGTTCCGCCCTCGCCGGAGGCGCCGAGCACCTTGAGCGCGTTCTCCTCGCCGACCTTCCACTTCGCCGACTTGACGAACTGGAACACCCCGATGGGCCACCCCTGGTTCCAGGCGCGCAGCGCGAGCCCGAACGCGGCCGTGGACTTGCCCTTGCCGACGCCCGTGTGCACCACGACCAGCGGACGATTGCGCCGCTGACGTGTCGTCAGACCGTCGTCCGGCACCACGCTCGGCTGTCCCTGCGGCATTACGCGGCCCTCCTGTCGCCCTGAACTTCCCTGACCAGCCCGGCGATCGAGTCCGCCCGCAGCTCGTCCAGCGTCACCGCCGTACCGGCCAGCTCACCCGCGAGCTGCCCGGCGAGACCCAGCCGTACCGGCCCCGTCTCGCAGTCGACGACCACGGACGCGATCTTGTCCGCCGCGAACAGCCGCGCCGCGCGCCCCGCGAGCGCGACCGGCTCCGTCCCACCCGTCGCCCGGCCGGCACCGCGGCCCGAGGCGCTTCGCGCCGCCCCTCCGTCCGTGGCCCGTCCGTCCGTCACCAGGACGACCAGCGGCCGTCGTGCCGCGTCCCGCAGCCGCTCGACCCGCAGCACCTCGTGCGCCCTGAGCAGCCCCGCGGCGAGCGGCGTACGCCCGCCGGTGGGCAGCGACTCCAGCCGCGCCGCCGCCGCGTCCACCGACGACGTGGGCGGCAGCGCCACCTCGGCGGCCGACCCGCGGAAGGTCACCAGCCCCACCTTGTCCCGCCGCTGGTACGCGTCGAGGAGCAGCGACAGCACGGCACCCTTCACCGCGCTCATCCGCTGCCGGGCCGCCATCGAACCGGAGGCGTCCACCACGAAGAGGACGAGGTTCCCCTCGCGGCCCTCCCGCGTCGCCTGCCGCAGATCGTCGCGCCGGACGACCAGACCGCGCCCGGACCGCCCGCGCGCCCGCTGGTGCGGCGCCGCCGCCCGTACGGTCGCCGCCAGATGCAGCTTGGTCAGGGCGCCCCGGGGCCGCCGTGACCCGGTCGTGCGGCCGTGCTCGGTCCGCGCGCGCGACCGCCGCCCGGCCGCGCCCTCGCCGAGCCCGGGAACGCTCAGCATCTTCGTGCGGAACGGCTCCGCGGCCCGCACCGGCGACCGCTCGCCCGCACCGGAGGCCTGCGGCTCCCCGCCCTCCCCGGACTCGGGCCGGGCGGCCGTGTCGCCGCCGGCCGGACCCTCGTCGGGTGCGGGCTGCCCACCGCCACCGGGTCCGTCCGGCCCGGGGTCCGGATCGTCGTCGCCCCGGTCCGTGTCCTGACCGCCGAACTCCTCCAGCGTCTCGTCGAGCTTGTCCTCGTCCAGCCCGGGCGCGTCGAACGGGTTGCGGCGCCGGCGGTGCGGCAGCGCCAGCAGCGCCGCCTGGCGCACGTCCTCGGCGAGCACCTCGGTGCGCCCCGCCCACGCGGCGAGCGCGGTCGCGGTCCGCGCCATGACGATGTCGGCCCGCATGCCGTCCACCTCGAAGGCCGCGCAGGTCGCCGCGATCTGCCGCAGCGCCCCGTCGCCGAGCCGCACCGACGGCAGCAGGGCGCGCGCGGCCACGATCCGGGCCCGCACCGCGGCCTCCTCGTCGGCCCAGCGCGCGGCGAAGGCCTCCGGGTCGTCGTCGTGGGCGAGCCTGCGCCGGACGACCTCGACGCGCTGGTCGGGCTCCCGGGACGCCGCGACCTCGACGGTCAGCCCGAACCGGTCGAGCAACTGCGGCCGCAGCTCGCCCTCTTCCGGGTTCATCGTCCCGACCAGCAGGAAGCGGGCCGCGTGCCGCACCGAGACGCCCTCGCGCTCCACGTACGAGGCGCCCATCGCCGCCGCGTCCAGCAGCAGGTCGACCAGATGGTCGTGGAGGAGATTGACCTCGTCGACGTACAGGATGCCGCGGTGCGCATCGGCCAGCAGGCCAGGCTCGAAGGCCTTCACGCCCTCGGCGAGCGCCCGCTCGATGTCGAGCGCGCCGACCAGCCGGTCCTCGGAGGCGCCGACCGGCAGCTCCACCATGCGCGCCGGACGCGACTCGGACGCCCCCGACCCGTGGGGTCCGTCCGGGCACGCCGGGTCGGGTGCCGCCGGGTCGCAGGAGAACCGGCATCCGGAGACGACGTCCACCACCGGCATCAGGGCCGAAAGCGCGCGCACGGCGGTGGACTTGGCGGTGCCCTTCTCGCCGCGCACCAGCACGCCGCCCACCGCGGGCGACACGGCGTTCAACAGCAGCGCGAGCCGCAGGTCGTCCTGGCCGACGACGGCCGTGAACGGGAACGGGGTACTCACTTCTCGTCGCCCTCCAAGTCGCCTTCGAGCTCCAGATAGGTGGCGCGCAGCTCTTCGATCGTGTCGGCGTCCGGCTCGGCCCAAAGCCCGCGGTCGGCGGCCTCCAGGAGCCGTTCGGTGATGCCGCGCAGCGCCCACGGGTTGGACTTCTTCATGAAGTCCCGGTTCTCGGCGTCGAAGACGTACTCCGCGCTGAGCTTCTCGTACATCCAGTCGTCCACGACCCCGGCGGTGGCGTCGTAGCCGAAGAGGTAGTCGACCGTCGCCGCCATCTCGAAGGCGCCCTTGTAGCCGTGACGGCGCATCGCCGCCATCCAGCGCGGGTTGACCACCCGGGCGCGGAAGACGCGGTGCGTCTCCTCGCCGAGCGTACGGGTCTTCACCTGGTCCGGGACGGCCGAGTCGCCGACGTACGCCTCGGGGGAGGCTCCCGTCAGATGCCGCACCATGGCGACCATGCCGCCGTGGTACTGGAAGTAGTCGTCGGCGTCCACGAGGTCGTGCTCGCGGGTGTCGACGTTCTTCGCGGCCACCGCGATCCTCCGGAACGCGGTCTCCATGTCCCCGCGCGCCGCCCGCCCGTCGAGCCCGCGCCCGTACGCGTAACCGCCCCACACCGCGTACACCTCGGCGAGGTCGGCGTCGGAGCGCCAGTTGCGGGCGTCGATCAGCGGCAGCAGACCGGCGCCGTACGCGCCCGGCTTGGAGCCGAAGACCCGGGCGGTCGCCCGCCGCCGGTCGCCGTGCTCGGCGGTGTCCTCGTCCGCGTGCGCCTTCACGAAGTTCTGCTCGGCGGACTCGTCCAGCTCGGCCACCGCCCGCACCGCGTCGTCGATCAGCCCGACGACGTGCGGGAACGCGTCCCGGAAGAAGCCGGAGATACGGACCGTCACGTCGATGCGTGGTCGGCCGAGCTCCTCCAGGGGCACGATCTCGAAGCCGGTGACCCGGCGCGAGGCGTCGTCCCAGACCGGACGGCAGCCCAGCAGCGCGAGGATCTCCGCGATGTCGTCGCCCTGGGTGCGCATCGCCGAGGTGCCCCACACGGTGAGTCCGACGGAGGTCGGGTACGCGCCCGTGTCCTGGAGGTAGCGCTGCACGAGGGAGTCCGCGAGGGACTGCCCGACCTCCCAGCTCAGCCTCGACGGGATCGCCTTGGGGTCGACGGAGTAGAAGTTCCGGCCCGTCGGAAGGACGTTGACCAGTCCGCGCGTCGGCGAACCCGAGGGCCCCGCCGGCACGTACCCCCCGTCCAGCGCCTTGAGGATGTGGCCGATCTCGTCCGTCGTCCGGGCGAGCCGCGGCACCACCTCACGACAGGCGAACTCCAGCACGGCCACCGCGTCGGGCAGTTCGGTGCCGAGGACCTCCCGGACGAGGCGCGGGACCTCGGCGACCGCCCAGCCGCGCTCCTCCATGCCCTCCGCGATCCGCCGGCACAGCTGCTCCAGCAGGTCGATCGCGTCGGCTCCCGTCCGGGAGGGCCCGGCGACGAGGGCGGTCAGCCCGTCCGGCACCTTGACCGGCGCGCCCGGCTCGGCGAGCAACTCCTTCTCGACCAGGCCGAAGTGGGCGGCCAGGCAGGCCCGCAGACCCGGCAGGGCGTTCGCCGTGCCGCCCCACACCTGCGAGGCGCGCAGCACCGCCAGCACCAGGTTCACGCGCGGCTCGGCCTCGGGACCGCCACCGAGGACGTGCAGGCCGTCCCGGATCTGCACGTCCTTGATCTCGCACAGATAGCCGTCGATGTGCATGACGAACTCGTCGAAGTCGTCGTCGCCCGGCTGCTCGTCGACGTGCAGGTCGTGGTGCAGCTCGGCCGCCTTGACCAGCGTCCAGATCTGCGCGCGCACCGCCGGGGCCTTCGTCGGGTCCAGGTCGGAGACGAGCGCGTACTCGTCGAGCAGCTGCTCCAGCTTGGCCAGGTCGCCGTAGGTGTCCGCGCGCGCCATCGGCGGCACGAGGTGGTCGACGACGGTGGCGTGCCCGCGGCGCTTGGCCTGGGTGCCCTCGCCGGGGTCGTTGACGATGAACGGGTAGATCAGCGGCAGCTCGCCGAGCACGGCGTCCGGCGCGCAACCCCCGCTGAGGCCGAGGCCCTTGCCCGGCAGCCACTCCATCGTGCCGTGCTTGCCCATGTGGACGACCGCGTCGGCGCCGAAACTGTTCTCCAGCCACCGGTAGGCCGCCATGTAGTGGTGGGAGGGCGGCATGTCGGGGTCGTGGTAGATCGCGATGGGGTTCTCGCCGAAGCCGCGCGGCGGCTGGATCATCACGACGACGTTCCCGAACTGCAGGGAGGCGAGCACGATCTCGTCCCCGTCGACGTACAGGCTGCCCGGCGGCTCGCCCCACGCCTCCAGCATGGCGTCCCGCAGCCCCGGGTCGAGCTCGTCGAACCAGGCCCGGTAGTCGGCGAGCGGCACCCGCGCGGGAGCGGCGGCCAGCTGGTCCTCGGTGAGCCATTCGACGTCGTGGCCGCCCGCCTCGATCAGCCGGTGGATCAACTCGTCGCCGTTGTCGGGGTATTCGGTCAGGGAGTACCCGGCGCCCCTGAGCGCGTCCAGGACCCGTACCGCCGAGGCGGGCGTGTCCAGGCCGACCGCGTTGCCGACCCGCGAGTGCTTGGTCGGGTAGGCGGTGAAGACCAGCGCGAGCTTCTTGTCCTCGTTCGGCTTGTGCCTGAGCCGGGCGTGCCGCACCGCGATCCCGGCGACCCGCGCCGCCCGCTCGGGGTCGGCGACGTACACCGGGACGTCGTCCGGGCCCTGCTCCTTGAAGGAGAACGGCACCGTGATCAGCCGCCCGTCGAACTCCGGGATGGCGACCTGCATCGCCGCGTCCATGGGGGACAGGGCGGCGTCCGAGGCGTCCCAGGCGCTCCGCGAGGAGGTCAGGCACAGGCCCTGGAGGACGGGCACGTCCAGGTCGGCGAGCGCGCCGATGTCCCACGCCTCCTCGTCGCCGCCCGCAGACGCCTGCGAGGCGTGCGTGCCGCCCGCCGCGAGCACGGTGGCGACCAGCGCGTCGGCCCTGCCGAGGATCTCGTACAGGCCCGGGTCCGCGCCGCGCAGCGAACCGCAGAACACCGGCAGCGCGTTGGCGCCCCGCGCCTCGATCGCGTCGCACAGCGTGTCCACGAACGCGGTGTTCCCGGACAGCTCGTGGGCCCGGTAGAACAGCACGCCGACCGTGGGACGGCCCTCGGCGACCACGCGTTCACCGTGCACACCGAACTCGGCCGTCCGGTGCGGCTCCTCGAAGCCCTCCCCGGTGAGCAGCACGGTGTCGGAAAGGAACCGCGCCAGTTCGGTGAGGTTGGCCGGGCCGCCCTCCACCAGGTAGCGCAGCGCCTCCGCGACCACACCGGCGGGCACCGACGACTCGGCCATCAACTCGGCGTCGGGCACGGACTCGCCGCCGAGCAGGACGGTCGGTACACCCGACGCCCGCAGCACGGCCAGCCCCTCCTCCCAGGCGCGCTTTCCGCCCAGCAGCCGTACGACGGCGACGTCCGCGCCGTCGAGCAGCGCGGGCAGCTCCGTCACGACGTCCACCCGGGTCGGATTGCCGATCCGGTACGGGGCACCGGAGGCACGGGCCGCCAGCAGATCCGTGTCGGCGGTCGACAACAACAACACTGTGCTCATGCGGGCGCTCCCGGTGGAATGAAAGGCAGTCCTTGCGGCGCGCCCGACTCGATGAGCCGCAACAGCGCGTCCGTGTCCGCGTGTTCCTCGATCAGATCGCCGAGCCGGTCCAGCTGCTCCTCACGCAGCGCCGCGAACGACGTGTCGGCGGCCGGCACGAAGCGGCGGCCCGCGGCGGCGGCCACCTCGCGCAGGAAGGCCCGCCGGAATCCGTCCGACTCCAGCGAGCCGTGCCAGTGGGTGCCCCACACGGAGCCGACCCGGCATCCGTCCAAGAAGGGTTCCCCACCGGTGACATCGGCGACGCCGTGGTGGATCTCGTACCCCTCGACCCGTTCTCCCAGGGCCTCGCCGACCGGTCTGGTCAGCGTCTTCTCGTGCGCGAACCGCACCCGCACCGGGAGCAGTCCGAGCCCGTCGACGTGGCCTGCCCGGCTCTCCACGTCGTCCTCGATGTGCTCGCCGAGCAGCTGGAAGCCGCCGCAGATGCCGAGCGTGGGCCGGCCCTCGGCGGCCCGGCGCAGCAGCGCGTCGGCGAGTCCGCGCTCACGCAGCCACTCCAGCGCCTTCACGGTTCCCCGCGTCCCGGGCACCACGACCAGGTCGGCGTCGGCGAGTTCCTCGGCCCGGTCCACGAACCGCACGACCACGCCCGGTTCGGCGGCCAGCGCGTCGACGTCCGTGAAGTTCGACATGAGCGGCACCGCGCAGACGGCGACCCGCAGAACGTCCGCGCCGACAGGGGCGGTGACCTCCGACTCGCGGACCGCCCCGCGCAGCGACACCCGCAGCCCGTCCTCCTCGTCGATGCCGAGACCGTGCCGGAACGGCAGCACACCGTAGGAGGGCCGCCCGGTGAGGTCCTTCAGCATGTCGAGACCGGGTTCCAGCAGCGACACGTCACCGCGGAACTTGTTGACGAGGAACCCGGCGACGAGCGCCTGGTCCTCGCGCGACAGCAGCGCGACCGTCCCGAAGAAGGAGGCGAACACACCGCCGCGGTCGATGTCGCCGACGACGAGCACGGGCAGCCCCGCATTGCGGGCGATGCCCATGTTCACGATGTCGGTGCGCCGCAGATTGATCTCGGCAGGGCTGCCGGCCCCCTCACAGATCACCGCGTCATACGTGCCCCGCAACTCGGCCAGACAGTCCAGGACCGTGCCGAGGAGCGCCTGTTGGCGACCTCCGTGGTAGCCGCGCGCGCTCATCTCGCCCACGGGCTTGCCCATGAGCACGACCTGACTGCTCCGGTCGCTGCCCGGCTTGAGCAGCACGGGGTTCATGAGCGCGGTCGGCTCGACGCGCGCGGCCTGCGCCTGCATGGCCTGTGCGCGCCCGATCTCGGCGCCCTCACGGGTGACGAACGAGTTGAGGGACATGTTCTGCGCCTTGAACGGCGCGACCTTGACGCCCCGTCGCACCAGCCACCGGCAGATCCCGGCGGTGACGACGCTCTTGCCGGCGTCGGAGGTCGTTCCGGCGATCAGCAGTCCGCCGCTCATGACATGGCCCCTTCGCGCGCTCCGGCATCCATGGCGTACCCCTCCCCGGTCATGCCCCGGCCCCTCTCCGCCGTGCGGCGGCGCGCCCGACGAGCGTCCGTCCGACGGCGCACGCGCCCAGCGCCAGCCAGCCCACGCGACGCGACAGCCGTACGGCCCGTTCGATGTCGGCGACGGCCACCGCACGGCCGTCGCCGTTGAGGACGGGCCGGTGCTCGACCCGGCCCGCGTACGAGAGCGTCCCGCCGAGCCGCACCCCGAGCGCCCCCGCGAACGAGGCCTCCACCGGACCGGCGTTGGGACTCGGATGCTTGCGGGCATCCGTGCGCCAGGCGCGGGCGGCGCTGCGCGGGGCGCCACCGGCGACGGTCGCGAGCACGGCGGTCAGCCGCGCCCCCGGCCAGCCGGCGACGTCGTCGAGCCGCGCTGAAGCCCAGCCGTACCGCCGGTACTTGGGCGACTTGTGCCCGACCATCGCGTCGAGCGTGTTCACGGCGCGGAAGGCGACCAGACCGGGCGCACCGCCGACGGCCCCCCACACCAGGGCTCCCACCACGGCGTCGGAGGTGTTCTCGGCGACGGACTCGACGACGGCCCGCGCGATTCCGTCGGAGTCCAGCGCCTGGGGGTCGCGCCCGCACAGGTGCGGCAGCCGTTCCCGGGCCACCTCCACGTCGCCCGCGGCGAGCGCCGAGCCGATCGCCCGCGCCTCACGGCCGAGTGTGGTGCCGCCGACGACGGCCCAGGTGGCGGCGGCGGTCAGCGCGACGGAGGCGGCGGGGGAGGGCCGGACGGCGCGGCGGGCGAGGGCGGCGAGGGCGGTGGCACCGCCCACGCACACGGCGGTGTGCAGTGCACCCCGGCCGCGGTCGTCCCGCCACAACACCTGTTCCACGGCGCCCGCGGCCCGACCGAACACGGCGACCGGATGCCCCCGGCGAGGATCACCGAGCAGCAGGTCGCCGAGAAGGCCGGCGGCGGCGCCGTACGCGAAGACGCGATCGGCACGCATCGGTTCAGCCGGCCGTCAGGTCGGTCTCAACCGTCGTTCGCGTCCTGCGCAGAGCACTTGGGCAGCCGTGCATGGCGACATGTCCTCACTCAGGGTGTCCACGCCCTGGTTCGACGAGACCGGCGGTGAGAGTTCCTGGCTCCCGGGACATCTCTTCCCCGGTGACAGTGGCGGGACCGCGCCGGACTTGCACCGGCTTCCTCTCTTGCCGCCGTACTTGGCTCCGGCAGTCCACCACGGGGCGAGAACAGCCGTCAACTTGCTGTTGACCTGCGAGGAGAGAGTGTGCTGAGCCCCACACCGCCACCATGCCCGGCTGCCCGCCAAGACCGAATTGCACCGTGTTCCGG
The DNA here is from genome assembly GCF_039543605.1 of Streptomyces siamensis. Lineage (NCBI taxonomy): Bacteria > Bacillati > Actinomycetota > Actinomycetes > Kitasatosporales > Streptomycetaceae > Streptomyces > Streptomyces siamensis. Next base: position 68,976 of record NZ_BAABKB010000076.1, on the reverse strand, counting down.
GGTCGTTGCGCAGGCCCGCGGACCGCCTTCCGACGACCCGGAACGCATCCCGCCGCGCACGTCCGCCTGTCGTCCCCTCGCGCCGGAGGCCCGGCACGACGAAGGGCGGGTACGGGACAGAGGGTCCCGTACCCGCCCTTCGTGCGGCAGAGCGTCGCCCGTGTCAGGAGACGATGATGAAGATCCCGTACGCCACGGCCGCCGCGCAGGCCGCGAAGCAGGCGTACGCGCCGGTGACCGCGAGGGCCGCCGAGTCGCCCCGGGCGGACGCCGACTCACGCTTGGAGAGGCCGACGATGCCGAGGGTGAAGAGGCCGACGAGTGCCACGGTGGCCCCGAGGCTGACTCCGAAGACGGAGCCGAGGGCTGCCCAGTCGATGTTCATGCTGTTGGTTCCTTACACCGTGGCCGGGCGGGTGGGCTCGGCGGAGGGGCCGGGGTCCGGCACCGGGATGGTGGCCTTGAGCTCGGAGTCGGCCGTGGTGACCGGGCCGGCCGGCGGCACGGCGACGGCGGCCATCGCCGTGGTGACGACGCCGGCGGGCTCGGCGTCGACGTCGTTCACGTTGTCGACGGTGACCGGCTGGCGGCGCGACAGCGTCCAGATGACGCCGGCGCCGGCGACCAGCAGCACGCCCGTGAGGACGATGCCCCAGGTGCCCTGCTTGGTCAGGAACTCGGCGGAGGCACCGGCCAGACCCGCGGCCGGCAGGGTCAGACCCCAGGCCACGAACATGCGGGTCGCGGTCGACCAGCGGACCACACCGCCCTTGCGGCCGAGGCCCGAGCCCATCACGGCGCCGGAGCAGACCTGGGTGGTGGAGAGGGAGAAGCCGATGTGCGAAGAGGCCAGGATGGCCGTCGCGGCGCTGGTCTGGGCGGCGAAGCCCTGCGGCGGCGCGAGGTCGGTGAGGCCCTTGCCCATCGTGCGGATGATGCGCCAGCCGCCCAGGTAGGTGCCGAGCGCGATGGCCATACCGGCCGAGACGATGACCCAGGTGGGAGGGTTCGAGCCGGGGGCGATGACGCCGCCGGTGACCAGGGCCAGGGTGATGATGCCCATCGTCTTCTGCGCGTCGTTCGTGCCGTGGGCGAGGGAGACCAGGCCGGCGGAGGCGATCTGGCCGGCGCGGTAGCCCTTGGCGGTCGCCTTCTCCTCGACGCGACCGCCGATGCGGTACGTCAGCCGGGTGGCCAGCATGGCGGCGATTCCGGCCACGATCGGCGCGGCCACCGCGGGGATGAGCACCTTGGTGACGACGGTCGAACCGTTCACCGACGACCAGCCCGCCGACATGACGGCGGCACCGATGAGGCCGCCGAAGAGTGCGTGGGAGGAGCTGGAGGGCAGACCCAGGAGCCAGGTCAGCAGATTCCAGAGGATGGCGCCGACGAGCGCCGCGAAGATCACTTCGGTGCGTATGCCCTCTTCGTTGATGATTCCGCCGGAGATCGTCTTGGCGACCTCCACCGAGAGGAACGCACCGACGAGATTCAGCACGGCGGACATGGCCACCGCCGTCTTGGGCTTGAGAGCGCCGGTCGAGATGGTCGTCGCCATCGCGTTGGCAGTGTCGTGGAAACCGTTCGTGAAATCGAACACGAGAGCGGTGACGATCACGATTCCGAGGAGGAGCGTGATGTGTTCCATTTACCCAGGCTTCTGTTGGACGTCAGTGGCATGTGGACCGTAAGCAACCTGGGTGAACGGAAGATGAACTGAGGCAGGCTGTGGGGTGTCTCAATCGGCGGGATGCCCCTCCGTTTGTGCCGGAGGGGTCCCCCGTTCCTCGAACGCAGGCGGAATATCGGGCTCCGCTACCAGTGTCTAGCCTCGGGCGAGCCGCTTGAGTCCGGTTATGGACCCATTGAAGAGATTTTGGTCACCCGGCAGGCTGCCGCTGTTGTCGTACTGCCAGAACGTCCAGTACGACCAGCCGGCGGGCAGGGTGCCGGCGTCCGCGGAGTCGTAGCGCGCCAGCCACAGGGCGTGGTTCGCGCCGAAGGCCCGGCTGGCGCCGGTGCAGGTGTTCCACCAGTGCGTGGTCGTGTAGATCACCGGGCGGCGGCCGGTCCGCCTCTTGACCTCGTCGCTGAACGCCTTGATCCAGCTCACCATCCCGGCCTTGCTCAGGCCGTAGCACTTGCGCTTGCCGTACGGGTTGTACTCGATGTCCAGCGCGGGCGGCAGCGTCCAGCCGTCCGCGCGCCAGGCGCCGCCGTTGCGCACGAAGTACGCGGCCTGGGTGGTGCCGGAGGACTTGTCCGGCACCGCGAAGTGATAGGCGCCGCGAAGGATGCCCGCGTCGCGCGCGCCGTTGTACTGCCGGCTGAAGTAGGGGTTGCGGTACGTGTGGGACTCCGTCGCCTTGACGTAGACGAACCGGGCGCCTTTCGCCCTGGCGCTCCGCCAGTCGACGTTCTTCTGGTGAGAGGAGACGTCGTGCCCCTTGGGCTTGCCCGCGGCGCTCGCCGGGAGCGCGGTGAGGGCGGTGCCCGCCGCGGTGAGCGCCGCCACGACGGCCGTCGCGGCCGTGGCGCGGACGCGGCGATGGAGTGGTTTGTGATCACGGGCCATATTTCCCCCCGGAATGGCGACGTGTACGACAAATCCCCCAGAGGCTACTGGAAGATCGGCGACCGGAGGTCGATCACCGGCCAATCCACCTCGGAAGGTGATCCGTGCCCATATGTGCCCTTACGGAGGCGTGCGCTCCGGCCTAAAGTGCCCTCGCCCACGACACGGCGAGGCCGCCTGCTGGCAGGATCGCGGCATGGCTGAACAGCGGCGGGACGCACGGGACGTGCGGGAGGAAGCACAGGCCGCGGGTGCGCGGGGCGCGGGGGGCGTGGGGGACGAGGTGGCGCGGGCCTGGGAGGAGCTCGTGACGACGGCCCGTCGGACAGTGGCCGACGGGCTGGTCGTCGGAACGTCGGGCAACGTGTCGGTCCGGGTCGGCGACACCGTCCTGGTCACGCCGACGGGAGTGCCGTACGACCGGCTCGCGCCCGAGGACGTCGTCGGCGTCGGCCTCGACGGGCGGCAGGTGCTCGGTTCGCTGCTGCCGACGAGCGAACTGCCGATGCATCTCGCCGTCTACCGCGCCACGGACGCCGTCGCCGTCGTCCACACCCACGCGGCCCACGCGACGGCCGTCTCGACGCTCGTCCCCGAGCTCCCGCTGATCCACTACATGGCCGCCGCCCTCGGCGGGCCGGTCCGTGTCGCCCCCTATGCGACGTACGGCACCGCGGAGTTGGCCGAGAACATGCTCCGGGCCCTCGACGGCCGCACCGCCTGCCTCCTCCAGAACCACGGCACCGTCGCCCACGGCACCTCCCTGTCCCAGGCGTACGACCGCACGGCCCAGCTGGAGTGGATGTCCCGCGTCTGGCTCCTCGCCGCGTCGGTCCCCGGCCTCACCCCGAACCTGCTGACCCAGGCCCAGGTGGCCCGGGTGGGCGAACACCTGAAGACCTACGGCCAGAAACCGTAGCCCCGACCGTCGCCTTCACTCCTCCGGCCGACTCCGGACACGGGGCCGCGCAGGCAGGGCAACCCGGGCGGGGGACGCCTTTCCCTCGGCTGTGACGCTCGGCCGGGGGCGCCTTTCCCACCGCCGCGGCGCTCGGCCAGGACGGACTGTTCCGGCGGTGCCGAGGCCGGGCACGGGTGGAGCCCTGCCCGCCCGGCCAGGGGAGAGATTGCCTCCCACCGACGCGGCGCCCGGCCGGGACCGACCGCTCCGGCGGTGCCGAGCCCGGCGCGCCCGGCCCCACGGAAAGACCCCCGCCCTCGGGCGTGCCCCCCGCGCTCCCACTGGCCGACCACGGTCTCCCCCGGGAGACTGAACCCGTGCGCACTGTCAAAGCGACGGCCGCAGCCGTCACCGTAGCCATCGCCGCGGGCGCAGCCTCCGTGGCGGCGGGCCGGTTCGCCAGCGACGCCGCACTGAAGGCGTCACCCGGTCGGCCCCTACCGACCGAACCCCGGCTCACCGTGCACGCCACGACGTCCGGCGGGATCACGCTCACCCGTGATCTGGCCTCACTGCGTCCGGGCACCTACGGCCTCGCCGGCAACGGCTCCCACGCGGTCGTCGGCCCGGTCCTGCGCGGCACACCCCACCCCGCCGACACGGTCGTCCGCCGCCTGGAGCGCGTCACCCACGGCGCCCTGGAGCCCGGCGACAAGGTGTGGCTCACCCCCAACCTGCACATCGGCGATCCGAGCTCCGCCCTCGGCCTGGAGACCGCCGACGTCGACATCCCCGGCGAACTCGGCGCACTGCCCGCCTGGTTCGTGCCCGCCGTCCGCGACACCTGGGTGATCGCCGTGCACGGCCTGGGCACCACCCGCGAGCACCCCATGAACGTCATGGAGTTCCTGAACCGCTACCACTTCCCGGTGCTCGACATCGCCTACCGCGGCGACCTCGGCGCACCCCGCCCCCAGGACGGGCTGAGCCACCTCGGCGAGACCGAGTGGCGCGACCTCGACGCCGCCATCCGCTACGCCGTGCGGTACGGCGCCGAACAGGTCGTCCTGTACGGGTGGTCCACCGGCGCCACCATGGCCCTGCTCGCCGCCACGCGGTCCGCCCTGCGCGAGCGGATCTCCGGGCTCGTCCTGGACTCCCCGGTCCTCGACTGGAAGGCCACGCTGCGCGCCCTCGCCACGGCCCGTCACACGCCGGGCGCCCTGCTGCCCCTCGCGGTGCGCGCCGCCCAGGGCCGCACGGGTCTGCGCGACGAGCGGCTCGACGGCGCGCATCCCGACCACCTCAAGGTGCCCACCCTGCTGGTGCACGGGCCGGACGACACCATCGCCCCCTGGGGACCCTCGCGCCGCTTCGCGCAGCGCCGTCCCGACCTGGTCACCCTGCACACCGTCCCGCAGGCCCCGCACGGCGCCATGTGGAACGCCGACCCGGAGACCTACGAGGAGGCGTTGCGCCGCTTCCTCACTCCCTTGATGTAGCCCGAGGCGGGTTCTTCCGCCGCTTCGCGGCAGCCCCTCCGGCGGGGCCGCACACCCGCTTCCGGTTCGGCGTCGGACGACTCCCGCGACGGCCCGTTCCCGCGTGTGTAGAGCCCCCGGAGCCCCGCCCCGCGAGCACCCCTGTCGCCCTCCGTGGCATTCCGTTTGGGTTTTCGGACCGTCAACCGGAAGACTGCACCCGTGACGTCCCGTAATCCGCGCGACTCCAGGCTCCGACTCGTCAGCCCACGGCCCCTGGCCGCCGCCCCCCGAGCGGTGACCCAGCGCCGCACGCGCCGCCCCGCACCGCGGCCGCCCGAGGGCACACCCCCGCCCGCGGAGCTGGCCCGCATGGCGCGCACCCGCCTGGCCGGCGCGGCCCGTGTCGCCCGCTGGGCGGACGCCGCCCTGCGCCCGGGTCGTGACGGCGGAACCCCCGACGGCAAGGGCACCCTGTCCGAGGCCACCGCCGAAGGGGCGGCCGCCGACCTCGGGCTGAGCACGGCTCAGGTCCGCGCGGACTGGGACACGGCACGCCTCGCGGGCCTCGTCGAGGTGCACGGCGACAGCGCCCGTCCGGGATGGCGGCTGCGCGCCTGGAACCGCGACGACAGCGCCGTCCTGCGCGGCTGGGTCGCCCTCTTCGACGCCTGGTCGCTCGCCCACCCGGAACCCGAGGACCGCGAACCCGCCGCCGTCGCCGAGGTCGTCTCCGCGATGCCCCAGGTGCTCTCCTTCCTCCAGCTCTCCGCCGGGCCCGTCCCGATGGAGCAACTCCTCGACCTGCTGGAGCAGCGCGTCACGGAACTGCGCACCGCGCGCTGCGAGGTCTCCTACGGCCCGCAGCCCGAGGCGGCACCGGAGGGCCCCGCGGTCGCGGACGCGGAACTCGCCCCCCTCCTCGACTGGGCCCTGCATGCCCTGGCCTCCGTCGGTGCCCTCACCTACGGGGACGGACAGGCCACCCTCACCCCGCTCGGCAGCTGGGCGGTCTGGGTCAAGCTGGAGCAGATCTGCGTCGCCGCGCAGAGCCCCGCCGGGAACATCGAGCAGCCCGCCGCGGACATGCTCCGGGGCTGCGCCCAACTGCGCCCGAACGCCGCCCGTGCCGAGTACCGCGCCTGGCTCGCCGCCCGTCCCGTCGGCAGCGCGGTCACCGAACTCCTCGACGCCGCCCGTGGCGAGGACGCCCTCACCCGCGGCCTCGCCTTCGAAGCCCTGCGCGTCGTCGGCGCCCCCGCCGAGCCCGATGTGCGTGCCGTGGCCGGCGAGAACCCGCTGCGTCCGTACGCCCTGCTGTGGCTGGCCGAGCACGACGGCCACGACCCCGAGGACGCCCACGAGGTGCTCACCCGGGAGGAAGCGACCTGGTTGTGGGTGGACACCGCCGCCGCCGTCGCCGACCACGGCGAAGCCCCGCTCCTCGTACGGCACTTGGAGTCGGCCGTGCAGCCGACCGTGCCCGCGCTGCTCGACGCGGTCCGCGCGGTCGGACACCCGCGCACGGTGCAGGTCCTGGTCGCACTCGCGGCCGCCCACCCGGATCCGGCGCTCGCCAAGGCCGTACGCCGGGCGGCCTTCCAGGTGCACACCGGAGGCAGCTGACGGGCGCGTCCCGCGAGCCGGTCCTGGAGCCCTACGCCCCTGTCTCGGGGGCGTAGGTGCCGAAGCTCCAGATGTTGCCCTCCAGGTCGCGGGCCATGTAGTCGCGGGAGCCGTAGTCCTGGTCGGTCGGGGGCATCACGATCTCGGCACCGTGGTCCACGGCCCGCTGGTGGTGGGCGTCGATGTCGTCCACCACCACGTACACCCCAGCGGGGCCGGCGTCCTTCATCGCGGTGTCGAACGCTCCGCCGCGGCCCTTGGACCCCAGCATCACCGCGCCGTGGCCCTGGACCAGCTCGGCGTGCATCACCGTGCCGTCCTCGCCCTCGTACACCGACGCCTCCGTGAAGCCGAAGGCCTCCGTGAGCTGCCTGATGGCCGCTTTCGCGTCCGCGTACAGCAGGGTCGGGTAGATGCTCGGGCGCCCGCCGTCCAAACCTGCCATGCCGATCACTTCCTCTGGTCCCGCCGCCGGATCTCGACCTGTCGCCCAGTCTTGCACCGGCCACCGACAACGCCCCGCCGATCGCGGGCCGCCACGACGGCGACCGGCGGGACGTGCGACCAGGCGGAGCCCGGAAGCCACCGGAGCACGTGATCTGACGGGGCGTACGGACCGGTGGATCGGCGGCTCAGCGGAACGTGTTGCACTGCGCCATGTCGCCGTTGCTGAAGCCCCGGTAGAACCACTGCTGCCGCTGCTCGGAGGAGCCGTGCGTCCAGGTCTCCGGGGTCACCCGGCCCTGGAACCTCTCCTGGATCCGGTCGTCCCCGACGGCCGCAGCCGCGTCCAGGCCGTCGCGGATGTCGGCGTCCGTGAGGCTGGTCAGCAGCGCCTTGCCGGTCACCGGGTCCCTCGTGGTCGTCGCGTGGTTCGCCCACACCCCGGCGTAGCAGTCGGCCTGCAGCTCCGTGCGCACCGAGTTGCTGTTCGCGCCGGTCACGCCGTCCTGTGCCTTGGCCAGCGTGCCCATCAGGTCCTGGACGTGGTGCCCGTACTCGTGCGCCACCACGTACGCCTGGGCGAACGGCCCGCCGCTGGAGCCGAACTTGTCGCGCAGTTCGTCGAAGAAGCCGAGGTCCAGGTAGACCTTCCGGTCCCCCGGGCAGTAGAAGGGCCCGACGGCGGACGTGGCCGTGCCGCACGCCGTGCCGACCCTGTTGGTGAAGAAGACTGTCGGCGAGGGCGTGTAGGTGCCGCTGCGGCGCGCGAACTCCTGCGTCCAGAAGTCCTGGACGCTGTTGACCACCGCCACCATGCGGCAGTCCTCCTTGGTGTTCGCGTCGCTTCCCTTCTTGCAGGTCTGCTGGACCTGCGCGAGGGAGGAGCTGGCCGCGTCCGGCTGGCCGTCGCCCGAGGACAGGCCGAGCTGGTCGGGGCCGACCCCGAAGAGCAGACCGAGGATCAGGGCTATGAGCGCGGCGACGCCGCCGCCGACGGTCGCTCTGCCGCCGGGGATTCGACTGCCGCGCACATCCTGGACCTCGGAGGTGTCCAGGTCGGCGTCGTCGTCGAACTGCATGCGCACACCACCCTCTGCCGCACGTCTCTCCGTGCCGCCATCCTCGTACGCCCCCGGACGCCCGGCCATTCGGGCGGAGGTCCGAACGGGCTACGCGCCCGCCCCCGCCCGTCGTGTCGGCGGCCTCCCGCGCCCCGCGCGTCTACGCTCCGCCTGTCCCGTGGGACGGTCCGTGACCGTCGGAGCACCCGGGACGGTCCGTGCTCTCTGCGCGGGCCGCCGAACGTGGCCGTCGGGGCGAGGGGGCAAGGTGGTCGTCGCGCGCATCGGTGTACCGAACGCGCCGCCCACGGCCCCGGACGTCTCGCCCGCCCCGACCGCTCCGGCCCCCGACGCTCCGGCTGCGCCGACACCCCGTCCAGGTCCGGCCCCGCCGACGGCCTCCGCCGGTCCGGCGACGCCGTCAGCCCTCCAGGGTTCGGCCATGTCCATCGTCCCCACCGCTCCGGCCCTCCCGGGACTTTCCGCCGTTCCGGCCCCGACCGCCCTTCCCCGTACCGTCCCGGCGGTCGCGCCGCCCGGCGCCGGGCGGCGCGACCGGAGTGGTGGTGGGCGCAGCGCCGTCCGGGCGTTCCTGCCCGTCGCCCTCGTGTTCCTCCTGGTGGTGCCGCTTCTCGTGGCGGCCCACACGGCACGTTCCACCCCCTTCGGAGACCGCCTCACCGTCCACGCGCGCGGGGAGCACGGCCCGCGGCCCGCGCTGCGCGCGCGGGGGGCGACGGTGGAGGCGTACGACGCGGTGACCGGGCGCCCTCGCTGGACCTACGCGCGCGAGGGGCGGCGGCCGCTCTCCGTGCTCCCCGCGCGCGGGGACGCGATCGCCCTCTGGGACGACGGGCTGGTCACCGCGACCGCGCGGGACGACGGCCGCGCGGTCCGCTGGCACCGGGCGCTCCCCGACGCCGCACCCTGGCTCGCGGGCCGCGGGGGAGCGGGCGTGCTGCGCGTCCTCGGCCCGCGCGTGCTCGCCGTCGTCACCCCGCGGCGCGTCGCCGCGTACCGCCTCGCCGACGGCGACCTGCGCTGGGTACTGCCCGCCCACCCGGGCTGCGCCTTCGCCCCCGCGCGCGCGGTGCGCCACGACGGCGCCCTGCTGATCGCCCAGCCGTGCGCCACCGCTGACGACTGGACCGCCGAGATCGTCGCCGTCGACGAGCTGGGCAGGATCACCCCCGACCGCGCCCCCCTGGGCGGCGTACGGCGGGGCGAGCATCACAGCGCCGAACACCCGCACGCAGAAAAAGTGCTTGCACGGCCCCGTTAGACTTGGCCCCATGGCCATTCTCCTCGCGCAATAGACGGCGGGAACGTCCTCAGCCGCCCATCCCGCCACCCATCCGCCCCAGGAGCATGTCCGTGATCTCCGCCTCCGCCATCGAGCTGCGCGCCGGCGCCCGTGTCCTCATCGAGTCCGCCACCTTCCGTATCGCCAAGGGCGACCGCGTCGGTCTGGTCGGCCGCAACGGCGCGGGGAAGACGACCCTCACCAAGGTCCTCGCGGGGGAGGGCATCCCCGCCGGCGGCACCGTCACCCGCTCCGGAGAGGTCGGCTATCTGCCGCAGGACCCGCGCACCGGCGACCTCGACGTGCTCGCCCGTGACCGCATCCTGTCCGCGCGCGGCCTGGACACCCTGATCCGCAAGATGCGGCAGAACGAGGAGCGGATCGCCACCGGCAGCGGCGCCACCCGTGACAAGGCCATGCGGCAGTACGAGCGCCAGGAGACGGAGTTCCTCACCAAGGGCGGGTACTCCGCCGAGGCCGAGGCCGCCACCATCGCCGCCGCGCTCAACCTGCCGGACCGCGTGCTCGGCCAGCCGCTGCACACGCTCTCCGGCGGTCAGCGGCGCCGTATCGAGCTGGCCCGCATTCTGTTCTCGGACGCCGACACCCTGCTGCTCGACGAGCCGACGAACCACCTCGACGCCGACTCGATCGTCTGGCTGCGCGACTACCTGAAGACCTACCGCGGCGGCTTCATCGTGATCTCCCACGACGTAGACCTCGTCGAGACGGTCGTCAACAAGGTCTTCTACCTCGACGCCAACCGCTCCCAGATCGACGTCTACAACATGGGCTGGAAGCTCTACCAGCAGCAGCGCGAGGCCGACGAGAAGCGCCGCAAGCGCGAGCGCCAGAACGCCGAGAAGAAGGCCGCCGCACTGAACGCGCAGGCCGACAAGATGCGCGCCAAGGCGACCAAGACGGTGGCAGCGCAGAACATGGCCAAGCGCGCCGACAAGCTGCTCGCCGGCCTCGAGGCGGTCCGCGTCTCCGACAAGGTCGCCAAGCTGCGTTTCCCCGAGCCCGCGCCCTGCGGCAAGACGCCGCTGATGGCCGAGGGGCTGTCGAAGTCGTACGGCTCGCTGGAGATCTTCACCGACGTCGACCTCGCCATCGACAAGGGCTCGCGCGTGGTCATCCTCGGCCTCAACGGCGCGGGCAAGACGACCCTGCTGCGACTGCTCGGCGGCGCCGAGCAGCCCGACACCGGCCAGGTCGTCGAGGGCCACGGCCTCAAGCTCGGCTACTACGCGCAGGAGCACGAGACCCTCGACCCGGAGCGCACGGTCCTGGAGAACATGCGCTCCGCCGCCCCCGACCTCGACCTGGTCGAGGTCCGCAAGGTGCTCGGTTCCTTCCTGTTCTCCGGTGACGACGTCGACAAGCCGGCCGGTGTCCTCTCCGGCGGTGAGAAGACCCGTCTCGCCCTCGCGACCCTCGTGGTCTCCTCGGCGAACGTGCTGCTGCTCGACGAGCCGACGAACAACCTCGACCCGGCCAGCCGCGAGGAGATCCTCGGCGCGCTGCGCACCTACAAGGGCGCCGTCGTCCTCGTCACCCACGACGAGGGCGCCGTCGAGGCGCTGCAGCCGGAGCGGATCATCCTGCTGCCGGACGGCGTCGAGGACCTGTGGGGCGCCGACTACGCGGACCTGGTCGCCCTCGCCTGACCCCTGCGACACGGCCACGGCCCGTCCCCGCCTTGGGCGGGCGGGTCAGCCCCGCTTGATCGAATGACTGATCCACTGCGTATGGATCATTCGGCCGATCCGTGATCCATCATCTGTGTGAGATCTCCTCGTACCGAGGTGTGTCGTACATCGATTTTGCGGCCGAGCCCTTTGTTCCCAAGGGCTCGGCCGCCTTGCGTCGCTGACCAGGTACTTCGCCGAAGAACCCGTTCGGGCGTACGGAACGGGACAGCCGGAACGAAAGATTCCACTCGTGGGGACGGGCTCCTGTCGTCAAAACCTTGTCTTACGGACCTTGCCGAATGGGTGGCCATGACGCCCAGGAGGGGTGATCATGAGAGTCCAGAGCGCACTTCCCATGAGGAGGCACGGGTGGCCGAGACTCTGAAGAAGGGCAGCCGGGTGACCGGCGCCGCGCGCGACAAGCTCGCGGCAGACCTGAAGAAGAAGTACGACTCCGGTGCGAGCATCCGAGCGCTGGCCGAAGAGACCGGCCGCTCGTATGGCTTCGTGCACCGGATGCTCAGCGAGTCGGGCGTCACGCTCCGAGGGCGTGGCGGAGCGACGAGGGGCAAGAAGGCCGCCTCGGCCTGAGGCCGGGCGTCCCCATCGGCTTCGGTGGTGGCCACCCGGTCGGTCGCGCGATCGGCCGGGTGGTTACTGTGCAGTCACTTAGGTGTGTCTCCTCGGGGCACGCACCTGATCCGACCGCACCCATCGGAGGCGCCCCATGGCTTCGCTCGACCCGGTACTCGACAAAGACGGCGTACGGCTCACCGTCGACGACGCGATCGCCACGGTGACGCTGACCAACCCGGCCAAGCGCAACGCCCAGAGTCCTGCTCTGTGGCGGGCGTTGACGCAGGCGGGACGGTCGCTGCCGGGCTCCGTCCGGGTGGTCGTCCTGCGCGCCGAGGGCAAGTCCTTCTCCGCGGGGCTCGACCGGCAGGCCTTCACGCCGGAGGGGTTCGACGGGGAACCGTCGTTCATCGATCTGGCGCGCGGCTCCGATGCCGAGCTCGACGCGACCATCGCCGAGTACCAGGAAGCGTTCACCTGGTGGCGGCGCAGCGACATCGTGTCCATCGCCGCTGTCCAGGGACATGCGATCGGTGCCGGCTTCCAGCTCGCCCTCGCCTGTGATCTGCGTGTCGTCGCGGACGACGTGCAGTTCGCCATGCGGGAGACCAGTCTGGGACTCGTCCCCGACCTGACGGGGACGCATCCGCTGGTGGGCCTGGTGGGTTATGCCCGCGCGCTCGAGATCTGCGCGACGGGCCGGCTCGTGACGGCCGACGAGGCCGAGCGCACCGGACTCGCCAACCTCGCCGTGCCCGCCGACCAGCTCGACGAGGCGGTACGGGACCTGTCCGCCGCGCTGCTCGCCGCACCGCGCGACGCCGTCATCGAGACGAAGGCGCTGCTGCGCGGCGCCCAGGAGCGGACGTACGAGGAGCAGCGCGTCGCCGAGCGGGCGGCGCAGGCCCGACGCCTCCGCGACCTCGCCGGCGTGGGCGACTGACACCGCGGCATCAGGAGCGAGGCACCGTCTGCCCGGTGCCCCGCGCCGACCCGTCGGCCGTCGTTCCGCGCCGGCCGTACGCATGAGTCGCCCCGCACTCGCCGTACGCATGAAGGGCACCCCTGGTACAGCGGGGTGCCCGTCGCGCGTCCCCGCCTCGCTCCCGGGCGGCGACGCGCCGGACGGGGGATCACTCCGTCACCGCCGTCACCAGGACCGTCACCGACGGGGCGTCCGGGAGGGCTCGGGCGACCGCCGCCCTGACGGCTCCCACCACCTCGACGGCGTGGCTGCGCGCGGCCACCGCCAGTTCGACGCGCACATGGCGCCGGGGCAGCGCCGCGTCACCGCCGGGACGGACCTCGATGTGCACCGGGTGGCCCAGGACGTCCGTCAGACGGCTCACCCCCGGCACGGACCGTGCGGCCGCCGCCACTCGTGCCTCCTCGGGATCCGTCGGCTCGGGCGCCGGACGCGGAGCGTCGGGGCGTTCGGCGACCGGTAGCTCGTCGTCCTCCAGCAGTCCCGTGATGCGCAGGTCGACCCGTGCCACCACCAGGCCGAGCCGGTCCGCCGCCGCGGCGAGGGCCGACCGCAGTCGCGCCGCGATGGCCGGCAGCGGCTCGGCACCCGGCGCCGTCGGATCCGCGGAGGCCCGGAACTCGGCGTCGACCCGCAGGGGCCCGGGCGGCAGCGCGCCGGGCGGGGGCACCACGACCGGGTCGTACACCTCGTCCGGATCGGCGAGCGCGATCCGCAGCGCGCCCACCCGTACTCCGCGCACGCGCTCCGCCGCGCTCCGCAGGACCGGTCCGGCCGCCGCCTCCGCGATCCACGCGCCGTCCTGCGGGAGCCCCAGGGGCAGCAGTCTGCCGAGCCCGAGCTGATGCCGCACCACCTGAGTCCACCGGTCCGCCGTCATTGCTCCAGCCTGCCCCATCCCCGGCGCGCGACCACGCAACCGCACTTACTGTGGGCACAGGAGGACGACCGAAAGGGACGTACGGCCATGACCGACATGACGGAGCCGAACCGGACGGGGAGCCCCGAAAGCGGGACGGAGTCGCCGCAGATCCGCAAGCCCACCAGACGCGGCGGCGGGGACCCCGCGACGCGTGGACGCACCACGATCGCCGACGGCGTGGTCGAGAAGATCGCCGGGCTCGCCGCCCGCGACGTGCTCGGCGTGCACGCGATGGGCAGCGGACTGAGCCGGACCTTCGGGGCGGTGCGCGACAGGGTGCCCGGCGGTGGCTCGAAGTCCGTCACACGGGGCGTGAAGGCGGAGGTCGGCGAGTTGCAGACCGCGCTCGACCTGGAGATCGTCGTCGACTACGGCGTCTCGATCGGCGATGTCGCCCGCGCCGTACGGGAGAACGTGGTCGCGGCCGTCGAGCGCATGACAGGACTCGAGGTGGTGGAAGTCAACATCGCGGTGAGTGATGTGAAGCTTCCCGAGGAAGAAGACGAGGAGCCGGAGTCGCGGCTCCAGTGACCCCCCGGCCACCGGACCACCGGTGATCACTCGGCCACCGACCTGCTGAGGAGCGCACCATGAGTTTGGCCGTGATCGGCATGATCGCCGGAATGGCGCTGGGCTTCGCCGGATACTTCGGGGGTTTCGGAGCCTTCCTCCTGGTGGCGGCCCTGGGCGCCGTCGGCTTCGTCGTCGGACGTTTCCTCGAAGGGGACCTGGACGTCGGCGACCTGTTCCGCACCCGCGACGACCGGCGGCGGTGACGCGTGCCAGGTCAGGCGGACCGGCTCGGTGAGACGCGGCGGCCCCTGACGGTCGTGCCGGCGGCCGAGCGCGGCGCGACCCGGATCGCCGACCGGGTGGTCGCGAAGATCGCCGCACAGGCGGCCCGCGAGGTGCTTCCCGCGCTGCCCGCGGAGGCCGGGGCCCCGCACGCCACCGTGGTCGTGCGCCGCCACGAGAAGGGCTCGGACCGGTCGGCGGGCACCCCGGCCGAGAGCGCCCACGTCCGGGTCAGCCTCGAACTCGACTACCCCTCCGACATCGGCGGCCGCTGCGGCGCGGTGCGTCGGCACGTCGCCGAGCGGGTAGAGGCGTTGGCGGGGATGGAAGTTCCGGAGGTGGCCGTCCAGGTGGAGCGGTTGCACCTGGCACACACGCCGGGCGCGGCACAGGGGAGGACGCGATGAGCGAGCCCCAGGGCTCGGAGAACACCCGGCGCATGCCCGTCATGGAGAAGGCCGGCGAGAGCGCACTCGGCCAGTCCGCCTCCGCGGCGGACTACGAACCACTGCGCACCGACGAGGACGAGGACGGCGGTCAGGGCCGCTTCTGGTCCGCCCGCCGGATCCCGGCGGGCGTCCTCGCGGTGCTGATCCTCCTCTGCGCGGGCGCCTTCCTCTACGACGTGGCGGCCGTACGCGCGCATCGGCCCGCCATGCGCTGGCGCAGGAACCTGGCCGACTCGCTCGCCGAACGGCCCCTGGACGACACCTGGGTGCTCGTCGGCGCGGGTGTCGCCGCGGCCGTCGGACTGTGGCTGATCGTCCTCGCGGCCACACCGGGACTGCGGGACGTCCTGCCGATGCGGCGCACCCACCCGGACGTGCGGGCCGGGCTGCACCGGGGCGCCGCGGCGATGGCGCTGCGCGACCGGGCCATGGAGGTCGCCGGCGTGCAGTCGGTCCGGGTCCACATGGGCCGGCGCAAGGCCTCCGTGCGCGCGCTCTCGCACTTCCGCGAACTCGACGACGTACGTGCCGATCTGGACGCCACGCTCGCCGACGGCATCCGGGGGCTCGGGCTCGCCCGGCCGCCCTCCCTGTCGGTGCACGTGAGGCGCCCCGGACGGAAGGGGTGAGGCAGTGCTGCGCATCGTCAACCGCGTACTGATCGGGATCATCGGTCTCGCGCTGCTGGTCCTCGGCGGATCCGTGCTCGCCGTCGGGCTCGGCGTGCGCCCGCCGTCGTGGTGGATCCACGAAGGGCGGCACGACGTGCTGCTCAGCGACGCCGACCGGGCCCGCTGGCGGGACCACGGGTGGTGGTGGCCGGCCGTCGTCGCCGCCCTCGCGGTCCTGTTGCTGCTCGCCCTGTGGTGGCTGGTGGCCGTGCTGCGGCGCCGTCGGCTCGCCGAGGTGCTCGTGGACACCGGCGACGGCGAGGGCGCGCTGCTGCGCGGACGGGCCCTGGAAGGCGTACTGGCCGCCGAGGCGGGCAGGCTGGACGGCGTCGCGCAGGCGCACGTGCTGCTGACCGGACGGCGCAGCACGCCGGAGGCACGCGTGCAGCTCCAGCTGGAACCGCACGTGGACCCCGGGGACGCGCTGCATCTGCTCACCACGGAGGCGCTCGCGCACGCCCGGGACTCCGCGGGCCTCGCCTCGCTCCCCGCGGAGGCGCGCCTGCGCGGGGTCAAGCACCGGGCCGAGCGCGTGAGCTGACCCGCCGAGCCGTCCGTGCGCCGTCCGGCAGCCGTGCCGCACGGCCGCGTTGAGCAGCCGTTCCGCACGGCGGTGTCGAGAAGCCCTACCGCGCACCGGTGTTCAGAGGCGGAACCGGCCGCCGGCCGTCAGAAGCCGTGCCGCATGCCGCCGTCCACCGGCAGCATGATGCCGGTCAGGTAGGAGGCTGCCGGCGAGAGCAGGAACGCGGCCGCGCGGCCGAACTCCTCGGGACTGCCGTAGCGGCGCAGCGGGATGCGTGCCTCGTTGGCCGCGCGGGTGGCCTCCGGGTCGGCGGACAGACCGTCCAGCTCGCGCACGCGGTCGGTGTCGATGCGCGACGGCAGCAGCCCGAGGACGCGGATGCCGCGCGGGCCGAGCTCGTCCGCGAGGGACTTGGCGAAGCCCGCGAGGCCGGGACGCAGGCCGTTGGAGATGGTCAGCCCGGGGATCGGCTCGTGCACCGAGCCGGAGAGCACGAACCCGATGACCCCGCCCTCGCCGAGCTCCGCGGCGGCCGTGCGGGCCAGTCGCACCGCGCCGAGGAAGACCGCGTCGAACGCGGCCGTCCACTGCTCGTCGGTGTTGTCGGCGACGAATCCCGGCGGCGGTCCGCCGACGCTGATCAGGATGCCGTCGAAACCACCGAAGTGCTCATGGGCCGCCGCGACGAGCCGGGTCGCGGTCGCCGGGTCGCCGTTGTCGGCGGCGACACCGACCGCGTTCGGGCCGAGCGCGGACGCCGCCTCGGCGGCGGCCTTCTCGTCGCGCCCGGTGACGATCACCTTCGCGCCGTCGGCGACGAGTTCACGCGCGGCGGCGTTGCCCAGCCCGCGGGTGGCTCCCGTGACGACGTACACACGGTCCTTCAGTCCAAGATCCATGCCCCCTATCCTGCCCGGTCGCCCCCGAACAGGGCGAGGGCGGTGCTCACCAGGCCGATGTGGCTGAACGCCTGGGGGAAATTGCCGAGCTGGCGTCCGGCGACGGGGTCGTACTCCTCGGACAGCAGACCCACGTCGTTGGTCAGCGCCACCAGCCGGTCGAACAGCTCGCGGGCCTCCTGCTTCCGGCCCGTCGCGTGCAGCGCCTCCGCGAGCCAGAACGAGCAGACGAGGAACGTGCCCTCGCCGCCGGGAAGCCCGTCGACGACGTGCTTGCCGGGGCTGCTGACGGACATCTCGGTCTCGCTCAGGGACACCTCGGTCTCGCTGACGGACAACTCGGCCTCGTCGACGGACACCTCGACGGCGCCGGACGGGTCGATGTCGTAGCGCCGCAGGAAGCCGTTGTTGTCGAGCTCCGCGCGGACGGCGTCGATCGTGCCGACGACCCTCGGATCGTCGGGCGGCAGGAAACCGACGCGGGGGATCAGGAGCAAGGAGGCGTCCAGCTCGCGCGAGCCGTAGGACTGGGTGAACGTGTTCCGCTCCGGGTCGAAGCCGCGCTCGCACACCTCGCGGTGCACCTCGTCGCGCATCGCGCGCCAGCCCTCCAGGTCGCCGCCGAGTGCCGGCTCGCTCTCCAGGGCGCGCACCGCGCGGTCGGCGGCCACCCAGGCCATCACCTTGGAGTACACGAAGTGCCTGCGCGGGCCCCGCACTTCCCAGATGCCCTCGTCGGGCTGCCGCCACGCCGTGCGCACGAAGTCCATCAGGGCGCACCACACCCGCCACATATGGGGCTTGAACGGCAGACCCGAACGCCGTGACAGCGCCAGCGAGTCGATGACCTCGCCGTACACGTCCAGCTGCAGCTGTTCCACGGCGGCGTTGCCGATCCGGACCGGGGTCGAGCCCGCGAAGCCGGAAAGCCACGGCAGCTCGAACTCGGTCAGCCGGCGCTCACCGGACAGGCCGTACATGATCTGCAGGTCCGCCGGGTCGCCCGCGACCGCCCGCAGCAGCCAGTCGCGCCAGGCCTCGGCCTCCTCGTGGTAGCCGGCCGACAGCAGGGCGCCGAGGGTGAGGGTGGAGTCGCGCAGCCAGCAGTACCGGTAGTCCCAGTTGCGGACGCCGCCGAGTTCCTCGGGCAGCGAGGTGGTGGGAGCGGCCACGATGCCGCCGGTCGGCGAGTAGGTGAGGGCCTTGAGGGTGATCAGGGAGCGCACCACGGCGTCCCGGTGCGGGCCGTCGTAGCGGCAGCCCGCCGCCCATGCCTGCCAGTCCTCGACGCTGCTGCGCAGTGCCTCGAAGGGGTCGCCCAGCGGCGGACGCGGTTCGTGCGAGGGGTGCCAGGTCAGGACGAAGGCCACCTTCTGCCCGGCCTCGACCGTGAACTCCGAGTACGTGCGGAAGTCCTTGCCCCAGGTCCGCACGGGCGGCTCGCTGCGCAGCCAGACCGAGTCGGGGCCCGCGACCGCCACCCGGTGGCCCTCCGCGCGGCGCATCCACGGCACGATCGAGCCGTAGTCGAAGCGCAGCCGCAGCTGGCTCTGCACGGTGACCCGGCCGCTCAGCCCCTCGATGACGCGTACGACGTCGGGGGCGACGTCGCGCTGCGGCATCAGGTCGGTCACCCGGACCGCCCCCTCGTCGGTCTCCCACTCGGTGTCCAGCACGAGCGTGTCCGGGCGGTAGGCGCGCCGGGTGCAGGGGCCGGCGCCCTTGGGGGAGATCCGCCAGTGGCCGTTGTCCTCGTCGCCCAGCAGCGCGGCGAAGCAGGCCGCCGAGTCGAACCGGGGCAGACACAGCCAGTCGATGGAGCCGTACCGGCTCACCAGGGCCGCGGTCTGCTCGTCCCCGATGAGCGCGTAGTCCTCGATGCGTGGGTCCACGTGGGGCGAGTTCCCCGGTCGGGGGCGGAGTCAATCCGGGCGGGGGCCGACCGGGTGACCTCCGGCCGGGACCGTCCGGCCCGATGGGTGGGTGGCGCGGCGGGTGGACGGGTGGCGCGGCGGCCGTCGGCCCGGGCGAGGGCGTAGGGGCTACACGCCCGCGGGGGCCGCCTCCGGAGCGGTCTCCGCCTGCGCGGACGCCGCCCTGTCACGGCGTTCACGGCGGACCAGGACCGCCCAGCCCACGGGGACGCCCGCGGAGAACAGCCACCACTGGATCGCGTAGGCCATGTGCGGACCGATGTCGCTGTGCTCGGGATCGGGGATCAGCTCGGGGGAGCCGCCCTTCGGCCGCGGCGCGGTCTGTTCGATGTACCCGCCGAGGACCTGTTTGCCGAGCCGCCGGGCCTCCTGCCCGCTGTCGATCAGCATGACCTGCCGGTCGGGCAGGCCCTTGACGTTCTTGATGCCGCTGTCGGCGGTCGTCTGGTCGGCCATCAGCCGTCCGGTGACGGTGGTCTCGCCGCGCGCCGGAGCCGGGATCCTGGGGAACTGGGTCTGTGCGCCGTCCGCCGGGACCCAGCCCCGGTTGACCATGAGAAC
Organism: Streptomyces siamensis; assembly: GCF_039543605.1. Taxonomy (NCBI): domain Bacteria; kingdom Bacillati; phylum Actinomycetota; class Actinomycetes; order Kitasatosporales; family Streptomycetaceae; genus Streptomyces; species Streptomyces siamensis. Next base: position 49,570 of record NZ_BAABKB010000076.1, on the reverse strand, counting down.
CCGGCCGTCGTCGAGGACGAACGGGGTGAGGACGTGGTAGCCGACCTCGCCGTCGGAGTTCGTGCGACGGCGTACGACCTCTTCGTGCGCGGTGTCGAAGTGGCCCTTCGCGGTCACCCGGCGGTACAGGTCGTCGTGGGCGATCTGCCGTCCTGGCGCGGTCAGTGACGCGGCCGGCACCGGATCGGCGGCGAGCGAGTCGGAGATCACCTTGTTCAGTGCGACCTTGTGCTCGTGCCGGTGCAGCTGCCAGTAGCCCAGCTTGATCATCGTCGGGATGAGCGCGAGGGTCACGAGGGTGAGGATCACCCACTGCCGGGACAACAGGAAGCGGTACACCCCATTGACGGTACTCGGCACGATTCGGCCCCCGACGGGAGGGTCCCGTCGGGGGCCGTGCGACCCGGCGGTCAGACCTTGTCGATGATCCCCACCTTCCCCTCCGCGCGGGCGCAGTGCGCCCCGCAGAACCAGTGGCCCTCGACCTCGACCCCTTGGCCGATGATCTGCACGCGACAGTGCTCGCAGATGGGGGCCATCCGGTGGATCGCGCAGGAGAAGCAGTCGAAGACGTGCACCGAGCCCTGCGCGTGCACCTCGAACGTCATGCCGTAGTCATTGCCACATACTTCGCATCTCGCCATGCGCCACAGGGTGAGGCGCCGACGCGGCGCGGGCGAGCGGGAGCCGGGCGAGTCGTGCGCCAATCACCCGTACGTCCGTCAGCGGCCCGCACCCCGGCTCCGCCCGCCGCGGCGGCCCCGCGCCCCCGTGGCGGGGGTCCTTCCACGGTCGAGGGGCCCTCGCGCGGTGGGTCCGTCCCCGCGGCCGGTCACCCTTCGGTGGCCGGCTCCACGTCCCGCAGGAGCTGGCCGAACGCGGCCTCGTCGATCACCGGTGTGCCGAACTGCCTGGCCTTGACCACCTTGGACGTGCCGGAGTCCGGGTCGTTGGTGACGAGCAGGCTGGTGAGCCGGGACAGGCTCGTCGCGACGTGCAGTCCGGCCTCGACGGCGCGGTCCTCCAGCAGCTCGCGGTCGACGGACGTGTCCCCGGAGAACGCCACCCGCATGCCCTGCTTGAGCGGTTTGCCCTCTTCGTACCGCCCTGGGTTGGGATGGGGGCATGCGGGACGCTTGCGTGAAGGGCGCCAACTCCCGGACGGATAACCGCCGGACTGCCGGCCGATCCGCGGCGCTGCCGGACTGTCGGACCACTCCTTCAGCGGCCGGCACTCCAGCAGCGGCAGCCGCACACCGTCGCGGGCGGCGGCCCGCAGGCTCGGCCGGAACGCCTCGGCCAGCACGCGCGCGTCGTCCAGCGCGTGGTGCGCGCGCTGCTGCACGACGCCGAAGTGCGCGGCCAGCGACTCCAGCTTGTGATTGGGCAGCGGCAGCCGCAGTTCCTTGGAGAGGGCGATGGTGCACAGCCGCTGCCGCACCGGGGCCTCGCGCTCCACGCGCGCGTACTCGCGGGCGATCATGGACCAGTCGAAGACCGCGTTGTGCGCGACCAGCACGCGGTCCGCGAGCCGGGCGGCGAACTCCTCGGCGACCTCGTGGAAGAACGGGGCCCCATCGAGCATCTCGCTCGTCAGCCCGTGGATCCACACCGGGCCCGGATCGCGCTCCGGATTGACCATCGTGTACCAGTGGTCCTCGACCTCGCCGCGCGCGTCCAGCCGGTAGACGGCGGCGGAGATGATCCGGTCGTCGCGGGCCAGTCCGGTGGTCTCCACGTCAACGACCGCGTATCCCTGCGGATACGCGGCCGGCCAGGAGGCTGGGGACGCTGCGGTCGTGAGGTCTTCGAGCATGGTCCATGAGGATACGGGCCGCGACTGACAGCCCGGTCCCCGCCTTCCCGGACGCGGAGAGCGCTCCGGCGCACCACGGGCCGCCGCGGCACGGCCGTCCCGGGCCCCCGTTCAGCGCGCGAGGAGTCCGTCCACCAACGCCCGTACGGAGGTGACGAACAGCCTCTCCTCGTCCACCGGACGGGCGAGCGCGCGGGCCAGGGCCGCGTCCGGCCCGGCGGTCTCGGCGTCCCACGCCTCCTCCTCGGCGGGCCGCTGCGCCGGCGCGCGTTCGCGGTTGCGCTCGACGAGCACGAAGCCGACGACCTGGAACTGCACCGCGCGCACCACCTCGGCCGCCCGCGCGCCCTCCAGCCCCGCCGCGTGCGCCTCGCGCACCAGGGCCTGCCGGGCGGGCAGGAACATCCGCTCGGTCAGACCGCGTTCGTGCACCATCGCGACGAGGTGCGGATGGGCGCGCAGCTGCCGGCGCAGGGCGCGCGCCAGCGACACGATGCGCTGCGCCGGGGTGCGCCCGGTGGGCCGCAGCGCGCCGAGGTCGGCGACGGTCCGCTCGACGAGGGCGTCGAGCAGCGACTCGCGGTTGCCGACGTGCCAGTAGATCGAGGTGACCGCGGTGCCCAGCTCGGCGGCGAGCTTGCGCATCGTCAGAGCGTCCGGGCCGTGCTGCGTCACCAGACCCGCGGCGGTGTCGAGCACCCGCTCGCGGGTGAGTACCGGTCTGCTCACGGGCGCCCCCAAGGCTTTGTCACGCACACGTATTTACCCTTCGCGGACTCTGCTGTAACTGTGTTACAGGCGCCAGTGACGGACCATCAGAAACCTCCCGAAGCACCTGACGAAGGGCGGTACGACATGGCACGCGTGAGGTACGGCGCGCGGACCGGGGCGGAGATCGCCGCCGCGCGCGCCGCGAGCTCCAGGCTCCCCGACATCTGGTCCACCGGAGTGGTGGCCGTCTGGGAGAGCGATCCGGACGCGGTCGCGGCGGTCCTGCCGCCGCCGCTGAAACCCACCGGACGCCCCCTGGTGCGGGTCAACATCAGCAAGGTCGACCTGCCCGGATATCCGCTGGGCGCGGGTTCGTTCGCCGTCGCCGCCGCACACGACGGTGTCGAGGGCTGGTATCCGCTCGTCATGCCGATGACCCACGAGCGGGCCCTGATCGGCGGCCGTGAGGTCTTCGGGGAGCCCAAGAAGCTCGGTGAGGTGACGGTCGATCGCGACGGTCTCGTCGTACGCGCCGCGCTCGCCCGGCACGGCATCGCGTTCGTCGAGGTGCGCGGCGCGGTGAGCGGTGACCTCCCGCTGCCCGGGCCCGTCCGGAAGACCGACTTCTACTTCAAGTTCCTTCCCGGGGTGGACGGTTCGGGGTTCGACGCCGATCCCGTCCTCGTGCACTGCGTGCGCAACGAGAAGGTGCGCAGGCTGGAGCGCGTCACCGGGGACGTCGTCCTGCGCGAGTCCATGTACGACCCGGTCGCCGACCTCCCCGTGCGCGAACTCGTCGAGATCACCATCGGCGAGAAGACCACCGACCAGCAGGGCAGGGTCGTCGAACGCGTCAGCGCCCAGGCCCTGATGCCGTACATCCACCAGCGCTACGACGATCCGCAGCAGATCCTCGACGGTCCGCCCGAGGGGAGCGTCTGATGCCGCGTCCTCCCGGTGCACACCACTCCCAGGACCACCCCACGGGGCCGGCACGGAAGGACGGGCGGACATGGAGCTGACACCGGGCCAGGTCGCCGTGGTCACCGGCGCCGCGAGCGGCATCGGTCTCGCGATGGCGCGCCGCTTCGCCGCGGACGGTCTGAAGGTGGTCCTCGCGGACGTCGAGGAGGGCGCCCTGGAGGACGCCGCCGACGGGTTGCGCAAGGACGGCGCCGACGTGCACGCGTGCGTGGTGGACGTCGCGGACCGCGCGCAGGTGGAGGCGCTCGCCACCGAGACGTACGAGCGGTACGGCGCCGTCCACGTGCTGTGCAACAACGCCGGTGTCGGCTCCGGCGCCGAGGGCCGCATGTGGGAGCACGACCCCAACGACTGGAAGTGGGCGTTCGCCGTCAACGTGTGGGGCGTCTTCCACGGCGTCCAGGCGTTCGTCCCGCGGATGATCGCCGGGGGAGAGCCGGGACACGTCGTCAACACCTCGTCCGGGGACGGCGGTATCGCCCCGCTGCCCACCGCGTCCGTGTACGCCGTCACCAAGGCGGCCGTCGTGACGATGACCGAGTCGCTCTACGCGCATCTGAAGGCGGAACGCGCGCGCGTCGGCGCGTCCGTGCTCTTCCCCGGTCCCCACATGCTCCGTACCGGACTGTGGGAGTCGCACCGCAACCGGCCCGCGCGCTACGCGAAGCAGAAACCCAGGAAGACCCCGTACCGCAGCCTCGGCCAGTGGGAGGCCGCGATGAAGGAGGCCGGCCACGAGGTGCGGTTCACGCCCGTCGAGGACGTCGCCGACCTCGTCGCCCAGGGCATCCGCGCCGGCCGCTTCTGGCTGCTGCCCGAGAGCGAGCACAGCGACCGGCAGATCCGCGCGCGGTCGCAGTCGATGCTCGACCGGGCCGACCCGTCGTATCTCGAACACTTCATCCTGGACTGAGGGAGCCGTGATGCCGGACCAGGACCCCTACCTGATCATCTCCTCCGACTGCCACGCCGGACTCCCCACCGAGGAGTACCGGCCCTATCTGGACTCCCGCTTCCACCGGGACTTCGACGACTTCCTCGCGGGCCGGGACCGGCGCCGCGAGGAGATGACACGGCTCGGCATCCGCAACGAGTCCTTCGCGAACAAGTGGTTCCAGGACAACGAGGAGGGGCTGCGCGGCGGCTGGGACACCGCGCAGCGCCTCAAGGAGCTGGACGGCGACGGTGTGGCGGCGGAGGTGGTCTTCCCCGACGCGGACGCCGTGGACAGCCGGACCGCCGCCCCCTTCGGTGTCGGTCTCGGCCTGTCCGGCGACCACGACCCGGAGCTCGGCATGGCCGGTGCGCAGGCCCACAACCGCTGGCTCGCCGACTTCGTCTCCGAGAACCCCGAACGGCATTGCGGGGTCGCCCTGCTGCCGGTCACCGCGGACACCGGGCGCGTCGTCGCCGAGGTGCACCGGGCGAAGGAGTCGGGACTCGGTGCCCTCATGATCCCGTCCATGTGGGTGGACAAGGAGCCGTACCACGACCGCCGTTACGACCCCGTGTGGGCGGCGGCGGCCGAATGCGGGATGCCGGTGGTCACCCACTCCGGGGCGGCCCCGCGCCACGAGTACGGCGACCACCTCGGCATCTATGTCAGCGAGGTGACCTGGTGGCCCGCCCGCCCCCTGTGGTTCCTGCTCTGGTCGGGCGTCCTCGAACGGCACCCGGGCCTGAGGTTCGGAGTCGCCGAGTCGGGCTGCTGGTGGCTGCCGAACCTGCTGTGGTTCATGGACCGCCTCTACCTCGGCGCGCACGGCGGCAAGAAGCTGTCCCCCTTCGCCGAGCTGAAGCGGCCCCCGCACGAGTACCTCGACCGCCAGCTCTTCATCTGCGCGACCAACACCAAGCGCCGCGAACTGGCCCAGCGCTACGAGATCGGCGTCGACAACATCCTCTGGGGCAGCGACTTCCCGCACCCCGAGGGCACCTGGCCCGACACGCGCGCGTGGCTGAAGAGGACCTTCCACGACATCCCCGTCGTCGAGACGCGCCGCATGCTCGGCCTGGCGGCCGCCGAGGTCTTCGGCTTCGACGTCGACAGGCTGGCACCGCTCGCCCGGCGCATCGGCCCGACACCCGCCGAACTCGGCCAGCCGGACGACCAGTCGGCCGTCGAGGCCTCCTGGGCGCACTCGCGCGAGGTGGGCCGCCACTGGCTCACGGACCATGACTTCCCCGCCCTGGGGGTGACCCCGTGACGGAAGCCCGACACGACCCGGGCGGGCCGGACGACCGGTACACGGTGATCTCCGCCGACTGCCACGCCGGCGCCGATCTTCTCGACTACCGGCCGTACTTGGCGGCGAAGCACCACGACGCCTTCGACGCCTGGGCGGCCACCTACGTCAACCCCTACGCGGACCTCCTCGCCGACACGGCCGACCGGAACTGGAACTCCGAGCGGCGCGTCGCGGAGCTGGAGGCGGACGGAATCGTCGCGGAGGTCGTCTTCCCCAACACGATCCCGCCGTTCTTCCCCTCCGCCTCCCTGATGGCGCCGGCCCCGACCGCGGAGGAGTTCGAGCAGCGGTGGGCCGGACTGCGCGCCCACAACCGCTGGCTCGCGGACTTCTGCGCGGCCGCCCCGGGCCGCCGGGCGGGCGTCTTCCAGATCCTGCTGAACGACGTGGACGAAGCGGTGAAGGAGATCAGGTGGGCGGTCGGCGCGGGCCTGCGCGGCGGCCTGCTGCTCCCCGGCACACCGCCGGGCTCGGGCCTGCCCGAGCTCTACTCCTCGGCGTACGACCCGATCTGGGCGGTCTGCGACGAACTGGACGTCCCCGTCAACCACCACGCGGGCTCGGCGTCACCGCCCCTGGGCGACGAGCCGGCCGCCCGCGCGGTGTTCATGGTGGAGACGACGTGGTTCTCGCACCGGGCGCTGTGGCACCTCGTCTTCGGCGGCGCGTTCCGCCGCCACCCCGGCCTGAAGCTCGTCCTCACCGAGCAGGGCTCCGGCTGGATCCCCGGCGTGCTGGACATGCTGGACTACTACCACGGGCGGCTGGTGGCCGCGGCCACGAAGGCGTCGACGGCCGAGTCGAAGTTCGGCGCGGGACTCGCCGCGGCGATGGGCAAGGGGCCCTCGCAGGTCTGGCGGGAGAACTGCTTCGTCGGGGCCAGCTTCATGCGTCCGCACGAGGTGCCGCTGCGCGACCGCATCGGCCTCGACAAGATCATGTGGGGCAGCGACTACCCGCACGACGAGGGCACCCACCCGTACTCCCGCGAAGGGCTGCGCATCGCCTACGCGGGCCTGCCGCGGGACGAGGTCGCGGCGATGGTGGGCGGCAACGCGGCGCGCGTGTACGGCTTCGACCTGGACCGGCTGGACGAGATCGCGGCGAAGGCAGGGCCGACGGCGGCCGAGATCGCCGAGCCGCTCGGCACCCCGCCCGCGGACGCGACCAGCCCGGTGTTCGCGAAGGGGGGCTCGGTACGGGTGTGGTGACCGAAGCGTCGGTACGCCGACGGCGGCGCCCGGGGTGGGATCCTCGCCGTGTGACGGAACCGACGCACGACGAGGTCCACCCAGGCGCACTCGGCACCCGGCTGAACTGGCTGCGGGCCGCCGTCCTCGGCGCCAACGACGGCATCGTCTCCACCGCGGGCCTCGTCGTCGGCGTGGCGGGCGCCACCGACGACCGCGCCGCGCTGCTCACGGCGGGGCTCGCGGGCCTGCTGGCCGGGTCGATGTCGATGGCGGCGGGCGAGTACGTGTCCGTCTCCACCCAACGGGACTCGGAGCTGGCCGCCCTGGCGACGGAGAAGCGCGAGCTGAAGGAGCGGCCGGAGGCCGAGCTGGCGGAGCTGACCGGACTGCTGGAGGAGCGCGGTCTGTCCCGGGCGGTGGCCCGCGAGGCGGCGCAGCAGCTCACCGAGCGGGACGCGCTCAGGGCCCACGCGCGCGTGGAGCTCGGCATCGACCCCGACGCGCTCACCAATCCGTGGCATGCGGCCTGGGCCAGTTTCCTGGCGTTCACCGTGGGGGCGCTGCTTCCGCTGCTGGCGATCGTGCTGCCGCCCGCGCAGTGGCGGCTCGGGGTCACGGTCCTGTCGGTGCTCGCGGCGCTCGTCCTCACCGGGTGGAGCAGCGCCCGGCTGGGTGCGGCCGACGCGAGGCGAGCGGTGCTGCGCAACGCCGCCGGGGGCGCGCTGGCGATGGCGGTGACGTACGCGGCGGGAAGCCTGCTGGGTGCCGCGGGGGTGTGAACCCCGCCGGACACACCGGACTTGCCGGACACGGCCGCAGGGGGCGCGGGGCGCTGGGGAGCCCGTCGGCCGCGCGGCGCGACGGCCGGGGGAACCCCGCGGGGCGCCCGGCGCGGTGGCCGTAGGAACTCCGCGGGGCAACCGGCGCGGTGGGCGTGTGGAGCCCGCGGTGCCGCGTGGCGTGGTGGCGGGTGAGCCCCGCCGGGCAGCCGGCCGGCGAACCCGCTGGTGAGTGGCGTGCGGCCGGTGAGCACCGGGACTTTGGCGGAGATCGCCAACAAGCAAGCGCGTACCGGCGGTAATACTTGTCGGTAACCACCCCTAGCCGCAGCCGATCAGCGGCTCTACGGTGCACCCATGCCGAACCTCCCCGACGTCGTGGTCTGGTCGATCCCCGCCTTCGTGCTGCTCAGCGTCATCGAGATGATCAGCGTCCGCATCCACCCCGACGAGGACGCGGCAGGGTACGAGGCGAAGGACGCCGCGACCAGCGTCGGTATGGGCCTCGGCAGTCTCCTGTTCGACTTCTTCTGGAAGATCCCGATCGTCGCGATCTACTCGGCGGTCTACGAACTGACGCCGTTGCGGGTGCCCGTCCTGTGGTGGACGATCCTGCTGATGCTGCTCGCGCAGGACTTCTTCTACTACTGGCAGCACCGCGGCCATCACGTGATCCGCATCCTGTGGGCCTGCCACGTCGTCCACCACTCCAGCCGGAAGTTCAACCTCACCACCGCGCTGCGCCAGCCGTGGACGTCCTTGACGTCGTGGCCCTTCTACCTGCCGCTCGTGGCGCTCGGCGTGCATCCCGCCGCGCTCGCGTTCTGCTCGTCGGTGAATCTCGTCTACCAGTTCTGGATCCACACCGAGCGCATCGACAGGCTGCCCCGGCCCTTCGAGTTCGCCTTCAACACGCCCTCCCACCACCGCGTCCACCACGCCTCGCAGGGCGGGTACCTGGACCGCAACTTCGGGGGCATCCTCATCGTCTGGGACCGCCTCTTCCGGTCGTTCGTCGCCGAGACCGAGCGGCCCGTGTACGGACTCACCAAGAACATCTCCACGTACAACCCCCTGCGCGTGGCCACCCACGAGTACGTCGCCATCGCCAGGGACGTGAAGGCGGCGACGAGTTGGCGCGAGCGGGCCGGGCGGGTCCTGCGCGGGCCCGGCTGGCAGCCCGTGCCGGCGGCCGCCGGCACGCCCGTCGCGGAGCCGTCCGTCGCGGAGCCGTCCGTCACGGAGTCCGTCGCGTGAACCGGAGCCCCGCGCGCGTGCTGCTCGCCGCGTTCGCAGCGGCGACCGCCGTGGACCTCGTCTCCCTGGTCACCGGCTTCGACCCGGGGCACACGGTCGCCAAGCCCCTCCTGCTGCCGCTGCTCGCCGCCCACGTGGTCGTGCGCGGCGGCCCGCGCCTGCTCGTCGCGGCCCTGCTCTGCGGCTGGGGCGGCGACGTGCTGCTCCTGTCCGACGCGGACGCCGCGTTCCTCGCGGGCATGGCCTCCTTCGCCGCAGGCCACGTCTGCTACCTGGTCCTCTTCCGCAGGACCGCACCCGCACGGCCCGGCCTCCCGCTCGCCGGGGCGTACGCCCTCGCGCTGATCGCCCTCGTCGTCCTGCTGTGGCCCGATCTGCCCGCCGGCCTGCGCGTTCCGGTCGCCGGCTACAGCCTGCTGCTCACCGCGATGGCGTACAGTGCCACGCGGCTCGGACCGGTCGCGGGTCTCGGCGGTGCGCTCTTCATGGTCTCGGACACGCTCATCGCCACCGGCGTCGCCGACTGGCCGCAGCTTCCGGAACCAGCCTTCTGGATCATGCTCACGTACGCCGCCGCCCAGTTCCTGCTGGTCCGCGGCGTGCTGGGCACCCTCGGCGCGCGGCCCGCGCCCGCGGCGGCGTACGGTGAGATGCGCTCAACCACCCCCTGAGCGCATCCACCGACGCCCCGCACGAGAAGGACCCTCGCCATGCGCGCCACCACCATCCACGCCCCGTTCGACATGCGCGTGGAGGACGTTCCCGAGCCCGTGGTGCAGCTGCCCACCGACGCCGTCGTGCGCGTGCTGCGTTCCTGCATCTGCGGCAGCGACCTGTGGGCGTACCGCGGTGAGGCGGAGCGGCAGCCCGGCCAGCGCATCGGGCACGAGTTCCTCGGCATCGTCGAGGAGACCGGCTCCGAGGTCGGCACCGTCCGACGCGGCGACCTGGTCGTCGCGCCCTTCATGTGGTCCGACGGCGTGTGCGACTACTGCCGCGAGGGGCTCACCACCTCGTGCGAGCACGGCGGCTTCTGGGGCTCCGTCGGATACGACGGCGGCCAGGGCGAGGCCGTGCGCGTCCCGTTCGCCGACGGCACCCTCGTCCAGCTGCCCAAGGAGGCGGCCTCCGACGACCACCTGCTGGCGGCGCTGCTGACGCTCTCCGACGTCATGGGCACGGGCCACCACGCGGCCCTGGGCGCCGGTGTCCGGGCGGGCTCCACCGTCGCCGTCGTCGGCGACGGGGCCGTCGGGCTGTGCGCCGTGCTGGCCGCCAAGCGGCTCGGCGCCGAGCGGATCATCGCGCTCGGCCGCCACCAGGTGCGGACGGACATCGCCCGCCGCTTCGGCGCCACGGACGTCGTCGCCGAGCGCGGCGACGCGGCGGTCGAGGCCGTCCGTGAGCTGACCCGCGGGCAGGGCGCGCACTGCGTCGTCGAGGCGGTCGGCACCGAGCAGTCCATGCGGACGGCCGTGAACATCACCCGTGACGGCGGCGCGATCGGCTTCGTCGGAGTGCCGCACGGCAGCGGCACGGGCCTGGACCTGGGCGTCATGTTCGACCGCAACATCGCCCTGCGCGGCGGTGTGGCGCCGGTGCGCGCCTACATCCCGGAGCTGCTGCCCGACGTCCTCGACGGGACCATCGACCCGTCGCCCGTCTTCGACATGACCATCGGCCTCGAAGGCGTGCCGGAGGGCTACAAGGCCATGGACGAGCGCACGGCCCTCAAGGTCCTCGTCGCGAGCTGAACCACCGCTGGACCACCCGGACCGCACCGCGAGCCGGGACCGCACCCGGTCCGCATCGTGGCGCGCGGAGGCCGACCACCGTCGCCGTGGTCACCACCTGATGGGCAGCGGCAGCGCCGTCAGTACGCCCGAGACCGCGACGACCACGCCCAGCGCGACGACCTCCGCGCGCGCGGGGGAGCAGGCCCCCAGCGGGTCCGCCTCCCGGCGCAGCCGCAGACGGGCCCACAGGGCCAGGACGGCGACGACGGCGACGACGAGCCCCTTGGCGAGCAGGGTGCGCCCGTACGCCGTCGCCGTCAGCTGCTCCAGGACCGTGCCCGGCGGCATGCGGCGCAGCGCGCTCCACGTGCCCGTCGCGGTGAGCACCGCGAACAGGACGGCCGCCACGCGCGCGTAGAGGCCGAGGAGCGCGGCCCCGGCCTCCGCCGGGCGCCAGGTCCGCAGCAGTCGCAGGACGTGCAGCAGACCGCCCACCCACAGCGCCGCGCAGGTCACGTGAAGGAAGGTCAGGCCGGAGCCGATCAGCGGGTGGTGCTCCGCCGCGGGGTGGACGCGCAGCGCCTCCGCGACCGCCACCACGGCCGACGGCCATGCCCGGACGGCCGGCCGGCGCGAGCGGGCGCACAGCCAGGCGACCGCGAAGGCGTTGACCTCCAGGAGCGCCGACTTGCCGTCCCTGGTCCGGTACAGCCCTCCGACGTCCATGTCGGAGAGGTGGTGCGGCAGCAGATTGCCCGTGGCGACGACCGACGCCAGCCCCAGGGAGGCGACGAGCCCGGCGACGGCCGCGAGGGGGGCCCAGCTGCGTGGCGTGTCCGCCGGCGGGGCGCCCGGCACACGGCGGGCCAGCCGGGCCGCGAGGAGTTCGCCCACGGGCACGCACAGCGCGGCGAACAGCACCGTACGCAGCAGGGCTATGCCGCCGGCGCCGGGTGCCGCCGCCTCGCCCGTCCCCTGCAACGCGCCCCGTGGGCCCAGCAGAGGTATCAGGGCGGCCACGGCCACCAGGGCGAGCACGGCGACGGCCCGGCCGGCGGAGCCCGGCCGGGCCGGCCCGCCCGCGTCCGCCGACCGGGCCGTCGGTCTCGTCGACGTCACTTCACGATCCTCACCAGGCGCCGCTGATGCGGGCAAGCACGGAGGAACAACTGGTGCAGCACCATTCCGTCCACAGGTACGTTTCCGGTCGGCGGGACGCTCATGACCACCGGGCCGCGTCCGCACCCCAGATCCCCGGCGGCCGCGCCCAGTCGGCCGGTCCGCCGGCGAACGAGACGGGGGAGCGGGCGTACCTGAGACGTCCGAGCGGGCTGTCCGACACGGCGAGCCACGGATCGGGGGTGGCGTATCGGCCCGCGTCGTCGGCGGCCCCCGCGCTGTCCGTCCCGCCCGCGTCGTCGGCCTGCCCCGCACCGCCCGTCCCGCTCACGGCTACGGTCCTGGTCGCGGCCGTGTTCTCGCCCGCGGGCACGGTCCCGTTCCCGGGCACCGTCCCGTTCGTGCCCGCGCTCGCCCTCGCGCGCACGACCCCGCCCGTGGTGTCGTCCACGCCGTCCGTCCCGTCCAGCAGCCAGGCCGCCGTATGCGCCAGGGCGAGTCGCACGGACCGGCTGCCGCCGTCACCGGCCTGCTCCGTCAACGCCCGCAGCACTCCCGCGGCCAGCAGATATCCCGTCCCGTGGTCGAGCGCCTGCGCGGGCAGCGCGCCCGGCCGCTCCGGCGACCCCTCGACGGCGGCGATGCCCGTGGCGACCTGCACCAGACTGTCGAAACCCCGGCGCCCCGCCCACGGACTGCGGTCGCCCCAGGCCGACAGCTGCGCCACGACCAGTCCTGGCCTGCGCTCGGCCAGCGCCTCGGGCGAAAGACCGAACCGGTCCAGCGCGCCCGGGCGGTACCCGGTGACGACGACGTCCGCGGCGGCGAGCAGCTCCTCGAAGGCCCGCCGGTCGGTCGCGAGATCGAGGACGGCGGACCGCTTGCCGAAGCCCGTGTCGGCGTGCGCGTCGGCGAGTTCGGGCAGCCGCGGCGCGTCCACGCGCAGCACGTCGGCACCGAGCAGGGCGAGCGTCCGGGTGGCGACCGGGCCCGCGATCACCCGGGTGAGGTCGAGGACGCGCAGTCCCGCCGCGGGCAGCAGCGGATCACCTTGGAGCGCGGGGAGCGCGGGGAGCCGGCGTACCGGCGCGTCGTCCAGTCGTTCCCGGCTCAGCAGCGGTCCGTGCGCCACGGCGGCGCCCTGTTCGTGCGCCCTCCACTCCTTGGCCGTGCGCAGCGCGACGGCGAGGCCCCCGGCGGCGTACACCGTGTCCTCCACCGCCACGGCGGACCGCTCCGCGAGATGCGCGGCGACCGTGTCCACGGAGGCGTCCCCGGGCAGCCCCAGCGCGCCCAGCAGCCGTGTCCGGTGGTGCGGGTAGTTGGCGTGTGTGCGCACCCAGCCGTCGGCGGTGCGCCAGAACCGCGACACCGGCGCGAAGGTGACGGGCGCCCGCCCGTCGATCAGCAGATGCCGCTCGCTGACGAACGCGGTCGCGACGGCCCCGTCGTCGACCCGCACCTCCGGCACGTCCGAGCGCCCCGCCCGCAGCGCCCCGAGCTCGGCCGCGGCCAGCGCGCAGCCGCCCACGCAGGCCCGGGCCATGTCACGTACGGGGAGCCGCGACTCCAGGACGCCTTCACGCGGCACGGTCGACACCCGGGAGAGCAGCGCGGGATCGCCGCCCAGTCCCTCCCACACAGCAGCCATCGGCGAATGCTTCATACCAGGGACTATGCAGGGTGGACCGGATCAACATGAGAGGCGGCCGCCCTCCGGGCGGGCGCGGCTCTTCGCGCCCGTCCGAGGAGTTCCTGCCCCGTGGACGAACCGGGCCGGGCGGTCGCACCGCCCGGCCCGTTCGTCGTGGTCGTGCCGCCTTCACGGCGCGACCGGTCGTGCGGTGACGGCTACTTGACCGCTCGCAGCGCGTTGACGATGCCCCAGCCGTAGAAGCCGTTCACACGCTTGCCGCCCGAGCAGGTGGCGTCGACGACGCCGTCGCCGTTCCCGTCGTACGGGTCGGTCGGGCAACCCGGGTTGTCCGCCTGCGCCTTGAGCAGGGCCTGGAGCTGTGCCGGGCCGGCCCAGGGGTACTTGGACTTCAGCAGCGCGGCCACACCGGCGACGTGCGGCGTCGCCATCGAGGTGCCCTGGAGGTAGCCGTACTGGTTGTTGGGCATGGTGGACAGGATGCGGCCGTTCTTCGACGGCGTGTCCGGGATCTGGTACCGGTCGCCGCCGGGCGCGGACACGTCGATGACGCCGTCGCCGTAGCTGGAGAAGTACGACTTGGCGCCCTTCACACCGGTAGAGCTGACCGTGACGACACCCGGCAACTGGGTCGGCACGTCGAAGCACTTGTGCGGGTCGACGGTGCGGGTGACCGGTGTGGAGTCGTCGGGGCTGGACGCGTCGGTGAGGGCGTCGGAGTCGAGGTCGTCGTTGGAGTTGCCGGCCGCGGCGACGTTCAGCGTGCCCTTCTTCTGGGCGTACGTCTGGGCCCGGTTCACCGCGTCGACGATGGCCCGCTGGTCGGGGTCGTCGAGGCAGTTGTAGAGCCACGGGTCCACGTAGTAGCTGTTGTTGGTGATCTCGACACCGTGGTCGGCGGCGAACACGAAGGCGCAGACGACGCTTTCGGGGTAGAAGAGCTGCGTGGAGTCCGGCTGGGCCACCGTGATGCCCGAGACCTTCACGCCGGGCGCGACACCCGCGACACCGACGCCGTTGCGGGCCGCCGCGATCTCGCCCGCGACATGCGTGCCGTGGTAGTGGTCGGCGTCGACAGGACGCCAGGAACCGTACGTGGTGTCCGGCTTGCCGCCCACACAGTTCGCGGACTGCGACGGCGAGAAGTTCGGGGCGATGTCCGGGTGGGTGTCGTCGACGCCGACGTCGATCACGGCGACCGTCACCTTCTTGCTGCCGGGGTTGATCTTCGCCGCCTTGTCGGCGCCTATCGCCCGCAGATCCCACTGATCGGCCTCGAGGGGCTCCTCGTCCGCCGTGGCGGCGCGTGAGACCTTGGCGGCCTCGGCCGCCGACAGCACCTGCGCGGAACCCTCGTCCGTCGTCCCCGCGGGCGTCAGCGGCGAGGTGCGCGTCGCACCCGCGGACTGCACTCCGCGCACCTTCCGGATCTGCTTCCCGAAGTCCGGATCGGCGGAGTGGACGACGATCACACCGATCTGCTCGTACGCGATGACGACACTGCCACCGGCCGCCTTGATCGCCTTCGTCACCGACTCGATCGTGCGGTGGTCCGTCCGGGTGTTGACCACGTACGACAGGTTGGGTCCGTCCGCGGTGGTCGCGGCGGGAGCGCCGAGAGGGGCGGCGGAGGCGGCACCCGGCAGGAAGCCGAGCGAGGCGGTGAGCGACAGCACGACCGGTACGGCGAGGCCGAGGCGGCGTCTGGATCGCAGATGAGCCATGGGATCTCCACATCATCCGGAAAACGAAGCTGCCCGAACACAGGTGGTGCCCGGGCAGGTGCATGACGGAGTGGTGCAGGGCGAAAGCTATCCCCGGTCCGAGCTGGGCAGCAACGACTTCCGGCGATGACTTCCGAAAGAAGTCGGGGGAGTTGAACCGGTCCACGCGTGGCGCCGTGACCTTGAGCAGGGAGCCCGAGGACGATCGAGCCCCCTGAAGGATCACTTACGAGAGCCTTATGCTCACGCTCCGTCATGTGATCCATATCACTGTGAGGTCAGAACTGCATGTCCGCAAGCGAGCCGTCCCCGTCCGCGAGCCCCGGCTCGCCCCCGTCCACCGTCGCAACAGCACCCGCAACGCGAGGAGACAACGTGGCCACCGACGCACCGCCACCCTCGAAAGCCGGAACACCCCTCCCCTCCACCGAGGAGTTCGTCCAGGTGCAGGAGAGCGCCGAATTCGGTGAACTGCGCAGCTCCTACCGCTCCTTCGCCTTCCCGCTGACCGTCGGCTTCATCGTCTGGTACCTGCTGTACGTCCTGCTGTCGAACTACGCGGGCGACTTCATGGGCACCAAGCTGTTCGGCAACATCAACGTCGCCCTGGTGCTCGGCCTCGGTCAGTTCCTCACCACGTTCCTCATCGCCTGGTGGTACTCGCGGCACGCCGCCGCCAAGCTCGACCCCAAGGCCGAGGCGATCAAGTCCCGGATGGAGGGCGGCGCATGAGCCCCGCGATCACCCTGGCCGCAGGCGAGGCCAGCGAGCACCGGCCGCTGATCATCACCCTGTTCGCGGTGTTCGTCGCCGCGACCCTCGTCATCACCGTATGGGCCGGCCGCCAGACCAAGGACGCCTCCGACTTCTACGCGGGCGGCCGTCAGTTCACCGGCTTCCAGAACGGCCTCGCGGTCTCCGGCGACTACATGTCCGCCGCTTCCTTCCTCGGCATCGCGGGCGCGATCGCCCTCTTCGGCTACGACGGCTTCCTCTACTCCATCGGCTTCCTGGTCGCCTGGCTGGTGGCCCTGCTCCTGGTCGCCGAGCCGCTGCGCAACTCCGGCCGGTACACCATGGGCGACGTCCTCGCCTACCGCATGCGCCAGCGCCCGGTGCGCACCGCCGCGGGCACCTCCACGATCGTCGTCTCGATCTTCTACCTGCTGGCCCAGATGGCGGGCGCGGGCGTCCTCGTGTCCCTGCTCCTCGGCATCACCAGCGACGGCGGCAAGGTCGGCATCGTCGCCCTCGTCGGCGTCCTGATGATCGTGTACGTCACCATCGGCGGCATGAAGGGCACCACCTGGGTGCAGATGGTCAAGGCGGTGCTGCTCATCGTCGGCGCCCTCCTGCTCACCTTCCTGGTCCTGCTGAAGTTCGACTTCAACATCTCCGACCTGCTCGGCAAGGCCGCCGACAACAGCGGCAAGGGCGCGCCCTTCCTGGAGCCCGGGCTCAAGTACGGCGCGACCTCCACCACCAAGCTGGACTTCATCTCGCTGGGCATGGCGCTGGTCCTCGGCACCGCGGGCCTGCCGCACATCCTGATCCGCTTCTACACCGTGCCCACGGCCAAGACCGCGCGGAAGTCCGTGAACTGGGCGATCGGCCTCATCGGCGCCTTCTACCTGATGACCCTCGCCCTCGGCTTCGGCGCCGCCGCGCTGATCAAACCGGACGAGATCATCGCCTCCAACAAGGCGGGCAACACGGCGGCCCCGCTGCTCGCGCTGCATCTGGGAGGCGTCGACTCCAACTGGGGCGCGATCCTCCTCGCCTCCATCTCGGCCGTCGCCTTCGCCACGATCCTCGCCGTCGTCGCGGGACTGACGCTGGCCTCGTCCTCGTCGTTCGCGCACGACATCTACGCGAACGTCATCAAGAAGGGCCAGGCGTCGGAGAAGCAGGAGATGAAGGCCGCCCGGTACGCGACGGTCGGCATCGGCGCCGTGTCCATCCTGCTGGGTGCCCTCGCCCGCGACCTGAACGTCGCCGGCCTCGTCGCACTGGCCTTCGCCGTCGCCGCCTCGGCCAACCTGCCGACGATCCTCTACAGCCTGTTCTGGAAGAGGTTCACCACGCAGGGCGCCCTCTGGTCGATCTACGGCGGTCTGGTCACCGCGGTCGGCCTGGTGCTGTTCTCGCCGGTCGTGTCGGGCAAGCCCACCTCGATGTTCCCGGACGTCGACTTCCACTGGTTCGCGCTGGAGAACCCGGGGCTCATCTCGATCCCGGTCGGCTTCCTGCTGGGCTGGCTCGGCACGATCCTGTCGAAGGAGGAGCCGGACGCCGGGAAGTACGCGGAGTTGGAGGTCCGCTCGCTCACCGGAACCGGGGCGCACTGAGCACGTGCCGCCCCGGCCACCGGCACCGCACCGGGCCCCGGCCCGGACCGTACCGGGTCACCATCCGGACCGCACCGGGTCACCATCCGGACCGCACCGGGTCCCCATCCGGACCGCACCGCTCGCGACCGCGTCGTAGATCCCTACGACGCGGTCGCGTCGCACCTCGTGGGATCGGGCCGCTGTCGATGTCGGTCCCGTCACGTAGGCTCGCAGTGTCAGGCAAAGTGATCCGCATAGCGGGAGGGGGCCCACGTGCTCATCGACACCTACGGCCGGGTGGCCACCGACCTGCGGGTCTCGCTGACGGACCGCTGCAACCTGCGCTGTACGTACTGCATGCCCGAGGAGGGCCTGCAGTGGCTGTCCAAGCCGGACCTGCTCACGGACGACGAGATCGTCCGGCTGATACGCATCGCGGTCACCGACCTCGGCATCACCGAGGTCCGCTTCACCGGCGGTGAGCCCCTGCTGCGCCCCGGTCTGGTGGGAATCGTGGAGCAGGTCGCCGCGCTCGACGCCCGCCCCCAGATGTCCCTGACGACCAACGGCATCGGTCTGAAGCGCACCGCGACGGCCCTCGAGGCGGCGGGCCTGGACCGGGTGAACGTCTCGCTGGACACCCTGCGCCCCGACGTTTTCAAGACCCTCACACGCCGTGACCGCCACAAGGACGTCCTGGAAGGCCTCGAAGCCGCCCGGGACGCCGGGCTGACCCCGGTCAAGGTGAATTCGGTCCTCATGCCCGGACTGAACGACGACGAGGCACCCGACCTGCTCGCCTGGGCGGTGGAGCACGACTACGAACTCCGCTTCATCGAGCAGATGCCCCTCGACGCCCAGCACGGCTGGAAGCGCGAGGGCATGGTCACCGCCGGTGACATCCTCGCCTCGCTGCGCACCCGGTTCGAGCTCACCCCGGAAGGTTCCGGCGAGCGGGGCTCCGCCCCCGCCGAGCGCTGGCTCGTCGACGGCGGACCGCACCGCGTCGGTGTGATCGCCTCGGTCACCCGCCCGTTCTGCGCGGCCTGCGACCGCACCCGGCTCACGGCCGACGGCCAGATCCGCACCTGCCTGTTCGCCACCGAGGAGACCGACCTGAGGGCCGCGTTGCGCTCGGACGCCCCCGACGAGGAGATCGCCCGCATCTGGCGGCTCGCGATGTGGGGCAAGAAGGCGGGCTCGGGCCTGGACGACCCGTCGTTCCTCCAGCCCGACCGACCGATGTCCGCGATCGGCGGCTAGGCCCCTTCGGGCGCTTCCCAGTCCGCCAGTTTCACGACGTCCTTGAGGAACCCGCGCACACCGAGGAACTGCGACAGGTGCTCGCGATGCTCCTCGCACGCGAGCCAGGTCTTGCGCCGCTCCGGCGTGTGCAGCTTCGGATTGTTCCAGGCGAGCACCCACACGGCGTCGGCACGACAGCCCTTGGCGGAGCACTGCGCGGTGGCGGGAGCGGATGACGGATCGGGCAGCGGGAGGTTCACGCCTCAACCCTAGACGGCCCCCAAAAGGCGACGCCGAGCAGCCACGGGGGGAGCTGCCCGGCGTCGGTCCGTCGCTCCGACGGGGGATGCGGAGCGCGTACGAAGTATGTCACGGGTAACCCGTCGCCCGGCACCGGAACAACATGATTGATCTGAGCTTTTCTTGAGCTTGATGCGCGACGGCGTTCCGTTTCGGAACGAGTCCCGGTGGCCGGGCCGGGGTCAGTTCATGTCCTGTCGCTCGGTCCGCGAACCGGTGCCGGGATCGGCCGTGACGTCCTCCGGAACGCCTTCCGAAGGGTCGTCCTCACGCGGCGGCGCGATCATCGGACGGGTGGGGGCGGCGACGAATGTCGAGGGGAGCGACGGCGCGTTCTCGCGCCCCGCGTTGGCGATGACCACCGCGATGTAGGGGAGCACCAAACCGAGCACCAGCGCGACGATCGCGACGTGCCGCTCCACGTTCCACAGGGTGGCCGCAAGGATCACGGAGACCGTGCGCACGGACATCGAGATGACGTAGCGGCGCTGCCGTCCGCGTACGTCCTCGTCCAGTCCCTGCCTGGCTCCGGTGATCCGGAAGACCTGGCCATTGCTCTGCTTCCGCATCACGTTCCACCACCCGCCTGTGTCGGACGCTCCCCGGTCCGTACCCGTCCCGGACCCCGTCGAGGAAGCAGGTCCGAACAGCTCCACGTTACGCCGCGGCTGCGCCGCCTTCGAGACCGGGGCGGAGACCCGACGGGGTGGGCCGGATGCGCCGTAGCGCGTACGGCGCCGCCCGACATGCGCCGTATGGCGGACAGGCCGAGACTGGGCGTACTGCTCATATGGAGCCGCACTAGGAGGCAGGCATGGGCTGGTTGTGGGCCATCATCGTCGGGTTCGTGCTGGGTCTGCTGGCCAAGGCGGTCCTCCCGGGCAAGCAGCACAGCCCTCTCTGGCTGACCACCATCTTCGGCATGCTCGGCGCCATCGCGGGCAACGCGATCGCCCAGGGGCTGGGCGTCGCCGAGACCCGCGGCATCGACTGGAGCCGGCACGCCTTCCAGCTCGTGGCGGCGATCATCATCGTCTTCCTCGGCGACATGGCCTACATGGCGGTGTGGGGCAACAAGAGGAAGCAGCGCGCCTGAGGCGGCGTGTACGCACGGCGAAGGGGGCGGCCCCGACGGGACCGCCCCCTTCGTGCGTGTTGCGGCTCAGCCGCCCGTGACCTCGACGGCCGCCAGGTTCTTCTTGCCGCGGCGCAGCACGAGCCAGCGCCCGTGCAGCAGGTCCTCCTTGGCGGGGACCGCGTCCTCGCCGACGACCTTCACGTTGTTCACGTACGCGCCGCCCTCCTTGACCGTGCGGCGCGCGGCCGACTTGCTGGCCACCAGGCCGACCTCCGCGAAGAGGTCCACGACGGGACCGAGCTCGGCGACCTGGACGAGCGGCAGCTCGGAGAGGGACGCGGCCAGCGTCTTCTCGTCGAGCTCCGCCAGCTCGCCCTGGCCGAAGAGGGCCTTCGACGCGGCGATCACCGCGGCCGTCTGGTCGGCGCCGTGCACCAGCGTCGTCAGCTCCTCGGCCAGCGCACGCTGCGCGGCGCGGGCCTGCGGACGCTCCTCGGTCTGCTTCTCCAGTTCCTCGATCTCCTCACGGGACCGGAAGCTGAAGATGCGCAGGAACTTGGAGACGTCCCGGTCGTCCGCGTTCAGCCAGAACTGGTAGAACGCGTACGGCGTGGTCATCTCGGGGTCGAGCCAGACCGTGCCCGACTCCGTCTTGCCGAACTTGGTGCCGTCCGCCTTGGTGATCAGCGGAGTGCCCAGCGCGTGCACCACGGCGTCCGGCTCGACCCGGTGGATCAGGTCGGTGCCCGACGTGAGGTTGCCCCACTGGTCGCTGCCGCCGGTCTGCAGCGTGCAGCCGTACCTGCGGTACAGCTCCAGGAAGTCCATGCCCTGCAGGATCTGGTAGCTGAACTCGGTGTAGCTGATGCCTTCCTGGGACTCCAGGCGCCGGGCGACGGCCTCCTTGGTGATCATCTTGTTGACGCGGAAGTGCTTGCCCACGTCACGCAGGAACTCGATGGCCGACAGGCCCTGGGTCCAGTCCAGGTTGTTGACCATGACCGCCGCGTTCGGCCCCTCGAAGTCCAGCAGCGGCTGGATCTGGGCGCGCAGCCGCTCCACCCACTGGGCGACGACCTCGGGCGCGTTCAGCGTGCGCTCGGAGTTCGGCTTCGGGTCACCGATCAGACCGGTGGCACCACCGACCAGGCCCAGCGGACGGTTGCCCGCCTGCTGGATGCGGCGCATCGTCAGGATCTGCACGAGGTTGCCGAGGTGCAGGCTGGGCGCGGTCGGGTCGAAGCCGCAATAGAACGTGACGGGACCGTCCGCGAACGCCTTGCGCAATGCGTCCTCGTCCGTGGAGAGGGCGATCAGCCCGCGCCACTTCAGTTCGTCGACGATGTCCGTCACGGTCTTGTGTCTCCTTGAAAGCGAAGGTTGGGCACCGGCCAGTCTAGGCGGGTCACACGCCCTGGCTGACCGAGCTCATGTTGAAGTCCGGCACCCGCAGCGCCGGCATCGCAGCACGAGTGAACCAATCGCTCCATTCACGCGGCAATGTCTTTTCCGTGCGGCCCGCCTCCGTGGCCCGCCCCAGCAGGTCCACCGGCGACTCGTTGAACCGGAAATTGTTCACCTCGCCGACGACCTGGCCCTTCTCCACGAGGTAGACGCCGTCCCGGGTCAGCCCGGTCAGCAGCAGCGTCGCCGGGTCGACCTCGCGGATGTACCACAGGCAGGTCAGCAGCAGACCACGCTCGGTGGCGGCGACCATCTCCTCCAGCGAGCGGTCCTCGCCCCCGTCCAGGACGAGGTTGCCGATCGACGGCGCCACCGGGAGCCCGGTCAGGTCCGCGCTGTGCCGGGTGGTGGACAGACGGTGCAGGGTGCCCTCGCGCACCCAGTCCGTCGCGGCCAGCGGCAGCCCGTTGTCGAACACGGAGGCGTCGTCCCCCGAGGAGTGCGCGAGGACGAACGGGGCGGACTCCAGGCCCGGCTCGTTCGGGTCGCTGCGCAGCGTCAGCGGCAGGTCGGTGAGCTTCTCGCCGACGCGGGTGCCGCCCCCGGGCTTGCTGAACACGGTGCGGCCCTCGGCCGCGTCCCGGGCCGCGGCCGACCACATCTGGTAGATCAGCAGGTCGGCGACGGCGGTCGGCGGCAGCAGCGTCTCGTAGCGTCCCGCGGGCAGCTCTACGCGCCGCTCCGCCCAGCCGAGCCGCACCGCCAGCTCCGCGTCCAGCGCCGCCGGGTCCACGTCCTTGAAGTCCCGGGTCGAGCGCCCCGCCCACGCGGACCGCGTACGGTCCGGCGACTTGGCGTTGAGCTCCAGCGTGCCGTTCGGCTGGTCGTGCCGCAGTCGCAGCCCGGCCGACGTGCCCAGGTAGCTGGAGACCAGCTCGTGGTTGGCGAAGCCGTACAGCTCGCGGCCGCCGTGCCGGGCGCGGGCGAAGGACTCGCCGAGCGCCGGCGCGAAATCGGCGAAGACGGCGGACGACGTCTCGGCGGGCGCGTCCGTGAAGTCCGGGGACTCCGGCACCCCCGTCACGAGCGGCTGTGCGTCCTCGGCGGGACCGGCACCGCGCGCGGCGGCCTCGGCGGCCCGCACCAGCGGCTCCAGCTCGTCGGCGGTCACGGCCGAGCGCGAGACGACCCCGGACGCGGTGCCCTCACGGCCGTCGACGGTCGCGATGACAGTCAGCGTGCGCCCGCGGGTGACGCCGTTCGTGGTGAGCGCGTTGCCCGCCCAGCGCAGGTTCGCCGTGGACTGCTCGTCGGCGATCACCACGCAGCCGTCGGCGCGGGACAGTTCGAGGGCGCGCTCGACGACCTCGTGCGGCTTGTTCGTACGAGCGGTCATCGACCGGCCTCCTGCGTGGTGTTGAGGATGTTCACGCCCTTGAAGAGGGCCGCCGGGCAGCCGTGCGAGACCGCGGCGACCTGGCCCGGCTGGGCCTTGCCACAGTTGAAGGCACCGCCCAGGACGTACGTCTGCGGGCCGCCCACCGCGGCCATCGAACCCCAGAAGTCCGTGGTCGTGGCCTGGTACGCGACATCCCGCAGCTGACCGGTGAGCCGGCCGTTCTCGATCTTGAAGAAGCGCTGGCCGGTGAACTGGAAGTTGTAGCGCTGCATGTCGATCGACCAGGACCGGTCGCCGACCACGTAGATGCCGCGGTCCACGCTGCCGATCAGGTCCTCGGTGGACATCCCGGCCGGGTCCGGCCGGAGTGACACGTTGGCCATGCGCTGCACGGGCACGTGCCCGGGGGAGTCGGCGTACGCGCAGCCGTTGGACCGCTCGAAGCCGGTCAGCCGCGCGATGCGCCGGTCCAGCTGGTAGCCGACGAGCGTGCCGTCCTTGACCAGGTCCCAGGACTGCCCCGCGACACCCTCGTCGTCGTACCCGACGGTCGCGAGTCCGTGCTCGGCGGTGCGGTCGCCGGTGACGTTCATCAGCTCGGAGCCGTACCGCAGCTTGCCCAACTGGTCGAAGGTGGCGAAGGAGGTGCCGGCGTACGCCGCCTCGTAGCCCAGCGCGCGGTCCAGCTCGGTGGCGTGCCCGATGGACTCGTGGATCGTCAGCCACAGGTTGGACGGGTCGACCACGAGGTCGTACACGCCGGCGTCGACGCTCGGCGCCCGCATCTTCTCCGCGAGCAGCTCCGGGATCTGCGCGAGCTCCGACTCCCAGTCCCAGCCGGTGCCCGTCAGGTACTCCCAGCCGCGCCCGACCGGCGGCGCGAGGGTGCGCATCGAGTCGAACTCGCCGCTGGACTCGTCGACGGCGACGGCCGTGAGCTGCGGGTGCAGCCGGACCCGCTGCTGGGTGGTCACGGTCCCGGCGGTGTCGGCGTAGAACTTGTTCTCGTGCACGGTCAGCAACGAGGCGTCGACGTGGTTGACGCCGTCGGCCGCCAGCAGCCGCGCGCTCCAGTCCGTGAGCAGCCCGGCCTTCTCCTCGTCGGGCACGGAGAAGGGATCGATGTCGTACGAGGAGACCCACGTCTTCTCGGCGTGCACGGGCTCGTCCGCCAGCTCCACGACCTCCTCGGACCCGGCGGCCTTGATGACCTGGGCGGACAGCTTCGCCATCGCCACGGCCTGCGAGGCGACCTTCGCGGCGGCGTCCATCGTCAGGTCCACACCTGACGCGAAGCCCCAGGTCCCGCCGTGCACCACCCGCACCGCGTACCCGAGGTCCGTGGTGTCCGACGACCCGGCGGGCTTGGCGTCCCGCAGCCGCCAGGACGCGCTGCGCACCCGCTCGAAGCGGAAGTCCGCGTGCTCGGCGCCCAGGGCCCGCGCCCGCGCGAGCGCGGCGTCGGCCAGGGCGCGCAGCGGTAGCGCCGTGAAGGCTTCGTCGATGGAATGAGGCACCGAGGTCTCCCTGCTGTCGTGGCCTGTCGGATCCGATCATGTCGCGCGGGCGGGCCCGGCGGCCATGCCTTTCCTCCAGCAGGCGCAGGTTTCGCGCCGGTACGTCCGGCGGGCCGCGGGATTCGGCGGGGCCGGCCGGGTCCCGGCCCCGCCGAGCAGGGATTTCTGTAGGGACCCGACAGCGACTCCCCGGCGCCACTGTCGGTGCCCGATTCTCCGAGCGGCCTGCCGGACCGATAGGTTTCCGAGGAAGGCGCCTGTCTTGCAGGGGTTCAGTCCGCTATCGAAAGGGTGATCCGTTGAGCCGCTCGGTTCTCGTCACCGGAGGAAACCGGGGCATCGGCCTCGCCATCGCCCGCGCGTTCGCCGACGCCGGCGACAAGGTCGCGATCACATACCGTTCCGGTGAGCCGCCGTCCGGCTTCCTGGCCGTCAAGTGCGACATCACCGACACCGAGCAGGTGGAGCAGGCCTACAAGGAGATCGAGGCCGAGCACGGCCCGGTCGAGGTCCTCGTCGCCAACGCCGGCGTCACCAAGGACCAGCTCCTGATGCGCATGTCCGAGGAGGACTTCACCTCGGTCATCGACACGAACCTCACCGGCGCCTTCCGCGTCGTCAAGCGCGCCAACCGCGGCATGCTGCGCGCCAAGAAGGGCCGCGTCGTCCTGATCTCGTCGGTCGTCGGACTGCTCGGTTCGGCGGGGCAGGCCAACTACGCCGCCTCCAAGGCCGCCCTGGTCGGCTTCGCGCGTTCCCTCGCCCGGGAGCTCGGCTCGCGCAACATCACCTTCAACGTCGTCGCGCCCGGTTTCGTCGACACCGACATGACCCAGGCGCTCACCGACGACCAGCGCGCGGGCATCGTGTCGCAGGTGCCGCTGGGCCGCTACGCGCAGCCCGAGGAGATCGCCGCGACGGTGCGGTTCCTCGCCTCGGACGACGCCTCGTACATCACTGGAGCCGTCATCCCCGTTGACGGCGGACTGGGAATGGGTCACTGATCACCATGAGCGGAATTCTCGAGGGCAAGCGCGTCCTGATCACCGGTGTGCTGATGGAGTCCTCCATCGCCTTCCACACCGCCAAGCTGGCCCAGGAGCAGGGTGCCGAGATCATCCTGACCGCGTTCCCGCGGCCCACGCTGACCGAGCGCATCGCCAAGAAGCTCCCCAAGCCCACCAAGGTCATCGAGCTCGACGTCACCAACGAGGAGCACCTCGCCCGCCTCGCCGACGTCGTCGGTGAGGAGCTCGGCGGCCTGGACGGTGTCGTTCACTCCATCGGCTTCGCCCCGCAGGACGCACTCGGCGGCAACTTCCTGAACACGCCGTTCGAGTCGGTCGCCACGGCCATGCACGTCTCGGCGTTCTCCCTGAAGTCGCTGACCATGGCCTGCCTGCCGCTGATGCAGAACGGCGGATCTGTCGTCGGCCTCACCTTCGACGCCCAGTACGCGTGGCCGCAGTACGACTGGATGGGCCCGGCCAAGGCCGCCCTGGAGGCCACCAACCGCTACCTCGCCCGGGACCTGGGCAAGCAGAACGTGCGCTCCAACCTCATCTCGGCGGGCCCGATCGGCTCCATGGCCGCCAAGTCCATCCCGGGCTTCAGCGAGCTCGCCGCCGTCTGGGACACCCGCGCGCCCCTGGAGTGGGACCTCAAGGACCCGGAGCCGGCCGGCCGCGGTGTCGTCGCCCTGCTGAGCGACTGGTTCCCGAAGACCACGGGCGAGATCATCCACGTCGACGGCGGTCTGCACGCGATCGGCGCCTGACACCTCGCGACGCGTCGCCCCGGGACGCCGCCGAAGCCTCCCGGCACGCCCCCGCGGACGCCCGTACCCGACGCCCCGTTCCCCGCAGCCGCGGGGGGCGGGGCGTCCCCCGTTCGGCCCAACAGACCGGGCGCCCGGGGTGGCCCGGCACGCACGATTGGAGTAGCACCGCCCCGCAGCCGTACGGCCGAGGAGGTCCCCTTGTGCGCCTGTCCCGCCGCTTTGCCCCGGTGTTCGCAGCTGTCGCTCTCGTGATGGCCGTGCCGTACGACGCGATACCCCACGCGCGCGTGGGACACGACGACGCCCAGAACCTCTCGACCGACGACGGCCGACCCGCCGATCCCGAACCGTTCGGCGCCGAGTGCCGCACCACCATCGACGGCTCGCACGCCGTCGCGTACTGCCACAACCCCTATGTGGACACCGACCGCGTCCGTCTGCACGTCGAGTGCGACCGCTGGTGGGACATCGACACCGACAGCGCCCCGGCCGACGCCGGTGCCGCGGCCACGGTGAAGCTCACCGGCCGGTGCTGGAAGGAGATCCGCTCCGTCTGGGTCAGTCACCAGAAGCAGCCGAGCTGAACCTCCCGGGACGGCACAGGAACGGATAGCCCGCGGCCTCCGTGGCCGCCGCCTCCGCGTCGCCCGTGCGGATCGCGTCGACGAGCCGCGTGTGGTCCATGTACGTCTCCGGCGTCAGCTCCTCGCCGACGTCCTCGCGCAGCCAGTCCCGGAGCACCTCGCCCAGGTCCGCGTACATCGCCCTCATGACGTCGTTGTGGGACGCGGCCACCACCGCCAGGTGGAAGGTCGCGTCCGCCGTCACGAACGCCTCCGTGTCGCCCGACTCCCACGCCTCCTCGCGGCGCAGGAGCAGGGTGTCCAGCTGCTTGAGATCGCGCTCGGTGCGCCGCTCGGCCGCCAGCTTCGCCGCGCTCGACTCCAGCGTGGAGCGCAGTTCGGCGATGTGTCGCGGGTCCGCGTCCGCGAAGCGGCGGTGCATCACTCCGGCCAGTTCGCTGGTCGCCACGACATAGGTGCCCGAGCCCTGACGGATGTCGAGCAGGCCGTTGTGGGCGAGGGCGCGCACGGCTTCGCGGACGGTGTTGCGGGCGACGCCCAGCTGCTCGACGAGCTCCGGCTCGGTGGGGATGCGTGAGCCGACCGGCCACTCGCCCGAGGTGATCTGCGTCCGCAGCTCGGCGATGACCTGCTCGGACAGGGCCGAACGGCGTGGGTGGCTCAGCGGCATGTCGGTCCTTCGTACGGGCCCGGTGAGGTCGGTCGCGCGGGGCCGGAGATCTCGGAGATTAACGCAGGCGGATTGGACAGCCAATCATCCCATGATTCTATGATGGGCGACATGGCAAGCGAGGAGACCCGGACGATGACGTCCACACCGATACGCAGCTCCGCAGGGAGCACGGAACCCCGATCGCCCGCCACGCGCGCGTGGACGACGCGACTCGTGGTCGTCGGCATCGTCCTCACCGCGCTCAACCTGCGTCCGGCGATCACCAGCCTCGGCGCCCTCCTCGAAGAGGTGCGCGACGGCCTCGGTATGAGCGGCAGCCTCGCCGGGCTGCTCACCTCCGTACCGCCGCTCTGCTTCGCGGTCTTCGGTGTCATGGCGCCGCGACTGGCCCGCCGCTTCGGGCCGGGCGCGGTCGTCTGCGCGGGCATGGCCGCCATCGCGGCGGGACTGGCCGTCCGCCCCTACGCCGGGAACACGGCCGGCTTCCTGGCCGCCAGCGCGCTCGCGCTCATGGGCATCGCCGTCAGCAACGTCCTGATGCCGGTCATCGTCAAGCGCTGGTTCCCGGACCGGGTCGGCTCCATGACCGGCCTGTACTCGATGGCCCTGGCGCTCGGCACCTCGGCCGCCGCGGCGGTCACGGTCCCCATGACCGATGTCCTGGGCGGCAGTTGGCAGTCCGGGCTGGCGGTCTGGGCGGGGCTCGCCGCGGCGGCCGTGCTGCCGTGGCTCCCGCTCGTGCGCGCACGGGACGCGGAAGCCGGTGCCGGTCCCGTCCGGCGCACCGGTTCCGGGGACGGTGCCGCGGGCGCGCGGTCGGACTCCGGGTCCGCCGCGGCGGCGGGCTCCGAGCCGGACGGGCTGCGCATCACCCGCAGCCGTACGGCCTGGGCGCTCGCCGTCTTCTTCGGGCTCCAGGCCACCGCCGCCTACATCACGATGGGCTGGATGGCGCAGATCTTCCGTGACGCGGGCGTCTCGGCCGGCACTGCCGGACTGCTCCTCGCCGTCACGATGGTCATGGGCGTTCCGCTGGCCTTCGTCATTCCGCGCCTCGCCACGCGCCTGCCCCACCAGGGGCCGATCGTGCTCGCCCTCGGCGTCTGCGGGCTCGCCGGGTACGCCGGGCTCTACTTCGCGCCGGCGGGCGGCGCCTGGGCCTGGGCGCTGCTCCTCGGCGTCTCCAACTGCGCCTTCCCCCTCGCGCTCACCATGGTCGGCATGCGGGCCAGGACCGGGGCGGGCGTCGCCAAGCTGTCGGCCTTCGCCCAGAGCACCGGTTACCTGCTCTCCATCCCGGGCCCGCTGCTCGTGGGAGTGCTCTACCAGCACAGCGGCGGCTGGGGCCTGCCGCTCGCCCTCATGGCCGCGCTGATGGTCCCGCAGATGGCGGTGGGCGTCCTGGCCGGCCGCGACCGCACGGTGGAGGACGAGGCGGCGGCGCGAGGCGCACAGGGCTGAGACCGCGGCCCCCGGACGGGCCATGGCCCGCGGGGGAGGCCGTGGCCCGCCGGGGCAGGCGGCCCGCGGCAGGCGGCCCGGGGCAGGAGGCCACGACTCCGGGCGGGACGGCGGGGCCCGCGCGGTGGCACTGGGGGCCGGCGTCCGGACCCCACCCGCCGAGGCCCGGACGAAGGGTGCGAGACTGGCCGTATGCCTGCGCTCGACCCGAACCCCCAGAACGGCCAGAAGAAGCTCCTGCTCGTGTTCGGAGCGATGCTGGCCATCACCGTGATCATCGGCATCATCGCGTCGATCGCCTCGCCGTGACCCGAGGCCCCCTCGGCCACCCGGGTCACGCGTCCCACCGCGATGGTGGGGCTAACCCCCCTGTCCCCTAGGGGGTGAGTGTCAGGGTCAAGTGGGTGGATCACCGGATGGGTTGAGCGCCCCCGAGTCCGTAGTTTCGAGATGTGGCCGCGAGGACGCCGGTCACGGACCACTCGAAGACCACGGAGGCGGCATGTCGGCCCGAACGCACACCCGGCCCCACCCGGCGACCCCGGGCCGCGTCGACATCCGTCTGCCCTGGTGGGCCCTGGCCCTGCCCACGCTCGCCTTCGTCACCCTGCTGCTCCTGATCCTCAATCCCGCCGACGCGCACGCCGCGGGCGGCGACCCGGCGATCACCCACGTCTTCGAGCAGGTGCAGCAGACAGTGCTGCACCGGGCGCCCTGAGTCACCGCAGGTCCGGCCCGGCCCGCGCCGTCCGGGGGACCTCGTCACCCCTGGCGGGTGAGCACGTCAACTCCCAGCGCCCCGTGGCGTGTTTCATGCGAAGCTGGAACGCATGAGCGTCGCAGAACCTCGCAGGATCATCCTCTTCCGGCATGCGAAAGCCGACTGGCCGCAGGTGTCCGACCACGAGCGGCCGCTCGCCGACCGGGGCCGTATGGACGCGGCCGTCGCCGGACGCAAGCTGGCCGACACCGGCATCACCTTCGACCTGGCCCTCTGCTCCACCGCGATCCGGACCCGCGACACCTGGAAACTCGCGGTCCACGAACTCGCGCACCGGCCGAAAACAGTCTACGAGGAGCGGCTCTACGAAGCCTCGCCCGGCGAGCTGATCGCCGTGCTCAACGAAACCCCCGACGACGCGCGCCAGGTGGTCCTCATCGGCCACAACCCCGGGGTGCACGGCCTCGCCGAGATCCTGGCCGGCCAGGCAGAGGGCGACGCCCGCACCCGGATGAACAGCAGAGGGTTCCCCGCCGCCGCCTTCGCGGTGCTCACCTTCGACGGCTCCTGGAAGACCCTGGAGCCCGGCGCGGCCACGCTCGTCGACTACTGGGCGCCGACGGAGTGACCCACCCCTCCTCGTGACGAAGGGGGTCCGGCACAGGATGCCGGACCCCCTTCGTCATATCACCGGACGGGTCAGTGGTCGTCCGTGTGCATGTCCGCCGCCTCGACCTCTTCGCGGGTGACGCCCAGCAGATAGAGGACCGTGTCGAGGAACGGGAAGTTCACCGCCGTGTGCGCGGCCTCGCGCACCACCGGCTTGGCGTTGAACGCGACGCCGAGCCCGGCCGCGTTGAGCATGTCCAGGTCGTTGGCGCCGTCACCGATCGCCACGGTCTGCGCGAGCGGGACGCCCGCCTCGGCGGCGAACCGGCGCAGCAGCCGTGCCTTGCCCGCCCGGTCCACGATCTCGCCGGTGACCTTGCCGGTCAGCTTCCCGTCGACGATCTCCAGCGTGTTGGCCTGCGCGAAGTCGAGCCCGAGCCGCTCCTTCAGGTCGTCCGTGACCTGGGTGAACCCGCCCGACACGACGCCGACTTGGAAACCGAGCCGCTTCAGCGTACGGATGAGGGTGCGCGCGCCCGGCGTCAGCCGCACCTCCTCGCGCACCTTGTCCACCACGGAGGCGTCGAGCCCCTTGAGCAGGGCCACGCGCGCGTGCAGCGACTGCTCGAAGTCCAGCTCCCCGCGCATCGCCGCCGCCGTCACCTCGGCGACCTCGGCCTCGCAGCCCGCGTGCGCCGCGAAGAGCTCGATCACCTCGTCCTGGATGAGCGTCGAGTCCACGTCCATGACGACCAGACGCTGGGCCCTGCGGTGCAGTCCGGCCGCGACGACCGCGATGTCGACACCGAGCGCCGCCGCCTCCGTCACCAGCGCGGTGCGCAGCGCCTCGGTCTCCGTGCCGGACACGGCGAATTCGACGGCCGTCACCGGGTACTTGGCGAGCCGGAAGATACGGTCGATGTTGCCGCCGCTCTTCGTGATCCGCGCGGCGATCGCGGCGGTCGACTCCGCGGTCAGCGGATGCCCGAGCACCGTGACGAGCGAACGTCCGAGCCCACGGGGCCGGTTGTCGCCGTGACCGGAGATGATCTCCGCCTGCATCTTCATCGACTCCGCCCAGCTGTGGACGGTGGCCCGCAGATCACCCTCGAGCCCGACGTGCGGCTCGGTCACGAGCGCGCACAGCACGATCCGGCCACGGGTGACGACCTGCTCGATGTCGACCACGTCGACGGAGTAGGCGGCGAGGGTGTCGAAGAGTCCGGCGGTGATGCCCGGCCGGTCCTTGCCGAAGATCTTGACGAGGAGAGTGGGGACGTCGGAGGTCTGCGAAGCGCTCATGGTGCTTCCACCGTATCCGGCACCGAGTGCCTTCCGCCTTCCTGGTCCGCCTGGCGGACGGGGAACACTGGATGTCACCTGAGTGGCGCGCTCATGACCGCCCGCCGACGCCGTGCTCCCCTCTCGTGCGCAAGGCCCCCGCACCCAGCGGGAACGGGGTCGTGCCGGTCGGACGCCCGCGCCTGGCGCGCGCCTGTCAGCGTCCTCCGCGGGGCCGGCGCGGAGGGGGCGTCCCCTCGTCCGGAGGCGGCGGCGGGGGAGGCGGTGGCGTCCCGCCCAGCCCCTGCCCGCCCGGCCGGGGCCGACGCGGAGGCGGCGGACCGATGGGCCCGACCACCGTCGGCGCACCGTACACATCGCCGGGCGCCGGTCCGCTCCCCGGAGCCCGCGTGCCCTCGGAGGGCGGTCCGCCGTCCCGCGGTCCGGCTTCACGTGAGGTCTGTCCGCCGTCCCTGGGTCCGGCTCCCCGCGAGCGCTGCCCGTCGCGTCCGGGTGCCGTGCCCGGCGCGGGCCCGCGCGCCCTCGCGCCGCCCGGCCTCCGCAACTCCTCCGGCAGCTGGAGATAGGGATTCGTGTCCGGGTTCGGCGGCCGGTACGAGGCCTGCGGGCGGTACGGCCCGGACTCCCCGGCGGGCACGGCGAACTCGGCCACGGCCACCGGGCGACCCCCGAAGTCACCCAGTGCCAAAGGCGCGGCACGTCGTCCCGCGGCGCCGCTCGCGTACGCCAGCAGCGCCCCGGCCGCGCCCGCACCCGCGCCCCACGCGGCGCCGAGCAGCAGCGCGATGCCCAGGCGTCCGTGCAACTCGATCCCCGCGCCGAACGCGTCGAAGCCGAGCACCGACAGCGAGGCGTCCGCGGACACCTCCGTCAGCCACGCCATCAGGGGCAGTGCGGCCGCGGTCACCACCGCGAGCGGAAGAGCGCAGCGCCCTGCGAAGGAGAGGGCACCTCCGCCCCGTACGTCTGAGGCAGCCGCGCCTCCGGCGTCGGCGGCACCCGGCTCCCGTACAAAAGGCGTACGCGTCGCCGTCAGGACGCCCGCGAACAGCATCATGAGGGCGGTCGCGACACCCAGCAGCCACACGCGTCCGTCGAGTTCGGCGAGACGGCCGAGGGTGACGGGCCGGTCGGAGTCGACACTGAGCAACCGGTCCAGCGGGTCGGGGAGCAGCTTGGCGAGTTCGCCCGTGGCCCTGCCGTCCCACGGCACGAAGAGGCCGACGGGCACACCGAGCCACACGCCGTTGGGCGCACCGAGCAGGGCGGCCCCGGCGATCCGCTTGGGGTGGTCGTCGCCGATCGCCGCGTACGCCGCCGCGGCGAGCCCTGCCAGGACGGCGACCAGCAGCACCGTGACGAGCGCGGAGGCGGCCGGCCGCACCACGCGGTGCACGGCCTCCCAGCCACGCGGCAGCGGTGTGCGTCGCGAGGCCAGCAGAGCGATCACCAGGACCCCGGCCGCCCACGCCGCACCGCCCAGCAGCGTGGGCACCGTGTCGACGGTGAACCCCACGGCCGCCTTCGCGTCGACCAGGTCGCCGATCTTGTCGGGGAGCAGTCCGCCCAGGTCGCCCAGCCCGCCGGGGAGTTTGTCGGTGATGTCGCCGAGTCCGCCCCCGCCCGCGACCCGGTCGAGCCCGAGCTTGCTCCCGTCGATCGTGATGACGTCATGGCCGGCCCAGGCGAGCCCGCCCAGCGTGGCGACGAAGAGCACCACCACCGAGGCCCCGCGCGCGAGGAGTTCGGGCGGAGAGATCACAACTCCCGCCCCGCGCAAGGACCTCAGGAAGAACCAGGCCAGCAGCACCGCACCGACCAGGCCCACGCCCAGCGGTGTGATCTGGATCGCGGTGTGCGCCTCCGCTCCCTTCAGGCCGAAGGCCGACACGTCGCCCGACGGCTTGACCGCTCCGTTCGCCCCAAGTGCCACCACCGCCGCGGTCATCGGCCCCAGTGAGCCCGCCGAGTCCGCCCCGAGCAGATGCAGACCGAGCGCGGCCGTACCGGCCATGCCGATCAACGCCCAGCTCACGGAGGCGATCGCGGACAGTGCCACGTCTCGCCACGGCACGCTCCTGGTGCCTGCCTCGTGGTCCGCGGTCCCGATGCTCATCGTCAGACCCCCCGATCCGCGCCGCGGCGATCCACCGCGGATGTCCCCCTCGCGTGGGATTACCACTCTCCGGGCCGGTTTCAACCCCGTCAACGGAAACGGGCAACCCGCCCGTACTCATCCTTCACAAGGCCCGACTTTCGGTCAGGGGGCTCCTACTGAAATAGTTCCCCACGATGTTCGACATCCCTAGACTCCCTGTGATGGGGGTAACTCGGGGGACAACTCAGTGGGGCATGGAGTGCCGGAACTCGTACTGGAATTGAATGGACGGACCTGGACGCTCGATGCGTCCAGGCCACACACCCTCGGACGCGATCCGCAGGGGGACATCGTGCTCGACGACGCCAGGGTGTCCTGGCGTCACGCCACGATCAGCTGGGGCGGCCGCAGTTGGGTCATCGAGGACCACGGCAGCACCAACGGCACATTCGTGCAGGGCCAGCGGATCCACCAGATGGAGATCGGCCCGGGCTCGGCCGTGCACCTCGGCAACGCGACCGACGGGCCGCGCCTGAACGTGTCGGGTGCCGCCGCCTCGGTCGCGCAGCCCCAGCAGCAGCCGTACGCCGCGCAGGGCGCGAGCCCCGGCTGGGCTCAGCAGCCGCAGCAGCAGGCGCCCGACCAGAGCTGGCAGCAGCCGCAGCAGTCGGCACCGAGCGTGCCGCAGCAGCAGGGACCCGGTGGAGCCGCGGGGGCGCCGCCGGTCTACGGCGACCGCAGCCCGACGACCTTCCACCAGTTCTCGCTCGGCCGTGTGATGCGCATCGGCCGTGCGCTGGAGAACGAGCTGGTCGTCTCCGACCTCCAGGTCTCGCGCCACCACGCCGAGTTCCACGCGACGCCCGACGGCCGTTTCGAGATCCGTGACCTCGGCTCGCACAACGGCACGTACGTCAACGGTATGCCGATCGCCAAGGGCGGTTCGGCGCTGCTCGGCCCGAACGACATCGTCGGCGTCGGCCACTCGACGTTCCGCCTCGTCGGCGACCGCCTCGAGGAGTTCGTCGACACCGGTGAGGTCTCCTTCTCGGCCCGCCATCTGACCGTGACGGTCGACGGCGGCAAGCAGATCCTCAAGGACGTCTCCTTCGGCGTGCCGGAGAAGTCGCTCATCGCGGTAATCGGCCCGTCCGGTTCCGGCAAGTCGACGCTGCTGAAGGCGCTCACCGGCTACCGCCCCGCCAACCAGGGCGACGTCCTCTACGACAACCGGAACCTGTACAAGCAGTTCGCCGAGCTGCGCCAGCGCATCGGTCTGGTCCCGCAGGACGACATCCTGCACAAGGAACTGACCGTCAAGAAGGCCCTCAAGTACGCGGCCAAGCTGCGCTTCCCCGCCGACACCACGACCGAGGAGCGCGAGGCCCGCATAGACGAGGTGCTGCGCGAGCTGAAGCTGGACATCCACAAGGAGAAGAAGGTCACCTCCCTCTCCGGTGGCCAGCGCAAGCGTGTCTCGGTGGCCCTGGAGCTGCTCACCAAGCCGTCGCTGATCTTCCTGGACGAGCCGACCTCCGGCCTCGACCCGGGCATGGACCGTGACGTCATGCAGCTGCTGCGCGGCCTCGCCGACGACGGCCGTACGGTTCTCGTCGTCACGCACTCCGTGGCCGAGCTGGCGATCTGCGACAAGCTCCTCGTCATGGCGCCCGGCGGCTCCGTGGCCTACTTCGGCCCGCCGGAGGAGGCGCTGAACTTCTTCGGCTACGACACCTGGGCCGATGTGTTCTCCGCCTTCGAGAACTACCGCGACTACGACTGGGCGGGCCGCTGGAAGGGCTCGCAGCACTACCAGATGTACGCCGCGGACATCGACGCGGTCGCCCCGCAGTCGACGCAGATGCCGCCGCCGCAGGCGATGAAGCCGCCGAAGCCGCAGAGCTGGGGCTCCCAGCTGATGACCCTGATCCGCCGCTACGTCTCGGTGATCGCCTCCGACAAGGGCTTCCTGGCGCTGACGGTGATCCTGCCGGCGGTGTTGGGCGCGGTGAGCCTGCTCATCGACTCGGACAAGACGCTGCTGGTCAACCCGATCATCACGAAGGGGGGCTTCCACGTCGCCAACGGCACGGCCACGACGGTGCTCCTCATCCTCGCGGTCGGCGCGTGTTTCGCCGGCGCCGCCAACTCGGTCCGCGAGCTGATCAAGGAGCGGGTGATCTACGAGCGGGAGCGCGCGACGGGTCTGTCACGTTCCGCGTATCTCATGTCCAAGGTCATCGTCCTCGGCGTGATCACCATGCTGCAGGGTGCCTTGATCGGCGCCATCGGCTTCGGCAGCCGCACGGTCCCGAAAGAGGGCCTGATCCTGACGAGCCTGCCGAAGGTCGAGCTCACCATCCCGATCATGGCCCTCGGCTTCGCGTCGATGATGTTCGGCCTGGTGATCTCCTCGCTGGTGAAGACCGCCGAGAAGACCATGCCGCTGCTGGTCATGTTCGCGATCGTCCAGGTCGTCTTCACCGGCTGCCTGTTCATCCTGAACGGCACGCCCGGCGTCAACCAGTTCTCGTACCTGATGCCGGCCCGCTGGGCTGTCGCCGCCTCCGGTACCACGCTGGACTTCAACAACATCTTCCCGAACCAGGACGACCCGAGCAGCACGGACCCGCTGTGGGACCACACGGCCGGGGCCTGGACCCTGGACATGGTCGCCCTGATCGTCCTCGGTGTGCTCTGCGGCTTCTTCGTCGCCCGCTTCCTGCGCCGCCACGAGCCCGAGGTCATGCGCAAGTAGTCGCGTGGACCGGCCGCCCGCGGACGCGGACCGGCCGGCACGGGCGAAGGGCGGCACCCCGGTCGGGGTGCCGCCCTTCGGCGTCTGCGTGGGAGCTCCGCGCCAAGCCCTCAGTAGGCGCTGTTGACGTTGTCCATCGAGCCGTACTTGTCGGCCGCGTAGTTGGCGGCGGCCGTGATGTTGGCGACCGGGTCGTAGATGTTCCACGAGGTGCCGGGCACGTGGTAGGCGTTGAAGGTCGGCTGGATGACCTGCAGCAGACCCTTCGACGGGATGCCGTTGATCGCGTTGATGTCCCAGCCGTTGATGGCGTTCGGGTTGCCCGACGACTCCCGCATGATGTTGCGGTACAGGCCGTTGTAGGTGCCCGGGATGCCGTGCTTGGCCATGATCGACAGGGACTTGCGGATCCAGCCGTCGAGGTTGTTGGTGTAGGTCGTCGCGGCGACCGTCTCGACGTGGATCGGCGCGGAGCGACCGGCGGCCAGCGTCGTCACACGGGGCTCCGCGACCTGCTGCTTCGCGAGGGCCTCGGCCTCGGCCTTCTGCGCGGCCTTGTCGGCGGCGGCCTTCTTCGAGGCGGCGTCGGCGACGGCCTTCTGCTTGGCGGCGATGTCCTGGGTCTTCAGGTCCGCGGTGGCCAGCTGGTCGGTGATGCGGGCCTTGACGTCCTGGATCTGCGTCTCGCTGTAGGCGACCGGGGCCGGGGCGACGGCGACGTCGGTCGTGGCGGTCCCCGAGTGACCCGGTACCAGCGAGAACCCGAGGGCGGCGGCGCCGAGGGTGGCGACACCTGCGATCGAGAGCTTGCGGACCTTGGTCAGCTTCGGACTATGTCCAGGAGTGGTGTTGTTCTTGGGCATGGCTGATGGACCTCTTCGAATAGCGCGGAGATCGCTCGGGGCCCGGTGGGGGACAAATCGTTTCCGGAACGAACACCGTGGGGCGAAACCCTCGGTGCTGAGCGACGGAGGCAATTCTTAGCGGCCGCAAAATCCTGTGGCAAAGGTGTGACGTACGAAGGCGGATAGTGGGACCGGAACGGGCAAATCGGGGCAGACTGACACGTCTGCCCCGCTCACCGCGTCCTGTTTATCTCCTATGCTCCCTCGTACGTGATGTGCGCCCTATGTGCGGGCTCACACCGGTCCCTCCCCGATGTCACCAACAGTTGCCGGAGCAATGCCGAGAGCGAGGGCTCTCCTCGGGGAGGATGAGGTGGACGTCCCCGAACTCGTGCCAGAGGTACTGCCCGCGCAGCGCCTGGTCGTAGCCGCTGTCGAGGGCCGCACGGCCCGCGATCGCCTCCAGCATCAGAAGATGCGAGGCCTCGGGCTCGTGCAGCCCGGTCAGCAGCCCGTCGACGACCCGCACCCCGCGCTCCGGAGTCACCACCAGGTCGGTCCAGCCCTTCGCCGCCCGCACCACCCCGTCGGTGCCGGTCGCGGACTCGACGGCACGCACCGCGGTCGTGCCGATCGCGATGATCCGGCCCCCGCCGGCCTTCGCCGCGTTGATCAGCCGGGCCGACGCCTCCGGCACCTCGTACCTCTCCGGATACGGCGGCTCATGGGACTCCGCCGACGCCACCCCCGTGTGCAGCGTGATCGGCGCGAACTGCACGCCCCGGCTCACCAGCTCCGCCACCAGCCGAGCGGTGAAGGGCCGCGCCGCGCTCGGCATCTCCGCACTGCCCGCGCCGTCGGCGGACGGCAGCGCGAACACCGTCTGGTAGACGGACAGCGGCTGGTCCCTGTCCGTGTAGGAGTAACGGATCGGCCGCCCGTGCCGACGCAGCAGCCCCAGGACGTCGGCCTCCGACACCCGCCCCCACCACAGCCGCGGGCTCCGCGCGGTCAGCGGCTCCTCCAGGACGAGCCGCACGTCCCCGGGCAGACACACCTCTGTACCCGCAGGCCCGCCCGCCCGCGCGCGCGTAGTACCAGCACCGTCGGGATCCCGCAGCTCGACGGCCCACCGCCCGTCGTCCCCTCGCGTGGAGAAGTGGACGACCACCCGCGCGTCCCCCACCCGCCCGTCCACCGCCGCCGCCAGGGTGGCGGAGGTGTTGACCACGAGCAGGTCACCCGCCTTCAGCTCCCGGGGCAGCTCCACGAACTCGTGATGCGACACCTCTGTACCGCGCGACACCAGCAGCCGCACCGAGTCCCGGTCCAGGCCGGGACCGCGCTGCTCGGCCGGCACCCGCGCCGACAACTCCTCCGGAACCCGCACCGCCGTCGTCATCGCTCCTCCAGGAGGGCCGGAGCGGAGTAGCGCCCACTGGCCGGCCGTTCGTCGATCAGTCGCAGAAAGGCAGGGACCACGCTGTCCGGTGCCGGCCGTGGATCGTCGTCCCCCGGTACGGCCGCCGCGTACAGGTCCGTGCCCATGTCCCCGGGGTCGACGGCCCAGACCCGAAGACCGGGCTCCTCCTCGCCGAGAACCGCCGACAGATGGTCGAGCGCCGCCTTGGACGCGCCGTAGCCGCCCCACGTCTCGTACGCCTCGGCGGCGGCGTCCGAGCTGATGTCGACGACCGTGCCGGCCTCCGCGGCCCGGAGCAGCGGCAGCGCCTCCTGGACCAGGCCCAGCGCGGCCACCACATTGACCTCCAGCGCCTGCCGCAGCCCGTCCAGCGTCAGGTCCTCCAAGCGCACCAGCGGCTCGGCGCCGAGCGCGCTCGCGTTGTTCACCAGCAGATCGACGCCCCCGAGCTTGCGGGCCGTCGCCACCAGCTCCGCGCGGTGCCCCGCGTCCGTGACGTCCCCGGGCAGGGCCTCGACACGGGTCCCGTACGCGGACAGTG
Organism: Streptomyces siamensis; assembly: GCF_039543605.1. NCBI lineage: Bacteria > Bacillati > Actinomycetota > Actinomycetes > Kitasatosporales > Streptomycetaceae > Streptomyces > Streptomyces siamensis. The sequence goes on along the minus strand of NZ_BAABKB010000076.1, from coordinate 10,280 downwards.
CCACCGCGGTCTCCTCCAGAACCCCGGCCGTCCTGGCGTCGAGCACCAGGTCCCAGCCGCGCTCCGCCAGGGCCGCACCGAGCGCCCGCCCCAGCCCCTTCGAAGCCCCCGTGATGATCGCTACCGGCATGACAACCGTCCCCTCATCCCTTGACCGCCTTTCCCGGCGGGTGTCTTCAAGGTAGGAACCGGGCCCACCCCGGCGCCTCGTGCGCGGGCCGCAATGATCCGGGTTCCTTCGTCCTAGGCCCACCGGCCTAGGCGGGGGCCACCACAGGTCCGATACGCGCCGTCACACCCCGCCGGTACCTTGAGGTCATGAGCCAAGGACCCCGTTCCGGCCTGTCCGCGGTGAGCTCCGCGCTGCTGGCCATGAGCAGGCACCTCGAGGTGCGCGACGTCCTCAAGACGATCGTCGCCTCGGCCCGTGAACTGCTCGACGCGCAGTACGCGGCGCTCGGCGTGCCCGACGACCACGGCGGCTTCGCCCAGTTCGTCGTCGACGGCGTCAGCGACGCACAGTGGAAGGCCATCGGCCCGCTCCCGCGCCAGCACGGCATCCTCGCCGCCATGCTCCACGAGGCCCGTCCGGAACGCCTCGCCGACGTGCGCAAGGACCCCCGCTTCGAGGGCTGGCCCTCCGCCCACCCGAACATGTCCGACTTCCTGGGCCTGCCCATCCGCGACGGGGACGAGGTCATCGGCGCACTGTTCCTCGCCAACAAGGTGCGCCCTCCCGCGGGCCACGGACACGACGTCCCGGCCCCCCGGGCGGGCGGCGGCTGCGGATTCACCGAGGACGACGAGGAACTGCTCACGATCCTCGCCCAGCACGCGGCGATCGCCCTGACCAACGCCCGCCTGTACGAGCGCAGCCGCGAGCTCACCATCGCCGAGGAGCGGTCCCGGCTCGCCCATGAACTGCACGACGCGGTCAGCCAGAAGCTGTTCTCCCTGCGCCTCACCGCGCAGGCGGCAGCCGCACTCGTCGACCGCGACCCGTCACGCGCCAAGGGCGAACTCCAGCAGGTGGCCGCGCTCGCCGCGGAGGCGGCGGACGAACTGCGCGCCGCCGTGGTCGAGTTGCGTCCCACCGCGCTCGACGAGGACGGCCTGGTCGCCACCCTGCGCAATCAGATCCAGGTCCTCGACCGCGCCCACTCGTCGCGGGTCGCGTTCTCGAGTCGCGGGGTCCGGGCACTGCCCGCGGCCCAGGAGGAGGCCCTGCTGCGCGTCGCCCAGGAGGCCCTGCACAACGCGCTGCGGCACTCCGGCGCCGCCCGGGTCGACGTCACCCTGGACAAGCACGGCCCGGGTGCCGTCCTGCGCGTCACCGACGACGGCAGCGGTTTCGAACCCGCCGCGATACGCAGCGCCGGCCGCCACCTCGGACTGGTGTCGATGCGCGACCGGGCGAGCGGCGTCGGCGGCAACCTCACCGTGGAATCGGCGCCCGGAAAGGGCACCACGATCGAGATGGAGGTCCCTGGTGGCTGACGCAATCAAGGTGCTGCTCGTCGACGACCACCAAGTGGTCCGCCGCGGTCTGCGCACCTTCCTCGAAGTACAGGACGACATCGAGGTCGTGGGGGAGGCCTCCGACGGTGCCGAAGGGGTCGAGCGCGCCGAGGAGCTGAAACCCGACGTCGTCCTCATGGACGTCAAGATGCCCGGCATGGACGGCATCGACGCGCTGCGCCGGCTCCGCGAACTCGCCAACCCGGCACGGGTGCTGATCGTCACCAGCTTCACCGAGCAGCGCACCGTCGTGCCCGCCCTGCGCGCCGGAGCCGCCGGCTATGTGTACAAGGACGTGGACCCGGACGCCCTGGCCGGCGCCATCCGCTCCGTGCACGCCGGACACATCCTGCTGCAACCCGAGGTCGCGGGCGCCCTGTTGTCCCAGGACGAGGCCAACTCGGGCCAGGGGAGGGGCGGTTCGCTCACCGAGCGGGAGCGTGAGGTGCTCGGCCTGATCGCGGACGGCCGCTCCAACCGGGAGATCGCCCGCGCCCTCGTCCTGTCCGAGAAGACGGTGAAGACCCATGTCTCGAACATCCTGATGAAACTCGACCTCGCCGACCGGACCCAGGCCGCGCTCTGGGCCGTGCGGCACGGCGTCGGGGGCTGAGGCCGGCGCCGGTCACCAGGGAGAGAGCGCTTCGGCGCACCTCCCTGGAGGGTCGGCGCCCGGCAATTCGGAGGGTTCCGCTCCGGGATGAGATTCATACCGTCGTGTGTATGTCCCCCGTATGGCGCATCCTCCGTGGATCTCCGCCGTTCTTCAGTGCGTGCCGCGGCGACCTGCCGCGGTGATCGCCAGGAGGGGTTGAAGAAGTGAAGAACCTGAAGAAGGTCACGGCAGTCGCGATGGTGGCCGGCGGCCTGGTCGCCGCGGGAGCCGGCATGGCCTCCGCCACCGACGGTGCGTGGGCGGGCGGCAAGGCCGCGGGCTCCCCGGGTGTCGTCTCGGGCAACCTCGTCCAGGCCCCGGTCCACGTCCCGGTGAACGCTGTCGGCAACACGGTGAACGTCATCGGCGCCCTGAACCCGGCCTTCGGAAACCTCGGCATCAACCACTGAGGCCCGCACCGGACCGTTCGTGACCACCGGCCTTCCAGGGGTCCCTGGGAGGCCGGTCAGGTTGTCGGCCGATCGGTTGAATGGCCCGATCGGGCCTTTCGTCGCGGCATCCCGTGCCGCGTCGGGCCTCCTCGCGTTGCTCAGCGTACGACCCTCGGCCGGGTCGGATAAGCGAACGCAGGAGGAACGTTTTTTATGAAGATCGCCAAGAAGGCAGCCCTGGCCCTCACCGTCGCCGGGATCGCCGCGGGCGCCTCGGCCGGTGCCGCCGTCGCCGACTCGGGTGCCCACGGCGCTGCCGCGCAGTCCCCGGGCGTCGCCTCGGGCAACACCGTGCAGGTCCCGGTCCACGTTCCCGTGAACGTGTCCGGCGACAGCGTGAACGTCATCGGTCTCCTGAACCCGGCCTTCGGCAACCAGGCCGTCAACGACTGATCCGTACGGTCGCCAAGGGCCCCGCGCCAAAAGCGCGCGGGGCCCTTCGCATACCCCGGAGCGCCCGCCCGGCGGGCCAGGAGCGTCGGCCCGGCGTCCCGCGCGCGGTGAGCGCTCCCGCGCTGTGCGAGCTCCCGTCCCGCGCGGTGAGCGCTATCGCGCCGCGCAGGCTGCTGTCCCACGCGCCACGAGCGCTCCCTCGCGACGCAGGCACATGTCCCACGCGCCACGAGTGCTCCCGTGCGAGGCAGGCACATGTTCCACGCGCCACGAGCGCTCCCGCGCGACGCAGGCTCCTTCCGTGTCCCGGCTCCCTTCGCGCGGGGGCGCGACTCGGGCGTCCGGGCCGCCTCCTGTGCAGCCCGGTCCGCCCGGACCCTGCACAGCCCCCGGGCCCCGCACAGCCCTCGGGCTCCGCTGCCGACCCCCGGCACCTCCGGCCAGGGCCCACTCACCCTCCCCCGTACTGCTCCGGCTAGGGCCACTCGCCGAGCTCCGTACTGCTCCGGTTCCGGCCCACTCGCCGAGCTCCCGGTGTCTCCCGCTCAACCCGGTGGGCGGGCTCCCCGTGCCGCCCCCAGGACGCTCACCGAGCCCCCCGCTCCCGCTCCTCCACGAAAGCGTTGTACGCGGCCACCTGCGCCCGTCGGGCCGTCCGCTCCACCGGGCGCAGCGCGAGGGAGCGTGCGCCGATCTCCGAGGCGCTCACCGCTCCGCCGTGGCCGTTCTCGTAGGCGACGGAGATCAGCAGCCCCACCCGCTGGGCGAGCTCCAGCACGCGCACGGCGCGCGGCGGATAACCGGGAGCGAGCACCTCGCGACCACGCTCGGCACGTGCCCGGTACGCGTCGATCGCGGCCTCCGCGACCGGCCCCGATCCGGCCACGTCCAGTCGCGACAACACCTCGGTCGCCTCGCGCAGCGCCTCCGCCAGCTCCCGCTCCGCCTCGCCGAGGGACGGCACGTCGGCGGGCGGCGCCTCCCGCACGGCGAGACAGTGCCAGAGGACCTCGACGTGCACATCGCCTTCGGGCCCGGCCTCGTACACCTCGGGCACGAGCCCGAGCGCCGCGCCGTGACAGACGACGGCCTCCTCGGCGTCCAGGGCGCGCGCGTTGAACTCCGGCGGACCGCTCAGCCCGAGCGGATGGCCCGGCGCCGGCAGCGCGACCCGCAGTCCCGTCACGCCGAGCGCGCGGAGCCGCCCGAGGGCGAGCGTCAGGCCCACGGGCCCGGACTCGCCGGGCAACCCCTCGACCCGGTGCACGGCGTCCTCCCCGACGACGGCGAGCACCGCGTCGTCCGGTGAAACAAGTCCGGCCAAAAGGGCATTTCCCCATGCGGCCAGTCGTCCTGAGCGTGGTTCCGAGAGCATGCCTCCACCCTAAGGACCGACCGATGGATTGGAGCGGCCGACCGGTGGCGTAGGTTTTCCCTGGGGGCTGCGTCGACAGACGTCAGCGACGGCCGAGACTGCAATGGGAGACAACGCGCTCATGAGCGATGTACTGGAGCTGGAGGACGTGTCCGTGGTCCGCGAGGGCCGGGCTCTGGTGGACCAGGTCTCCTGGTCGGTCAAGGAGGGCGAGCGCTGGGTCATCCTCGGCCCCAACGGCGCCGGAAAGACGACCCTCCTGAACGTCGCCTCCAGCTACCTCTTCCCCAGCCAGGGCACCGCCACCATCCTCGGCGAGACCCTCGGGAAGGTCGACGTCTTCGAACTGCGCCCGCGCATCGGTGTGGCCGGCATCGCCATGGCGGAGAAGCTCCCCAAGCGCCAGACCGTCCTGCAGACCGTGCTGACCGCCGCCTACGGCATGACCGCCGGCTGGCACGAGGACTACGAGGACGTCGACGAGCAGCGCGCCCGCGCCTTCCTCGACCGGCTCGGCATGAGCGACTACCTCGACCGCAGGTTCGGCACGCTCTCCGAGGGCGAGCGCAAGCGCACCCTGATCGCCCGCGCCCTGATGACCGACCCCGAGCTGCTGCTGCTCGACGAGCCCGCCGCGGGCCTCGACCTGGGCGGCCGTGAGGACCTCGTACGCCGCCTCGGCCGCCTCGCCCGCGACCCGATCGCCCCCTCCATGATCATGGTCACCCACCACGTCGAGGAGATCGCGCCCGGCTTCACCCACGTCCTGATGATCCGTCAGGGCAAGGTCCTCGCCGCCGGTCCGCTGGAGCTCGAACTCACCTCGCGCAACCTCTCGCTCTGCTTCGGACTCCCGCTCGTCGTCGAGCAGGTCGGCGAGCGCTGGACGGCGCAGGGCCTCCCGATGGCCTGAGCACCCGACCCGGCCGGCCGAGCACCCGGACGCGCCCCGGGAGCCGCACGTCCCGGTTGATCGTGCGCCCTGTCCGCCGAGGCCACGCGGTCCTACCATGACCGTGTGAACGACATCAACGCATGGGTGTGGTGGCTGGTCGCCGCGGCCGGACTCGGCATCCCGCTCGTCGTGACCGCGATGCCGGAGTTCGGCATGCTCGCCGTGGGCGCCGTCGCCGCCGCGGCCGTCTCCGGCCTCGGCGGCGGTGTCGTCCTCCAGGTCCTCGTCTTCTCCGTCGTCTCGGTCGCCCTCATCGCCGTGGTGCGGCCCATCGCGGCCCGGCACCGCGCCCAGCAGCCTCAACTGGCCACGGGCGTGGAAGCATTGAAGGGGAAGCAGGCCGTCGTCATGGTGCGCATCGACGGCTCCGACGGCGGCAGGATCAAGCTCGCCGGGGAGATCTGGTCCGCACGCGCCCTCGACGCCGGACAGTCCTACGAGGTAGGCCAGGAAGTGGACGTCGTGGACATCGAAGGAGCCACCGCGATCATCATGTGACCTCGTACGACGCAAGTGAACCGAACGCCCCACGTGGCAGACGGCGGTCTGTCAGACTCGTCCAGCAAGATCTTCAACAACCATAAGATCTTTCGGAATCACCGAGGCGGAGAAGGGTACGGGGAGCAACGATGGAACCGATCATCATCGTCCTGATCATTCTGGTGGTGCTGGTCTTCATCGCCCTGATCAAGACCATCCAGGTCATCCCACAGGCGAGCGCCGCCATCGTCGAGCGCTTCGGCCGCTACACACGCACACTGAACGCCGGCCTGAACATCGTCGTCCCGTTCATCGACTCCATCCGCAACCGCATCGACCTGCGCGAACAGGTCGTGCCGTTCCCACCGCAGCCGGTGATCACCCAGGACAACCTGGTCGTCAACATCGACACCGTCATCTACTACCAGGTCACCGACGCCCGGGCCGCGACGTACGAGGTCGCCAGCTACATCCAGGCGATCGAGCAGCTCACCGTCACCACGTTGCGCAACATCATCGGCGGCATGGACCTGGAGCGCACGCTGACCTCCCGCGAGGAGATCAACGCGGCCCTGCGCGGTGTCCTCGACGAGGCCACCGGCAAGTGGGGCATCCGCGTCAACCGCGTCGAGCTCAAGGCCATCGAGCCGCCCACCTCCATCCAGGACTCGATGGAGAAGCAGATGCGCGCCGACCGTGACAAGCGCGCAGCGATCCTCACCGCCGAAGGCATCCGGCAGTCCCAGATCCTCACCGCGGAAGGTGAGAAGCAGTCCGCGATCCTGCGCGCCGAGGGTGAGGCCAAAGCCGCCGCACTGCGCGCCGAGGGCGAGGCCCAGGCCGTCCGTACGGTCTTCGAGGCGATCCACGCCGGGGACCCGGACCAGAAGCTCCTCTCCTACCAGTACCTCCAGATGCTCCCGAAGATCGCCGAAGGCGACGCCAACAAGCTCTGGATCGTGCCCAGCGAGATCGGCGACGCCCTCAAGGGACTCAGCGGCGCCATGGGCAACTTCGGTGCCATGGGCGGCGGTTCGGGCAACGGCGGCACGCCGGGCGGCTCCGGCGGCGGCACGGAGCGCCGGGAGAAGCCGTCGATCACCGACTGACCCCTCCGCATACGACGATGGGGCCCACCTCCACGAGGGAGGTGGGCCCCATCGCCGTACCGGTCACGGGCCGCGCCGCGCGGATCAGGCGGCCGGCTGCACCAGCCACTGAGGCAGCGCGTCGAAGTCGTCCTGCCCGAGCGCCAGCAGCATCGCGTCCGCCGGCGTCGGCTCGAACGGCTGCCGCAGCAGCGGCATGCCCGCCTGCTCCGGCGTACGGTCCGCCTTGCGGTGATTGTCCACCGCACACGAGGCGACCGTGTTCAGCCACGAGTCCTGACCACCCTGCGCCCGCGGCACCACGTGGTCCACGGTCGTCGCCCGGTGCCCGCAGTAGGCGCACCTGTGCCGGTCCCGCACCAGCACACCCCGCCTCGACCACGGGGCTTGTCTTCGGAAGGGCACCCGGACGTAGCGGCAGAGCCTGATCACCCGGGGCACGGGTATGTCCAGGTCGGCTCCGCGCATGCGCAGCTCGGGGTGGGCCTGCTCGACGACCGCCTTGTCCTGCAGCACCAGAACGACGGCTCGGTTCAACGTCACCGTCGACAGCGGCTCAAAGCTCGCGTTGAGTACCAGCGTGTCCCGCATCCAGCCCACCTCCTGTGCGCACCGGCCCACCCCCCTGGCGGGCTGGATCAACTCTGGCCGGGCACGCCGAGATGGACAACGCAATAAAAAATGCCCGCCCCTGATCACTTCCAAGACCAGAGGCGGGCAAACGTTCAATGAACGTCAGTCTTCGACACCGCGAGGTGCCTCACGCGGGAGCGGCGTACTCACCGATCAGCTGGGCGCGCCCCAGCGTGTGGAACCGCAGATTGAAGCCCACCACCGCGGGCGACACGTCCGAGTCAGGACCGAGCTTCTCCTGATCGACGGCGTAGACCGTGAACACATAACGGTGAGCCGGGTCCCCGGACGGCGGCGCCGCACCGCCGAAGTCCTTCGAGCCGTAGTCGTTGCGCACGTGCACCGCGCCCTCGGGCAGGCCCTCGAACTTGCCGGTACCCGCACCCGTGGGCAGCTCGGTGACCGACACCGGGATGTCGAACAGGACCCAGTGCCAGAATCCGCTCCCCGTCGGCGCGTCCGGGTCGTAGCAGGTCACGGCGAAACTCTTGGTCTCCGGCGGGAAACCCTCCCAGCGCAGCTGCGGAGAGGTGTTCCCCGCCGCGTAGACCTGAGCGTCCTTGAGCGTCGCACCCGGCTCGACGTCCTCGCTCGTGACCGTGAACGCCGGCACGGGCGGATGGAAGTCGTGGGGGAGCGGCGGCCGCTTGAGCTCGGTCACCTCGGTACCTCCTGATCGGTTCCTGGTTGGTTGCCGGGCGGTTCCAGAAGCGGAATCTCCCGACCCGAGCCTAGAACCAGCTGCGCTTGCTGCCGACCTCCGACAGCCACTGGTTCAGGTAGGCCGCCCAGTCCGTGCCCTGGTAGTCGTGCAGCCCCACCTGGAAGGAGCGGAACGAGTCGCTGCCCTCGCTGAAGAGGCCCGGCTTCTTGTCCATCTCCAGCACGACGTCCATCGCGTGCTCGTCCGCGACGAAGCTCAACTCCACCTGGTTCAGACCGCGGTACTGCGACGGCGGATAGAACTCGACCTCCTGGTAGAAGGGCAGCTTCTGCCGCGTCCCCCGGATGTGACCGCGCTCCATGTCCGCGGTCTTGAAGCGGAAGCCCAGCTGGATGAACGCGTCCAGGATGGCCTTCTGCGCCGGCAGCGGGTGCACGTTGATCGGGTCCAGGTCGCCCGAGTCGATGGCGCGCGCGATCTCCAGCTCCGTCACCACACCGATGTTCATCCCGCGCAGGCTCTGCCCGTCGATCATGGTGACCGGCGTCTCCCACGGGATCTCCAGACCGAACGGCACCGCGTGCACCGCGCCGGCCTGGAGCTCGAAGGCGCCACCGAGGCGCACCTTCGTGAAGACGATGTCCTGCTTGTACTCCTGGTCGTCGTGGCCCTCGACCTCGACCCGGGCCTGCAGACCGACGGACAGGCCCTCGATGGACTGGTTCACCGACCCGCCCTGGATCCGCACCTCGCCCTGGACGACGCCGCCCGGGACGGTGTTGGCCTCCGTCAGCACCGTCTCGACCGAAGCGCCACCGGCACCCATGCTCGCGAGCAGCCGCTTGAACCCCATGTCACTACCTCCCCAGGCAACGCCTGTTCCGTCCTGATGTCCGTCTGGATTCCTTGATCCCTACAAACGCGATCCAGCCGCGGCCGGTTCCGTGCCCACACTTTTCCAAGGAGGAGAGCACCTGACCACCCCGCCGACGAGCATCCGTCCGTACCGGCCCAGGACCGCTCCCGGCTCCCGTCCCGGTTCCTGGACTACGCTCGTACGCCATGATCGTGGCCCCTGACCGTACGCCTCTCACGCGCGACTTCTTCGACCGCCCCGTACTGGACGTCGCCCCCGACCTCCTGGGGCGCATTCTCGTGCGCTCCACGCCGGACGGTCCGATCGAGCTCCGCATCACGGAGGTGGAGGCCTACGACGGCCCGAACGACCCCGGCTCACACGCCTATCGCGGCCGCACGGCCCGCAACGGAGTGATGTTCGGTCCGCCCGGCCATGTGTACGTCTACTTCACCTACGGCATGTGGTTCTGCATGAACCTGGTGTGCGGTCCCGGTGACAGGCCCAGCGCCGTCCTGCTCCGGGCCGGCGAGATCACCGAGGGCGTCGACCTGGCTCGCAAACGTCGAATCTCGGCCCGCAATGACAAGGAACTGGCCAAAGGGCCGGCGCGCCTCGCCACGGCCCTCGGGGTGGACCGTGCGCTCGACGGCACCGACGCCTGCGGCCCCGAAGGCTCCCCGCTGACCCTGCGCGCGGGCACGCCCGTCCACTCCGACCAGGTACGGAACGGTCCACGCACCGGTGTGTCCGGCGACGGCGGAGTCCACCCCTGGCGCTTCTGGATCGCCAACGACCCTACGGTGAGCCCCTATCGGGCCCACACGCCCCGCCGGCGCTCAACTTGACGCGTCCCTGGGGGATCCGTAATGTAGCCCGAGCCGCTTGAACCGGGTACGGCGTTCAGCCAGCAGCCGGAAGCGGCCAACCCACTACCTACGACTTCCCCTCAGCGGGGGCGAATTCGGCATGCCTGCATGCCCGAATTCGAACTCGCGCAACTCGATTATGAGTGGACGCGGGAATCGGTTAACGTAGTGAATGTCGAAAGGCCGCGGGGCGAAAGCCCTCAAAGCCCTGAAGACAAGCCCCGCCGACAGGGAATCGGACACGAAAGAGTCTGATAGAGTCGGAACCGCCGGAAAGGGAAACGCGAGAGCGGGAACCTGGAAAGCACCGAGGAAATCGGA
>NZ_BAABKB010000075.1:0-78618 GCF_039543605.1 Streptomyces siamensis | reverse complement strand
CCCGGGATCTCCACGCCTCGCCGTCGTATGCCCGTCAAGTCGGTGACGCCGCGACCGGGAGAGGCAGGGGAAAGGCATGCCGCTCCACGCCGGAAACACGCGTGGGCGGCGCACACACCCCGCACGAGGATGCGCGCGCCGCCCACGCGTGCCCGCCGAAAGCCGCCCGAAGTCCCGTCAGAAGACCTGGGTGAAGCAGCCGACCGAGATGACGACCACGGCGAACACGGCCACGAGGCCCTTCATGAAGTTCATGTGACTGCACCTTTCCGAAGTCACCACTCATCACGTGCCGACGATCGTCACACACCGAGAATCACTCGTCAAGCAGGTGACGATCACCATCGTCGCAGCTACCGAGAGTGAAGGCCGCCGGCCGGGCATTTCTTCTCAGAAGTCGACGAACTCGGGCACTCCACCCGCACCGAAGGTTCGCCACCGTATATCTCGCGGCATTACATCACCGGCTTGACCGGTGACGTGCGTCGTGCGAAGGTCACCTGGACGCCGATCCGAAGCGATGCCGCACACGACCGTCCGATCGGATCGCCCATATCAGGCATACCAGGACAATGGATTACGCACGGAGGGAATTCATATGATCAATAGGCGCACCTTCAGCAAGGCCCTGGGGCTGGGCACGGGCGCGACCGCCGCTGCGGTGACCGGTCTGCACGGCCTCCCGACCGCCTCCGCCGCCCCGCGGACTCGGGACTCGACTCCGGCACGGGCCGGGACCGCGCCCACCGCCGTCCCCGGGGACCACACGTCCTTCGCCTCGGTGAAGCAGATCAAGGCCGGACTGCTGGACGTCGGCTACGCGGAGCTGGGCCCCGCACACGGCCCCGTGGTCATCTGTCTGCACGGTTGGCCCTATGACATCCACAGCTTCGTCGACGTCGCACCGCTGCTGGCTGCGGAAGGCTACCGCGTGATCGTGCCCTACCTTCGCGGCCACGGCACGACCCGGTTCCTTTCCTCCCGGACGTTCCGCAACGCCCAGCAGTCGGCGATCGCACTCGACATCATCGCGCTGATGGACGCCCTGAAGATCCACAAGGCCGTGCTGGCCGGCTTCGACTGGGGCTCGCGGACCGCCGACATCATCGCGGCCCTCTGGCCCGAGCGCTGCAAGGCCCTGGTCTCGGTGAGCGGCTACCTCATCACGAATCTGAAGGCCAACCTCCAGCCCCTGCCCCCCAAAGCCGAGTACGCCTGGTGGTACCAGTACTACTTCGCCACGGAGCGCGGCCGGATCGCCATGGAGGACAAGACCAAGCGTCACGACCTGGCGCGGCTCGTCTGGGACACCGTCTCGCCGACCTGGGACTTCGACGACGCCACCTTCGAGCGCACCGCGGCGGCCTTCGAGAACCCCGACTACACGCCCATCGTGCTGCACAACTACCGCTGGCGGCTGAGCCTCGCCGACGGCGAGCGTCGCTACGACCGCTACGAGAAGCAGCTGGCCGCCCGCCCGGTCATCACGGTGCCCACGATCACCCTCGACGCCGAACGCGACCCCTTCACGGCGCCCGGCGACGGCTCCACCTACCGGGACAGGTTCACCGGAAAGTACGACCACCGCACCCTGAAGGGCATCGGCCACAACCTGCCGCAGGAGGCTCCGGCGGCGTTCGCCGAGGCCGTCGTCGAGGTCGACCACTTCTGAGGCGACCTCGGGGCGTGGCCGGAAGCCCTGCGGCCGGCCGAACCGTGGAAGCATGGGCCCTTCTGACGGAGAGACAGCTTCGTGAAGGGCGGGAGCCGGAGTGATCGACGGCTGGGAGTGGGACGAGACCCTGTTCTCGGGATCCGCCCCCTACTACCGGCGCGGGAGACTGCCCTACGCCCCGGGGCTGGCGGAGGTGCTGGCACAGACCCTGGGTCTCGACGCGCGTGGACGCCTGATCGACGTGGGATGCGGGCCGGGCATCCTGGCCCTGGCGTTCGCCCACGTGTTCCGCGAGGTGGTCGGCGTGGACCCGGACGGCGGGATGATCGCCGAAGCGGGGCGCCGGGCCGCCGAGGCGGGCGTCGGCGGGAAGACCCGGTGGGTGCGGGCCCGGGCGGAGGATCTTCCGGCGGGCCTCGGCGGCTTCGACGTCGCCGTCTTCGGCCAGTCCTTCCACTGGATGGACCGCGACCTGGTCGCGGCGACCATGATGACCATGCTGCCTCCCGGCGGGGCGCTGGTGCACATCTCGGACCTCAAGAGCGACACCCCAGGCGTTGCCGGGCTGCCGCATCCGGCCGTGCCCTACGCCGCGATGGACGCGCTGATCAAGGAGTACCTGGGGCCGGTACGGCGAGCCGGCCGCGGGGTGCTCCCGCACGGGACTCCCGGGGGCGAGGCAGAGGTGTTCCGCCGGGCCGGCTTCCTCGGACCCGAGCGCCATGTCGTGCCCGCCGGACGGGCGCTGGAGCGCGGCGAGGACGACGTCATCGCCTGGGTGTACTCGATGTCGTCGTCGGCGCCCCACCTGTTCGGCACGCGCCGCGCGGCCTTCGAGAACGATCTGCGCCGCATCCTGCGCGACGCCTCCGCGGCCGGCCGGTTCTCCGAACGCCCGCCCAGCACCGAGGTCTTCGTCTGGCGGAGGCCGCCCACCGGGCTCTGAGGCCTGTCCCGCTCCCGCTCGACGACCATGCTTCACCGGCGTCGAGACCGAACGGACACCGCTTCGACGAGTGACGAGCCTTGCAGCCCCACTTGTCACCTGTCAAAATGGTGATGTGAACCTGAATCATGCCTTCGTATGCGGAAATCCCGCCCTCGACTTCGCCGCGACCCTGCGCGCGCGCAGGTCGGCCAGGTTCGAGATGTTCGCGTCACCGGACAGGCTGGACGCCTGGTACCTGGAGTCGGGGATCGTCGACGCGGTGTCCCCCTGCGACGAGTCCGACGTCGAGCTGGCGAGGACGGTGCGGGAGGCCCTCTACGAGCTGATCACCGCCCGCCGGCTCGGTGAGGACTACAACGTCCAGGCACTCGCCGTCCTGAACGGCGCGGCCCGCAAGCCTCCGGCAACGCCGCAGCTCACCCCGTCCGGACGGTGGACCGAGGCGACACCGCAGGAAGCGCTGTCCACGGTCGCGCGCCAGGCGATCGAGCTGCTCAGCGGCCCCGACGCACCCATACTCAAGGAGTGCGGGAACCCGGAGTGCACCCGCATCTACATCGACCGTTCTCGCGGCACGCGCCGACAGTGGTGCGACATGGAGTCCTGCGGAAACAAGATCAAGGCGGCTGCCTACCGCGCCCGCAAGAAGAGCGCTCCGGCAATCGCCCACTGATCCGGCCGCCGCGCACCGCCCCGACGAGCCTGCCGTCGGGGCCGTCTCGGCCGCGCGGCCGCCCCGGCCCTGCGGGCGGCCGGGGCGGCGAGCGGTCATCTCACGGCCGGGCCGTGACGGGAGGTGCGTTGTAGCCCTCCACCCGCAGGGCGGGCCGGCCCGAGGCCAGTGCCTCGGCGGGCCAGGACAGGGTGACCGTGCGGCTCTCGCCGGGCAGCAGCCACAGGTAGTTGTCCTCGTACAGCGTCGGCAGGACCCGGGCGCCGCCCTTGTCGTCCAGCAGGGAGAGCCGGACCATCGCCGCGACGGCGGAGCCGCGATTGCGGATCGTGGCGGTCAGCTTCCTGCGGTCCCCCGTACCGGACACACCGGTGACGGAGGCCGACAGCCGGACCCGATCGACCGCATTGAGCGACTTCATCGCCCCCGGAGTGCGGTAGCGCCAGTAGGTGTTGCGGGACACCACCTCGCCCGCGCCGTCCCGCAGCGTCAGCCGCAGCAGATGCAGCTCGGGCAGGTCCTCCGACATCTCCACCGTGAAGGCCTTCGCCGTGGACGCGGCCTTCACGTCGACCTGGGTGCTCCTGGCCTTCCCGAGCGGACGGCCCGAGAGGTCGTACGTCTGTGCCGTGACCGTCGCGCCCTTGAGGGCTTCGGGCGTGTGATTGACCGCCAGGACCTGCCACTTCACCGGGTCGGCCTGGACGTGCAAGGGTTCGCAGGCCGAACGGGCCCCGTAGTAGGTGCCGTTGACGTCGAAGTCGTAGTCGTAGGTCTGCCACACGGTGCTGTGCCAGGCGGGGTGGGACATCCACAGCATCAGACCGCTCGCGTTGTCCCACAGATTCGCGTTCCACGCCTCGAACATGGCGCGCATGTTCTCGTAGTTGACGAACTGGGCCTTGCGCGTGAAGTCGTCCAGGTCGCCCGCCGTACCGAGACGGCTCTCGATGGCGGCCTTGTAGTTCTGCGGAGCCTGATTCCCGCGCTCGCTCCAGTCGTGGTAGTACCAGGCGCCCCGGATCGGCCACTCCGGTTCGTCGCCCACGAGGTTGCGCATGCTGGCGGCGGTGGAGACGACGGGCATCCCGATCTCGGTGTGGAAACCGAAGTCCTTGCTGCCGTAGGTGCCCGCATCGAAGTACCGCTCCGGCTCGACCCACCCGTAGGGGCCGCCACCGGTCACGATGCCGCCCGCGGAGTTGTTCTGGTACAGGATGCCGGGCACCTGCTGTTCCACGGCCTCACGCATGGCCTTGTCGATCGCGGCCGGCGGATTGCCCTCGTTGGCGCCGCACCACACCGCCACGGACGGATGGATGCGGTACCGCAGGACGGTGTCCCGCGCGAGGGAGTTGAAGGCGTCGTGGTCCGGCGGGTCCATGCCCCACGCGTTGGGGAAGTCGTTCCACACCAGGATGCCGTGCTCGTCACAGGCCGCGTAGAACTCCTCACGGTTGCAACTGCCCACCCAGTTCCGGATCATCGTGAAGTTCATGTCGCGGTGCATGCGCACCGCCGCGTCCATCCGGTCGGCGGGCATGCGGCGCAGGAGCTCGTCCCAGCCCCAGTTGCCGCCACGGACCAGCACACGGACCCCGTTGACGCTGATCTTGAGCGGATCGGGGGTGTTGGACACCGTCCTCACATCGGTCCAGTCGTCGCCGTCGTCGGAGACCTGGATGGTGTACGTCTTCGGGTAGGCCTGCTCCCAGAGGACGGCCACACGGTCGAAGCGCCGGGCGGAGCCCAGGTCGACCTGGATCCACTGGTGGTCCTCGTAGGCGGAGGACCAGCGGGTGCCCGGGTTGCCGTCGGTGGCGTGCACGGCCGGGTGGTCGGACTCCTCCGTCGAGGCGGTGGTGGGCCGGCGCAGGGCGATATCGGTGCCCGGTGCCGAGCTGTCGACGACGGCCAGGGACCACAGCGAGTTGCCCCAGCTGGTGTTGCGCACACCGCAGTCGATTCTCACGAAGCGGGCGGTCCTCGCCTCGAAGTCCTCCACACGCAGGCTCGCGTCACCGCTGTTGAAGGGCAGCGGGACCGCGGTGTTGTCCACGGACTTCGCGTCCGTCCACTCCTTGCCGTCCTGGGACACCTGGACGACGTAGGTCAGCGCGTACGCCTGCTCCCAGACGAGGTCCACGCGGTCGAAGGACTGCACGGAACCGAGGTCCACGCTGATCCATTCGCCGTCCTGGTAGGCCGAGGACCAGCGGGTCGCGGGGTCTCCGTCGGTCACGTTGCCCGCGCCGTGGCCGTCCTCGTCGACGCTGGACGCGTCGGCCTGGGCGTGCAGGGCGAGGTCGATGCCCGGACGCGCGCCGTCGAACACGGAGACGGTCCACAGCGAGTTGCCCCAGTTGGTGGCCCGGGTCAGGCACTTGATCCGGATGTGCCGGGCCTGCTGGGCCGCGACGTCCACGGACTGCGTGCATGCGTCGCCCGAGGCGACGAAGGGCAGCGGAATGTCGTACTCGTAGCCGAACTGCCGTATGCCGAAGCGGGTGGAGCGCCGGTCGCTCTCGGTGCCGTCGACCTCGGCGACGAGCGTCAGGTCGTGCAGGCGGGGGCTGCCCATGCCGTTCGGCCACCACAGTTCGGGATTGCGGACCCGCAGGCGCTCGAAGGCGTCGGGAGCGAATGTGACAACGATGTCTTCCCCTGCCGGGACGGTGACCGTCCTGGACACCCGCACCGAACCGAACGAGACCGACACGGTGGCCCGGTGGTCGGCGGAGTCGGCGTTGCGGACCGGCACGGTGACGGTCAGCTCGGCGACCGACAGGTCGGGCAGCTTCGGCAGGACGGTGTCCACACGTGGGTCGCCGATCACGACGTGTCCGGTCGAACGCAGCCTCACGTGGTTCCAGATGCCCGCGCCGCGGTCACGGACGGCGGGCATCCAGTCCCAGCCCGAAGAGGCCAGGTACGTGGGCGAGTTCAGGTTCATCTGATTCGCACCGGCATCCACCCAGGCCTCACCCGCGGGGCCCTTGTCGCCGGGGCTGCCGGGCACCGGCATCGGCGTGATCTTCACCGCGAGGGCGTGCCGGCCGTCGTCGGCGTCGGCGAGGTGGGACGTGACGTCGTGCGCGGATCGGGCGAACGGGAAGGTCAGGTCGCCCACGCTGCGTCCGTCGAGCCAGATCTCGGCCTTGTGGTTGATGCCGTCGAACTCCAGCCACACGTGCCGTCCGGCACCGGTGCGCAGGCCGCGCGGGAGCTCGAAGTCCCGCTTGTACCACCAGGAGTGGCGGGACAGCGCCTCCGGGACGTGCAGGTTGTTCAGCCCCTCGACGGGATCGGGCAGCTTGCCCTGTTCCACGAGCGAGCCGAGGACCGTGCCGGGCACGGTGGCGGGCAGCCAACGGCTGGTGTCCACGCCCGTCGCCGAGAGCTCCTTGCCCGTACCGTCGGCCCAGTCGTCCATGGTCAGGGTCCAGCCCGACTCCAGCGGCACGGTCCCGTCGTCCGCGACGGTCAGTTTCGGTGCCTTGGAGTGATGGGTGCCCCAGTCCGTCCAACCCGTGGCGTCAGGGCGGTGCCCGCGGGCCGTGCCGTACACCTCGAAGCCGTTGAGGCCCAGCGGGTTGGGGTTGGACCGCTTGCGGGACGTCATGCGCACCCAGCGGGCGGTCACCGGGCGGGCGGGGTGGACATTCACCACTCCCCCGGTGCCGGCCGTGGTGCGGTACACGCTGGACCAGGAGACACCGTCCCGGGACGTCTCCACGACGAACTCGGTCGCGTAACTCGACAGGATCTCCTTGCCGGTGGTGCCCTGTGCCCAGTTCCCGCTGGACGGCGGGGTGAAGACGGGGTCGGCACCGTCGGCCTCGAACGTCAGCCGGATCCAGCTGACCTCGCAGTCCGCCTGGAGGTCGACCGAGATCCACTGGGGATCGCCCGCTCCGGCCCTCCAACCGGTGCCGCGCACACCCTTCGCGGGAATGCCGTCCACCACGAACTCGGCCGCGGCGGACGCGTAGGCCTGCGAGGAGACCTCGACGGGGCGGAACGCGGCGATCTCCCCCGGAGTCGCGCTTGCGGTCACTGATTCGGTCCCGGCGCCGGTGCGCTCGGCGGCGGCGGCGCCGGCGGTGGGAAACACCGCGCCCAGCCCGAACCCGGCCAGCAGCGTCGAGCCGGTGGTGACGACGGAGCGCCGGGACGGAGGGCGCGACGGACTCGCCTGATCGGCCATGAAGGAGACGTCCAATCACAAGACGGTACCGGGGGCGAGCGGCTCAGTGCGGCGCGACCCCGACGGCATGACAACGTTGCCATAGGCTGTGACGGGGTGACCGTTCCTGTCAAGGCTTCGGGCTACGGACTACTGCGCGGGCGGGGCGGACGACGCGACTCCGGCCGGGCGGGGCGCGGCGGCGGTCCACGGTCGCCGGCGGGGCGCGGTCACGGTCGCGGCTGTCGTACACCGGAGGCCACCCTCCCGGATGGCTGCGTCCTCGGTCGTTCGACCTCTCGATCCGCCTCCGGCCGGTGACGGTGGTCCGTCCGTCAACTCGGCTCCCTTCACTCGCGGTTCCGATCACCGTCTCGAAAGCGTGCGCACGCATGTCGAGTCGTCCGGTGGCGCGCCCTGCCCAAGTCCCGGGAATCGGCGGGAGAGTGGGCGCCCGTGCCGGCAGTCTGCCGATGCACCACACGTGTGCGTCGCCGATCGGTTCCGCCATCGCTCCGTGCACATCCGTGCAGGTCGTCTCACCTGCGCGGATGTGCACACGTGTGGTGACCACATATTCCGCAGGGCCAGCTTCGTACCGCCCACGTCCTCATCCCCCGCACCACGCCTGCCCGTTGAGCGGTCCGGGGGCGCCACGAGGCCTCCGGCCGGGGCACCGATGCAGATGCGGCGGCCCCTGTCGCCGAAGTGCACGGGCATCGTGTGCGACGAACACTGCGGCACATGTCATTCGCGTGGGTACGATGCGCAACGTCACCCGAATGCGAGGGAGTGAACGGTTGTGTCCAGCCAGTCAGCCGCCACGCTCCGAACGCGGTATGAGGAACAAGCCGCGTCGGACCTGGAGGAGAACCGCCGCCGACAGCGTGAACTGATCGATGCCCTTGAGGTGTTGAAACAGGAGGAGACACTCCTGCTGGACATCCTGAAGGTCGCGGAACGTTTCGACGTCCGGGTGCCGCAGCAGGCGAAGGACGAGCCCGCTGCCGTGACCGCGCCGCAGGACGAACCCGCTCCCGCGGCCGATGCGCTCGGCCAGGAGGTCGAGACCCCCGAGGCCGCCGCTCCTCCCGCGCCGCCCGAGAAGGCGCCCAAGCGTCCCGGCCGGTCCAAGGCCGCCACTGCCCGACCGAGGAAGAAGACGGCCAGGGCCGTCACGAAGGCGCAGCCCCAACAGTCCCTCGGAGAAGTCCTGCTGGGCCTGCTGCGCACGCACGACGCGCCCCGGCCGGCGAAGGAGCTGCGCGAGGAACTGCTGCGCAAGCACACCGACCGCACACCGACACCGCAGGTCGTGCGCAACACCCTGGAGGCGCTCGTCGCCAAGGGCCGCATTCAGCGACACAAGCGGGAGAGGTCGGTGATGTACACGTTCACCGAGGGGAAGGGGCAGCAGGCCACGGCCCCGGACGCCGGCCCACCGGAGACGGAGGACTGAGGCGGCTCCGCCGCCTCGTCCGGGCGCGCCTCGACACCCGAGGTGGCGGCGGTCCCGGCTCGGTTCGGCGCGAGGTGGCCGCCGACGCGTACGGCGCCGGGTGTGCGCGCAGACGGGTCACGGCTACTTCTTGCCGCCTCCGAGGATCGAACCGAGCAGGTCGCCGAGGTCGCCGCCGGTGGGCTGGGCCCCGGACGCGGGGGAACCGGTTCCGGCGCGCTTGGCGGACGCGCGTTTGGCGAGGACCGTCAGAAGGGCCGGGATCATCACCTCGATGGCCCGGGTGACCGTGGCCACCGGGATGCCGGTCTTCTTGGACACGCTCGTGGCGATCGGTCTGCTCAGCTTGGACAGCACCCCGGCCATCATTCCGCCGCCGACAAGACCGCCGAGCCCGCCGAAGGCCGCCACTCCCCGCAGCGGCTCCTGCTCGGGCTCGGCGAGCCCGGCCAGGGCTTCGCGGACCTCTCCGGCGTCGTCGCCGTCGGCCCGCTCCCGGAGTTCACCGGCCACGGCGTCGACGGTGGTCCCGACAGCGGCCTGAGCACCGTCGGCGTCGGTCCCGAGCAGGTGTGCGATCTCCTGCACCTTGTCATCGCCGAGCTCTTGCAGGACGTCGTCCTGGAGTGAAGGTTCGCTCATGCCTGGAACGCTACGTCGATGCAGTTCGGGCGGCATGTCGAGCGATCTTCGCCGCCGGCCTGCGCCCGGAAGGGCCGCAGGGCCGTGCGAAGGTCCTGGTGGGCCCGGGTGACCGGTACTGTTCCGGGCCACCCGGAGCTTCGCCGTGACGGGGACCGCATCCCGGACGACTCCGCCCGGGATTCCGCGCAGGCTGAACAGCGAGTCCGTACGGCCATTGCTCCTGCTCTGTCTGCGCGTTCCACGTGCCGTGTCGAGGCGAGCGGATCAGTGCGGCCACGGCAGGACGGTGAGCTCCGGCCACGCGTCCTTCCAACGTGCCGCCTTGGCCTCGTAGACCTCCCGTGGAGCGAGGACCGAGTTGGGCCGAAGGACGAGGCCGAACACGTCGGAGAGCCCGTGCGGTGCGTAGACGCGCCAGTCTCCGCCGGGTTCCGGACGGACGCCCAGACAGCACGTGGTCGCCGCGAAGCTGTCGATCGCGGCTTCGGTGGACTCGTACGGTGGGCAGGGCACTCCGAACTTCTGCTCGTACCAGAGGTGCACGCGGGCCTCGTTCCGGATCTCCACCCGGGCCGGGAGGCCGGCGAACACTGTCCGACCCGCCTCGATCACGGCGTCCTCCGCTTCCCAGGAGAGGTCGCCGTCGTCGAAGTAGAAGAGGTCGTAGTCACGGATGCCGTGGGTCGGGTCCCTGTCGGTGACCACGTTCCACACCGTCTGGAACAGGCACCCCGCCGTCACGTACCAGTCGGGCAGCTCCAGTGTCGCCGCCCTGGTCATCACGTCCGTCAGGATCTCGTTGCGGGAGAGCACGGCCCGCAGGCCGGCGAGTTGCTCATCGAGAGGAAGTCGGCCAAGCATCCGCCCTGCCTACCACGATCGCTTCCGGAGCGTCACGGCCGCGTGAAGATCCGTGAGGCACCGTGATCCAATGGGGGGCCACAACAGATCTCGGGGCGGAGTGGGGCGTGTTGAGCAACGGAGGGCCGGACGAGGGGAGTCTCCAGCCGCTGGAGGACGGTGATCCGCACGTCGTCGGCAGCTATGTGCTGGTGGCGCGACTCGGGTCCGGCGGCATGGGCCGTGTCTTCCTCTCGCACACACCCGGCGGACGCGCCGTCGCGGTCAAGGTGATCCGGCCGGAGCTGGCCGAGAACCCGGAGTTCCGGCTGCGCTTCCGTGCCGAGGTGGCGGCGGCGAGCCGGGTGCACGGGCTCTACACGGCTCCGGTGGTGGACAGCGACACCGACGGGCCCATGCCGTGGTGCGCGACCGCCTACGTACCGGGGCCCTCCCTCGCCGAAGCGGTGCGCGACCACGGCCCGTTGCCCGTGGACACCGTGCTGCGGCTGATCGCCGGGGTGGCCGAGGCCCTCCAGGCGGTGCACCGCGAGGGCATCGTGCACCGGGATCTCAAGCCGTCCAACGTGCTGCTGGCCTCCGACGGGCCGCGCGTCATCGACTTCGGTGTCGCGCGGGCCGCGGACTCCACCTCGGTGACGCAGAGCGGCACCGCTCTCGGCACGGTCGCGTACATGGCGCCGGAGCAGGTGCTCGGCGCGGAGGCCGCCGCCTCGGTCGACGTGTTCGCGCTGGGCCAGACCGCCGTGTTCGCGGCGACGGGCGGTGCCGCCTTCGGGGACGGCGATCCGCACGCGGTGCTCTATCGCGTGGTGCACGAAGAACCCGACCTGGGCCGAGTCCCCGCGGACTTGAAGGAATTGGTGGCACGCTGCCTTCGCAAGCCCGCCGCCGAACGGCCGTCCGTGGAGGAGGTCATCCGTTCCGTCCAGACGATCCGGGCGAGCCGCGGTGACGACGCCCGTCCGACGTCCGGGGCATGGCTGCCGGGCGAGTTGGCGGCAGGGATCGCGGCGCGGACCGAGGGCGCGGACAAGGCGCGGGCGGGATCGCCTCCGGACTCTCACGGCCCTGGTGTCTTCGGGCCGGCGATCGCCTACTCACCCACCTCCCCGTCCCATGCCGTGTCGCCCGCACCCTTCGTGATGGGGCACCAGGCGGTCCCGGCCGGCTTCGGTCCTCCGCCGCCCGGGCCGCTCGCCCAGGAGCCCGCCGCCGCGCGGACCTCCTCGGTGGCCACGAACGGCAGGAGCCGAAAGGCCCGGGCCTGGATGCTGTCCGCGGTCGCCGTCGTCCTCGTCGCGTGCGGGGCGACCGCCGCGCTGCTCCTGGTCCCTGCGGGCGACCACGGGAACGACGACCAGGCTCAGGCTGCCGCTTCGCACTCGGCGGCGGCCGAGAAGGCGTCTCCTTCGGCGGCCGACTCACCGTCCGCGAAGGCGTCGGCGCGGCCGACACCCACCAAGTCCCGGCTGCCCTCGGCTCCTTCGGGCCCGGCGACACCCACCCGGGCGGTGACCTCCGCTCCCGCGGTCACCGCGTCCAGCGGGCCGACGGCCCCGAAGGCACCCGCCCCGGTGGCCTACGCGGGGATCCGGATGACCGCGAGCCACGACTTGTACCTGGCGGACACTCCGGTACGGGCCAAGGCGGACACGGGAAGCTCCGACGAGGACCTCACGTACGCCGTCTACTCCTCGGGCGCCGTCCTCGCCCCCGGCACCACCTCCGGCAGCTCCCTCGCCCTGCTGCCGGCGGGACGGCAGGGAAGTCTGGACGCGTGCCGGGCGGCGACCGGCTACCGGTCCTACGTGTGGGTGAAGGACCTCCCGGTGGGCCAGCGGATGTGCGTCGTCAGCGGCACGGGGCATGTGGGCCTGGTGACCTACCGGGGCTCGTCCGGGACGGCGTACGCCACCTTGGACGTGACGGTGTGGCGAGGCGCGGCCCGGTCCGGGTGACCCGCGGCGAAGCCCTCGCCCGGCGCACCGCCCGCACAGCGGCGGTCAGGCGCCCGCGGCCTCTTCGATGAGGTCGGTGACCGGGCCGGGGCGGGACGCCAAGGACGCGTGACTGGCGTCCAGTTCGATGGTCCGGCGCGGGTTCATGCGCTCGGCCATACGGCGTTCGTTGTCGGGGTGGATCATGCGGTCGGCGGTGGAGACCTGGTACCAGCTCGGCTTCGCGCGCCAGGCCGGCGCGGTCACGTTGTCGCCGAAGGTGGACGCGAGCGGTGCCTTCTGCGTCACCGCCATCACCAGGGCCTCCTCCTCCGGCAGGTCCTGTGCGAAGCTCTCGTGGAACTTGTCCTGTTTGACCCACAGGTACCCGTCGGAGTCCGGGGCGAGGTTCTCGAAGGCCGCCGGAGGCTTCTCCTGGCTGATCCCGCCCGGGCTCTCGCCCGCCTCCGGGGCGAACGCCGCGATGTAGACCAGACCGGTGACATTCGGCAGGTCGCCGGCCTCGGTGATGACCGCACCGCCGTAGGAGTGGCCGACCAGCAGCACCGGCCCGTCGATCTGCCGGACCATCTTGCGGGTGCGCTCGGCGTCGTCGGCCAGCGAGGTCAGCGGGTTCTCCACCGCGTGCAGCGAACCGAAGCCGCGGCGGTGGAGTTCGGTGATGACGTTGGCCCAGTGGGCGGCGCCGCCCCAGAAACCATGCACCATGACGATTGCGGGCTTCGCAGCCATACGACGTGCTCCTCGCGACGGAATCGGCCCCGGTCACCCTCAGCAGACCCCAAGCCCCGCGTGCCCGCATGCCGAGGCACACCTTGCAGGTGACCCGGACGCCGCTGCCTTCCGACGCACCCCGCGACGCGCCGGAGGGCCACCGCTCGGGGCGCGACCGCCTGTGGGAGGGCCACCGCTCGTGGGGCGCGACCGCCTGTGGGAGGGCCACCGCTCGTGGGGCGCGACCGCCTGTGGTAGGGCCACCGCTAGAACGGGTCGGCGTACGGATGCTCCCGCACCCGGTCGTGGACGCGTCGCAGCCACGGCCGGCGGACGGCGGGCAGCCGGGCGAGCGTGCGGAGGAACATCCCCGAGTCGGGCCGGAACGAACCCCACGGGTGCCTCGGCAGGGGGTCGTCACGCAGTACTCCGGGAGGCATTCCGCCGGTCACCGGCACGGGCAACCACTCCTGCCGGAAGGCCAGATGGGCCCAGACGTCGAAGGCCAGCGGTACGGCGGGGATTCCGTCCGGCGGCTGCCACACCTCACCCGTCCGCGGGTGCACGGGAACCAGCACGATGTCGGTTCCGGGCCCGGACGACGGCATGCCCGGACCCGCCAGGACCGCCGTCCGTTCCGGCGGGCCCGTGGGCAGCAGGGTGTCGAGGGCGCGGCCGAACGTGCCCGCGACCGGGCCGTCGGCCACGGTCACGGCCGCACCGTCCGAAGCGGCGAGCAGGTGGGCCAGGGCCACACCGGCCGCGGCCGACCAGAAGGGGCTCCACACACCCGGCGGTTCGATCGGGGGGACGGGCTCTCGTTCCCGTGCGAGTGCCTCCCAGTCGGACGCACGGCGCCCGGCGCCGTCGGAAGGGACACGGCGGACGGCACGTGGGTCGAACCACACCGCCTGCCAGTACCCGCAGTCGTCGATGCGGGTCGCCACCGCACACCCGCATTCCACGCAGGCGAGGTTCGGGCCGTCCCTCCCGTCCAGCCCCAGGCAGTAGCCGTCGCAGCGCTCGGGGATCAGGACGGTGCCGCGGGTGTCACCGGGCGCGACGACCATCGCTCCCGGCACGCCGAAGGACAAGGCGGGCACGGGCGCGAACACACCACGGGCCTCCGCCTCGTCCGCCGCGATCTCGTTCCATGGCCGCCAGGGCGGGCCGGAGGGTTCGTGGTCGACGGCGTACGTCCCCGACTCCATGACGGGAGGGAGGAGTTGATGCCCGTACTTGTGCCGGGCATGGACGGGGAGCGCGATCCGCGACACGGGTGCCGTCAGAGCGGCACCGCACACCGCGCAGGCGAGAACGACCACACCCTCCACCCCTGTCCCCCGGCCTCTCTCCCCGATCGCTCGCATCATGTCCCACGGCGGTCGGACGGTTCGAAGCGGGTCGGTCACGGCCGTGTCGGACGCTCGGACCGTCCGGACTCAGTGGCCGCCGCTGGGCCGGTCGCAGCCGGTGTGGTCGGGGTAGCCGGCGAAGGCGTCCGCCTCGGTGGAGTCGAGGTTCATCGTGCCCTCCACGCACAGTGGCGAGGCGTCGATGAGGAAACTGACCCCGGTGGAGCCGTTCTGGTACGACTGCACGTTCCCCGCGGAGTAGCCGAGGGCGGCGAGTGCGCTGCGGGTGTGCTCGGGGTCGAAGTCACCGCGTCTGCGCAGCGGTTCGAGCGCGTCCTCGACACGGCCGACGGCGGCGAGCCCTTCGCAGCGGCGCTCGCCGTGCAGCGGGATGGGGACCATGAAGCCGTGGTTCTCGGCGTAGTGGTCGGTGGGCGGCACGGCGGGGCCCGAGGTCGACGCACTGGGCGTCGGTGTCGGGGTCGGGCTCTCGCCGGGGCAGGGGAAGTCGGCGGGCTTGCTCGGCGTCGCCGCAGGGGTCCGTGAGGGCGCGCCCGCGCCGGTGGTGTCGCCCGGCCGCTGCGATCCGCATCCCGCCACCAGTGCGGCCAGCACCGCCAGCGGCAGCATCCCCGAGCGCACCGCCGTCGTCCTGATCTTCGTCATGGCCCGATCCTCTCCCGGGTCACACGTGACGTCATGAGTTCTCGTACTCATGTGCGGTGGCGAGGTGGGTCCGTCGTGCCGCCGCCGACGCGGCCACCCCGCTCGTTCGCGCACCGAGGACGTCCGGCTTCCCAGGCTTCCCCGGCTTCCGCCGCAGGTCGCGCGTCATGTCACGCCCTACACTGCGTACGGTGACGAACACCGCGCCCCGTCGCGGGCGCCGGCCCGGCAAGCCCGACACCCGCGTTCAGATTCTCGAAGCCGCACGACGACGGTTCCTCACCCAGGGGTACGACGAGGCGAGCATGCGGGACATCGCGGCCGACGCGGATGTCGATCTCGCCCTGATCAGCTACTACTTCGGGTCCAAGAAGGGCCTGTTCGGCGCGGTGCTGGCACTGCCGGCCAACCCCGCCGACCTGGTGAACCGCCTGCTGGAAGAGGGCGACCCGGCCACCTTCCCGGAGCGCGCCCTGCGTCACATGCTGCACGTGTGGGACGACCCGGTCTCCGGACCCATCCTGCTGGCCACGTTCAAGAACGCCGCCGCCGATGACACGTTCGCGGACCTGCTCAAGGAGATGCTGGGCCGCGAGGTCATCGACCGCATCGCCGCCCGGCTCACGGGGCCGAACCGACTGCGGCGGGCCGGGGCCTTCTCGACCGTCATGGCAGGGCTGATCACCGCCCGGTACATGCTCCGGCTGGAGCCCGTGGCGTCGATGAACCCCGACGCGTTGGTGCGTGTCTTCGGTCCGCAACTGCGGATGGCCCTTTCGGCCGGGAGCAGTCACCGGGGACCGGCACGGTCCAGGTCCGCGTCCGGCTGATCGGCCCTGCGCCTTCCGCGCGGCCGGCCTCCGTCCGCCCGACCGGAATTGGCTCGGCCCGCTCAGTCGGGGCCCGTCCGGCCCGTCCAGCCCGTTCGTCTCGCGCGGTCCGTCCAGCCCGTTCGTCTCGCGCGGTCCGTCCAGCCCGTTCGGCTCGCGCGGTACGGCCCCTCATCCCGGCCTGCGCAGTCCGACGCGCCCGCTCGGCCCGGCCCACGAAGACCTCGACAGAAATTCATCACCGATCGCCAATCCCCCGGCGCCGCTCGACGCCTCCTACCGGAGGACTTGCTTCTGTACAGGTCATGACCCCATTCCTCCAGGTGGCGCCGTATGGCAGACGGGCGACGGTCGGCGCGATTAATTCATCGCCATGGAAATGACCTGTGTGCGGTTCCCACCCTGGAGCACACACAGCCGGCCCACCCCGGGTCGTCGCCAGGAAGAGATGCCCACGATGCCCACACCCCAAGTCGTTCCCGCCACGGCGCCCGCCCGGGCCGTACGCCACAATCTGGTTCTCGCGATCACATGCCTCGCGCTCGGCACGGTGGTCGCGGCCATGGCATCGCTCAATGTCGCCCTGCCCGACCTGGCGCGTGAAACGCACGCGAGCCAGACCCAGTTGTCATGGATCATCGACGCCTACAGTCTCGTCTTCGCGGCGCTGCTGCTCCCGGCCGGCGCGTTGGGCGACCGTTTCGGCCGCCGCAAGGCCCTGATCGCGGGACTGGCCCTGTTCGGCGGCGGTTCGGTGGCGGCTGCCTGCACCACGGACCCCGACGCGCTGATCGCCCTGCGCGGTGTGCTGGGCGTGGGCGCGGCGATGGTCATGCCGGCCACGCTGTCCACGATCACCGGGACGTTCCCGCGCGCCCAGCGGGCTCGGGCGGTGAGCGTGTGGGCGGCCGTGGCCGGTGCGAGTGCGATCGTCGGCATCTTCGCCACGGGATCGCTCCTGGAGGCATGGTCGTGGCGCTCGGTGTTCCTGCTCAACGTGGTGCTGGCCGCCATGGCGTTGACGGGCACCGTGCTCTTCGTCCCCGAGTCCGCCGACTCCGACCAGCCCCGACTGGACGTCGTCGGCGCGCTGCTGGCCACGGTGGGTCTGGTGGCGCTGGTCTACTCGGTCATCGAGGCGCCGACCCGCGGTTGGGGCGACCCGCTCACCCTGACGGGCATCGCGGCGGGCCTGCTGGTCCTCGCCGGCTTCGTCCTCTTCGAACTGCGTCGTCGTCATCCCCTTCTGGACCCAAGGCTGTTCCGCAACCGCCGCTTCGCGGCCGGGTCCTTGTCGATCATGCTTCAGTTCTTCGTCTTCTTCGGTTTCATCTTCGTGATGATGCAGTACCTGCAACTGGTTCGTTCCGACAGCGCGTTGATGGCGGCGGTCACCATGTTCCCCATGGCGCTGGCGATGATTCCGGTGACGCGGCTGACACCGAAGCTGGTCGCACGATTCGGCGCGCGGGGTCCGTGGGTGACGGGTCTGGTGGCCGTGGCCCTGGCCATGGGCGTGCTGTCCCGGCTGGGGACCACCAGCTCGTACTGGCTGATCTCGGCGGGCCTGGTGCCGCTCGGCATGGGCATGGGTCTCGCGATGACTCCGGCCACCACGGCCATCACGGACGCCCTGCCGCGCGCGCTGCAGAACGTCGGCTCGGCGATGAACGACCTGTCCCGGGAACTGGGCGGAGCCCTGGGCATCGCCGTCCTGGGAAGCCTGCTCAGCGCCGCGTACCGCAGTCACCTGAGCCTGCCGGGCGCTCCCGAGCACGTCACCGACATCGCCCGCTCGTCGCTGGCCGCGGCGAGCGCCATCGGTGGACCGGTCGCCGACCGTGCGCGCACGGCCTTCATCGACGGAATGCAACTGGCCCTGCTGGGCGCGGCCTTCGCGGCCGGGGTCGCCGCCGTCGCGGTCGCCCTCCTGCTCGGCCGAGCCGGCGCGGAACCAGGCGAATTGGTGGACGAGGCCGAGGACGAGGTGAGCGGGGCGCGCATCCCGCAGCCGGCCGACGTCGGCTGAACACCCCCGTCGCCGAGGCCGCGCGGCCTCGCGAAAACCAGCTGCAGCCGCACGATCACTGCCGTTAAGGTCGGAGTCGTGCAGGTGCGCAGGCTGCGGCTACTTCGCCTGCAAAGCGGGAAACGCGGGTTCGAATCCCGTCACCGGCTTCTCGCCGGTGTCGTCCAGCGGCCCAGGACACCTACAGCCGCCGCCGACTCCGATCTCTGCACATCGACGGCACGAGCCGCCCGCCACGGGGGAACACGGCGGGCGGCTCCGCCTGTCGGGGCACAGGATGTCGCGTTCGAGTCGCCGCCCGCCCACGGCCGCGCGGAGCGGCTGGGCCCCGCATGCCGCACTTGGGATCCCGCTAGGCCAGGTGCGACACCTGGTAGTGGGCGATCTGCCAGCCGTCTGCCGTACGGCGCACCAGGACACCGAGGTTGACGGCGAGGGTGGGACGGTCGGTGAAGGAGAAGTCGACGGCCAGGTAGCCGAGGACGAGGTCCTCGGACAGGCGTCTGGTCTCCAGGATGCGGTACGCGGCCGCCAGGCCGAGGGGCTGTGCGTCGTAATAGGCGGCCACGCCCGGTCGTCCGGTGCTGTAGGGGTGCAGTCCCTGGAAGATCGCGTCTTCGGTGAACTGGGCGGCCACCTGCTGCGGTTCGTGGGCGTCGACGGCGGTCTTCCACCGGTCGAGCACGTCACGCAGGATCGCTTCACTGTTGTCTGTCATGGTGTCCATCAGGGTGCTCCTGGTGCTCGGGCGGGCTGGGATCTGCCGGTGCGGCGTGTCGCGCGGGGCGTGAGGGGAAACCCCCTCCCACGCCCCGCCAGGGGTGACCCGCGCGTCAGTGACCGGCGCTCATTCCACCGTCCACGTGGAGGATCTCGCCCGTCACGAACGGGGCGTTCTGCAGGTACATCACCGCGTCGGTGACGTCACTGGACTCACCCATCCGGCGGACCGGGTGCAGGCTCGCGAGCACTTCGTGGGTCTCCTCGGGGTGCATGGGGGTCTTGACGGAACCCGGCGCGACCGCGTTGACGCGGATGCCGCGCGTGGCGTACTCGATGGCGAGGGACTTGGTGGCGGACTGCAGACCGCCCTTGGTCAGCGAGGCCAGCACGGACGGGACGCGGGCGTCGGCGTTGTCGACCAGGCTGGTGGTGACGTTGACGATGTGACCGCCGCCCTGCGCGAGCATCTGCTCGATGGCCAGCTGGGTGATGCGGAAGAAGCCGGTGACGTTCACCCCGGTCACGGCGGCGAAGTCGTCCTGGGTGTAGTCGGTGAAGGGCTTGGCGACGAAGATGCCCGCGTTGTTGACGAGCGTGTCGATACGACCGAACCGCTCGACGCCCGCGGCGATCACGCGCTCCGCCGTGGCGGGGTCGGATATGTCGCCCTGGATCGTCAGAACGCCCGCGTCGTCGGCGGGAGCGATGGTGCGCGAGGTCGCGACGACGGCGTAGCCCTGCTTGCGGTAGGCGGCGACGAGGTCCGCGCCGATGCCCTGCGAGGCGCCGGTGATGACTGCGACCTTCTGGTCCTGAGTGCTCATGATGACCTTCTCCGTGATGGATGGAACGACCGTCCCGGTGGGAGACGGGCGTCGAACGATCAACTAGCCGACCGGTCGACTATTTGAAAGTAAGGCGTTGCGGAGCGCTCGTCAAAGGCGGACGGGTCCCCGGACGGGACCGAATTCCTCCCAGCTGGTAGGCGCAGGCTCCCAGTACAGGTCAGCGGACATGCGCCGGTTCATGGGTCACACGAGCGCGGGGTCCCGGGGCCCTCGCCCGGGCCGAAAAGCCCCGGTCGCCCGACCCCCGCGGAAGGGATCCGCTACTTCCGGTACGGATCGCACTCCGGGAGCCAGGCGCCGGAAGCATGGATGCCGAGGTCGCCGACGCCGTCGCAGAGCGCGTCGACGGCGGCCAGGACGGAGGAACGGACCTCGTTGCGGCGCCAGACCAGGGACCAGGTCCAGTAGATCTCGGGCCCGACAACGGCGCGCCGGACCAGGTCGGACGGCAGCGGACTGGTCTGCCCCTTGGGCGAGTTGATCACCGGTCGGCCGCTGCGGCGGACATGGTCGAAGAACGCGGGTCCGGTGATGCCGCCGTCGGAGATGCGTACCGCGCGGGCCCCGGTGCTCTTGGCCAGTGCCTCGGCGTAGGCGTTCCACGACGACCAGGAGGTGGCGTCGTCGTCGAGGAGCACGTCGGTGTCCTGGGCCGCCACGTCCCCCGTGGCGTCGCCGACGGCGACGGCGTACAGCCGGTCGGCGCCTACGAGACGGGCCTGCAGGCCGCGTTCCTCCAGGGAGCCGGTGGGCACCCAGCAGACCGCGACGTCCAGACTGCCGTCGGCGACCCGTGCGACCTGGGTGTGCGAGGGTGCGACCCATGCGTCGACATGCACTTGGGCCACGGGGGCGGTGCGCGCCGTCAGGTCCGGCGGAAGCCAGTTGACGTAGCCGAGGCGGACGGGTTCCGATCCGGACAGTCTGCGTGCGCGGAGCTGGAGGTCGTCGGCGCGTTCCAGAAGGGCGCGGGTGTGCGGAAGCAGGGCGGAACCGGCCGGGGTGAGGGCCACCGAGCGGCGGTCCCGGTCGAACAGACGCACACCGAGGTCGCGTTCGAGCGCCTTGATCTGCTGGGACAGGGAAGGGCCGGCGATCAGCAGACGCTCGGCGGCCCGGCCGAAGTTCAGTTCCTCGGCGACGGCAACGAAGTACCGCAGCTGGCGCAGTTCCACGCTGGTCATGCTACGTCGCTGGGAGAGTACGCCTACCAGCAGGGAGTCAGCCGGTCGTGGCGCCCGGCGGGGAGCGGGCGGACCATGAGGGCATGAATGCCCGACGGCGGAGCGACCCGCTCGCCCCACCGCGGGACGTGCCACGGGCCGGACGCCCCATCGAACGGAGAAGGACCATGCGCGAGTTCCTGGTCGAGATCACCACGACCGTTCCCGAGGGCACCCCGCAGGAAGAGGTCGACCGGCGGCGCGCCGCCGAAGCCGTGCGGGCGCGGGAGCTCGCTACCACCGGCCATCTGGCACGGCTGTGGCGCCCGGTCGGGGAGCTGCGCAGCATCGGCATCTGGCGGGGCGCCGACGAGGACGACCTCCGGGAGAAGGTGCTCGGCACGCTTCCGCTGAGCCCGTGGATGACCTTCGACATCACCCCGCTGGAACCCCACCCCAACGACCCGGGCCGGACCGGCACCACGGCCTGAGCCGTCCGCTCGCCCACGCGTGACCGCCGGGCTCGGACCGGGTGGCGCCGCCTGTCACGCGGCGCCCGGCATCCCCCGGACGCTCACCCGGCGGTGAGCCGTGGGCAGGTCCACGATCCGCACCCTTCGTGATCCGCGCCCCTCGTGATCCGCACCCCTCGTGATCCACACCGTTCGTGATCCACACCGCTTTCCAAGGACTTCTCATGCCACTACGACGGCCCTCGCGTGCCTGCACGGCCAAGGAGGGCGCCGCACCGCACTCTCCCTGGGGCCACGTCGCCCAAGCCGCCGCGGCACTCGCCGCGGGCATGGGAGTGGGACGGTTCGTCTTCACTCCGATCGTCCCCCTGATGCACGCTCAGGCCGGGCTGTCCGCGGGCGCGGGCGCCCATCTGGCCACCGCCAACTACATCGGCTACCTCGTCGGCGCCCTCGCCGGCATCCTGTGCCCCGCCCTGGTCCGCTCCCCCGCCCTCCTGCGCGCGAGCCTGGTGGTGCTGGTCGGCAGTCTGGCCGCCATGCCCGCCGGCCACAGCACGGCCGTGTGGATCGCACTGCGGCTGCCGGCCGGGGCGGCCAGCGCGCTGATCTTCGTCATCGCGGTCAGCTCGCTCCTCAGCCATCTGCGGGAGCATCCGGCCCATCTGCCCGGCTGGGCGTTCGGCGGGGTCGGCGCGGGGATCGCGCTGTCCGGGCTGCTCGTCCTCGCCGTACGCTCCTTCGCCGACTGGCGGGCCGCCTGGTGGGCCTCGGCCGCACTCGCCGCACTCCTCACCGTCATGGCGTGGAACCTCCGCCCCGAGGCCGCACCGGCGGCACCCACGGCGACGGCGGGATCCCCCACCACCGGTGAACGCGAACCGAGGGTGCGGACCGGGCGCTGGTTCACCGCCCTCTTCGCGTCCTACACCCTCGAAGGCATCGGCTACATCGTCGCCGGTACGTTCCTGGTCGCCGCGATCGAGCAGGGCTCACCCGGCTGGATCGGCAGCGG
Organism: Streptomyces siamensis; assembly: GCF_039543605.1. Lineage (NCBI taxonomy): Bacteria > Bacillati > Actinomycetota > Actinomycetes > Kitasatosporales > Streptomycetaceae > Streptomyces > Streptomyces siamensis. The sequence continues at coordinate 56,393 of NZ_BAABKB010000075.1, read as the reverse complement.
CGCCTGGGTGCTGGTCGGCGTGGCCGCCGTGCCGTCGTCGGCGCTGTGGGCCTGGCTCGGGCGCCGCTGGTCGCGTCCCGGCCTGCTGCTCGCGGCGCTCGTCATCCAGGCGGTCGGCATCGCGCTGCCCGCGCTGTTCGACGGCGTGACGGCCGCTCTGGTCTCGGCCGTCCTGTTCGGGGCGACTTTCATCGGTATCAGCACGCTCGCCCTCGCCGCGGGCGCGCACCTGCGCTTCCCGCGGTCCGTCGCCCTGCTGACCGCCGGATACTCCGTCGGTCAGATCCTCGGGCCCCTCGTCGTCGCACCACTGCTTCGGCACGGCTACCACCAGGCGCTGCTCCTGGCGTCCGGCGTGGTGCTCGCGGCGGCGGTGGCGGCGGCCGTCCTGCGCAGCGGGTTCCCGCACCACGTCGTCGTTGTGCACCACGGCACGCCCGAGGGACGCTCGGGAGCCGTCGAGCGCGTTCCGACTCCGGACGGGAGCGGTGCCTGAGCGAACCGGGCCGGGGCGGCGGGCGAGGGGTCCGCGTCCTGGGTCCCTCGTTGTCACGGCACCGCGTGGCCGGTGCACGGTCACGGCATCGCGTGGCCGGTGCACGGTCACGGCATCGCGTGGCCGGTGCACGGTCACGGCATCGCGTGGCCGGTGCACGGTGGCCGAACCGCCTGACCTGTTCGCGGTCGCCACACCGGTCACCACACCGCATGACCCGTTCGCGGTCGCCGCGTGACCGGTGTCAGACCGCGGCCACGGCCTCCCGTGGCGCGGCGGCACCGAGCAGCGCCAGGCAGTTCGCCCACAGGGGGCCGAGCCGCTGGGTGCTGTTGTAGAGCTTGGCGAACAGGACCTGGCCCTCCAGCTGGGCCACCACCGCTCGTGCGGCCTCCCGCGTGTCGGTCACGGTGACGTCCTGGCGGGCGAGAGCCTCGGCGACGACCGATTCGACCATGTCGACCTGTGCCTCGAAGATCTCCTGGAGCCGTTCCCGGATGGACTCGGTCTGGTTGCTCATCTCCAGCGTGAGGTTCCCGAACATGCAGCCCGACACGGTGCCGCAGCTCTGCTGCCCGGCGCGCTGGGTGGCTTCCGTCTCCTCGAACAGCGTGCGGAGCCGTTGCAGCGGTTCCGCGTCGCTGCCGAGGATGCGCGTCCAGGCCTGCTTCTGCGCGGCCCAGTGCTCGTCGATCACGGCGAGGGCGAGGGCTTCCTTGGAATCGAAGAAGTAGTAGAAGCTGCCCTTCGGCACACCGGCCGCCTTGCAGATCTCGGCCACACCCAGGGCCGAGTAGCCGCGCAGCTCGATGAGCGCCTGCGCGGCGCTGAGGATCTTGTTCCTGGCATCGCTGGTGCGTCCCATGAGAGCAGTGTACGACCGGTCGTCTATAGCCGGCGTGTCGTCCGTCGGTTTCCCGCGTCGCGCCCGGTGATCCGCGCACCGGGCGCCGGGCCGTGCGGGGCGAGCTGCCGGGCGCAGGCGTCCCGGGCCGCGGCGGACAGCAAGGGGCCCGCGCCGTCGAACAACCGGTACAGAGCGGGGCCGTACCGCTCGGCGAGCTCCTCGTTGTGGGCCAGTACGTCGAGCTCGTTGGCGGCGGTGATCTCCAGGAAGGCGCGCAGGTCCGCGTCGGCGACGATGTGCTCGCGACCGGTGAAACGATCCCTGAAGGCGACGGGCCGGCCGGGGCCGATCCGGGGGTAGACGGTGCCGCGGTCGCAGCTGCCGTAGAGGTGGACCAGTGCCTCGGCGCGGTCGCCGATGACCTCGGCCAGGGTCGCGCGCTCGGCGACGGGCAGCAGGTGCCGGTCGAAGCCGTCGGTCCCGTAGGCCGCGTGGCACATGCCCGCCGCCTGGACCGCTTCGTCGGCCCCCCACTCCGCGAGCAGTTCCCGGACACGGCACAGGTGTGCCAGCAGGGTGCCGCCCGGGTGCGGGATCCGGGCGGCCCCGTGAGCGCGCAGAAAGGCTTCGGCCCGGGACCAGCGGGGTGCGGTCTCGGCGTGGTCGGCCGTGCCGGCGTGATGGGTCAGGGCGGCGGCATCGGGAGTGTCGGCTGCATCGGCGTCATCGGTCACCTCACGAGTCTTAGTCGTGGCCCGGCCGCGGAGACAACCCCCGCGCCAGTTGGGCGGCGGCGCTGTCCAGCAGCATGTCCAGGGCCGTCGGATAGGCGCTGGTGACCATGCGGGTGGCGAGCAGAGGTGCGGCCTCGGCGATACGGGGGTGGGTGGCTGCGGGCAGTCCGGCGTACGTGGAGCGCCACATGGCCTCGTCGGCGCGCAGCGCGGCACTGGGCAGGGCCAGGGAGGCGGCGTCGAGCGCGGCGAAGGCGAGCGTCTGGTCGATGAAGGCGTGGTAGATCCGCACCGTGTCGGGCAGCGGGAACCCGGCGGTGCGCAGCACCTCCAGGACCGCCTCGTCGGCCGCCAGCTCGTTGGCCCGGCCGCTGACACGGCTGGCGGTCAGCTGGGCGGCCTGGGGGTGGGCGACGTACTCGGCGTGGATGCGCAGTCCCACGGCGCGCAGGTCGGCCCGCCACTCCCCCGTCGGCCGCCAGCCCCGCAGGGCCCGCCCGATGAGGGCGTCGCCGATGGCGAGGGTCAGGTCGTCCATGCCTCGGAAGTAGCGGTAGAGCGTGCTCGGGTCGCAGTCGAGTGCCAGGCCGAGGCGGCGCGCGGTGAAGCCGGCACTGCCGTGCTCACGGAGCATGCGCAGCGCGGTCTCGACGATCAGCCGCTCGGACAGCACGGTGCCGCTCCGGGTGGGACGGCGGCGTCGCCGCTTCTCCTCGGGCACCACGGGTTTCGCCACGGCGGCCTCCTCACCGGACCTCTTATGCCAACGCCATTGACCTTACGGGACGCCGAGGCGTTGTATCTGCCGCGAGGGGCGCGCCTCGTTCTCCGTAGGACCGACAGGGAGTTCTTGCCATGCGTGTACTGCTCGTGGGCGCCGGTGGCGTGGGTACCGCGATCACCCGGATCGCGGCCCGACGCACCTTCTTCGAGGCGATGGTGGTCGCCGACTACGATCCGGCCCGGTCCGAGGCCGCGGTCGCGGCCGTTGGCGACGACGGCCGGTTCGTCGCGGCCCGTGTCGACGCGGGTGACACCGCGGCGGTCGCGGAGCTGCTGGCCCGGCACCGCTGCGACGTGCTGCTGAACGCCACCGACCCGCGCTTCGTCATGCCGCTGTTCCAGGCGGCGCGGGCCGGCGGCGCGGCCTATCTCGACATGGCTATGTCGCTGTCCCGGCCGCACCCGGACCGGCCGTACGAGGAGTGCGGGGTCAAGCTCGGCGACGCCCAGTTCGCGGAGGCCGCCGACTGGGAGAAGGCCGGCGCGCTCGCACTCGTCGGCATGGGCGTCGAGCCGGGCCTGTCCGATGTGTTCGCGCGGTACGCGGCCGACGAACTCTTCGACGAGATCGAGGAGATCGGTGTCCGCGACGGCGCGAACCTCACCGTGGACGGCTACGACTTCGCGCCGTCCTTCAGCATCTGGACCACCATCGAGGAGTGTCTGAACCCGCCCGTCGTGTACGAGGCCGGGCGCGGCTGGTTCACCACCGCGCCGTTCAGCGAACCCGAGGTGTTCGACTTCCCCGAAGGCATCGGTGAGGTCGAGTGCGTGAACGTGGAGCACGAGGAGGTGCTGCTCGTGCCGCGCTGGGTCGACGCCCGCCGTGTCACCTTCAAGTACGGCCTCGGGCGCGAGTTCATCGAGACGTTGAAGACGCTCCACCTGCTCGGGCTCGACCGCACGGAACCGGTGACGGTGCCGGGCGCCGACGGCCCGGTCGCCGTGTCGCCCCGGGACGTCGTCGCGGCCTGTCTGCCCGACCCCGCGACGCTGGGCGAGCGCATGCACGGCAAGACCTGTGCGGGCACCTGGGTGCGCGGCAGCAAGGACGGCGCACCGCGCGAGGTGTACCTGTACCACGTGGTCGACAACCAGTGGTCGATGGCGGAGTACGGCTGCCAGGCGGTCGTGTGGCAGACGGCGGTCAATCCGGTCGTCGCCCTCGAACTCGTCGCCACCGGCGCCTGGACCGGTTCGGGTGTCCTCGGTCCGGAGGCCTTCCCGGCCGGACCCTTCCTGGACCTGCTGACGGCGTACGGCTCTCCGTGGGGCATGCGCGAGCAGTGACCCGTACGGGCGGTGGCAGCCGGCGGTCGGACGTCCGGCGGGACCGGGCGTCCGGAGCGGGGGTGTCCAGGAAGGCCTCGCCGGCGCCGTGGGCGAGCGGTGCGCACCCAGGTGTCCGCCTCGACGGCGTCCCGGAATTCGGCGGGGCGTGCGGTGCGCGCCCAGGCGTCCGGCGGGGTCCGGTCACGCCGCTTCATGGCGTGACCGTGGCGGGCTCGGGCGCCTGCCGAGGCCTCACGAAGCGGTACGTGCGGCCCGCAGGTGCCGTGCCGTCTCCGCGGCCCGGTACGTGGGCGCGACGCCGTCGACCAGCAGGAGGTCGCCGTCGATGTGCCGGGTGCGCAGGGGCAGCAGCTCCTGGTACGCGGGCGAGTCGTACCAGGCCCGCGCGTCGGCGAAGGAGGGGAAGACGAGGATGACGATCGCGTCCGGCCAGCTGCCTTCCCGGACCTCGCGTTCCGGTGCTCCGTGGACGAGGAACCGGCCGCCGAACGGGTCCATCGTGTCCTGCACACGCTCCATGTAGGTCAGGACCTCGTCGTGGGGCTCGGCGGACGGGCGCAGGTTGGCGATGGCGTAGGCAGGCATGCGCTGTCTCCTCTTGTTCGCGGCGCTCCGCACTTGAGCACCGAAGTCCGGTGCGGTTCACGGCACTTGGCTGCCGCTCCGCATGGACAACACTGCCGGGTCGTACGGCGCGGGTCGATTACCCGGGGGGTAATGGGCGCCGGAGTCAGGCGGTCACCTTGGCGATGAACGCGGCCAGGTTCACCACCGTGCGCTCGGTCTTCTCCTCCAGCGTGAGCGACTCGTGGAGTCGGGCGCCGATTCCGGCCTCCTTCTTGCCCCGCACGTAGAGCGAGCAGCAGAGGTCGCTGCAGATGTAGGTGCCCACCGAATTGCCCTGCTGCCCGGCCTTGCCCGCCCTGGGGGCGACCATCAGGGAGACGCCTCCGGTGTGGGTGGTCAGGCATATGGAGCACATGCTGCGTCGCGTCTGCCCGAAGGCGGGGCCGCTGGTCCGCAGTCGGACGGCTCTCGGCAGGCCGTCGAGTTCGGTGACGAGGTAGGCGCGGTCGGGGGCCTGTGGGTCCCGCCAGCCGAGGTAGTCCAGGTCGTCCCAGGGTGTCTCGGCCAGCTCACGGGGGACGGACAGGCGCTTCGCCTCGCCCTTGGTGCAGTTCACGAACGCGGCGCGGATCTCTTGCTCGGTGAGTGGCTTCATGAAAGGCACGTTAATTTGCCTAAAGCTTTTAGGCAAATGCATAATGGCATCAGGCTCATGAAGGGATGGTCATGGCAGGACGTGTAGGACTGACCACCGAACGACTGGTCCGCGCGGGGGCCGAACTGGCCGACCGGGAAGGCTTCGACCAGGTGACGGTCTCGGCGCTGGCCAGGCAGTTCGACGTCAAGGTCGCGAGCCTGTACTCGCATGTGAGGAACTCGCAGGACCTCAAGACCAGGATCGCCCTGCTGGCCCTGGAGGAGCTGGCCGAACGGGGGGCCGACGCCCTGGCCGGGCGGGCGGGCGGAGCGGCACTGGCCGCGTTCGCGAACGTCTACCGCGACTACGCCCGCGAGCACCCCGGCCGGTACGCCGCCGCTCAGCTGCGGCTCGACCCGGAGACGGCGGCGGCGAGCGCCGGCGTCAAGCACGCGCAGATGATGCGGGCGATCCTGCGCGGTTACGACCTGACGGAGCCGGAACAGACGCACGCGGTGCGGCTGATGGGCAGCGTCTTCCACGGCTACGTCAGCCTGGAGATGGCCGGCGGGTTCAGCCACAGTGCTCCCGACTCGGAGGAGTCCTGGTCGTGGGTGCTGGACCACCTCGACGGGCTGCTGCGGAGCCGGCCCGCGTCCTGAGTCGGGCCGTTTCCTGAGCGGTCCCGGAGCCGGGCCGTTGCTTCAGGCGTCCCGGAGCCGGGCCGGGGTCTGCCCGCCCCGCGCCGTGCCGCAGATGCCGACATCCACACGATCGAGATCCACACCACCGACATCCACGCCACCGAACAGGAACCATGAACAGCACGCACCACTGGGTCACCACGCCCATCACCGCGGAGATCGTGCGCGGCGCCCTCGAACTGGAGCACACCGCGCACGGTGTGCTGCCGCACCGGCTGCCGGGCTGGGCCCGTGCCCAGTGCTCCGACGGGCAGCTCGCCATGGCCGAGTCCCAGCCGTCCGGCGTCCGGCTGACCCTGCGCACCCGGGCCACCGCCCTGGAGCTGGACGTCCTGCCCACCAAGCGGGTGTACACCGGTGCCCCGGCCCGCCCGGACGGGGTGTACGACCTGCTCGTCGACGGACGTCTGACGAGCCAGGCGTCGGTGAGCGGCGGTAACGTCCTGACCATCGACCTGGCCACCGGAACCGTCGAACACCGGCTCGGCACGGCGGGAACGCTCACCTTCGCCGGCCTGCCCGACGGCGTCAAGGACATCGAGATCTGGCTCCCGCACAACGAGAGCACCGAACTCGTCGCGCTGCGCAGCGACGCCCCTGTCGAGCCGGCGCCGGACCCGGGCCGCAAGGTGTGGCTGCATCACGGCAGTTCGATCAGCCACGGCTCCGACGCGCTGAGCCCGACCGGCACTTGGCCCGCGCTCGCAGCCGCGCGCGGCGGGGTGGAACTGATCAACCTCGGACTGGGCGGCAGCGCGCTGCTCGACCCCTTCACCGCCCGCACCCTGCGGTACACCCCCGCGGACCTGATCAGCGTCAAGATCGGCATCAACGTCGTCAACGCGGACCTGATGAGGCTGCGCGCGTTCGCCCCGGCCGTGCACGGCTTCCTCGACACGATCCGGGAGGGTCACCCCACCGCGCCGCTGCTGGTCGTCTCGCCGATCCTGTGCCCCATCCACGAGGACACCCCCGGCCCGTGCGCACCGGACCTCAGCACGCTCGGTACCGGACGGCTCCAGTTCGCGGCCATGGGAGACCCGGCGGAGACGGCGAGCGGGAAGCTGACCCTCACCGTCATCCGCGCGGAACTCGCGCGGATCGTGCGGGAACGCTCGGCCGACGACCCGCATCTGCACTACCTCGACGGTCGTGACCTCTACGGCGAGGCCGACTTCGCCGAACTGCCCCTTCCCGACCAACTGCACCCGGACGCCGCCACGCATCAGCTCATCGGTGAGCGCTTCGCCCGGCTGGCCTTCACCGGCGACGGAGTCTTCGCGGACGGCACGGCCTGACATCGGCGGGCCGCCGGTCGCGCGCTCAGCTCGCCGCTCAGCTCCGCGGTCGGCTCCGCGTCCCGCCCGCGGCGTCCCGTGCGCGCAGCCAGGTCTCGAACTCGGTGGCGACGATGCGCTCGTCGTGCACGTCGGCGGCGGAGTCGGACGCCAGCCAGACGATGGGCGGCCCCATCACCTCGGGCTCCAGGAACTGCCGCCCCTCGGGCACGGCCTCCAAGGGCAGCATCCCCGTCAAGGTCGGTCCTCCGGGCAGCAGTTGGTTGACGGTGACCCCCGTGTCCCGCAGGTCCGCCGCCATGATCCTGGAGAGGGCGTCGCTGCCGGCGCGCGAGGGTCCGTAGGGGACGAATCCGGCCCGGTGCATGGTCGATTCACTCACCGAGATGTTCACGATGCGGCCACCACCGGCGGCCAGCATCCGCGGGGTGACGTCGCGTGCCACGAGGAAGTAGCCGGTCAGATTGGTGTCGATCACCGCGCGGAAGCCGTCGGCCGACACGTCCCAGAAGCCCTGCGGGTGTGTCATGAAGCGTGGGTTGACCGTGCGCATGCCGATTCCGGCGTTGTTCACGAGCATGTCGATGCCGTCGAGCCGGGACCAGGCCAGGTCGACCGCCTCGGCCACGGAGGACTCGTCGCGCACGTCCATCTCGATGCCGATCGCCCCTGCGAGCCCGGCGGCGACCTCGTCCGCGCGTCCACCGGACCGGCCGGTGAGCGCGACCGTCGCCCCGGCCTCGGCCAGGGCGGCGGCCATGGCGCGCCCCAGCCCGCTCGTCCCGCCCGTCACCAGCACCTTCATCGGATGGTCTCCGTCCCACGCCCCGCGTGTCGGCCCGCGCACCGCGTGCTCTTCGGCACCTCGACGCGCTCGTGAAGACGACGCTAGATCTTGGAGCGCCCTCCAAGTCAAGCGACCGCACGGCGGGGGCCACCCGCCCGTGGGCGCACGCCCCGGTCCGTCCCCGTCGCCAGGACCGCTCGGGGCGCGCCGCGGACCGAGCCGCACGTCGGCGTCCGCGCAGGGGTCTCGGGACCGGATGCGGCGCTCGTGTTTCAGCCGGAGACCCTTGGGAAGTCGTGACGAGTCGGACATCAGGGTCACCAAGAGGGAGGTGCGACCCCATGTCAACAGGGACAATCCTCGCCATCGTCATTCCCGTGGTGGTGGTGATCGCCCTGCTCGCCGTGGTGGTGTCGATGCTCATGCGCCGCAACCGGCTGCGCGAGCGTTTCGGCCCGGAGTACGAGCGCACGGTGGAGGAGGCCGACAGCCGCACGGCGGCCGAGCGGGAGCTCAGGGCCCGCGAGAAGCGGCACGACTCGCTGGACATCAAGCCCCTGGACCGAAACGTCCGGGACCGGTACGCACGGGACTGGACCAGTGTGCAGGAGGAGTTCGTCGACCGTCCGGAGGACTCCGTGCACGACGCCGACCGCCTGGTGACGTCCTTGATGCACGAACGCGGTTACCCCACCCAGGATTTCGACCAGCAGCTCAAGGACCTCTCGGTCGAACACGGACGCACACTCGAGCATTACCGAGCCGCCCACGAGGTCGACACGCTGAGCACCGAGCACAGGGCGACCACCGAACAACTGCGCGGTGCGATGGTCCACTATCGCGCCCTGTTCGAGGAGCTCCTCTCCGACGGCGGCGGCGCACGCCACGCCCGGGTCTGAACACCCGCCGCACGAACCGCCACCCTCCGAGACACCGAGACTTCCGGAACGGAGAAGACATGCGACGCGCACACACACCTGACAGCGCCCGCAAGAGCGGTCTGTCGACCGAGGATCTCGCCAGGCCCCGCGAGGGGAGCGACGCCCGACGCGACGCACCCGTGTTCCCCGGAGAAAGCACGGGCTCGACGGGCAGCGCCCCCGGCACCCCGGCAGGCAGGTCCTCGGACACACCTGACTCCACACGCTCGGGCCCACCTACACGTACGCCGGACACGGCGGCGACCAAGCCCCCGGGCTCCGGGACGGACGCGCCGGACTCGGGAACCGCGCCCGGCGCGGCGGAACCTGCCGCACGCACCGGCACCCGGACGCAGCCCGAAGAGGCACACGCCCCGCGGGAGAACGGCGACGCTCGGGACGACGACGTACAGCTCCTCAGCCGGCAGGACGAGGAAGGATTCCGCACGCGCTGGCAGGAGACCCAGAGTCAGTTCGTCGACGACCCTCGCGATGCCGTGCACAGCGCGGACGCCCTCGTCGCCGACGTGATGCAGGAGCTGGCCTCGACGTTCGCCGATCACAAGCGGGAGCTCGAGGACCAGTGGAACCGGGGTGAACAGGCCGACACCGAGGATCTGCGGCTGGCCCTGCGCCACTACCGCTCGTTCTTCAACCGTCTCCTGGCCGCCTGAAGCGTCCCGTCGCCTCAGCGCCGCAGGTGCCCCGTGGCCCCCGCGGCGCCGGGGCGACCCGTGCGAGAGGTACCGGTCCAGCGGGTGAGGGCGGCGGTGGCCTCGGCGCGGTCGGCCGGGGACAGTTCCGCGATGGTGGCGTGATGGTTGCCGCCGGGAGCCCACAGGACCCGGGAGTCGCGCGGGCCGGGGCGGAAGGCCTCGGCGACGGAGGGGTCCTGGGTTCCGTTGACGAAGAGCAGACGGGTGCCGCGACGGCGGACCCAACGGTCGATGTCGGGCATGGCCTCGGCGTCGAAGGTCATGGGAATGTCGCGGGGGACGAAATTGCGGGGTTCGATGGCGCCCGGGTGGCGGAGAAGACCGGCCAGATGCTCCTGCGGGACGTCCAAGTAACCGAGCTGAGTGCCCAGTTGGTAGAAGTACGGGATGAAGTCCTGTGCGACCGTGTCCGTGTAGAGGGCCAGCCCGGCGACGTCGTCCAGCCACGCGTACAACGCGTCGGTGGTCGCGCTCGCGGCGGGTATGCCGGCCGCATCCGGGGCGTCGGAGTACTGCCAGAACATGAACGGCGTCCGCAGGACGGCGGTTTCGAGGGCCTTGTCGGCGCTGCCGACGATACGGAAGGTCCTGCCGGTGGAGGCGGCCCAGGCCTCGTACCGGGCGACCATGTCCTCGCGGCGCAGCAGGATCTGCCGCTGCGCCTCCTTGAGGGCGTCACGGCACTCGCGGGTGCCCACGGTCTCCAGGAAGCGGACGTACGCCGAGTCCTCGCGGTCGTCGACGTTGTCCGGGGCGGAGTACACCACGCTGCCGTCCACGTCGTGGGGGTGGAACCGGCGGTGGTACACGGTGGCCATACCGCCCTTGCTGCCACCGGTGGAGATCCACGCTCCGCGGTACAGGCCGCGGAAGAGGCGCACGACGCGGTGGTGGTCGTCGGCGGCCTGACGGATGGTCAGAAATCCATAGCCGTGTGCCGCCGGGCGTGAGGTGCCGAAGTACCGGTGCTCCACCTGGATCTGGTTGCCGCCGAGCAGTACGGCCGGTTCCGTCCGCCGGGGCTTGAGCACGGCCTCGTAGCCGGTGGTGAACAGCACGGTGGGCCGGTCCACCGAGGTGTGCAGGAGCGTGAGGCGCTGCTCGAACGTGCCTGCCGAGGGGTCCGTGTGGTCGACGGGCTGGCGCAGGCCGAGGACGAAGAAGCGGTAGCCCGGCTCCGCCCCGGCCAGTTCCTCGATCACCCTGAGTCCCGGCAGGGCCCGCAGGGCGTCCAGTACGCCGTCGTCCGTGGGGGCGGGCAGGCGGGCGGCCGCGGCCGCCGGGTTCGCGGTCACGGTCGCCGCGGCGGTGAGGGCCGCGGCGGAGGCCGTCGAAGCGAGCAGATGCCGTCTCGTCCACGTACGCATCCTGAGTCCTTCCCGAGCGGGGCGGCGCCGGTGTCACCAACTCCCCGGCGCGGCACCACGGTCTGTGTCGCTGACCGCTTCAGTACATCCGCCGGACCGGTGCGCGAAGATCCCGCTCGTTGGGGAAGTGCCTCCCCCTGACGGGGGAGACGGCGCGAGCGTCCCGTGCCGCCGACACCGCGCGCGGCTGCGCGACACGCGCCTGACGATGCCCGCACGCCCTCGGAACAACGGGCGTACAAACGGCCGAATGGCCGCGTGGCGACCGGCGCGGAAGACCCGGGGTGACGGAAGGAAGCCGCCTCGGTCGCGGCGCGCCTCCACCTCAAATGCCCTCATTTCAGCGCGACTTCGGTCGACGCGCCCTCGCCGGAATCGTGTCGGCCGGTCACCCCGGGGCGGCCTGCCGGTAGGGGCGGTCGTGCCGGGGCGGCCGGCCGCAGGGACGGGCGAGGGGCGGTCGTGCCGGGATCTGCGCCGTCTCAGGCGGCGACCCGCTCGGGCGAGATCAGCCACCGCCAGCGTGGACGCTCCGTCAGAATTGTGGCCGCAGCCATCGCGCTCACCAGGACGGCGGCCCAGAGCGGCCAGACCACCCACGACGAGACGACGGCGGCGGCCAACTGGAGGAGCACGAGCAGGATCGTGACCGGACCCGGCACCGCGACGATCACGTGCGCCTTGTCCCCCGGAGTGGAGAACACCGTCGGAAGCCCGATCAGCAAGACGACAGACAGCACAGCGAGCAGCCAGGAGTGACCCGCCAACGCCCAGGGAGTCGCCACCCAGGCGACGATCTCGGTCGCGAACCGCAACACGGACGCCGTCCGGTCGTCCGGCCGTCCCGAGGTCGTTCCCCCACCCGCAGCATCGGTCACACCGGGACCCTCTCACGGCACACCGGCCACTGTCACCGGTCCGCCGAGCGCACACCCGGCGCCCGCCACGGCGAGACACCTCTCCCCGCCCGGCATTTCTCGACACCGCCGGACAGCCCCTCCCACCTCACGGACAGCAGCAGGTCACAACCGACTCCGACGCACTGCCGGAGAAGCACCTCAAGCCCGTCTTCGTGCGCTCCTCCGTGTGACCGCCGGACGGACGGCGCTCGTGCCGGGCGCGACGCCCGTCACGTTGCGGCGCGATGGGCGCAGTCCAGGAGGGCCAGGTCGTCCTCGGACAGACGCAGCGCGCCGGCGGCCACGTTGTCGTCGAGATGGCCGGGGTCGCCGGTGCCGGGGATGGCCAGCACGTGCGGCCCCTGGTGCAGCGTCCACGCGATACGGACCTGGGCCGTGCTCACTGCGTGTGCCCGTGCCACGGCGCGCACCTCGTCGCTGTCGGTGCCGCTCGCACCGCCCTGCCGACCCGTGCCGGCGATGGCGTAGAAGGGCACGAACGCGATGTCCTGCCGCCCGCACGCGCGAAGGAGTTCGTCGTGTTCGGGCCCTACGCCGATGCCGTACATGTTCTGGACGCAGACCACCGGCGCGATCGCGCGGGCCTCGGCGAGGTGGTGCGGCTGGATGTTCGACAGGCCGAGGTGCCGGACGAGGCCCGCCCGGCGGAGTTCGGCCAGCGCGCCGAAGCGTTCGGCTATCGAGTCGTTGCCGATGATGCGCAGGTTCACCACGTCGAGGTGGTCCCGGCCGAGTTGGCGCAGGTTCTCCTCGACCTGCCCGCGCAGGCGCTCGGGGGTGGCGGGTGGCAGCCAGGCGCCCGAAGGGTGGCGGCCCGGGCCCACCTTGGTGGTGATCACGAGATCGTCCGGGTAGGGGGCCAGGGCCCGGTTGATCAGCTCGTTGGCGGAGCGCAGCGAGGAGAAGTAGAACGCGGCGGTGTCGATGTGGTTCACGCCGAGCTCCACCGCGCGGCGCAGCAGGCCGATGGCCTGGGCGCGGTCGCGGGGCACGGCGTCGTGGGTGAGGGCCGCGCCGGTCTGCGTCAGGCGCATCGCGCCGAAGCCGATCCGGTGGACGGTGAGGTCGCCGAGGGTCCAACTGCCCGCTGCCGCGGCCGTGATGGTCGTCGAGGTCATGCCCGGATGTTCTCGGCGCTGTAGGCTCCGGGCCATTGATTAAGACATGGGTGAATCCTCGGGGTGGCCGTGCTGGCGGAGCTGGCGTTCTCGGTGGGCGATCTGGCACGTGTGCGGTTCGTGGTCTCCCCGATGTGGGAGGTGGGGCCCAGCATGCGGCTGCTGCGGTCCGGCACCGCGCACCCCGTGCACCGGGCCTGGGCCCGGCAGGTGGGGCCACGACTGGCCGCCGCCGGGCTCGACCGGGGATGGCTGGCCGCACTGATCCCGCCCTCGGGGTATGTGCCCGACTTCCTCAACCCGGCACCGAAAGGCCCTGCTCCCACGCTTCAGGAGGAACTGGCCGCGATCCGGGCCACGCCGGACGGCCGGGTCCGCGAGGAGCTGGACCGGCTCCGTCAGGACGGAAGCCGACTCGGGCCGCGACTCGGTCACTTGTACGCGGAGCCGAGCGTCCACCTGGTCCGGGTGACCGAGGAGATCGCCGCTTACTGGGAACTGGCGCTGGCTCCCTACTGGGCGCGCCTGCGCACCTGCCTCGACGCCGACGTCTACCACAGGACCCGCCAGGTCGCCGAGCACGGCGTCGGCCGCCTGTTCAACGACCTTCACCCGTCGCTCAGTTGGGACGACAGCGCGCTGAGGCTGTCCTCCCGGCCGGGGCCGCTGTCCCGGCGGACGGCGGGTGCCGGGCTGCTGCTGATCCCGTCGGTCTTCACCGGACCGGGCCTGTTCACCCGGGTGACGCCGCCGGATCCGCCGCAGCTCGCCTATCCCGCCCGCGGCACGGGCACCCTGTGGGCACCTCGGCCCGTCGCCCGCACCGATGCCGTCGCCGCCGTACTGGGCCGCTCACGGACCCTGCTGCTGGCCGAACTGCAGTCCCCCGCGTCCACGACCGAGCTCGCCCTGCGCACCGGGCTCTCGGCCCCGGCCGTCTCGCAGTGCCTCACCGCGCTGCGCGACGCCGGACTGGTCAGCGCCCACCGGGCGGGCCGGTCGGTGCTGTACGCGCGCACCTTCGCGGCCGAGACCCTCCTCGCCGCCTCCGCCCCTTCTCCTCACCTCTGAAGGGCAGCCTCGCCGCACCTTGGCCCAGGACGGCCCGTGCTCCCCTCCGGCAGGCTCTCAGCGGCTCACCAGCGACGCCGACGCGGGTGCAGGGCCCGCCAGGAGAGAAGCTCGAAGGACTACACGCCAGGCATCGGTGCCCTGTTCTCCAGTGCGTGGAGCCGTCGACGCACTGCCGTCGACTGCTCCTCGACGGGTGGCAGAGCGGCCACGAGCTTGTCGAGGCTGACAAGAATCTCCTGGACCTGCCACCGCGTCGGTCCTGAGGAGGCGAACTCCGACAGCCTGCGCTCCGCCGCGTCCCCTCGCCGGCGAGCACACTGCACGAGAAGCAGAAAGCCTCGCGCTCGCGCCTCCATCGCGGGAAGGGCGGCTTCGTGCAACAGCAGCCGTTCCGCCTGGTCCAGCCTCTCCGCAGCAGCGTCTTCGTCCCCCACCGCGCCGAGCACGAGCCCGGCCACGTAGTGGGGTATGCCCGCGCGAGGTTTGAGTTCCACCGCACGATCCAGATCGGCGAGTGCCTCAGGTCCGCGGTCCAGGCTCCTCAGTACCTCCCCTCGACTCGCCAGGGAGTCTGCTTCCCTGTGGCTCGTCAGCTGCACCACGCGGTCGAGATCCGTCAGCGCGTCGTCGAACCGGTCCAGCGAGTAACGGACCAGGGCGCGTTGAAGGAGCGCCCTCGAACTGTCGGGATCGACTGCGACCGCCGCGTCAGCCGCCTCGGAGGCCTCTTCGAATCGCCCCAGTACGCGCAGAACACCCGCGGCGTAAGGCAGATACGACCCCTCAGGTCGCAGTGCTCGGAGAAGGTCGAGGTCGCTCAGCGCTTCAGCGTATCGGCCGGAGAGGCAGCGGACACCCACGCGCCGTGACAACGCCTCCACATCGGGACTCTCCGCGATGAGCCGGTCGAGGGGCGACTCGCCTTGCTCGTACCGCTCGGTGATGGAGCGGGACGCAGCGAGCGCCGCACGGGTCCACGGGTCGTCCGGTGCCAGGGCGGCGGCACTCTCGAAGTCCCCGCGAGCACGGTGGTGCCGGCCGAGTTCCTGGTACGCCACACCTCTGCCGACGATCGCCGCGGTGTCCGTGGGCGTGGTGGCCAGCACCCGTTCGAACTCGTCGAGGGCATCACGGTGACGACCCTGGAAGTTGTAGAGATGCGCACGATTGCCCCGGACCGGAAGGCTGTCCGGGTTGATGTCCAGCGCCCGGTCCAGATCCTCCTCGCCGGAGCGCAACTGTCCGGCGAGAATCCGGGTCATGCCACGGACCGCCAGCGTCCAGTCGTCCTCAGGCGCAAGCGCGAGGGCGCGATCGGCTTCCGCGAACGCCTCGCCGAACCGCCCCAGGTGCCTGAGCACCTCCGCGCGACGTGCTCGAGCCCAGACATGGTCCGCGTCGTGCTCCAGGACCGCGTCGAACACGGAGAGCGCGTCGCTGGGACGACCGCTCAGCCGCAGGGCCTCGCCCCGCACGGAGATGGCCCAGACGTCGTCCGGGCTCACCTGGATCACCCTCTCTAGATCGGCGACGGCCTGAGGGTAACGACCCGAAGCGAAGTGGAAGTCGGCGCGGAGTTTCAGAACTGACGGGTCGTCGGGGGACAGGGCGACGGCGCGTTCGAAGTCGGCGAGTGACTCTTCGGTGCGCCCCAGACGCCGGCAGACCACGGCACACGCCGCGTGAAGCAGTGCGTGGTCCGGGCGGAGTTCACTGGCGCGGCGGAAGTCCGCGAGGGCCGCGCTGTTCTGGTCCATCGCGTAGTACGTCAGTCCGCGGTACCGCAGAGTCCACTCGTCGGCGCTCATCGCCACAGCCCGGTCGAGGTCGTCGAGCGCCTGCTCGTACCGGCCCATCAGCCGGTTCGCCTCACCTCGGTGCGCGAGGAACCAGGCCGAGTTCGGAGAGAGCCGGACCGACCGGTCCAGGTCGTCGAATCCCTGTGCGTTGCGGCCCAGGGCGATGCGTACGACGCCTCGCAGGGCGAGCGACCACGCGCCTCCCGGCTCGAGCTCCAGGGACCGGTCGAAGTCAGCGAGGGCGTCCTCGTAGCGGTTCATGAGCCGGTAGGTTTCACCGCGCCCCTCATAAGCTCCCTGCCGCTCCGGCGCGAGCCGCATACTGCGGCCGTACTCCTGGAGGGCGCTGCTGTACTCCCCTCGGCTCCGGTACTCGCGGCCGCGCAGGGCGTGGGCCGCCGCACGCGTCGCGTCGTCCAGCAGCGGGGACTCCAGTAGGGCGGCGATGTAGCCGAGGACCCCACTGTCGGCCTGATCCACCGACAGCGTCAACCGTCGCCCGAAGGCGCTGAGTTCGGTGATGCCACCGTCCTGACCAGCCTGATACAGCATGGCGCTCCAGCGACGGGCCGCCGGGGCACCGTTGAAGGCGGCCCGGACCGCATGGCGGACGGCATCCGTGGTCGCCTCCGAGGCACCGGCGCACAGCCGGTGGTACGTCTCCTCGCATCGTCGCCTCTGCCATGCGTCGTCCTGCCACTGTTGCGTCTCGCCGCGGTCGGCAGCGGTGTCGGCGTCCGCGGACGCGAAGGCCGACGCCAGGGCCGAGTGCTGTATCCGCCATCGACGCGGTGACTGACGACGCTGAAGTCGCAGGATCTGCGTGCGTACCAGGTCGTGATAGCGGCACTCCCCGCCGACCTCGCTGATGAAGGGCTGTCGACGCAGCCAGGCGAGCAGTTCCGGGACGGTGCGGTCCCCGGCAGTGCCGTCCCCTGCGACGGCGGTGCGCAGAGCGTCCTCGTCGAGCCGCCGTGGAAGGGCACCCGACAACGCCGCATCGCGCAGCACGGGGTCGGTGACCCATTTCAGCAACTGCCCCACGGCGGTGTCGCTGGGGTCGCCCACCTCCGCGGCGGCGGAGGGACGGCTGGCGGCCAACGTCATCACCAGCAACGGCAGACCTCCGGACAGGGAGATGATCTCCTGGACCACCGGCTCGTCCGTGATGTTCCAGCCGTCGAGCAGTTGTCGTGCCTCCTCGTCGGAGAACAGCGAGAGCGGTACGTCCTCGACCATGGCCAGATAGCGGGCCCAGCGATTCTGGTCGAGCCTGTTCTGTCCGGAGAGCGTGACGACCACATTGACCGGCAGGGGTCCGTACCGGCCGGAGAGCAACTGGATCAGCCAGGGGTCGAGGAAGGCGGCGGTCTTCTCGTGGGTGTCGAAGAAGAGCGTGACCCGGTCACGGCTCTCGGATGCGGCCCCGAAATCCTCGACGAACACCGGTGTCAGGACTTCCACCGGCGTCGTGACCAGCTTTATCTGCTGAGGATCTCGGAAGGTGCGCACGAGCGACTGCCGTAGTTGGTCGGCGCCTTGGGCCAGCAGACCCGAATCCAGAGCGGGGGTGATCAGTCCGAGGAGTGGCACCTGGTTCGCCAGACCGATCCCGACCTGTGCCGCCGCACGGCTGCCCGCTGACGGCTCGGGGGACTCCGGCGACGCCCCTGCCTCCACCTTCAACCTGCCCTCCCAGTAGGCGGCGGCAAGTTTGTCGAAGGACTTCAGTGGTACGCCCTGCTCGGAGCACTGCCGGCTGATCGCCTGCATGACCTCCAGGACGGTGACGGAGGTCTCGTCGGTCAGGGCGATGAGCGTGTCCTGCTGCTGCGCACGGTGACGGAACTGCTCGACCAGAGTCGTCTTGCCCACACCGGCCGGCCCGTGCACATGCACGAGGAAGCGCTTTTGGGGATCGTCCGGCGCCAGAGCCAAGTTCTCTGCGAAGCGGTCCAACTCGCCACGCCGGGCCACGAAATGTGGCTGCTGCTGCTTCCGCATGAGTGACTGCAGTGAGGGCTTCTCCCGCGCCATGCGAGGAGTATTCACCCGCCCGCCGCGTCACACACTCCAAAAGAGGAGAACTCGCCCAGATCACAGTCCGGCAGGAAGCGTCCGGTACGAGGACGGTCGTAGCCCTCGCCGACTCTCACGGCGCGGAGGAGACCTCCGCGCGAGAATCCCGTCGTCGCGCCGGACACCTGCGGAGCGACCCACCGGGCACGGCTGAGCCCGTCGGGCGAAGCGCCCGGTCATCACGGCCTCGGACGACAAGTCCGGTTCCCGCTGGGATCATCGACCCCATGGAGACGCTCAGCACCCCGGCCGTCCTCGCCGCCGTCGCGGACGGACTCGGCGACTGGCGCAAGCTGGCCCAGTCCCTCACCACCCGTTATCCGGTCGCGGACATCGTCCGAGGAGCCGCGTTCGTGGCCGCCGTCGCGGAGGCCGCGGTGTCCGCGGGTCGCGACCCGGAGGTCCGGCTGGGCCACGGATGCGTCGACGTGGCCCTGTCGTCCGCGGACGACACCCGGGGCGGTCGGTGGATCACGGCGCAGGACCTCGAACTGGCCCGCACGATCAGCAGGATCGCCCGGGAGCACGACCTCACCGCCACCCCGGGTGCGGTGGCGCAGGTGGAACTCGGCCTCGACACCGCCGACGACACGGCTGTGGGCCCGTTCTGGTCCGCGCTGCTGACCGGCGATCCGGGCAACACCGTTCTCGACACGGTCCTCGACCCGACGAACCGGTTGCCCAACGTGTGGTTCCAGCGGACCGACGCGCACGACACGCCGCGTCAGCGCTGGCACATCGACCTGTGGCTGGCTCCGGAGGTGGCCGGGGAACGCATCGCGGCCGCCGTCGCCGCGGGCGGCACGGTGGTCGACGCCTCCGAGGCACCGTCCTTCACCGTGCTCGCCGACGCCGACGGCAACAGGGTGTGTGTCTGCACCGCTCTCGGCCGCGCATAGGCCCCGCGACGGGCTCGCGGGTGCCCTGGCCACCCGTCGCAGCGACCGTCGCGGTCACCCGGTACGGCACCGGCCGGTGGGTAGAGTCGCCGCTCATGAGTGACGAGTGGCGCAAGGACCGGATCGGCAGCGCACTGCGGGGTGAGAACCCCGCGGTGCTGCGACGGCTGGACGCGGGATTCGCGGTGATCGGGGACGTCCAGTTCCTGCCGGGGTACTCGGTGCTCCTGGCGGACGATCCCGCGGTGCGACGGCTGTCGGACCTGCCGAAGGGCCGTCGGCTGGCCTTCCTCTCCGACATGGACCGACTCGGCGAGGCCGTCGAACGCGCCTGCCGACGCCTGGACCCGGCCTTCCGCCGGGTGAACCTGGAGATCCTCGGCAACACCGACGGATTCCTGCACGCTCATGTGTGGCCGCGGTTCGAGTGGGAGCCCGCGGACCTGGTGGGCCTGCCGGTGTGGCTCTACCCGCGGGAGATGTGGAGCGAGGAGGACTACGCCCTCGGGCCGCGGCACGCCGATCTGCGCGAGGCGATCGGTGACGAACTCGACCATCTGGCACGGTCGCCGGGCTGAGCACCGAGCCCGCACCACCGGCCCCGCAGGACAGCCACGGGTCCACAGCCGGCGGGCAGCCACCCCTCCACCGCCGTCAGGCAATGATCGGGTCCGCCGCCGTCGGACGACGGCCGGGCCCGGCACCGTCGGACGACGGCCGGGTCCGGCATCACCGGCCGGAGACCGGATCCGGCAACCCCGGCCGGCCTTCAGGTACCGCACCACCCGGCGGCGCCCGGTCCGGACCGCCGCCGGCCCTTCCTCACGCCCGTACCGCGGAGCCCCGCTCGCTCATCCGCGGCGCACACAGGATCCGCTTCCGACGCACCCGCTTGCCCTCGATCGCCGCGACGGTCAGCCGCGCCGCCTCCGCGGCGATCTCGGCCAGCCCCCAGTCGACGGTGGTCAGCGGCGGTGTGAGCACGCGCGAGACGGGGTGATCGTCGAAGCCGACCACGGAGACGTCCCGCCCGACCGTGAGCGAGGCCTCCGCCGCGGCCGCGTACACCCCGTAGGCCAGCGAGTCGGAGAAGCAGAAGACGGCGGTGGTGCGGCGGCCCCCGTCCAGGACCCCCCTCGCGACCGCCGTCGCCTCGCTCAACTCCTGGGGACAAGGGACCAGTTCGGCCTCCAGGCCGAGCCGGTCGGCCGCCTCGCCGACATAGACGTCGGCGGGCCGGTCCGGTGTGCTCGGCCGGGTGGGCGTCAGCACCGTCACCCTGCGGTGGCCGAGCCGGTGCAGATACTCCAGTACGGCGTCGATGCCGGCCCTGTTGTCGAAGATGACCTGCCCTGCCGTACGGGCCCGGTTCAGCGAGTCCCCCACGGCCACCACGGGCAGCGCGTCGGCGATCGCCGCCCAGTCCTCCGCCGAAGGGTTCACGGGAGACACGAGCAGCGCGTCCACCCGCTGGTCGCGCAGCTGTTTGGCGAGGGCGAGCTCCCGGTCGGGGTCGCCGCCCGCGTCCACGATGAGCGCGTACCGGTCGCCGACCAGCAGCTCCCGTCCGATGGCGGCCATCAACTGCTGCTGCCAGAGGTCCTGAAGGTCACCCGCGAGGACCCCGACCATGCTGGTACGGCCGCTCGCCAGGGCGCGCGCGATGGGGTCGGCCTCGTAACCGAGCTCGGCGGCGGCCCTGCGTACCCGTTCCTCGGTCTCCTTGGAGACGTGCTGGCCCCGCAGGGCATAGGAGACGGCGGCGGTGGAGAGGCCCGTGGCCTCGGCCACCTCCCTGAGGGTGGTGCGTTTGTTGGGCCTGGCCATGCCGGGAAGCCTACCGGGACCTGTCCGATCCATGGGCGCAGGCTTGACACGCCTTCTTGTTAAGCGATTAAGTTAAACGCATCACTGAAGCGCTTAACCTCACCTCTCCCCCAGTCCCCGCAAGGATTTTCCCGAGGATCCAGCGTGCTCATCGACGTCCACCAGCACTTCTGGCCGCCCGCCTTCGTCGAGCTGCTGCGGGCCCGCACCACGTCGCCGCGCCTCGACGGCTGGACCCTGCACCTGACGGGAGAGCCGCCGTACGAGGTCGCCCCGGCCGACCACGACCTCGCGGCGCGCGCCACTCTCGCCGCCGCCGACGGCCTCGACCTGGCACTGGTCTCGCTCTCCAGCCCGCTGGGCATCGAGCAGCTGCCGCCGGCGGAGGCCACGCCACTGCTGGACGCCTTCCACGACGGCGCCCTCGCCCTCCCCGCACCCTTCGGCGTCTGGGCCTCGGCCTGTCTGTCCGACCCGGACCCCGAAGCCGTCGAGCGCGCGCTGCGCCGCGGCTGCGTCGGCCTCCAGCTCCCCGCCACCGCGCTGCTCGACGCGGCGGGCTGGCGGCAGTGCGCCCCGCTCCTGGACACCCTCGTCCACCTGGACAAGCCCCTGTTCGTCCACCCCGGCCAGGCTCCGCCCGGCACCGAGGCCCCGCCCTGGTGGCCCGCCCTGGTCCCGTACCTCCAGCAGATGCACGCGTCCTGGTTCGCCTTCCGCGCCTTCGGCCGCGCGCGCCATCCGCGCCTGCGTGTCTGCTTCGCCGCACTGGCCGGCCTGGCCCCCCTGCACGGCGAACGGTTCGCGACGCGCGGGGGCGGGCGCGGCGAGGTCGACTTCGGCGTCTTCTACGAGACGTCCTCGTACGGGACGCGCGCCGTGGACGCCCTCGTCCGAGCCGTCGGCATCGACGTGATCGTCAACGGCAGCGACCGCCCCTACGCCGCGCCCGTCGTGCCCGACCTCGGCGCGGACGCCGCCCGGCACGCCCTGCGCACCACCAATCCCCTCCGCCTGCTGCACGGGAGCTCCTGAGCCCCGCACGGGACGGACGACACCTCGAAGGAGGAACACCATGACGTACGACTCCCTCCCGGACCGCACACTGGACAAGCGCGAGCTCCAGGAACTCGTCGACACCCTCGCGGCCCGCCCCGACCTCTGGCGCGAGCAGGTCGCCTTCTCCGACGAGGCACGGCACTACGCCTCCCTGCACCGTGACGAGTACGTCGACGTGTGGCTGCTGTGCTGGACCCGGGCGAACGACACCGGCTGGCACGACCACGACATCTCGTCCGGCGCGGTCGGCGTGGTGCAGGGCGCACTGAGCGAGTCCAATCCGCGCATAGGCGGCAGTCATCTGTCCGTCACCGTCGGGGCCGGTGAGTCCTTCTGCTTCGGCCCCGAGCACATCCACCGGCTCACCGGGGCCACGGACGACGCGGTGTCCATCCACGCGTACTCGCCGCCGCTGTGGCGTCTGGGCCAGTACGACATCACCGAGGACGGCCTGATGCGCCGCATCTCCGTCTCGTACGCGGACGAGCTGCGCCCCCTGGGCAACCCGGCCGCCTGACACCCGTCCGCGCCACGACGTCCGGCGCGTCAGGGTGACGCACACGCGTTCGAACCGTGCCATTCGTCGCACACCGTGCGTGATTCATCAGACGCGCCGTCCGAATTCCCGCATATATCATGCCAAAAAGTGTGTTATTCACCCATGCACACACCTTCGCGCCGCACCGTGCTCGGTGCCTCGATCGCGGCCGCCACGTCGGGAGCCCTGGCCGCCTGTTCCGGGTCGGACTCGCGCCCGCAGACCGTCGACAGCCCGAGGCCCACGTCACCACCGAGGACCGTCGCCCGCCCGGGACCCACCTCACAGCCGCGAACCGGTGACGGCCATGGATCCGCCCAATTCGGCGGTGACGGTTTCGTCCCCGAAGGGCCACGCGGATACGTGAACCCGTCCGGTCCCGAGGTCATCGCCGCGGAGAAGCGGCGCGGGCAGGGCCCCGTCCGCACCTTCCGGCTGACCGCCACCGAGACCACCGTCGACCTGGGCGGACGATCGGTCAGAACATGGGCGTACGGCGACGATCTGCCGGGCAGAGAGGTGCGCATCAAGTCGGGCGACATCCTCGACCTCACCCTCGCCAACCACCTGCCGACCGAGACGACCCTGCACTCGCACGGCGTGCGCATGCGCTGCGACATGGACGGCGTACCGGGGCTCACCCAGTACCCGATCCGGCCCGGCGCCGACTTCCGGTACCGCTTCGCCGTGGACCACCCGGGCACCTACTGGCTGCACTCCCACTCGGGCATGCAACTCGACCGCGGCCTGTACGCCCCGCTCATCGTGGAGGACCCGCGAGAGCCCTTGTCCTACGACAGGGAATGGGTCGTCGTCCTGGACGACTGGCTCGACGGGGTGCAGGGCTCCACCCCGGACAAGGTGCTCAGGCAGTTGCACGGCAACGCTCGCCGGGCGCCGATGGACATGGGCACCGGCAACGGGGACGAGCACTCGGGCCACGAAGGGGAGGGCGACCGGTCGACCGGCCCCAACCGTGTCCTGCACGGCAGTCACAGCCGCATCCTGGAGAGCGAGGGCGGCAGCGTCGACTACCCGTTCTACCTGATCAACGGGCGTCTCCCCGGTGCCCCCTCGGTCTTCCGGGCCCGTCCCGGCGAGCGCATCCGGCTGCGGATCATCAACGCCGGGGCCGAGACCCCCTTCAGGGTGGCGCTCGGCGGTCACAAGATGACCATCACCCACACGGACGGATACCCCGTCCAGCACACCACCACGGACGCCCTGCTGCTCGGCATGGCGGAACGGTACGACGTCCTGGTCACCGTCAAGGACGGGGTGTTCCCGCTGGTCGCGCTCGCGGAGGGCAAGAAGGCCAGGGCCCTGGCCGTGCTGCGCACCGGCCAGGGCAGGAAATCCCTGCCGCAGGCCGACGTGCACCCGAAGGAGCTCGACGGACGGATCGTGCCCGCGCGCCGGCTCGTGCCCGACGACTCGGTCGCCCTCTGCCACCGCAAGCCGGACCGGGAGATGCGCGTCACGCTCACCGGCAACATGCGCCAGTTCAACTGGGGCTTCGACCACCACCCCTACTCGATCACGCAACGCCACCCCGTGCGTGAGGGCGAACGCGTCCGCATCACCCTCATCAACGCGACGAACATGTGGCACCCGCTGCATCTGCACGGCCACACCTTCGCCGTCAGCGGCATCGACTCCGCCAGGGCCCGCAAGGACACCGCGATCGTGCATCCGCACCGCAAACTCGTCGTGGACTTCAACGCGGACAACCCCGGCCTGTGGATGCTGCACTGCCACAACCAGTACCACTCCGAGAGCGGCATGATGACCATCCTCGGTTACCGCACCTGACGGCCGCGTCCCGGGCCACCGAGGTGGCCCGGGACGCCCCGCGCGGACCTGCGCGGGCACCCGGCGAGGACTGCCTCAGCCGTCGAACCCGTCACGGATCAGCCGGCGGGCCACCGCGGTGCGCGCCGCGGCGAGTTCGCCGGCGATCCTGCGGTCCCGGTCGTCGTCCGGAGCGACGGCCGCGTCCCGGGGCACGTCGGCGAGCAGGCGGGCGCCTGAGGTGGGTCGGCGGGTGCGTCGCGTCGACGCTGTGTCCGCGCAGGCTCCCGGCACGGCGCTGGCGTTCGTGCTCGTGTTCCGGGATGGACGCCATGTGCGCGGTGAGCCGCTCCCACACCTCGTCGGCGCGGTTCTCGGCCTCACGGGCGGAGCGCGGCCCCGACAAGGCCAGGGCGTTCACCTCGCGTCGCAGCAGGATCTCGGCGGAGTCCACCACCAGCAGCCGGTCCATGAGACCCACGGCGGCCTCGGAGGACCCGGCGTGGGCGGCCTCGCGATCGGCGAGGTACTCGGCCCGCTGAGCGGCGCGCAGCGTCAGTTGGTCGAGCAGCATGAGCAGGCCCTGCACCAGCAGCCCCGGCACGATGTAGACCACGTTGACGAGGATCTCGATCCCGGTCGGCTGCGGGACGGGGGCGAAGACGTAGCGCCAGGTGGTCAGCGACCGCAGGGCCGTGTGCACGACGGCTGCGTGGCGGACGTCGCCGTTGCCGTAGTGGCCGAGTTCATGGCCGAGCAGGGCGATCCGCTGCCGTGGGCCGAGGATCTCCCACAGGGGCAGTCCCAACGTCAGCAGCCGACGCCCGCGCAGACCGTACGGCATGACGCTCGCGTTGATCTCCGTGTCGACCGCGATGGCGTGCACGCCCCGGGTCCCGGCCACCTGGGCGACCTCGTCGACGAGCGCGAAGAGGGCGGGTGCGTCGGCGCGGAGCAGAACGGGCTTGTTCTCGGGAAGCCGGGCGAAGCGGGGCCGCAGCGCCGTCGCCGCAAGGAGGAAGGGGAGGCCGAGCAGCATTCCCGGCCCGCCCCAGTACCGTACGAGGAACCAGACACCGCCGAGCGCGGCCGCCAGGGTGACACCGTGGACCGCGAGGGCGATGACATAGGCCAGGGTCGCGGCGGAATCCCGCCGGGCGCGCAGCGTTCCCCCGCCCGTCACCTCCGCGAAGAGCTTCTCCCCATGTCGCCGGGCCAGAGCGCGGCGCGCCCGCTCCACCCTTCCCTCCTCGGCCCGCGGTCCCTCCGGATCCACGTTCCAGTCGCAGGCGGCGCACCAGAGGGTGAACCGGCTGTCGCCGCGTATCTCGGCCCCGCACTGCGGGCACGGCTGTGTCGTCTCTCCTGCGGCGCTCCGCATGGAATTCCCCTCCCTCGCGACCCCTCCCCAGAGGTCGCAGACATGACAGAGGGCGAGCTGATCATGCGACCCTCCCCGGGTAAAGAGGATTTCCCCATGCGGTCCGCCCGGAGATCGAAACGCAACGTCCCAGGCCACCGCGGCGCTCGGGCACTCGGACACAAAGCGAGCCGCGGAAACGCTACAGAAGGAAAAGGAACAATCTGCGACTTCCGGCACACCGGGTATTCCGGTCTTGAGACCATCCGCGCATGCGTCCCTTTCGTCCCTGGCATGCGGCCGTCATCCCCTGTGTCGCGATGGTGTCTCTCTCCGGCTGCGCCGGATCCGCGTCCGGCCCGAAGGACGGGGCCTCCGCCGCGGGCCCCGCGCACTCCGGCAGCGCTCTGCCGTCGGACACGGCGGGCGGCGGACGCGTGGTGGTCACCTTCACCGGGGCGTCGCCATTGAGCGCCGACGCGGTACGCCAGGCCGCCGACCGCATGCGCAAGCGCGCCGAACACCTCACCGGCGCCGAGGTCGAAGAGCGAGGCGACTCCATCGTCGTCACGGGGCGGGCAGCCGACAAGGATCGTCTGGAAGAGCTGGGCGACACCGGTGAACTCCTCTTCCGCCCCGTCCTGGCCCTGGACGCCGCCGGTGGCTCTCAGGCGACGCCCTCCCCCAGCCCGACGGCCCCTCAGGGGCGTGCCCTCACCCGGGGGCTGGGCCTTCGCACCGATCCCTCGGCCGTCCCGAGCGCCGGGGCGGATGCGAGCGGCGCGGCCGACGCCGCGCTCCAGCAGCGGTTCACGGCACTCGACTGCTCGGGGAAGCAGGACCCGGTGGACCGGGAGGACCGCCCTCAGGACTCCGTCGTCGCCTGCGCCGACGAGAACGACGCCACCGGCCGGGATTCCAAGTACCTGCTCGGCCCCGCCGTGCTGGAGGGCACCGACGTCAAGTCCTCGAAGGCGGAGTTCGACAAGAACGGCGCCGCCGGATGGCTCGTGCAGCTCGACTTCACCTCGGCCGGCACCGCCAAGTTCGCCGAGGTCACCGGTCGGCTCTCCACCAACCAGTCGCCGCAGAACCAGTTCGCGATCGTCCTCGACGGCGCGGTGGTGAGTGCCCCCTACGTCAACCAGAGCATCACCGGCGGCCAGGCCCAGATTGCCGGCACCTTCGACCGCCGCTCGGCCGAGCAGCTCGCCGCCACACTCAACGCCGGTGCGCTGCCCGTCGATCTGAAGGTGTCCGAGGTGACCACCCTGCCTGCGGGTTGACGCCCCGAGCGACCGGCCCCGGACCGCCCCGCGGGCGCGGCGGGGCCACTGGGGAGCCGCGGGGCCCTCGGGACACCCGTACTCGATGACGGCCGTACGGCGCCGGACATGCCCTGATCTGGAGCAATCAAGGCGATGCGACGGCCGGGCGCAGCAGGCTGGTCGCCCTGATCATTTCTCGCCGGGAGTCCGTGTGCACAGGCCGCATGAGTGGAGCCGTCCCGGGTGTGGTGCACATGCGGGCCACGCCCGGACGGACCCGACCGGTGCGGCGGTGCTCCTCCTTCCCCTGTCCGCTCCGCGCCGGAGGGGGCTGTGAGGTGGCCGGGCCGCGCCGGGACCGCGACGCCCGACGCCACACAGCCCGGCGGCATCGACCGGCTCCGGGTGCCCGCACCACCGGCGTGGATGCGCTGGCTGCCCGCCCTCTACGTCGCGTTCGTCCTGATCCTCGAACCCCTCACGCCGGTGCAGTGGCCGGTGAGCTTCCTGATCATCGCCCTCCCGGTCATCGCCGCCTTCGCCCACGGCCCCGTCGCCGTCGCCGCGATCACCTTGGCCGCGATCGGACTTGAAGGGGTGCTGGCCGGCACGCCGTGCTGCGCGGGCCGCGAGGTGGGCTACCTGTGGGACCGCCACTACGTCGCCACCTACGTGTGCACCGCCGTCGTCGGCGTACTCGGTACGATCCTCGCCGCCCACCGGGAGCGACGGGAACGGACGCTCGCGACCGTGCGTTTCGTGGCCGAGATCGCGCAGCGTGTCCTGGTCAGGCCCGTCCCGCAGCGCATCGGACGCATTCTGGTCGACACCTTCTACTTGGCGGCCGCGGCCGAGGCACGGATCGGCGGCGACCTCTACGAGGCCGTCCCCACCCGGCACGGCCTCCGTCTCCTGATCGGCGACGTCCGCGGCAAGGGCCTGCTCGCCGTGGAGACCGCCGCCACGCTGCTCGGTGCCTTCCGCGAGGCCGCTCACGACGAAGCGGACCTCGCGAACCTCGCGCGCCGTGTCGAGACGAGCATGAGCCGCAGGGCCGCCCAGCTCCCCGGCAGCGACATGGCGGAGCGGTTCGTCACGGCGGTCTTCGCGGAGATCCCCGACGACGACTCGGTGGTGCGCATCGTCAACTGCGGCCATCCGCCGCCCGTCCTCATCAGCGGCAACAAGGTCGTCGAGTTGGAGACGAACGACCCCGCACCGCCCCTGAACCTGGGCATGCTGCTCGGGGACACCTACCACGTCGAGGAGCACCCGTTCGGTCCCGGGGACCAGTTGCTGCTCTACACCGACGGTGTCACCGAGGCCCGCGATCCGTCGGGAACCTTCTATCCCCTCGTCCATCGCATCCGCTCCTGGGGCCCGCTGCCGCCCCACCGGCTCCTGGAACGGCTGCACCGCGATCTGCTCGTCTACAGCGACAACCACCTCCACGACGACACGGCCGCCCTCACCGCGTATCGCCTGCCCGACCATGCGGGGGCCGAGGACGGCACGGACTATCGGGAGCGTTGACAGGGCCCTCGGCCGAGGCCGGTCGAGCTGTCGGGCCGACGGGTCGCCCGGCCGCCGCCTCAGGAGGCCGGCGGCTCAGGGCGCCGGGCTGTCAGGCCGCTGCGCTGTCAGGCCGCGAACCCGATGTTCGTGACGTACTCGTACTGACCCCACTGGGAGCCCAGGTCGACGACCACCTCACTGATCCAGGCATCGTCGAGTGCGGCCTCGTCGCCCACGGCCCATGACTCGACGATGCGGTCCCAGCGCCGGACGTTGAGGGTGCGGTACTCGACCACGCGCTGCTGGGGGCGGGACACCTGGGACTGGTCGAGCGGATGGAACTCGACGCGGGTGCCACGGCCCGCGCGGTTCAGGCGCGCGAGCAGATAGCGGGCCACATTGTGGCGGCGCACGGTCCGGTAGGCGGTCTCGATGCGTTCGAGATTCCTCTTCGAGGGGCTGCGTCTGCCGTCCAGCCACGCCGTGAGCGTGCGGTCGGTGACCGTGAGACCGGCCGCGCGGGCCGCCTCGCGGGCGTGTGCGCTCCGGGTGAGGTAGTGCAGCCGTGCCGCCAGGCCGCGCCGGGCCGTGATCGGTGTGACGACGAAGCCCGCGAGCGCGTCGAGTTGACGGGCGACGGCCTCGTGGCCCTTGATGCCGCGAGCCCCGAACTTCCCGAACTCGATGTTCCTCTCCGGCACTTCTTCCCCTCACCACCCACCATGTCGGCCCTCGACGGATCTTCGACAGAGCGCACGTCGGTGCGCCGACATGCTACAGGCCGGGGCCCTGCCGGCCGTGAACGGCGCCGCCCGGCCTCACCGGTGGCGCGACCTGCTCATCCTCCGACCGTGTACGTGTCCTTGACCTTCACCTCGGCGACGCCGCGGCCCTCCGGGAACACCGCGCGCCAGTCGCCGGTGACGTGCAGTTCGTCGGTGCCCATGGCGCGGACGACCATCAGGCCCTCGTCGTACGCCTTGTACGCCTTCATCCAGAGGTTGGCGAACGCCTGGGAGCGGATCAGGTGCATCCAGTCCGGCCGGTACAGCTTCCGGTTGTAGTTCGACTCCCCCATCGTCGACACGAACTTGGAGTACATCGCCTTCACGTACTCCAGGGTCACCTCGTCGTCCTCGGCGATCGCCCGGTCGCGGGCGTCCTTCAGGGCGACACGGAACTTCTCCAGCAGCCCTTCCGTCGCCCCCGAGGTGAACGACTCATGGATCTCGGGTGGGTCGCACAGTCCGTACTTCGGCCCGGACAGCCGCAGCAGCAGCCGCAAGGTCGGCTCCGTGACCCACAGAGGGCCGGGTTCGTCGCGACTGCCGAGCGGGTTGGGCAGGACCGCCTCGTGGTCCCACGCGGGCGGCGTGATCAGATGCACGCCGGAACGGCGGCGGTCGTGGTCCCCGCCCGTCGAGTGCTCCAACTGCCCGATCGGGAGATGCGTCTTCAGCGCGGACAGATAGGCGCCGTTGACGTCGAGAGCGGTCACCTCGTGCGGGCCCATGGGGAGTTCGGGGCGGGTCCACTTGGGGCGGGCCTCCCAGATCCGGTCCGGGCCGCGTGCGGTCTGCTTGCGCAGGACGTCCGGGATCCAGGGGTGGGCGACGACGTCGTACCGCCCGCCCTTGCGTGTCTCGTCGAGCAGCGCCATGGCGTCCGGGATGGCCCGCTTCACGAGTGCCGCCGTGGCCGCCTCTGTGTCTCCCCGGTGCGTCGTGAGCGCCTCGGCCACGGCCTGGCCGATCGGATCGGGCGTGTCGGAGGCCGCCCGCACACGGCGGCCGACAGGGACGACCGTCACCGGCTTGCCCCGGCTGCCGGTCGCCACGGCCCTCGGGGAACGGGCCGCGGGCTCCGCCGGCTCCGCGGACGTGGTCCCGGCCGTTCGCGCCACCACTGGCCCGGCCGAGCGCGCCGGTGCAGGCCCGGCCGAACGCGCCGACGCGGTGTTCGTCGGGTCCGCCGGTGAGTCCGGGGCGCATTCCGCGGGATCCAGGTGCTGCGGGAAACCCGCGACCTGATGGCGGGCGGGACTGCCGCACAGGACGCAGGGCCGGGGCGCCGAGAGGACCTCGACCTCGTCCGCCGGGCCCTCGCCCGGCGCGTCCACGCCGTCACTGTCACCGGCGTCGGTACCGGTCCCGTCGTCCGCCGCCGAGCCGGCCGCGGACGCGAGGGCCCGGGCCGCCTCCTCCTCGGCCCGGGTCTGAAGCCTGGCCCGCGCGCCTTCGAGGAAGTACGCGTACTTCTCACGGACTTCGCCGCTCGGGTCCCGCCCCGCCTCCCAGCCGCCGACCGTGGACGGGCTGACACCGAGGGCCTGCGCCACCTGGGTGCGGGACAGGTTCAGCTCTTCGCGCAGGGGCCGGCGTGCCTCGGCCGGCGGCAGCGGAACCTCCTGCCTGGCGTTGGCCAGCAGCGCGTCGATCGCGTCGAAGTCCGTCATCGTGCCACCTCTTTCGGCCCGCCCGGAGCGGCGGCGGGAGCGCGGCGACCGCTCGTACGGCGGCGGCCGGCGGGCAGGCACTCGAAGGCCCGGGTCGGACCGGCCAGCAGGTCCAGCACGTCGATGCCGAAGTGCGCGGCCACCGCCTCGCAGTCCGCCAGGCTCCATGCGGCCGTGCCGGACTGACGACGGCTCACCTGGGCCTGGCTCACACCCAGGGCCGTGGCGAGGTCGGTCTGCGACTCGCCGGTCGCGTGCAGGAGCGCGGCCACGGCCGATCGCGCACGGTCCTCCAGACTCATCCCCATTCCGCCGAAGCTACCACCTGCAACCCATGAGATATGCGTAGGGCGCATGGAGGGTTCGCGGTTCGCGTGGCATCGGAACGTGATCGCTGCGGCACGTCGCGGGGTGTCGCCGTACCGCGCCCCGTCCCGGTGCATCACGCCGGGACGGGGCGGTCCAGCTCACGCAGCCAGCATGGGCTGATGGATGTCCCCCACTGTATGAGGCGGCACTGACAACACGGGTCCGCCGGCCTCCGGCAGCTCGCCTACGCTGGCCTCGGCGGCGGCGACGTGCGGCCGTCGGGCCGCAGGGGTGAAGGGACCGCAGGTGGCAGCAGACCCGCAGGGACTGGGCGACGCGCAGCGACGACACTGGCAGCGGACGTACAGCGATCATCCCGGCATGTACGGCGAGGCCCCGTCCGCACCCGCCGTCCACGCCGCCGCGGCGTTCCGGGCGGCGGGTGCCCGGGACGTGCTCGAACTGGGCGCGGGGCACGGCCGTGACGCCGTGTACTTCGCCCGTGAAGGCTTCACCGTCCGCGCCACCGACTTCTCCGCCACCGGCCTCGAGCAGCTGCGCGCGGCCGCCCGGGGGCAGGGGGTCGAGGAACGCGTGACGACCACGCTTCACGACGTCCGGGAACCGCTCCCCCTCCCCGATGCGTGTGTCGACGCCGTCTTCGCGCACATGCTGCTGTGCATGGCTCTGTCCACGAAGGAGATCCACGCCGCCGTCGACGAGGTCCGACGGGTGCTGCGGCCCGGCGGAGTCCTGGTCTACACGGTCCGCCACACCGGCGACGCCCACTTCGGCGCCGGCACGGCCCACGGCGACGACGTCTTCGAACACGGCGGATTCGCCGTGCACTTCTTCGACCGGGCCCTCGTCGACGCGCTGGCCGCCGGCTGGACCCTCGACGAGGTGCACGCCTTCGAGGAGGGCGACCTGCCGCGCCGTCTGTGGCGGGTCACCCAGACCGTCCGGACCGACGGGGTCTGATCCTCACGCGGCGTCACGCCGGTGTTGCTCCGTACGAGTGGCGCATCACAGGACGTGGTCGTAGCGTCGACAAAGAGACGATCGCCGGCGAACGAGGGCGGCAGGGCTGCCCGGAGTCCGCCCCCGCACGGTGGCCCGCACAGAGGTCGACGGGGCCGGCGACCGCGGGACCGGACACCGGCCAGGGGGCCGAGGACGAACGGCCGGGAGTGTACGGATGCGCAGACACACAGCAAGGACAGCGGCCACGCTCTGTGCCGCCGCGTCATTGGTGGCGGCTCTGGCGACGGCATCCGCCGCCACATCGGAGCCGTCTCCCTCGGCGAGCCCCACGGGCCGACCGCCGACCCGGCCCGTCATCGTCGACTGCTTCTGGCAGCCCCAGGTGCGCCCCGCCGACTTCATGCTCGCCTGCGGCGACGGCAACAGCCGTCTCACCTCGCTCCGCTGGACGCAGTGGGACGCGAACTCGGCGACGGCCTTGGGCGTCAACATGGTGAACGACTGCAAGCCGTACTGCGCGGCGGGCAAGTTCCATGCCTACGAGGTGATCGTGCGCCTGGAGAACCCGCAGTCGTGGACGAAGCAGCCGGAGATGCAGCACTACACGAAGATGAGCCTGCACTACCCGCAGAGCCGGCCGGACGGCTACACGCAGGTGATGACGTACCCCCTGTGGAACTGACCCACGTGCCCCTGGTGGGACCGACTCCACCGTGATGACGTCACCCGGCGGTGGCGACGGGCCGTCGCACGCCGGTGCCCCGCCGGTCGCGTACCCGTCGTACGAGATCGTCGGCCGCCGGGCGCCACTCCGGATGGTCGAAGGTGAAGCCCGCGTCCAGGAGGCGGCCCGGGACGACGCGCCGGCTCTTGAGCAGCAGTTCGGTGTCCGAGCGGAGCGCGAAGGCACCGATCTCGGCCATCCATCCGGTCGCGGGCAGACCCACCGGGACACCCCAGGCGGTGCGCAGCGCGTGCATGAACAGGCGATGCGGCAGCGGGGCCGGGGCGGCGAGGTTCACCGGTCCGGCGATGTCCTCCCGGTCGGCCAGGAACTCGACCGCGCGGACGAAGTCGCGGTCGTGGATCCAGGACACGTACTGCGCGCCGCCGGCCACCGGCCCGCCCAGGCCGAGCCGTGCAAGCCGCAGCAGCACGTCGAAGACGCCGCCAGGATCGGGGCTCATCACCATGGCCGAGCGCAGGGCGACCTTGCGGGTGCCGGGGGTCTCGGCCCGTTCCTGCTCCCGCTCCCAGGCCTTGGCGATGTCGACGCTGTAGGCCCAGTAACCGGGGACGCCGGGTTCGGCTCCGCCGAGTACGCCGTGCCGCTCGTCGTGGGCCGCGTCGAAGCGGTGGGCGTAGATGGTGGCGGTGCTCATCTGCATCCAGACGCGGGGAGGCACGGCGGCCGCGGCGATCGCCTCTCCCACGACACGGGCGGATTCCACGCGCGAGTCCATCATGGCGCGCAGGTTGGGCGCGGTGTAGCGGCAGCTCACGCTGCGCCCGGCCAGGTTGACGACGAGGTCGCTGCCGTCGATCACGTCGGCCCAGGGCCCCAGGGTCCGTCCGTCCCACGGGACTTCGCCCCGGCGTGTCGGCCGGCGCGTCAGGACGACCACCTCATGTCCCGCGGCGCTCAGCGCGCGCCGCAGGACCGTACCCACCTGCCCGGTCCCACCGGGTATGACGACCTTCACGGGTCTCCCCCTCCCTGTACGGTGCGAGCCTACGCCCAAGACTTGAACGCGTTCAAATCTTTCACGGGGAGAAGCGGGCCGCGGGCCGGGGAGGTCAGGCGTCGGGCAGCGGGATACGCAGGGACACCGCGCCGCGCAGGTCGAGCCAGGCCTCCTGGGGACCGCGGACCAGGCGGAGGACGACCTGTTCACAGTGCGAGCAGCGGGCCACCAGGCCCGGGGCGGGCCCGTAGACCCGCAGCTCGGCCAGCGGGCCGGTGCTGCCGCAGCCGGCGCAGCGGCCGGTCGCGGCGGTCAGGTCCACGGTGAAGATCTCCGAGAGAGGGCCGGCCAGGACGTTCCCGTCCTGGTAGGCGTCGGAGCCGGGGAATGCGTCCATGTCAGCCTCCACTCGGGCCGAAGCGCTCGGTACGGATGCGCCCGGGGTCGTGGCCCAGGTCGACCAGCAGATCCGCAGCGTGCTCCACGAAGCCGGTGGGTCCGCAGACGTAGACGGCGGGTTCGAACTCCGCGGGCCAGCCTGCCGCGGCCAGGTCCTGGGCGCCCAGCCGCCCGGGCGGTCTCCGCAGGCCGTCCGGCGCGCTGCGGGTGTAGACGTACGCGATGTCCAGTCCGGGATCGCCCCGGCGCAGCTCCTGCGCGTACATCAGGTCCTCGGGCGTGCGCAGCGAGTAGACGAGCCGGAAGGGGACCCGGCTGCCCACGGCACGGCGGGTGCGGATCATCGCCATCAGCGGGACGATGCCGGAGCCGCCCGCCACCAGCAGGACGGGCTCCTTCTGGTCGGTGCGCCACACGAACCAGCCCCCGACGGGCCCGCGCAGTTCCACGGCGTCGCCGACGGCCCAGTCGTCGGCCAGATACGGCGAGACCTCTCCGTCCCGCACGCGCTGGACGGTGAGTTCTATGCGGCCGGAGTCCGACGCCGAGGCGAGCGAGTAGCTGCGCTGCGTGCTGTAGCCGTCCTCGGCGGTCAGCCTCACGTCCACGTGCTGACCCGGCAGGTGGCCCGGCCAGCCGGGCACGTCCAGGACGAGAGTGCGCGCGGCGGGCGTCTCCGGACGTCGTTCGACGAGTGTGCCCACGCGCCAGCGCAGACGGTCGCCTAGTCTCCCTGATACCGCTGTTCGCGCCATGGGTCTCCGTAGTCGTGGTAGCCGGCGCTCTCCCAGAAGCCCGGTTCGTCGTCGAGCAGCAGCTGGATGCCGCGCACCCATTTGGCGGACTTCCACAGGTACAGGTGCGGGACCAGGAGGCGGGCCGGGCCGCCGTGCTCCGGGTGCAGGTCGTCGCCGTCGTAGCCGTAGGCGATCCAGGCCTTCCCGTCGAGAAGGTCTTCGAGGGGCAGGTTGGTGGTGTAGCCGCCGTAGGAATGGACCAGGGCGTAGTCGGCGGCCGTCTCCACGTCCTCCAGGAGCAGGTCCACGGACACCCCCTGCCACGTGGTGTCGAACTTGGACCACTTGGTGACGCAGTGCAGGTCGACGGTCGGCCGCTCGGCCGGGAGCCCCATCAGGTCGGCCCAGCTCCACCGGTGCCGTTCACCGGCCTCCGTGGTGACCGTGAACTCCCACGCGTCCTGCTCGATCCGCGGGGTCGGCCCCGCCGAGAGCACCGGGAAGTCGTACGTCTCGTACTGGCCCGGTGGCAGCCGCCCGGCCTGGGGCCTCGGTCGTCCGTGAAAGCCGCGGGAGACGATGGCCACGTGCTTCCCCTTCCGTTCCGGGGCGGTACTCTGCCCCAATTGTCCACCCGCACCGTGCCGGGCTGCTTCCTGAGCGCGCCACCGCGGTCCCCAGCATGGAGGGGTGCGGTTGCCGCCCGCGTCGACAGTAGAAAGATCCGCACGGGCGCGGGATCCGTCAGGTGACTGGACGCGGGCGGTCCACGGGCCGAGGGTCGTGGGGCCTGCTACCGGGCGAGGGGCCGGCCGGTGCTCCTGTGGCGTGTGAGGACGGCGGCGCCGACCTGTTCCACCGACACGCATTCCAGCTCCGCGGGCGGCCCGTCGGCGGGGAAGAGGCGCTGTCCGGTGCCCAGGACGACGGGGAAGGTCAACAGCCGGTATTCGTCCACGAGTCGGTGGGACATCAGCCGGCGCACGACGCCGAGACTGCCGGTGACGACGACGTCACGCCCTTCGCTCCGCACGGCGTCCGCCAGGTCCTGGTCGAGGACCCGCGAGTTCTGCCACGCGGAGACGTCGGTGAGCGTGCGGGTCGCGACGAGCTTCGGTACGGCGTTCATCCGGGCGGAGAACGGGTCGTCCCGGCCCGGCCACAGCCGCGAGAACAACTCCCAGGTCCGGCGCCCGAGCAGCAGGACCCCGTCGTCCAGGGCGCTGCCGAGACGGAACTTGTCCCCGGAGACGGATTCCGGGCCGTACCGGAACGCCCAGCCACCCGACGGTGTGCCCGCGGATCCGTCCGGGTCGGACACGACTCCGTCCAGGGTGATGAACTCGATGACGATGACGCTCATGATGCGAAGCCCTTCGATTCGGTGTCACCCGTACGTACCGGCGACACCGGCCCGATTCATCGCCGCGGACGCGATCAGCCGGCGGGAAGGTGCGGGGGCAGCCCGAAGGTGTCCAGTACGCCCGGGTCGGCGAACACGACGTTGTGCGTGACGCGGCCCCCGGCGACGGTCAGCACCTGCAGCGTGTGCAGCAGGTGTCCGCCGCCGGGGTGCGGGGCGTAGGCGGCGAGGGCGGGCTGCCCGTTGGCCGTGAGCCCCCGCACGGCCCAGCTCTGCCCGCGCATCCGGAACACGCGCTCCATGAACCGGCCGTAGTCGCGGCTCCCCCGGTACCACAGCGGCACCGGCGGCATCTCCAGCACCGCGTCCTCGGCGAGCAACCGTACGAGAGCGGGAACGTCGGCCGCCTCGAAGGCCGCCATGTACCGCTGGACCACCGCGCGCACCTCGGGGTCCGCCGGTTCGCCGACGGCAGCCGCGTCGTCGACGTCGCGGAGGGCGGCGCGGGCACGTTGCAGCGCACTGTTGACCGCGGCGGCCGTGGTGTCCAGTTGCTCCGCGACCTCGGCCGCGGTGAACTCCAGGACGTCCCGGAGGACGAGGACGGCGCGCTGGCGCGCCGGCAGCAGCTGGGTCGCCGCGATCCAGGCCAGCCGCAGATCGGCCCGCGACTCCGTGTCGAACCGCCCGTCGGGGAACGGCTGGAGCCAGCGGATGTCGGTCGCGGGCGTGAGCTCTGCCTCCGGGTCGTGGTCCGGCGTGCCCAGTCCCGAGGGCAGCGGCCGCCGTC
The DNA here is from genome assembly GCF_039543605.1 of Streptomyces siamensis. NCBI lineage: Bacteria > Bacillati > Actinomycetota > Actinomycetes > Kitasatosporales > Streptomycetaceae > Streptomyces > Streptomyces siamensis. Next base: position 19,275 of record NZ_BAABKB010000075.1, on the reverse strand, counting down.
CGCGGCCCTCCAGGGCGGTCAGGCAGACATTGGTCGCGATCCGGTACAGCCAGGTCCGCATCGAGGCGCGGGCGGGGTCGTACCGGTCACGGGCCTTCCAGGCGCGCAGCAGTGTCTCCTGCACCATGTCCTCGGCCTCGTGGAACGAGCCCAGCATCCGGTAGCAGAACGCCACCAACTCACCCCGGTACGGTTCGAATTCCACGGCGCTCATCATGCCCTGGGCCGGGCGCCGCAAGGGCCGGCGACGGGCCGCCTGGCATGGCGACGGTGTCCGGGGTCGCTGCGTCCGTCGCCGCAACGCACACACCCCACCGCCCGATCGGACGGTGGGGTGTGTTCTGGAGCGCCGGGCAGGCCTTGCACCTGCATCTCCCCGCAGGAAGCGGGACGTCTTTCCTTGGACCACCAACGCACGGCCTGTCACCGACAGTTGCGGCGACCTGCTCCGGAATAATCATACCTCAAGCGGGAGGTCGCTCGAAGCGGCCTCCGGGCCGGTCGCGGCGCCCGGGAGGTCAGCTCGGCGAGGGGCCGTTCGCGGGATGCGCCGGATTCGCCGCGCTGACGAGCGGAACTCCCGTCGCCGATCTCAGCCGGACACCTGTCCGCTGTCCCGGAAACCGCCCCAGCCGTGCCAGCGGTCGATCTCGATCCAGGCGCTGACGCGCTTGCGCCCCCGCTGCACGTACGGGTGTCCCACGTAGTGCTGCGACAACTGGTCGATGGCCGCCAGCCCTTCGTCGTCGCGCATCTCCACGACGCGTCCGATCAAGGTGACGTGCGTGTACCAGCTGTCGGCGTCGAGGATCGTCAGGGTGACGCGGGGGTCGCCGCGCAGGTGTTCCAGCCTCTTGCGGCCCTCGTCCATGTTGACGAGCACCCGGCCGTCGTCCCAGAGGTACCAGGTGGCCGCGGACACCGGCTGCCCGTCGGACCGTACCGTGGCGATGACGGCCGGATTGGGCTTCTTCAGCATCTCTACGGCACCCTCGGGCAAGGGGGGCTTCGACATGAGTCACCTCTTCGTCGTCGTGTTCCGGTCCCCGTGGTGGCGGATCGTCCCCTGCGATCCACGGGGCGATGACCCCACGCTGCCACACTCCCGGCCCAACAGCCCCATTCGCCACGGCTGTTGGGCATCTGGGCACACGCATTCCGTCACCTGCGCACGCCGGGGCCGTGCAGTCGCCCGGTGGGCCGTCGGCTCAGTACCTCTTCGCCCCTGCCACGATCGCCTCCCGAATGCGGTGGTAGGTGCCGCAGCGGCAGATGTTGCGGATCTCGTCCAGGTCCGCCTCCGAGATGTCGCGGCCTTCCTCCCTGGCCTGGCGGACCTTGGCGACGGCGGTCATGATCTGGCCGGGCTGGCAGTAGCCGCACTGCGCGACGTCGTACTCCAGCCAGGCCTCCTGCATCGGATGCAGGTCCTTGCCGACGGTGGCGGGCAATCCCTCGATGGTGGTGATCTCGTCGTCCCGGCCGATGTCCTTCACCGGCACCGAACAGGGGTTGAACGCCTTGCCGTTGATGTGACTCGTGCAGGCCTGGCACACGCCGAGCCCGCATCCGTACTTGGGCCCGGTGACGCCCAGGACGTCGCGGAGCACCCACAGCAGGCGTACGTCGTCCTCGATGTCGACGGTCACGGGCTTGCCGTTGAGGATGAAGGTGCGTTCGGGCACGGGGGCTCCTAGAAGGCGCGGCTCAGGCCGTCGGTGGGGGACGCGGGGATCGGCGGTGTGGTGGGCAGCGGTTCGAATCCGAGCGGCCCTGCGTGGTTGACCGGGAAGACGGTCGGCATGGTGCCGGTCGCGCGGCCGTAGGCACAGGCCACCGCAGCCATCGCGCCTGCGACGGCGAGTTCCCCGGCGCCGCCGGGTTCGCCGGTCGTCGGGGGCATCACGACGATCTCCAGCTGCGGAGGCGTGTTCCACTGACGGGTGTAGAAGTAGTTGTCCCAACTCCCCTCCTGGAAGTGACCGTTCTCCAGGTGCAGTCCGGAGGTGAGGGTGATGGCGATGCCGTCCATGATGCCGCCCATCATCTGGGCCTCCAGGCCGCGGGGGTTGACGGCGAGCCCCACGTCGACGGCGCAGACGACCTTGGTGACGCGCGGTCCGGTGAAGGCGTCGGGAATCTGCCGGCCGGTCGTCTCCGGCCGGCAGTCGATCTCGGCGAGGACCGCGACGTAGGAGTGGTACTCGGGGTGGATCGCGATGCCCTGCGCGGTGCCCGCGGGCATGCTCCGGCCCCAGCGCCCCACCTCGGCGACCTTGTCGAGGACCGCCCGCCCCCGCTCGTCCTTCAGGAGCCCCCGGCGGAACCGGTAGGGATCCTTGCCCATGCGTCTGGCCAGCTCGTCCACGACGAGTTCCTGCGCGCACCGCACATTGGGCGAGTAGATGTTGCGCATGGAGCCGGTGTTGAAACGCTTGTCGGTCTCGCTCAGCAACTGGGTGACGAGGCCGAAGTGGTACGGGGTCTGCTGGGTGAGGGTGAAGATCGTCTCGGAGAAGGTGAGGTCGCCCACGGGCAGCCGGGCGGCCTCGGCGGTGATGATCTCGCCGACGCCGTGCCCGAAGTCGGTGGCGACGGAGGTGTGCCGCTGGTCGTAGGCGAGCACTTCACCGAGCGCGTACGTGGCGCGCACCCGGGACGTGGACATCGGGTGCGTGCGGCCCTGACGGAAGTCGTCGGTACGGTGCCACATCAGCCTGACCGGCTTGCCCATCGCCTTGGAGATCTCGGCGGCCTCGGCGGCGGCGTCGTGGAAGAGCTTCCGCCCGAAGGACCCGCCGCCCTCGGTGACATGCACCTTGACCGCGGACACGGGCAGACCGAGCTTCAGCGCGATCTCCTCCTGGGCCACGATCGGGGACTTCAGGCTCGCCCAGATCTCCGCCGAGTCCGCGCGGACGTCGGCGACGGCGCAGTTGGGCTCCAGCGCGCTGTTGCTGGCGAAGTGGAAGGTGAAACGCGCGTCGACGGCCTTCGTGAGCAAGTTCAGTGCGGGCAGGGGCAGTTCGGCCCGGCGCAGCTCGTCGCGGACGCTGTCGTCGGAGGCCCCGTCGGCGGTACCCGGGCCCCAGCTCGCCCTGAGCGCGCGGACCGCGTCGATGCACTGGCCGAAGGTACGGCCGCGGACGGCCACACCGGTGGAGATCGGTACGACGTCGGTGATCCCGGGCATGGACCTGACCTCGTCGAGGTTCTCCACGGACCGGACCGTGCCGTTGATCGTCGGCGGCCGGCACACCATGGCCGGCAGAGCGCCGGGAACGTGCAGGTCCATGGCGAACTTCTTGCGGCCGGTGACCGCCTCCAGGGCGTCGATGCGCCGCTGCGCGGTCCCGACGACCTTGAACTCGGCGGGCTTCTTGAGCGCCACGGACACCTGCCCGGTGCTCACCGAGGCCGCCTTCGCCGCCAGTTCGCCGTAGCCCAGGCTCCTGCCCGTCACGGAGGAGATGACCGCCCCCGCCTTGGTGGTCAGGATGCCGACGGCCTCACCGAGTTCGAGTGCGGCGGCCTTCAGGAGCCGCTCGCGGGCGACGGCCGCGGCCACCCGGATCGGGGTGAACGTGGACACGGTGGTGTTCGACCCGCCGGTGAGCTGGTTGAACAGCAGCTCGGGACGCGCGTCGGCGAGCGTCACCCGGATCCGGTCCAGCGGCACGTCCAGTTCCTCGGCGATGAGCATCGCGCTGGACGTGGTGATGCCCTGCCCGACCTCGGCCCGGGGCAGGGCGAAGGACACCGTTCCGTCGGCTTCGACCCGTATCGTGATCAGGTTCGCCGTGGGCAGCGTCGCATGGGTGAGCATGTCGTTGAGGTCGTAGATCTCGGCCGGACCCGGCACCGAGGGGACCACGGCCGCGGCCTCGTCGGGGGCGAGGACCGACTCCCCGAGCTGGGCGGCGACGGTCAGCGTCGACGCGGCCACCACATAGCCCAGGAACCTTCGACGGCCGATCCCGTCCGCCGCGGGCCCGTCCGCCTCCGCAGCCCGTCGCGCGCGGTGGTGAGCTCCCATCAACTGTCCTCCCGACGAAGTCGCACACGCCGTTTCACGACGGCTCCCGACTGTGCACGGCCGGGGGGCGATGCGGAAGATCCCTCGCGTGTTTCCGCACGCAAGGACCATGAGGTGCCGCATACGTGAAGCTCCTGGAAGTGCCCGGCATCCAGGGTCCCCCGGCCCCGGATGCCGGGCTCCTCTCATCGCCAGGTCATGTTGATCTCGCCTCCGAAGTCGGCGTATCCGCCGCGCCGGAAGGCGTTGGCCATGGGGACGTTCCCGAGGTCCGTGGAGGCCCGGATGCGGGGGACGTCCTGTCCGGCGAGGATGCGGGTGCCCTCGGCGAGGATGTCGTCGATGTGGCCGCGCCCGCGGTGTTCGGGCAGGACGGCGAGGTACGCGATGATCGGGTTGTAGCCGTTGTGGGCCGGGACCACGAATCCCACGGGATCGCCTCCGGGCAGGGCGGCGACGCGCCACCAGTCCCGCGGGCTGGCGTACTTGGCCAGTTCCCCTTCGTAGTGCGAGACGGCGGCTTCGCGCGGGGACATCCGGGTCAGGTCGTCGCGGCTGTGCGCGTCGAGTGTGCCCTCCAGCACCGCCGTCATCAGGGCGAGCAGTTCCTCGCGGTCCCGGACCGGCCGGAACACGAGTCGTCCGCTCGGCCCGGGGACCGGGGTGCCCGGCCGCCACTCCAGGCGGAGCCGCTCGACGAAGGGCCGTGCACCGGCGCGTTCCAGGATCGTCATTCGGTCCTCGACGACGCTGCGGGCGGCGCCGCCGTCGCGCCATCCGGGCGGGACGTAGCGCGTGTACTCGGGCGGGCGGGAGCCCTCGGGCAGGGTGGCGGCCATCGCGGTACGCAACAGCCGGACGCCGATGTCCACCCGGTCGGTGTCCGGGAGGCCGTCGTCGACGTCGACGAGGTCGAGAAGGAGCGGTGTGTCGCTCCCCGGGCGGCTCCACCAGGCGGCCCTGGCCAGCAGTCGGTCGCCGCGCAGCGCGACCCACATCCATTCGGGCCGGCGGCGGCGGTGGGTCAGGTCGTCCGCCAGTTCGTCGTTGAGGGTGTAGGGCAGTCGGTTGAAGAGGTCGATCTCCTCGCGTCCGGTGATCGGGCGCATGGTCAATTCGTTCGGTTCCACGGTCTCGGCACACTCCGGTGAAAGTGCCTGTCCCGTCCTGGGGTCAGCCGCGTCGCGTGCCCCGGGAGACGACAAGCGCGATGGTCATGGGATTCATCGGCCTATCCCTCCTCTCGTCGTCACGGTCCTCGTCCCTGGTGGCCGGGATCCGGAGATCACTTGTAGCCGACGCGGGTCGTGCCCGCAACGGAGTATCGGCGCCCCGGTGCGCGGGACGCCGCTTCCGGTGTGCGCGGGCCGGCGCCCTCCGCACCCTGCGCCGCCCGGTCGCCCGGACACCCTGTCGTCCCTGCCGCCCCGGCACCGTGGCGAGCGCCTACGCTGCACTGTGGAGATCACTCCGGAAGGAGGCCGCGGACCGTGCTGAAGGACAGCGAACTGCCGTACCTGCGCCGTTGTGTGGAACTGGCGACCGAAGCACTGGAGGCCGGTGACGAGCCCTTCGGATCCGTCCTCGTGGGCGCGGACGGCACCGTGCTCGCCGAGGACCGCAACCGGGTGGCGGGCGGTGACCACACCCGTCACCCGGAATTCGAACTGGCCCGTTGGTCCGCCGCGCACCTGACGCCCGAGGCGCGCGCCGCGGCGACCGTGTACACCTCCGGCGAACACTGCCCGATGTGTGCGGCCGCCCATGCGTGGGTGGGTCTGGGACGCATCGTGTACGTCGCCTCGTCCGAGCAACTCGTCACGTGGCTGGCGGAGTTGGGGGTGCCCGCGGCTCCGGTGCGCCCCCTCCCGGTCAACGAGGTGGCCCCCGGAGTCGTCGTCGAGGGCCCGGTGCCGGAACTGACGGAGCAGGTGCACGCACTGCACCGCCGCCTGCACGCGCGCTGACCCCCGCCGGCCCGGGCCCGCACCCCGCCGACGGACGCGCGTGCGGTCGCGGTCGGTCATCCGGAGGACGGCGGGCTCGCCGGACGGACACAATGCGGCCATGGACGACCGTCCGCGGGACACCCCGAGCGGCGGCCCCCTCGACACGCGGACCACGCCCGGTGCCGCGTTCCCCTCGCACGGGAGGTGCAGGACGGTGGACTCCGCGGCGGTCGACGCCGAAGCGGTCAATGCCGAGGCCTGGCAGGCCTATGGCACGCACCACCTGGGCCGGGCCACGGTCCTGGCGGAGGTGGAGCGCATCGACTGGGGGATCGGCACGGACGCGGCTCCCGGGGCCGAGGTTCTCGGCGAGCTCGCGGGCCGGCGTGTGCTCGACCTCGGGTGCGGGCCCGCCCGGCACGCGGCGCACCTCGTGCGTGCGCACGGAGCGCTCGTCGACGCGGTCGACGCCTCGGCCTCCCAGATCGACCGGGCCCGCGCCCGGTACGGCGAACTGCCGGGCCTGCGGCTGGTTCTCGGCGACGCCGTCGAGCATCTGCGCACGGCCGAGCCGTACGACGTGATCTACTCCATCCACGCCGTCCCGTACATCGATCCTCATCGGCTGCTGCCCGCCCTGGCGGGGGCGCTCAGGCCCGGGGGGAGGCTGTGTTTCACGGTGCTGCACACCAACTCCGCGGGAACGGGGCCCTCCACGGCGGTCGCCGCCCGTCCGGAGACTCTGCGGCCGGCGGGCGGCGGGGACCTCACCGTCCGGATGTGGGTCCTCACACCACAGGCCTGGGAGGATCTGCTCGTCGCGCACGGACTCCAGGTGGAGCGGGTCGACGTGTTCGATGTGCCGGGTGCCGACAACCACGCCTCCTATCTGCTGTTCCAGGTGCGCAGGCCCGCCCGCCGCACGTCCCGGCCCCGCACCGACAAGCCCCCGGTCGCGCACGCGGCGCTCGGTGTGGGCGCGATCCTCCACGGACCCGACGGCCTGCTGCTGGGCCGCCACCGCCACGGGACCTGGGAGCTGCCCGGCGGGACCGTGGAGCCCGGGGAATCCCTCGAGGAGACCGTCGTACGCGAACTCGCCGAGGAGACCGGACTGCACGCGCGGACCGCGGACGTGCGCCTGCTGGGCACGCTCCTCGACCATGCCGGCGGCGTCCCGCGCGTCACCGTCGGTGCCGTGGTCTCGAACTGGCGCGGCGAACCGGCCGACCAGCCGGGCGAACGCGTCGGCGACTGGCGCTGGTGGGCCCTGGACGCGCTGCCTGACGGGCTGTTCGTGTGCTCCGCCCAGATCCTCACGGCCTGGCGGCCCGGCTTGCCCGTCGACCACACACCCGCCCACACGGCGTACGCCGACCCGGGCGGACCCGTTGTCCGATGACGGAGCGGCCTGCCGGACACGACGTCGGCCGATTCCTCCGCGCACCCCAGGGGGTGGGGCCCGCCCGGCGACCAGGTGCCTCGGCGCGCCCCGCACCGTCACTCGTACGGTCGCACCCGGTACGGGAAACACCCGTCGTCGTCACTCGCCGCGTGTGCGAATCGTGTGCCGACTCTTCGCACAGCTGTTGCCCTGCCGGTCACGCTGTGACGTAATCGGAGGACCCGCAGGACGGATCTTGGCGGTGCCCCTGCCGCGCCGGAAGGAGCGGCTGGGATGCACGGATATGCCACCGGTGAGGACGACGGGATCACCGCGGCGCCCGGCGGGCTGCTGGATCTGCTGCAGGTGGCGGCGGTGGTGCTCGACAGCGACGGGCGCATCGTGCTCTGGAGCCCGGAGGCGGAGCAACTGCTCGGCTACCGCGCGCACGAGGCCCTGGGCCACCGGGCCGACGACCTGCTGGTGTCGCCGGAGAACCGGCAGCGCGCCCGTGACCTGTTCGCACAGGTCCGCTCCGGAGCACGCTGGGCGGGTGTGTTCCCGCTCCAGCACCGGGACGGCAGCGAACGCTCGGTGGAGTTCCGCACCATGCGGCTGCGGGACAGTCAGGGCCAGGCCCATCTTCTGGGACTGGCCACGGACGCCACGACGGTACGGCGCGTGGAGCGGGACCTGGCCCTGTCGCACAGCCTCGTCCATCAGACCCCCGTCGGCATCGCCGTGTTCGACACCGATCTGCGCTGGGTGGGCGTCAACCCGGCGATGGAACGGATGAACGGCCTGCCGGAGGAGGCGGTCCTCGGACGTCGCGTCCGGGAGATGCTGCCGGACCTGGACACGGAGGCCGTCGAGGCGCGCATGCGTCTGGTGCTGGCGAGCGGGAGGTCCCTGCTGGACGAGCTGACCGTCGGCAGGACACCGGCGGACAAGGAGGACCGCGCCTACTCCGAGTCGTACCACCGTATCGAGGACGCCGAGGGCCGCGTGCTCGGACTGGCCGTGGCCGTCATCGACGTGACCGAACGGCAGCAGGCGGCCGCCGAGATCGCGCGGGCGCGGGAGCGGCTGTCCGTGATCGCGGACGCCGGTGTCCGTATCGGCACCACGCTGGACCTCCAGCAGACGGCCCGGGAGCTGGCGGACGTGGCGGTGCCCCAACTGGCGGACCTGGCCGCGGTCGACGTGCTCGAATCCGTGGTCACGCACGGCACCACCGCCCCGGTCAACCCCGACGCGTACGCCGAGTTCAGGGCACTGGCGGTGGCGGCCGGCTACCTCACGGACGCCATTCACGCCGCGGACCCGGTGGGGGAACTCGCCACCTACGGCTCCACCCGCATCATCACCGAGTGCGTGCGGGAGGCCAGGCCCATCCTGGTGGAACACGTGGATTCCGGGATGATGCGCCGCATCGCCCGGGACTCGCACGCAGCACAGACCCTGCGCACGGCCGGTGTCCACTCCTACCTGGCGGTCCCGCTCGTGGCACGCGGCGAAGTGCTGGGCACGCTCAGCCTGTACCGCACCGTCAACTCCCGTCCGTTCGACGAGCAGGACTGCGTCCTCGCCTCCGAACTCGCCGCGCGTGCCGCGATCTGTGTGGACAACGCCCGCCTCTACGGGCGCGAACGCAGCGCGGCCCTGACCCTGCAGCGCAGCCTGCTGCCGCCCGCGCCCGTGGACCACGAGGGGCTCGACATCGCGTTCCGGTATCTCCCGGCGTTGAGCGAGGTCGGCGGGGACTGGTACGACGTGCTGCACCTGAGCGAAGGCCGGACCGGTCTGATCGTCGGCGACGTGATGGGCAAGGGCGTCCAGGCCGCGGCCATCATGGGGCAGTTGAGCACCGCGACCCGTGCGCTGGCCCGTCTGGACCCCTCGCCCGCCGAGCTGCTGCACCATCTGGACGACATCGCGAGCTCTCTCGGCGACACCATCGCCACCTGCGTGTACGCGGTGTGCGATCCCCGCAAGGGCACCTGCGAACTCTCCAGCGCCGGGCATCTCCCGCCCGTCTTGATCCGCCCCGACGGCGGCGCGGAACTCCTCGAAGTCCCCGGTGGCGTACCCCTCGGTGTCGGCGGCATCCCCTTCGCCACCATGGAGCAGGAGATGCCGCCGGGCTCGCTGCTCGCGCTCTACACCGACGGGCTGGTCGAGAACCGCACCCAGTCCATCGACACCGCGCTCGACGCGATGACGCGGCTCCTCCAGCAGGCACAGCGCTCCCGGCACTCCCTGGAGAAGACCAGCGACACCCTGATCAGCGCGCTGCACCCCGAGCCCGACGACGACGTGGCGCTCCTCCTGGTCCGCACGCTCGACCACTCCCCCGCTCCCGGATGACCCGCGGTCCCGGGCGGGGGCGCTGCCGCCACCGGCGGCGGCAGCGCCCCCGCCCGGGCACAGTGGTGCCATGGACGCAGACGAGCAGAGCGGACTGGCCGGTGGGCGCGTGGCGACCAGACTGCCCGCCCGGGACCTCGACCGGGCGCGGCGCTTCTACGCCGAGAAACTCGGTCTGGAGCCCGTGGACGAGCGTCCCGGCGGGTTGCTGTACCGGTGCGGCGGGACGCACTTCGTGGTGTTCCGGTCGACGGGCTCCTCACCCGGCACGTTCACCCAGATGGGGTGGGAGGTCGAGGACATCGACGCCGTCGTGACCGAACTCAAGGGTCGGGGCGTGGTGTTCGAGGAGGTCGACGTGCCCGGGTTCCGTACCCGGGACGGCATCGCCGAGATCGAGGGGAACTATCCGAGCAAGGGCGCCCGCGGGGAGCGCGGCGCCTGGTTCCGCGACAGCGAGGGGAACCTGCTGGGCGTCGGGCAGCCGGTCGTCTGAGGGAACGGTCGCGCTCGGCTGTTCGCGGGGCCCGGAGCCGCGGCCGGCCGCGGCCGCGGTTCGGGGCCATCCCGCGCAGGGGCGGCGTTCGCGTGGCATGGTCGCTTGCAGGGGCGTTCACGTCCGCACGGGGCTCGCGCGGACATGCCGGCGACGGGAGGTGTGCAGGGCCGTGCAGAGACCCGGCCGGATCCTTCACGACGGCTCGTTCGCTTCGTGGCTGCGTGACCACGATCCCGAGTTCGCGGCGACACGGCGCGCCGGGCGGGCCGCCCTCGTGATGCCCGCCCTGTTCGCGTTGTGCACCCAGGTCGTCGGCTCGCCGACGATGGCGACGTACGCCGCCTTCGGCTCGCTGGCGATGCTCCTCTTCGTCGACTTCACCGGACCGATGACGCAGCGGCTGCGGGCGCACGTCGGCCTCGCCGTCGCTTGGGGGGTGCTCATCTGCCTCGGCAGCCTGGTGGCCTTCCAGATCTGGCTCGCGGTGACCGTCACGGTCGTGATCGCTTTCCTCGTGCTCTTCTCGGGCGTGGTCAGTTCCGTCCTCGCCGGCGCGTCGACCGCCCTCCTGCTGGCCTTCATCCTTCCGGTGACCTCGCCCGAGCCGCTGTCCGTGCTGCCCGCGCGGCTCGCCGGGGCGGGCATCGCGTCCGTCGCCGCCATGCTCGCGATCTCCCTGCTGTGGCCCCGGCCGGTCAGGGACCCGCTCGCCGAGCCGGCCGCGCGGGTCTGCCGTGCCGCCGCCGAGCAACTGCGCACCGACGCGTCCCTGCTGGCCGGCGGCCCGGACGCGGCGAGCGGCCCGCAGTGCCGGTCCACGGCCGACCTGGCCGCCGCCGCGGCGGCCGACCTGCGGTCCGTCTTCGACGCCACGCCCTACCGGCCGACCGGCCTCTCGGCCGGCTCACGGGCCATCGTCCGCCTGGTCGACGAGCTGACCTGGCTCGGCGACATCCTGGCCGACAGCGTGCCGCCCGAGAAGGAACGGGTGCTGTGCGACGACGACGCCCATGCCGTACGACGGGCCGCCGCCCGTCTGCTCGACGAATCGGCACAGCTGCTCGACCGCCCGCGCGACTCACCGGACGCCCTGCGCGCCGCTCAGGCCGATCTGCGCACGGCCATGAACGACATGGAGAGCAACGCCACCACCCGGCTGCCCGTGCACCACGACGCGACGGCCACCCGGACGCAGGTGCATCCGTTCATCGGTGTGCTGGATCTGTCGTTCCGGGCCCAGGAGGTCGGCTTCGCGACGCTGCAGATCGCCCGCAACGTGGACCTGGCCGCCGCCGCGGACCGGCGCAGCTGGCCGGAGGCCCTCCTCGGCCGCGAGCCCGGGGCCCTGACGAAACCACTGGCCGCGGCCCGGGAGCGGGCCGCGGCCTACCTCCAGCCGCAGTCCGTGTGGCTGCACAACAGCCTCCGTGGCGCGCTCGGCCTCGGTATCGCGGTCAGCCTCGCCAAGGTGACGACGCTCCAGCACTCCTTCTGGGTGACCCTCGGCACCCTGTCGGTGCTGCGTTCGAACGCCCTCAACACCGGGCAGAACGCCGTTCGCGCCGTCGCCGGCACCATCGCGGGCTCGATCATCGGGGCGGGGCTGCTCCACCTCATCGGCCACCACGGCACCGTGCTCTGGTTCCTGCTGCCCGTGGCCGTACTGCTCGCGGGCATCGCCCCTTCGGCCATCTCCTTCGCCGCCGGCCAGGCGGCGTTCACCGTCACCCTGGTCATCCTGTTCAACATCGGCCACGACCCCAACTGGCGGATCGTGCTGCTGCGCATCCAGGACATCGGCCTCGGCTGCGCCGTGAGCGTGGTCATGGGCCTGTTCTTCTGGCCGCGGGGCGCGGCCGCCGCGGTCCGCCGCGCGCTCGCCGAGGCGTACACGGAGAGCGCCCGTTACCTGGCGGGGACCGTGGAGTACGCGGTCGGGCTGTGCGGCGCCGGGCCCCTCTCGGCGGACGCTCCCCTCAAGGAGCGGCGCGACGCGGCTGCCGCCGCCCGCCGGCTCGACGACACGTTCCGCAGCTATCTGGCCGAGCGCGGCCCGAAACCGATGGCACTCGCCGACATGACCACGCTGGTCACGGGCATCGTGGGTCTGCGGCTCGCCGCCGACGCCGTACTGGGCCTGTGGAAGCGGTCCGGCGGACAGGACAGCGCTGCGGACCGGGCGGACGCGCGGCTCGTCATCGTGGGAGCGGCCGGCCGGATCACCGACTGGTACCGGGACCTCGCCGCCACCCTGAGCCGGGGCGCGGCCGTCCCGGACCCGATGCCCCGCAGCGCGGCGGTGGAGGGACAGCTGGTCGACTGTCTGCGGCAGGACCTGTCCGACACGGGCGGCCGTGGCCCGGCCACCGCCGTCCGCATCATCTGGACCGCCGACCACCTCGATGTCGCCCGCCGCCTCCAGTCGAGCCTGGCGGAGGCCGCCCGGCCGTTGCGGCACCGCACCTGACGGCACGGGGGACCCGGCACGACGGGCCCGGCCCGACCGGACTCCGCACGGGGTCCGGTCGTGTGCCCGTGCGCCTTCCGCGCGGGCGAGAGTGCCGAGCCGGTGCGGGCAGGGCCGAACGGCCCCCGGAAGGGTCCGGGCGGCCCGTGGTACCCGGCCCCGCCCGGCCACAGGCTGGGACCACGGGCACAGGCTGGGAGCAGCAGCCCTCCCCCACCCCCGAGGGGCACGACGCACTCACCGAACGGCTGCGGGCACAGGGAAGAAGGGAGCCGGAGCCATGACCTCCGCCACCACCATGACCGCGGCTCTCGGGACCGAGCACCGCGAACAGCTGATGCGTCTGGCCCGAGAGGTCTCGTTCCCGTCCGGCGCGCGGCTCTTCGAGGAGGGCCGGCACGCCGACCGCTTCTGGATCATCCGCAGCGGGACCGTCGCCCTCGACCTGCACGTTCCGGGACGGCGCGCCGCCGTCATCGAGTCCCTCGGCCACGGCGAACTCGTCGGCTGGTCATGGCACTTCGCGCCGTACGTGTGGCAGCTGGGCGCCGAGGCGGCGAGCCCGGTGCGGGCGCATGAGTTCGACGCCGACGCCGTGCGGGCGATGTGCGCCCGCGATCCCGATTTCGGCCGGGCGGTGGCGACCTGGGTCGGCCGGGTGGTCGCCCAGCGGCTCCAGGCGTCGCGCAACCGGCTGCTGGACCTCTACGCCCCCTACGGCAGCGGCGTCCGCGGCTGACCCGAGACCGCGTGCCGCACCCGCGACCGGAGCGCACGCCGGGGCCGGCAGGCCGTCCCGGGGCGCGGGCAGTGCCGGACCGGTGCGCCCGACCCCCGGGGCGACGTCGGTCCCGGGGCACGGTCCGTACCGGGACGACGCCGGTCCCGGAACGCCGTCCGCACCAGGGCTGGCCCCTCCCGGAACGCGATCCGTCCCGAGGCGACGGCGGCCGCCCCGTACGGGCAGTCCCCGTGCGGTCGGGCTCCGTGCTCCGTGCGGTCGGTCTCCGTGCGGTCAGTCCCCCGACTTCTCCCGTTCCGCCAGCGGTACGCGCCACACCAGTGTGCTCCCGCCGCCCTCGGGCGTGCTCAACTCCAGCTTCCCGCCGAGCTGTTGCGCGCGCTCGGCCATGTTGCGCAGACCGCTGCGGCGGCCGCCCGCCGGGATGCCGACGCCGTTGTCGCCGACGGACAGCAGCACCTCGCGTCCGTCGGTCCTGAGGGCCACGTCGGCACGGTCGGCCCGGGCGTGCCGGGCGATGTTCGTCAGGGCCTCGGAGAGCACGGCCACGACGTGGTCGGCGATCTCGCGCGGCACCTCGGTGTCCACGAGCCCTTCCATGCGCACGCTGGGGGCGAATCCCAGCACCGGCGCGGCCTCGCCGGCGAGCCGCACGACACGGGCCCGTAGCCCGGATCCCGTGGCGGCCCCGTGCGTGCGCAGTCCGAAAATGGTCGAACGGATGATCTTGATGGTCTCGTCGAGGTCGTCCACGGCCCGGAGCACCCGCTCCGAGGCCTCCGGGTGCTCGATGAAGCGCCCCGCGCTCTGCAGCGTCATGCCGGTGGCGAAGAGCCGCTGGATCGCCAGGTCGTGCAGGTCCCTCGCGATCCGGTCGCGGTCCTGGAGCACCGCGATCTCCTCGGCGTCCCGGCGGCGCTCCGCCAGCTCCATGGCGATCGCCGCCTGCGCGGCGAACACCTGGAGGGACTCGGTCTCCTTGGCCGAGAACGGCATGCCGTCGTTCTCCCGGACGAGGAGGACCACGCCCCGGACGCCGTCCGCGCCGGTGCCGATGGGTACGGCCACGGCCGGGCCGAGTCCGGTGGACCGCAGCGGCCCGGTCAGGACCCGCTCCTCGTGGGTGACATCCGCGCTGGTGACGGCGGTCCCGGTGGAGAACGCCTCGCCGATCAGGGTGTCGTCGGCCCGCAGCACCAGCCCTCGGAGCTCCTCCGCCCCGCGTCCGAGGGCGAGTTCGACGGTGAGCGGGCCGGTGTCCGCCATGGGCATCGCGACGAGGGCCAGGGCGGCCCCGGTGATCTCCCGGGCCCGGTCGGCGATCAGCCCGAGGGTCTCCGTGCGTTCCGCCCCGGACATCAGGCTGTGGGTGATCTCCGCGTTGACCCGCAGCCACCGCTCGCGCAGCCGGGACTCCGCGTAGAGCCGGGCGTTGTCGATGGCGACGCCCGCGGCCACCGCCAGTGTCAGGGTGACCGAGACGTCCTCCTCGTCGAAGGGGCCGCCGCCGCGCTTCTCCGTCAGGTACAGGTTGCCGAAGACCTGGTCGCGCACCCGGATCGGGACGCCGAGGAACGTGTTCATCGGCGGGTGGTGGGGCGGGAAGCCGTAGGAGGCGGGATGCTCGGAGATCTTCTCCAGGCGCAGCGGCTCGGGACGGCGGATCAGCTCTCCCAGGATGCCGTGCCCCTCGGGGTACGCGCCGATCCGGGCGATCTGCTCCTCGGTGACGCCGACCGTGTGGAAGGCCGACAGCCTCCTGCCGTCGGGGCCGATGACACCGAGCGCCGCGTACTCGGCGTCGACGAGCGCCGCCGCGGCCTGGACGATGCTGCGCAGCGCCTGCTCCAGATCCAGCTCCCGCCCCACCGCGAGCACCGCCTCCAGGAGGCTGTGCACCCGGTCACGCGTCCCACGGGCCGCGTCCAGCCGTGCCTGCAGCTCCTCCAGCAGTTCGTCCAGCCTCAGCTGAGGCAGCCGTACGCGGGCCTGCCGGGCCTCTTCGGGGCTTCCCACCTGCACTCCTCCAGGTGCGCTCGACGCGCGGACGGTGATGCTCACGGTATGTGCCACGGTAGTGGGAGGGGGCACGGGGTACCGAGGGCGCGTGGCCGGTTCCGGCCGCCCGCGGAAGGCCCGTTGCCGGCCCGCACCAGGTGCCCTCCACCGTCGCGGCCGTCCACGCGTGACCGGTGGGGGTCGTGCCCGCGTGACCGGTGGGGGTCGTGCCCGTACGACTGGCGACAGCCCCCTGTGAACGGTGTCGGTCCCGCATGACCTGTGACCGCCGTTCACACGGTGAAGGGCACCCCCTCCGCCGTCTCGTCCCCGACGAGTTCACGTCCGGTGACCAGCTCCGCCGCGATGCGTACGAAGACCTCCCGCGGCGCGGACACCCAGGAGCGCGGACCGGTCCGGACGAGCCGCGCGTGCTCGTCCGGATCCGTGACCACGGTGGCGGCCCCGGTGACCACGACGCTCCAGCCGGACCTGGCGGCCGGGTCGACCTGGTCGGCCTCGAAGGCGACGACCGAGTCGTCGATCGCGCGCACCAGCTCGGAGGACGCGGCGGTGCGCAACAGCACCGCACCGTCGATGTCCAGGCTGAAGTTCACCGGCAGGACGGCGGGCAGTGCCTGACGGGTGTGGACGATGCGTCCCACGGGCACCAGGGCCAGTCGGCGCAGGCACTCCGGCCGGTCGAGCTCGCGGAATCCGTCGTGTGGGTACATCGGCCCGTCCCGTCTGTCATGTCGTGCCGCCGCCCTGCGTGTCCCGGGCCGGACTCAGGTCGCGCGAACGGCGAGCTCGTGCAGCTCCCCGCCGAGCACCACCTTGAGGGCTCCGGTGTCGGCGGCCCCGGCGAAGACGTCGTAGGCCTCCTCGATGCGGTCGAGCGGGAAGGTGTGGGTGACGAGGTCACCGGTCGGCAGCCGGCCGGCCGTCGCCATCCGCAGCAGGGTCGGCGTGGAGTAGGTGTCGACCAGACCGGTGGTGATGGTCACGTCCTTGATCCACAGGTCTTCGAGGTGCAGGGTCGCGGGTTTGCCGTGCACTCCGACGTTGGCCACGTGGCCGCCGGGCCGGACCATGCGGGTGCAGAGTTCGAAGCTCTCGGGCATCCCCACGGCCTCGATGACCACGTCGGCGCCGAGCCCCTCGGTCAGATCGGCGATCAGTTGCTCGGGGTCCTCGCCGACGAGTGCCACGGCGTCCGCGCCGAGGCGCCTTGCCGCGTCGAGCCGGGTGGGGGCCAGGTCCACGGCGACGATCCGCTCGGGCGCGAACAGCCGGGCCGTGGCGATCGCCGCGAGTCCGATGGGGCCGGCCCCGACCACGACCACGGTGTCGCCGGGCCGGACCT
This sequence comes from Streptomyces siamensis, assembly GCF_039543605.1. Taxonomy (NCBI): domain Bacteria; kingdom Bacillati; phylum Actinomycetota; class Actinomycetes; order Kitasatosporales; family Streptomycetaceae; genus Streptomyces; species Streptomyces siamensis. The sequence continues at coordinate 2,467 of NZ_BAABKB010000075.1, read as the reverse complement.
GTCCGTTGAGCACACCCACCTCGTAGGAGGTGGGGAAGATGTCCGCCAGCAGCACGGCGTCCTGGCTCGCCATGGCGCCGGGCAGCGGATGCACGGAGAGGTCGGCGTACGGGACCCGCACGTACTCGGCCTGGGTGCCGTCGATCAGATGGCCGAGGATCCAGCCACCGCCGCCCAGGCACTGGCCGTACATCGCCTCCCGGCAGTAGCGGCAGCGTCCGCACGCGCTGATGCAGGAGACGAGCACGCGGTCGCCCGGCCGTACGGTCCCGACGTCGCCGCCGATCTCGACGACCACGCCGACGGCCTCGTGGCCGAGCACGGTGCCGGGGCGCACCTCGGGCACGTCGCCCTTGAGGATGTGCAGGTCCGTTCCGCAGATGGTGACGACGCCGACCTGCACGATCGCGTCGGTGGGTGCCTTGATGTCCGGGTCGGGGACGTCCTCCCAGGCGGACTGTCCGGGACCGTGGAAGACGAAGCCTTTCATGACGCTCCTACTGTCCTTGGTCGGCACGGAAGCCGGGGCCGGCGGCCTCTGCACGGCCGGTGCGGTCCGGGCTCCGGTGGGGCACCCGGACCGGCCCCACCAATCCAGTCTGGCCCGCTCTTCCGTCGCGCGCTTGGGCCGACCGGCCCCCGTGGCGAGCCGGCCGGCTCGCACCGCGTCCCCCGCGTACTGCCGACTCGGCCGGAGCGCGCTGCAATGGAAGGGGAACGGTTCCCGTGGGGTGCGGGCGCGAGGAGGTGCCGTATGCGATTCGAGGACCGTACGGATGCCGGGCGCCGCCTGGCCGAGGATCTGGAGCATCTGCGGAGCGAGGACACGGTGGTGCTCGGACTGCCGCGGGGCGGCGTCCCGGTGGCCCATGTGGTGGCGACGGCGCTGGACGCGCCGCTGGACGTGCTGGTGGTGCGCAAACTGGGCGTCCCGTGGCAGCCGGAGCTCGGTTTCGGCGCGATCGGCGAACACGGCGTCCGCGTCCTGAACGAGCGGGTGATCCGCGCGACCGGCGTGGACTCCGCGCAGCTGGCCGCCGTGGAGGAGGCCGAGCGGGCCGAGCTGGCACGGCGCGTACGCCGCTACCGCGCCGACCGTGCGCCGGTGCCCCTGGCCGGGCGGACGGTCGTGGTCGTCGACGACGGCCTGGCCACCGGCGCCACCGCCGAGGCCGCGTGCCGCGTGGTGCGGGACCAGGGCGCCGCCCGGGTCGTGCTCGCCGTCCCGGTCGCGCCGGAGGAGACCCTTCCGCGCCTGCTGACGGTGGCCGACGAGGTCGTGTGTCCCGCCCCCCAGCGCTGGTTCGGCTCGGTCGGTGCCTGGTACCACGACTTCGCCCAGACCACCGACGACGAGGTCACCGCGCTGCTGGCCGGCCCGGTCCCGCCCGCATCGGACCCGCCACCACCGAACCGGGAGGTGGAGGTGCCGTCGGGCCGGGAGCGGCTGGCCGCGCGGTTCGTGCTCCCGGAATCCGCCCGTGCCGTGGTCGCCTTCGCGCACGGCAGCGGCAGCGGCCGGCACAGTCCGCGCAACCGGTACGTCGCCGGCGTCCTCAATCGCGCCGGCCTCGGGACGCTGCTGCTGGACCTGCTCACCGAGGAGGAGGAAGGCGACCGGGACAACGTGTTCGACATCGCCCTGCTGGCCGGCCGTCTCCAGTCGGCGGCCGTCTGGCTGCGCCGCGAAACCGCCCTGCCGGTGGGCTACTTCGGGGCGAGCACGGGCGCCGGGGCGGCGCTGGAGGCCGCGGCCGACGACCCCGCGATCGGTGCGGTCGTCTCCCGCGGCGGCCGCCCCGACCTGGCCTCCCCCGCGGCGTTGGCCCGCCTCGGGGCCCCGACCCTGCTCATCGTCGGCGGACTCGACACGCAGGTGCTCAGCCTCAACCGGCTCGCCGCCGACCGGATGCGCTGCGAGCACCGCCTCGCCGTGGTCCCCGGAGCGGGCCACCTCTTCGCCGAATCGGACACCCTGACCACGGTCGCCGAACTGGCCCGCGACTGGTTCACCACGCGCCTCGCCCCTCCAAAGGCCGGCATTCCGCCGCTCAGATCCGCCTGACCACCGCGAACCGCAAGCCCCGGCGTCGCGCCTCCGCTTCCGCAGCCGGACCCACGTGGCAGCGGAGTTGTCACCGTAGGCACCACCGACGGCCGGTTTCGACCGTTGTGGGGTCACTAAGCGACATGTCCGTGTGGCGGGGCACGGGGTGCGCTGAGATGGCCGACTCATGATGAGCCGCGGATCGGGGATGGGCATGAGCGACTTGGCCGAATCAGTGGCATCCGGTTCCGCCGGCATGGTGGAGCGGCCGGGGTGCCGGTGCGGCGACCGCATGGACACGGGCGGCCCCCGTGCCGCGGAGGAACGGTTCCGTGGTCTCCTCGAGGCTGCGCCCGACGCCATGGTCATCGTCGACGACACCGGCACCATCAGACTCGTCAACGCCCAGACCGAAGCACT
>NZ_BAABKB010000074.1:0-54414 GCF_039543605.1 Streptomyces siamensis | reverse complement strand
GACGCGCGGAAGATGCGCGAGGAGGCCGCTCGTACGGCGAAGACGAAGATCGACGAGGCGTCGGACGCGGGGATCCACAACCGGAAGTGGTGGGAGGAGGTCGGGGACTGGTTCTCCGACAACTGGGACACCATCGTCGCGGTGTGCAAGGTGGTTGTCGCGGTGGTGGGGATCATCGCGATGATCATCGGCGGGCCGATCCTGGGCGCGATCGTCCTGATCGCCGCGCTCGTCGTCCTCGCGGACACGCTCAACAAATATCGCAAGGGCCAGGCCTCCTTGTGGGACGTGGCGTTCGCGGCGCTGGACTGCATACCCGGCGGCAAGGGGATCACCACTCTCGGCGGACTGGCGAAGGGGCTGAAGGCCTTCGGCAAGACCGGCCTGAAAGGCATGGCCCTCGGGCTCAAGGGACTTGCAAAGGGCGCCCGTTCGGGCGCGCGGCAGATGAAGACGCTCTTCACCCGCGGTGACCCGATCGACGTGGCGACCGGCCAGATGGTCATGTCGGCCCGGGACGTGCTCCTGCCGGGAATCCTGCCGCTCGCCGTGGAACGCCACCACCGCACCGGTGCCCGCTCGGGCCGCTGGTTCGGGCCCAGCTGGATCTCCACCCTCGATCAGCGTCTGCTGCTCGACGCCGACGGGGTGCGGTTCGTCGCCGACGACGGGATGGTGCTGATCTATCCCGTGCCCGAGCCCGGTCTGGACGTCCTGCCGGTCGAAGGCCCCCGCTGGCCGCTGGAGTGGACCGACGGCCCGGACGGCCGTATGACCGTCCGGCAGCCCCAGACGGGCCGCAGCCTGCACTTCCGGGCCCAGCCCGGCTCCACCGGCGCCGAACTCCTCCTCGACGCGGTCACCGACCGGCACGACAACACGCTGCGCATCTCCTACACCCCCGACGGCGCACCCGAGACGATCACCCACCACGGCGGCTACCGCGTCGGAGTGACGGCCGAGGCGGGCCGAGTCACCGCCATGAACCTCCTCAGCGCCCCCGGGCAGCCGGTCCTGGTGCGCTACGCGTACGACGAGCGCGGCAACCTCTCCGAGGTTCACGACTCCTCGGGGCTTCCCCTGAGGTTCTCCTACGACGACCGGCGTCGTGTCACCCGCTGGGAGGACCGCAACGGCACCTGGTACGGCTACACGTACGACCGGCAGGGGCGATGCGTCCACGCGGGCGGCACGGACGGAATCCTCGACTACGCCTACGCGTACGACGAGAACGCCCGCACCACCACCGTACGGAACTCGCTGGGCCACTCCACGCTCTACACCTTCAGCGACACCCTCCAGCTCCTGACCGAGACCGACCCGCTCGGCCACACGACCACCCGCACCTGGGACCGGTACGACCGGCTGCGGACGATCACGGATCCGCTGGGCCGCACCACCCGGTACCGCTACGACGAGCACGGCCGGAACACCGAGGTCGAGTACCCCGAGGGCACCACCGCGACGCTCGCCCACGACGGTCTCGGTCTGCCGGTGCACGCCACCGACCCGGACGGGGCACAGGCCTTCCACACGTACGGGGAGCGCGGCGATCTGGTGGCGACCGCCGACCCGGGCGGTGCCGTCACCCGGCACCGTTACGACGATCACGGCGGTCTCGTCGAGACCGTCGACGCCCTGGGCGGTGTACGGCGCGTCGAGCGCGACGGGGCCGGTCTGCCGCGCCGGGTCACGGACACGGCCGGCGCGGTGTCGTCCTGCGTCCGTGACGCCTTCGGCCGCATCGTCGAGAGCACCGATCCCGTCGGCGGCGTCTCGCGCTTCGGCTGGACCCCCGAGGGGCGGCTGGCCTGGCGCACGAAGCCGAGCGGGGCCACGGAGCACTGGCGCTACGACGGCGAGGGCAACGTCCTGGAGCATCGTGACGCGGCGGGCGGCTCCACACGCTGGACCTACGGCCCCTTCGACCTCGTCAGGACGCGGACGACCCCGGACGGCTCGGTCCTGACGTTCACCTACGACAGCGAACTCAGGCTGCTGAGCGTGGCGAACGCCGGCGGCGCGGTGTGGTCGTACGGATACGACCCGGTGGGCAACACGGTGACCGAGGAGGACTTCAACGGCCGCCGGATCACCTACCGCCACGACGCGGCACGACAGCTCGTCGAGCGGAGCGAGGGACCGGACCACACGGTCCACTACGAACGGGACACCGCGGGCAACGTCGTCACGCGGCGCAGCGCCGACGAGACGGCCGTCTTCTCCTACACCCCGGCCGGACGCATGATCCGTGTGGCCAACGCGCACGCGGAGGTGGAGTTCGCCTACGACGCCGCAGGCCAGCTGATCGCGGAGACCTGCAACGGACGCACCGTGTCCAGCAGCTACGACGAGCTGGGGCGGCGCACGCGGCGGACCACCCCCGAGGGCGTCGTCAGCCGCTGGGAGTACGACCCGGGACACCGTCCCGCGGCTCTGCACATCGGCCCGCAGTCGCTGCGCTTCGCCTACGACGCGGCGGGCCGCGAGACCGGCCGTGACCTCGGCACGTCCCGGGTGCTCTCGCAGAGCTGGGACGAGGACTTCCGGCTGACGGAGCAGACGCTGGTCGCCGCCGCGGACCGGCGTGTGCAGGAGAGGCGCCGCTACACGTACCGGCCCGACGGGATACCCACCGGCGTCGATGCCTGGGCGGACGGGGCCCGCCGCTACGCACTCGATCCCGCAGGACGTGTCATCGGCGTCGACGCGGCGGGATGGACGGAGCGGTACGCGTACGACGCGGCCGGGAACATGAGCGAGGCCACGGCGGGCAATCCCGGCGAGGACGCGGTCGCCGCCGGCACACGGCTGCGACGCTCCGGCCGGATCAGCTACACGTACGACGCGTACGGGCGGGTCGTGCGCAGGACCGTGCGGCTGCTGTCCGGGGGGAGCCGGACGTGGAGCTACACCTGGGACACGCTCGGCCGGCTGCTGACCGCGGGCACACCCGAGGGCACCACCTGGCGGTACGCCTACGACCCGCTGGGGCGCCGGATCTCCAAGCGGCTCGTCGACGACAGCGGGCGGACGCGGAGCGAGACGGTCTTCGTCTGGGACCGCGACAGCCTCGCCGAACAGACACACCGAGCGGCGCCCGACTCCGCCCGGCACGTGACGACGTGGGAGTTCTCGCCCGCGCCGGTCCCGCGCCCCCTCGCGCAGGTCGACAGGATCGAACCGGCAGGTCTGTCACAGGACGAGGTCGACGTGCGGTTCCGCGCCATCGTGACCGATCTGGCCGGAGCGTCGAGCGAACTGGTCGACGCCCAGGGGCGGGTGACCTGGCGGCGCCGGGCCACGGTCTGGGGCGCCGGACAGCCCACGGCCGGCGACGACATCGACTGCCCGGTCAGGTTCCCGGGCCAGTACAACGACCCCGAGACCGGGCTCGACTACAACCGGCACCGCTACTACGACTCGGCGACAGGGCGCTATCTGACGCCCGACCCCCTGGGACTCGACCCGGCGCCCAACGACTACGCGTACACGGACAACCCGCTCGTGTGGAGCGACCCGCTGGGACTCGCCCCCTGCGGCCCGGCGATCATCAACCACTACCGTGGCGCCTCGCAGCGCGTGCCGGGCGGACAGCTCGGTCCGGCGGTGAGCGTCCGACAGTTGCGGATGGCGCTCGGCCGGCGGGGGATGTCCGTCGAGCACTACGACATCGTGCACGTCCCCCAGATCGACGGGCCCCTGGGTCCGGCCTTCGGGAACAGTCCGCACACCGCGGCCGGCTTCCCCATGCTGGGGCCGCGCGGACGTCCCGTGATCGAGATCTCGGACCTCGGCCTGCGCAGCATGGACGAGGCGGTCAGTACAGTCTTCCACGAGACCATGCACCACCATCAGCAGGCGGCTCGTCGGGGGATGCAGGACGCCCACAACGACAGGGCGTACATCACGACGCCCGGCGACGAGGAAATGGCGGAGCTGTACGGGCAGCAGATGCTCGAACGGTTCCGCGCCCGAGGCGGCTGAGTGAACGAGGAAGCAGGCATGCGAGAGTTCGACGCGGACCAGGTCAGGGAACTGGTGGCGGGCCCGAAGTTCTACGAGGACCAGTCGGAGCGGGTCTGTCCCGCCTGCGGCCACTGCGCGGTGCGCACCTACGTGTACCGCAGCCACATCCGCGTGCGCCCCTCACTGATCAGCTACATGTGGTGCGCCAATTGCCGGCGCTTCAAGGGGTGGACCGGACCCGACCTCGGGACCTTCGACTTCACCGACCCGATGGAGAAGCTGTCGACGGACGAACGTGCCGCCATGGCGAAGGACTTCGGCGGCTTCTTCCGGAACCTGGACAGGCTGTGGGACTCCGGCGAACTGCCCCAGCGGTTCTCGTGAGGCGCGGCGCCGCCGCTCGTGGGGCCGTCGCGGCCCGGCAACGGCGGTAGGGGCCGCGGCGCGGCCGTCGCCCCCGGACGCGGTCCGGCCCCGGCTGTGGCGCAGCCGGGGCCGGACCTTCGTCCTGCTGACGGGGAGGGGTCAGCCGAGCGCGTGCACGTGCGGTCCCACCGCGTTCGACCAGGCGTTGCCCGCCGACGCGTCCCAGTTCGTCGACCAGGTCATCGCGCCGCGCAGACCCGGGTACGTCCTGGAGGGTTTGAAGGAGCCGCAGTTGGTGCCCTTGGCCAGGCAGTCGAGGGCGTTGTTCACGATCGTCGGGGAGACGTAGCCGCTGCCCGCGCCGCTGGTGGAGGCGGGGAGGCCGAGACCCACCTGCGACGGGGAGAGGCCGCCCTCCAGCTGGATGCAGGCGAGGGCCGTCAGGAAGTCCACCGAGCCCTGCGAGTACACCTTGCCGTCGCAGCCGAGCATCGAGCCGCTGTTGTAGTACTGCATGTTGACGACGGTGAGGATGTCCTTGATGTTCAGGGCCGTCTGGAAGTAGGAGTTCGACGTGGACTGCATGTCGATCGTCTGCGGGGCCATCGTGATGACGAGGGACGAGCCCGCCTTCGAGGACAGGGAGCGCAGGGCCTGCGTCATGTAGGTCGCGTTGAGGCCGTTCTCCAGGTCGATGTCGACGCCGTCGAAGCCGTACGTCTGCATCAGGGAGTAGACGGAGTTGGCGAAGTTCGCCGCGGACGCGGAGTCGCTCACCGACACGGTGCCGTTCTGGCCGCCGATGGAGATGATGACCTTCTTGCCCGCGGCCTGCTTGGCCTTGATGTCCGCCTTGAACTGGTCGACGGTGTAGCCGCCGAGCCCGGCCGAATCGAGGCTGAAGCTCACCGCGCCCGGCGTACCGGTCGCGTCGGCGAAGGCCACGGCGATGATGTCGTACTGCGACTGGACGTCGGAGATCTTCTGGACCTTGGCGCCGTTGTTGAAGTTCTGCCAGTAGCCCGTCACGGCGTGCGCCGGTACGGTGCCGCCACCACCGCCCGAGGAGGCGTTCGTGGTGCCGGTGACGGCCGACGACTTGACCGATTCACCGGCCGAGTTCGTGGCGGTGACCTGGAAGGAGTACGAGGTGGAGGCGGCGAGTCCGGAGACGGTCGCGGAGGTGCCCGTCACCGACTGGACCTTCGTGGCGCCCTGGTAGACGTTGTAGCCCGTGGCGCCCGAGACCGTGTTCCAGGCGAGCGAGACGGACGAGGACGTCGTGGACGAGACGGCCAGGCCGCCGGGGGCCGCGGGGACGGTCGGGGCCGGGTCGCCGCCACCGCCTCCGTCGGGTCCGAACACCGACAGGTCGTCCGCGTAGTACGCGGCCTGTCCGTACCAGCCGTGCGTGTAGACGGTCACCGAGGTCGTCGACGAACCGGTGGTGAACGTCGTCGTCAGCTGCTTCCAGGACGAGGAGTCGGGCGTCCACGTCGACACGTCGGTGGTGCCCGTGCCGGTCGCGCCGAGGTAGGTGTAGCCGCCCTGGACCCACGCGCTCAGCGTGTACGTCGAGTTGGGCTTGACCGCGACGGTCTGGGTGCACTTGGCGTTGTCCTGCCCGGCGGGCGTGGCCTTCAGGGCCGCCGAGCCGCCGTGCACCGGCGAGGAGACGGTCGTGCCGCTGCCCGCGGAGCACGTCCAGTTGCCGAGGCCCGACTCGTAGCCGCCGTTCTTGGCGTTGTTGACGTCGGCGGCCGCGGCGTCGGTGGCCAGGCCGGTGAGGGTGAGGGCAGACGCGGCGAGCGCGGCGGAGAGGAGCCCCGCCCAGACGCGTCTGCGTCCGGGCATGCCTGATACGCGGTCCACTGGGACCTCCGTGAGGGGAAGGGGAGGGAATGGGGGAGGGAAGGGGGGAAGAAGGGGAGGCGTACGGGGAGGTGCGGAACGGTGGCCACCGTTGGGTGTACAAGTTGGTCCAGACCAATTCGGTTGTCAAGACCTCCGGAGTCCGTGAACTCCTCAACAGGTCGGCCGGAGAGTGGAGTTGTGGCATATTCGGATCACTCTCCGTTGATCACGCCCCCACCTTCGGTGAGTTGATCTCGCGAAGTCGGTGTTGAGCGGGGCATGCCGTGGATATGGTGCTGATGCAAGAGGACGTCACAGTGACGATCTGTGGCCATCTGTGACGTTCCATGGCGATAAAGGGGCGATCTGAGGCGGTGGTTGACCACCCCGCCGCAGCGAACGGGGTGTGTGCAGCGTGCCGACCGCGATAGCCGTCACCAGTCCCGACCTGGTGCTTCCGCCGCACGATCGGCAGACCCCGCCCGCGGTCGTCCATCCGCTCGACACCCTCGAAAGCTCCCTCACCGCGCTGCACGCCCTCGTCGAGCAGCACGGATACGTCATCGCGCTGCACTCGTCCTCCGTCGGGGACTCCGTCGTCCAGCGGCTGCACACCGCCCGCTCCGTGCTGGAGAGCGACCGCGTCGCGCTGCTCGCCGTCGACCTGCCGCCGCTCGGACTCGCCCTGCTGGCACAGCAGTTGAGACAGCTCTCGGTCTGCGACTTCAGCCCCGGAGTGCTCGCCTCCGCGGCCCGCCTGCTCGCGCACTACATCTACGCCGGAGCCCTGCTCGGCTCGGTCACCAAGCTCGACCGGGTCCCGGTGTCCCTGAAGTCGCACGCCAAGTCCTGGGTCCCCGGAGCGCAGTTCGCGGTCCTCGCCAACCCGCGGCCCGAACTCGTCAGGGTCGGCCAGGAGGAGCTCCCCGGGCCCGAGTTCGGCACCCGGATGCACGTCGCCGCCGGCCAGCCGCCCTCCGACTGGGTCACCGCGACCCTCGCGCCCGGCTGGCGCGTGCAGGGCGTCGCGACCGTCCCGCTGCCGCAGGAATCGGCCCGCTGGTGGGGCACGTCACGGCTCACCGAGTTCGCCGCCGGACTCCATGACGTCTCCGTGCTCTACCAGCTCGTGTCGTCGGTCCGACGCGACGAGTGCCACTGGTGCGGCCTCGAACTCATCGGTGACCGCTGCGGGTTCTGCGCCGCACCGCTGCCGCCACCACCCGCACAGGAGCTTCCGGCCACCGCCGTCCGGGCAGCATCCTCCGTACGCGCCCTGCCCCGGGGTGCCACCTAGGCGCACGCGTACCAGCACGACCGATCGACCCCGCCGTCCCCCGCAGATCGAGGTTGTCCGGATCATGCTCCATCACCGAGGTGAGATGTAGTGAACTCGCGCCAGCGCCGCGGCGTCATCCTGCTGGTCCTCTCGGCCCTGTGCGCCCTCGGCGCCTTCGCCGGAGTGCTCTCGGTGATCCGCGACGTGAACTCCAAGGTCGGACCGGAGGTGGCGGCGTACCGACTCAAGGGCGACATCGCGCCCTACAAGGAGCTGACGGCCGACCAGTTCCAGAAGATCTCCATGCCCGAGCGCTGGCTGTCTTCCACCGCCGTCACCAGCCTCTCCCAGATCCGCGGCAAGATCGCGGTGACCCGGCTGGAGAAGGGCTCGCTGCTCCAGACCGACATGATCGTGGACCGGCCCGCGCTCGACGCGGGTCAGCAGGAGATCGCGATCATGATCGACGCGTCGACCGGGGTCGCCGGCAAGATCAATCCCGGCTCGCGGGTCAACATCTACGCCACCTTCAAGGCCGAGAACGACAAGGGCACCGACCAGTCCAAGGTCATCGTCGAGAACGCCCGCGTCATCGACGTCGGCAAGCTCACCGCCCTCGACCCCGGCCAGTCCAGCTCCGACCGCCGCAACAGCGCCAACCAGGCCGTCCCGATCACCTTCGCGCTCGACACGGCCGACGCCCAACGCGTTGCGTACGCCGAGTCGTTCGCGGAACACGTACGTCTCGCCCTGGTCGCCGGCGGCTCCGACGCGTTCGTCGCGCCCGGCGACCGCACGTACACCCTCAACGAGGACAAGTAGGAGGCGCGCATGAGGACCGTCCCCGGGGGGCTTCGCCGATGACCATCCGCATCCTCCCCGCCGTCGGCGACATCGACTCGGCCCGGGCGCTCACCACCCTGCTCAGCCAGCTCGCCGACGCCGAACCGGCCCCTCCCGTCCCCGACTCCACGGCCCTCCTCGACACCCTCGCCCGCCTCGCCGCGGAGTCCCTCGACGAGCTGCCCGAAGTGGTGCTGGTCCACGAACGCATCGGCCCCGTCCCGGCGCTGGAGCTGATCCGCGACCTGGTGATGCGCTTCCCGGCCGTCGGCGTCGTCCTCATCACCGCCGACAACAGCACCGCCGTGCTGACCGCCGCCATGGACTCCGGCGCCCGCGGCATCATCGGCCTGCCCCTCGGCTACGACGCGCTCGCCGAACGCGTCCAGGCGGCCGCCACCTGGTCCGCCGGCATGCGCCGCCACCTGCACAGCGGAACCCCCGAGCTGTACACCGGCCCCGGCGGCGCCGTCCTCACGGTGACCGGCGCCAAGGGCGGCGTCGGCGCCACCGTCACGGCCGTCCAGCTCGCCCTGGCGGCGCGCGCGTCCGGCCGCACCGTCGCCCTGCTCGACCTGGACCTCCAGTCCGGCGACGTGGCGTCCTACCTGGACGTGCAGTTCCGCAGGTCGGTCGCCGACCTGGCGGGCATCAGCGACATCAGCCACCGCGTCCTCCAGGACGCCGTGTACACCCACGACAGCGGCATCGGCCTGCTGCTGGCACCCGCGGAGGGCGAACGCGGCGAAGAGGTCACCGACCGGGTCACCCGCCAGGTCCTCGGCACCCTGCGCTCCCGCCACGACGTGGTGGTCGTCGACTGCGGCTCCCAGATGAACGCCGCCACCGCGGCGGCCGTGGAGATGGCCGACCAGGCGCTGCTCCTCGTCACCCCCGACGTCGTCGCCGTCCGGGCCGCCAAGCGCATGGTCCGCATGTGGGACCGCCTCCAGATCCGCAAGGCCGAGGAGACCACCACGGTCGTCAACCGGCACACCCGCGCCACGGAGATCCAGCCCTCCCTCGTCGAACGCGTCACCGGCACCAGGGTCGCCCGGACCTCGGTCCCCGCCGCCTTCAAGGAACTCCAGTCCGTCGTCGACGCCGGCCGGCTCCAGGACCTCGACAGCCGCTCCACCGTGAAGCAGGCCCTGTGGACGCTCGCCGGCGAGCTGGGCCTGGTCGCCGCGCAGGAAGGCGGGGGAGGAGGCCGGCGCCGCAAGGCGCCCGCGGACCGCGGCGCGCTGACACTGCGGCGCCGGGGCGGCGACCGGGGCGCGGTCACCCTCGAATTCGCCGGGATGTTCCCGCTGCTGCTCGTCGTCATGACGATCCTGTGGCAGTGCGTGCTGTACGGCTACTCGTACTCCCTGGCCGGGAACGCAGCCGACGAGGCGGCCCGCGCCGCGACGGCGGCCTACGCGGTCGACGGGGACTACGCGGGCGCCTGCGGCGCGGCGGGCGGCAAGCATCTGCCCGGGGCCTGGAAGGACGCCGACATCGCCTGCACCCCCGCGGGCCCCGTCATGAAGGCCGACGTCGAGGTCGACGTGCCGCTGTTCTTCCCGGGCTTCGACGCGGGCTGGCACGTGAGCGGCAGCGCGGGCGCGGCACTGGAGGGGGACGACGGATGAGCCCGCCCGCAGCGCGCCGCCGCTGGGACGACCGCGGCGTCTCCATCCTGGAGTTCACCGGGTTCCTGCCCATCCTGCTCCTCATCGGCATGGCCGCCATCCAGCTCGGCCTCGTCGGCTACGGCGTCAACCAGGCCGGTTCGGGAGCGCGCGCCGCGGCCCGGGCCGCCTCGCAGCGCGACGGGGACGGAGTGGCAGCTGGGAACGCCGCCGTCAGCGGATGGCTGGACCCCGCCGTGCCGCAGCCGGCCAAGGGCGCCGACACCACGACCGCCACCGTCACCGTCCACGTCCCCTCCGTCATCCCCTTCCTCGGCGGCTGGGACGTGACCCGTCACGCCACCATGCCCACCGACGACTGACCGGGAGGAGCCGCACCCATGAGCCTGCGATCCCGCATCGCCGCCCCCGACGAGGGGGGACCAGGGCGTGAGGACGGACACCTCGTCGCCGTCTACCGCGCCAAGCTCCTCGAGGAGATCGACCTCGCCGAGATGTCGAGCCTCGCGGCGGCCGAGCGCCGGGTACGCCTGGAACGCGTACTGGGCCACATCATCAGCCGTGAGGGCCCGGTGCTCTCCTCCGCGGAACGCTCCCAGCTGATCCGCCGCGTGGTGGACGAGGCCCTCGGACTCGGTGTCCTCGAACCACTGCTCGCCGACGCGTCGATCACCGAGATCATGGTCAACGGACCGGACTCGATCTTCGTGGAGCGCGCCGGCCGCGTCGAGCAGCTCCCCCTGCGCTTCGCCTCCGACGAACAGCTCATGCAGACCATCGAACGCATCGTCTCCACGGTCAACCGGCGCGTGGACGAGTCGAACCCGATGGTCGACGCCCGCCTCCCCACCGGCGAACGCGTCAACGTCATCATCCCGCCGCTCGCCCTCACCGGCCCCACCCTCACGATCCGCCGCTTCCCGCGCGCCTACACCCTCCCCGAACTCATCGGGCTCGGCTCGCTCGACGAACAGATGCTCATGCTGCTCGCGGCCTTCGTACGGGCCCGCTTCAACGTCATCGTCAGCGGCGGCACCGGCAGCGGGAAGACCACCCTGCTGAACGCCCTGTCCGGGCTCATCCCCTCGCACGAGCGCATCATCACCATCGAGGACTCGGCCGAGCTCCAGCTCCAGCAGGAGCACGTCATCCGCCTGGAGTCCCGCCCCCCGAACGTGGAGGGCAAGGGGCAGATCACCATTCGCGACCTGGTCCGCAACTCCCTGCGCATGCGCCCCGACCGCATCATCGTCGGCGAGGTCCGCGGCGGCGAGACCCTCGACATGCTCCAGGCCATGTCCACGGGCCACGACGGATCGCTCGCCACCGTCCACGCCAACTCGGCCGAGGACGCCCTCATGCGTCTGCAGACCCTCGGCTCGATGTCCGAGGTGCAGATCCCCTTCGAGGCCCTGAAGGACCAGATCAACTCCGCCGTCGACGTCGTCGTCCAGCTCACCCGGCACGCCGACGGCTCCCGCAAGATCACCGAGATCGCCCTGCTCGTCTCCCACGGCCGCGAACAGTTCCGCGTCACACCGGTGACCCGCTTCGTGCCGCGCCCCGCCGGACCCGACCGCGTCGTCCACGGCCACTTCGAACACCTCCCCCTGCCGCGCGTCGTCGCGCAGAGGCTGTACGTCGCCAACGAGCCGCTGCCGCCCGCCTTCGGCGTCACCGAGGCCATCGACGTCCTCAACACCAGGCAGGCCATCGGATGACGTCCACGACCGGGAAGCACCGGGCAGGCCGCCGGACGCCGCCCACGACCGAGAGGAGCGAGTCGTGAACAACCCCGCCCTCCTCGCCCTCGGCGCGACCGTGCTGTGCGGCACCCTCGCCGTCGCGGGCCTCCACACGTACGCCTCCGGCCGTGCCCAGCGACAGGCACTCGTCGACCGGCTCTCCGGCGGCGGCCCGCTGCGCACCGCGGCGGGCCGGGTACGCCGCTTCGCGGGCATCGACCGCCGGCTGCGCCGCACCCGCCTCGGCCGCACGATCCACCTGCGCCTGTCCGCGACCGGACTCGACCTGACCGCAGGGGAGTTCTTCACCTACGTCACCGCCGTCGTCGTCGCCCTCTGGCTGATCGCGGCCGCCACCCTCGCCCCCTTCTTCGGCCCGATCGCCGCGTTCGTGGGCGTCTGGAGCGCCGCCATCTTCCTCAACTGGCAGCGACAGAAACGCATCGAGGCCTTCATCAACCAACTGCCCGACGTGGCACGCCTGCTGGCGAACGCGACCGCCGCCGGACTCGCCCTGCGCACCGCCCTCGCCATGGCGGCCGAGGAACTGGAGGCCCCGGCCGGCGAGGAACTCGCCCATGTCGCCGACCAGCTGACGCTGGGCAGGACCGTCGACGACGCCCTCGCCGAACTCTCCGAACGCCTGCCCTCCCGCGAGCTGATCGTCCTCGTCACCACCCTCGTCCTCGCCAACAAGGCGGGCGGCTCGGTCGTCAGCTCCCTGCGCAACCTCACCCAGACCCTGGAGGACCGCAAGGAGACCCGCCGCGAGGTCCGCACCATGCTCTCCGAGGTGAACGCCACCGCCTTCACCGTCCCGTTCCTCGGCGTCGGCTCACTGGTGCTGATCAACTCGTCGAACGAGGGAGCCCTCGCCCGCGTCACCGGCTCCCCGCTCGGCCAAGGGCTCGTCCTGCTCGCCCTCGGCCTCTACACCGTCGGCTTCTTCGTCATCCGCCGCCTCGGCAAGATCGAAGTGTGAGGGAGGGATCACCATGCTGCCGCTGTTGCTCGCCGTCCTGATGGGCGCGGCCGTCGCGGGCGTCCTCCTGGGCATCCGCATGATCCGCGCCGAGGCCAGACTCCCCAGCGACCTCTCCCTCGCCCTGGAGGTCGGCGCGAGCCGCGTCTCCAAGGCCGACTCGGCCGTCGACCGCCTCGGCATGCGCTTCGCGCCCGCGGTGCTGCGCCTGATGGGCCCCCGCCGCGTCGACGCCAAGCGCCGCCGCATCGACATGGCGGGCAACCCCGGCGGCCTGACCCTCAACCGCTACGCGGCCCGCCGCGCCGTCTACGGCATCTTCGGCGTCGTCCTCGCCTTCGTCTTCCTCTCCAACGGACAGCTCCTCTTCGCCGCGCTGGCCCTCGCCTTCGGCCTGCTGGCCGCCGACGCCCTCATCTGGCAGGCCGTCCGCGAACGCAAGGAGGTCATCGACCGCACCCTCCCCGACTTCCTCGACGTCCTCGCCGTCGTGGTCTCCGCCGGCCTCGGCTTCCGCCAGGCCCTCGACCGGGTCGCCGAGAAGTACGAGGGCCCGTGGGCGGACGAACTGCGCATCACCCTGCGCCAGATGGACATGGGCGTCAGCCGCCGCCAGGCATTCGACGAACTGCGCAGACGCAACTCCTCCGAACAGGTCTCCCAGTTCGTCTCCGCCCTCCAGCAGGGCGAGGAACTCGGCTCCCCGATCGCCGAGACCCTCATCCAGCTCGCCACCGACATGCGCCGCACCGACGCCCAGAACGCCCGGCGCCGCGCCGCCAAGACCATCCCCAAGGCGACCATGGTGACCCTCGTCTTCATGCTCCCCGCGACGATGATCCTCATCGCGACCGGCATGTTCCTCGGGTCGGGCACCGACTTCGGCTCGATCCTGGGCCGCTGATGAACGGCCTCCGCGCCCGTGCGGGCGTCCAGTCTCCGACCCACGGCCCCCGGCCCCGTACGGGCCTCGCCGGGCGACGGAGCCTCCGCGCGGCCACCGGCCTCCGCCGCCTCGCCGGCCGGCTCCGTCCCGGCTGGCCCAAGGGCGGCGGCGCCGGGTACCTGGCGGACGACGCACCGCCCCCCGGCAGCGTCCGCCTCCAGCTCAACGCACTCCAGGCGCTGTGCCGCCAGGCCTTCGCCGTACGGCTGGCGGCCATCGCCATCGGCGCCCCCTTCGCCATGACGAACGCGGCCGACGGCCTGCCGCGCCACGCGGTCCTCGCCGCCGCCGTGCTCGGCGTCATGGGCTCGTACGCCATGCTCAGGGACTGGGAGCGCTTCGGCCCCCGGCTGCTGGCCCACCCCACCCTGATGGCCGTCGACCTGACCTTCGGAGCGGTACTCCTGCTCACCGCGTCGCCCGCCTCACCACTCGCGTACGCGACCGTCTGCACCCCCCTCCTGTCGGGCCTGCTGTACGGCTGGCGCGGCAGCGGCGTCTTCACCGGACTCCAGCTGATCGTCCTCCTCACCGTCTTCCGGGCCTGGGAACACCGTCCCGGAGCGGGGGCCAACGCTCTCCTCATCGCCGGCTTCTGCATCGGCGCCGGCATCATCGGCGTCACCCTGCGCAACCTGATGTTCCGGTTCGGCACCGCCAGCCAGGCACTGGCCGAGGCGACCTCCCGGCTCGCCGTCGCGGAAGCCGTGGAATCCGAACGGGCCCGCCTGGCACGGGAGATGCACGACTCGGTCGCCAAGACCCTGCACGGTCTCGCACTCGCGGCAGAGGCACTGGCCGGATCCGCGGACTCCGGCGACCCCGCCACGCTCAAGCGTCAGGCGGCGACGGTGGCCGACGCGGCACGCCTCGCGGCCGGCGAGTCCCGGGCCCTGCTCTGCGACCTGCGCCGTCACACCGACCTGACCGCACCGCCCGAAACCGACCTCCTCACCGAACTCCGCACCCGCACGGCCGACTTCCAGGCCCGTACGCACCTCGCCACCGACCTGCGGCACCGCGGCGGCCCTCCCGTCCTGCCCCGCACCACCGCCCGGCACGTCCTGGCGATCGCCCTCGAAGCCCTGGAGAACGTGCACCGCCACGCCGACGCCACCCACGTGACCGTCGAACTCGACGTCTCCGAACACGAGTTCGCGCTCCGGATACGGGACGACGGGTCCGGCCTTCCTCCCGGGGCGACCCTCGACGACCTCGCCGACCTGACGAGAACCGGCCACTTCGGTCTGCTCGGCATGACGGAACGGGCCGCCACCCTCGGCGCTCGCCTCCTCCTGCGCCGACCCATGCAGGGAGGCGCCGAGATCCACCTGACGCTCCCGCTCCCCGCAGCCGCCCCCCACACCCCCCGACAGGAGGCCGCTCATGCCTGACCAGGCACTCTCCGGCCCGCCCCTGCGCGTACTCGTGGCCGACGACAACCCGGTCGTCCGGGCGGGACTCACCGCCCTGCTGGGCGGCCACCCCGACATCGAGGTCGTCGCCGCGGCGGCGGACGGCGACGAGGCCCTCGAATCCGCCGCGCGCCTCCGCCCGGACGTCGTCCTCCTCGACGTCCGCATGCCCGGCACGGACGGCCTCACGGCCCTGCCCCGGCTGTCCCGGCTCGCCCCCGTGATGATGCTGACCTACAGCCGCGAACCCGAGGTGGTGGCCGAAGCGCTGCGCCGCGGCGCCTCCGGCTACCTCGTCCACGGCGAGTTCACCGCCGCCGAACTCATCACCGCGGTACGGGATGTGCGGGCGGGGCGGCCCACTGGCGCGGTTTCTCCCGGCGTTTCGCACGAACCGAACGAAATCCCTTCGCATCTGCAATCAGTTGTGGCACAGTCGTCGAAGGCTCGACTCGCACACGCGGCGGGACTGCACCGCCGCGCCCCCGGTCAGGCCGACTTCGGCCTGAGTTCAAGGGAGGTGGAGGTCATGGATCTCATCGCGTCCGGCATGAACAACCAGCAGATCGCCGCCGCCTGCTTCATCAGCGAGAAGACCGTCAAGAATCACATCAACCGCATCTTCGCAAAGCTGCACGCCTCCTCGCGCAGCGAAGCGATCGCCCAGTGGCTGGGCACGACGCGCGAGGGGTGGACCCGATGACGCCGCCCCTCGCCCCGAGCCGGGGAAGTTGGGCCCCTGGGCCCACTCGCAGTAGGCGCTCTCTCACGTACGGTGCACGGGTCGGTGATTGTGGCGTCGGGTGGGAGGGCAGGGGCCGTGGTGACGAAGGACTGGAAGCTCAGGGCGACGGTTCGCGTGGAAACCTGGGCGAGCACGGTCTCCGACCGGATGCGCGGCCGGAAGCGGGACGCCGGGGCAGGGTTCGTGGAGTATGCGGGCCTGATGATCATCATTGCGGGGATCTTCACGCTGATCGATCAACTGGGGCTGGACGGGCTGATCTCGGGCGCGATCGGGGACGCCGTGAATCAGGTCATCGGCGGCGGCTGACGGCCACAGGCCTTCGCGGCGATCAAGGGCAGACTCTCCCGATCTACATCTGGCTGACGGGGATTCTGCTCTTCGCCGCGTTCGCCTTCTTCGCGTTCGCCCAGGCAGCGTCCGCCCGCAATGGAGCTCAATCCGCGGCGGACGCTGCGGCGTTGGCTGCGGCGCAGGACGCCCGGGACGAGTTGATCGACCACCTGACGGATGCCATCGGTCAGGACGACGACTGGCTGGACTGGCTGGACGGCGGCCAGGACCTCCCCGGCACGGGTGCGGCGGCCGCGGCCCAGCAGCTGGCCGCGGAGAACGACTCGACGCTCCAAGGCGTACAACCCGTCACGAAGAACGGCTATCCCGGGTATCAGGCCGACATCCGGACCAACTACACCGTCGGCGACTCGATCATTCCCGGCACGGAGAACAAACGGGCCACGGCCCATGCCGTCGCCATCGTCAAGCCGCGTTGCGATTTCGATCCGGACGCGGATCCCGAGAAACCCGTCGAACTGAGCTGTGACGGGGAGATCGTGACCATAGATCCCGGGGACTTCGATCCGGACGACCTCCCGGACGCGTCCGTGCTGTTCTCCGTGCGACTGGCCGAGTGAGAGGAACCCGTACCCATGGACTTTCGGCACACCATGAGGGGCCGCAGCGCACTGAGCGCGGCGACGGTCCTGAGTGGCTTGCTCCTGATGGTGACGGGCTGCGGCGGAGGTGGCAGCGACGACGAGGGCAAGCCGAAGGCGGAGTCCTCTGCGCCTTCCTCGTCAGGCAAGGATGACGGGGGCGGTCAGAAGCAGTCACAGACGCCATCCGCGGACAAGGTCCTGGCGACGGCGAAGGACGGCGACATCTCCGTCACGATCAATTCTGCTGTCCGTGATGCCGGAGGCTTCGTCACGGTGTCGGGCAACGTGAGGAACGATGGTGCAAAGTCTTGGCTCGGCGCCAACTGGGTCAGTGACGAGCGGGAGTTGCGCAAGAACGGTGGCTCTCTGGCAGGTGCCAACCTGGTGGACACCCAAGGCAAGAAGAAGTACCTCGTTCTGAGGGACACCTCTGGTCGCTGCCT
The DNA here is from genome assembly GCF_039543605.1 of Streptomyces siamensis. Lineage (NCBI taxonomy): Bacteria > Bacillati > Actinomycetota > Actinomycetes > Kitasatosporales > Streptomycetaceae > Streptomyces > Streptomyces siamensis. The sequence continues at coordinate 37,255 of NZ_BAABKB010000074.1, read as the reverse complement.
GTGCACGAAGTTCAGCGGTCAGATCAGCCCGGGCGGCACAGCCGAGTGGTACGCGCAATTCCCCGCTCCCCCGGAAGGCACCACCAAGGTCGACTTCCAGGTCGGCACCATGCCCCCCGCCGCCATCGAGATCTCCGAGGGCTGACCCATGGCCCTCAGCCGCCGTGGCACCGCGACGACCCTAGCCGTGCTGGTCACTCTGGGCCTCCCCTCCGGCCCGGCGTACGCCGACGACGACCCCAGCGCCCCACCCGGCAGCGTCACCACCTCCCCGCCCCCCGAAGTGGACGCCAACAGCCCCGGGCTGAAGCTCGCCGACGGCGCCACGCTCGCGCCTGCGAAGGTGCTGGACATCAAGTCCGTCGTGGAGGACCTCGGCGGAGAGGAACGCCGGGAGGACACGAACGAGGACGTGTCGTTCGCGCTCCAGGCGGAGGTGCTCTTCCCCAAGGACAGTTCGAAGCTGAACCCGGAGGCCCGTTCCCGGATCCAGGCGATCGCGGACGAGATCAAGGCCCAGAAGGCGACGACCGTGCGGGTCTTCGGCTTCACCGACAACCTCGGCTCCTACGCGCACGGGCTGACCCTGTCGAAGAAGCGTGCCGAAGCCGTCCACGACGTCCTGGCCGGGGACCTCGGCTCGACGGACATCACGTTCGAGGTGCGGGGCTACAGCGAGGACTACCCGATCGCCGACAACACCTCGGAGCAGGGCCGCAGGAAGAACCGCCGTGTGGAGGTGACGTTCCCGCGGGGCGGCTGAGGCGCGGCAGGTGGCGGCGCCGCGCCGTCGTGGTGCCGTAGGGTCCGGGACGGCCGTGGGGGAGTGACAATGAGGCGCCCCAGAACCCCGACGTCCGCCTTCGGTGAGGTGACGACCCCGTGCCAAAGATCATCCTGATGATGTCGGTGTCCCTCGACGGATTCTTTGAGGGACCGAACCGCGAGATCGACTGGCATCTCGTCGACGAGGAACTGCACGCGCACTTCAACGAGGAGATCCGGCACATGGGCGCCCTGCTGAGCGGGCGCGTGACGTACGAGCTGATGGCCGCGTTCTGGCCGACGGCCGACAAGGACCCCGACAGCCCACCCACGATGGTGGAGTTCGCCCGGATCTGGCGGAACATCCCCAAGGTGGTGTTCTCGCGGACGCTGGAGCGGGCCGAGTGGCACACCACGATCGTGCCGCAGGTCGTGCCCGAGAGCATCCGGGAGCTGAAGCAGCGGTCGCTGGGCGACCTGGGACTCGGCGGGGCCGAGCTGGCCGCCGAGTTCATGCGGCACGACCTCGTCGACGAGTTCCGGGTGTACGTGCACCCGGTGCTGCTCGGCCGGGGCAGACGCCTCTTCTCGGAGACGGACTCGATGACCCGGCTCCGGCTCGTCGAGTCACGGCCCTTCGGCAATGGGGTCGTACTGCTGCGGTACGAGCGCGCCGATGCGGACGTCACGGTCGGCGGGACGCAGGCCGGGGCCGAAGTCGGGATCAAGGGTGCCGGAGCCGGTGACAGCGGCAACACCACCGAGGCGTAATGCGGTTGTCCGCGACACCCGCCCTCGGTAGGAAGGCCGTATGACTGGACTCGGTGCCGTGTTCCGGCCCCAACTGCCTCCCGAGCGGCTCCGCTCGCTCGCGCGACTGGCGGACTCCGAAGGCCTCGAAGAACTGTGGTTGTGGGAGGACTGCTTCCTCGAAGGCGGCGTCTCCGCCGCCTCGGCCGCGCTCGCCTGGACGGAACGGCTGCGGGTGGGCGTGGGCCTGCTGCCCGTCCCCCTGCGGAACGTCGCGGTCACCGCGATGGAGGCCGCCACTCTGCACCGCCTGTTCCCGGGACGCGCGGTGCTGGGCGTGGGCCACGGCGTCCAGGACTGGATGGGGCAGGTCGGCGCGCGGGCCGAGTCGCCCGTGACCCTGCTGCGCGAGCACCTCGAGGCCCTGCGCGCCCTGCTGCGGGGCGAGCGGGTGACCACGGACGGACGGTACGTGAAGCTGGACGGCGTCGCGCTGGACTGGCCGCCTGCGGAGGTGCCCGAGGTGTTCACGGGTGCCACCGGCCCGCGCACGCTCCGGCTCGCGGGCGAGGCCGCCGACGGCACCATCCTCACCGCCTCCACCACCCCCGAAGGCGTACGCCGCGCCCGCGGCCTCATCGACGAGGGCCGGCGGGCGGCGGGCCGCACGGGACACCACCCGGTGGTCGTCTACCTCCTCACCGCCACCGGGCCGGGTGCCGCCGCCCGGCTGCGCGCCGAGATCGAGGCCGACGGCGAGAACCCGGTGCCGGACCGCGGAGTCGCCGGGGACGCGGAGGCCGTCGCCGAGGCCGTGCGGCGCCTCGCGGACGCGGGCGCCGACACCGTGGTCCTCCAGCCCACCGCCGACGAGCCCGATCCCGAGGGCTTCATCCGTTTCGCCGCGCGCGAGGTGTGCCCCCTCGTCCGCTGAGAGCCCCCGTCGGGGCGCGGGTGGGGCGGTCCCGGGCAGGGCGTCGGCTCCCGGCCCGTCCCACCAGGGCCGGTGGTCGCCCGTCGCCCCGTCGATGAGCTCCCGTACGACGTCCATGTGCCCGGCGTGCCGTGCCGTCTTTGCACCGCCGGTGTACGGCTCCTGGACGGTTCCCGGGTTCGTCGTCATGCCCGGAAGGCGGCAGCGGCCACCGACAGCGCCGCCGGGGAAAACGCGTCGCTCCGGCATGCGGCCGCTGGGAGGATGCCCGCCATGGACAACAGCAGCCGCACCTTCGAGGACCTGGTCGCCGAGGCCGCAGCCGTCTCCGTCGACGGCTGGGACTTCTCCTGGTTCGAGGGCCGGGCCACGGAGGAGCGGCCCTCGTGGGGGTACGCGAAGGCGATGGGGGAGCGACTGGCCGGCGCGAGGGCGGCGCTGGACATCCAGACCGGCGGCGGTGAAGTCCTCGACTCCGCACCGCAGTTGCCGCCGCTCATGGTGGCGACCGAGGGCTGGCCGCCGAACGTCGCCCGGGCCACCGCCCTGCTGCACCCGCGCGGCGCGGTGGTCGTCGCCTCCCCGGAGGAGGCGCCGCTCCCGTTCGCGGCCGAGGCCTTCGACCTGGTCACCAGCCGTCATCCCGTGGACACGCACTGGGCGGAGATCGCCCGGGTCCTGCGCCCCGGAGGCACCTACTTCTCCCAGCAGATCGGCCCCGCGAGCGCCGTGGAAATCGTCGAGTACTTCCTCGGACCGCAGCCGGAGGAGCGGAAGAACGCCCGTGACCCGGAGCGTGCCCGGGCCGCCGCCGAGGCCGCCGGGCTCGACGTGGTGGACCTGCGGGCGGAACGGCTGCGCATCGAGTTCTTCGACATCGGGGCCGTCGTCCACTTCCTGCGCAAGGTGATCTGGATGGTCCCCGGCTTCACCGTCGACGCGTACCGGCCCCTGCTGCGCTCGCTGCACGAGCGGATCCAGGTGGAGGGCCCGTTCGTCACCCACAGCGCCCGCTTCCTGATCGAGGCCCGCAAGCCGGCGTAGGGGTCAGGCGTGCGGTCCCGCGGTCACCGTTCCGACCACCAGTTCCGGCGTCGCCTCCAGGACCTCGCCGATCCGCTCCACGCGCTCGGCGAGCTCCCGCTCGGCGGCGGCCGTCAGCCGCCCCAGCGGCTCGACCGTGACCGTGGTGCGCCGGCCCTGGCGCTTCTGGTGCCAGACGCCGGCGACCACGCCGTCGACGAGCAGGACGGGATGGTTGCCGGCCTGGCCGCGGGCAAGGGCGCGTCGATACGCCGCCCCGGGGAACAGCACCTCGCGCGGCTGGACCGCGATGCCGTACGCGTCGAAGTACGGCAGCAGTCGCACCCCGCGCACCGGCTCCTGCGGGAACTCCGTGTCGCCCGCCACGACCCACGCCGGGCCGCCCAGGAAGTCGACCTCCTCGATCTTCCCGCTCGCGGCCAGCGAGGCGAACAGCTCGCCGGCCCAACCGCGCGGTGCGGCAGCCCACTTGGCGAAGTGCGCCGGGGTCGCGGGTCCGTACGCGGTCAGATAGCGGTGGACGAGCCGGGCGATCCCCTGTGCGCGGGCGGCCGTCTCGTCCGTGTCGAGCGGCGTGAAGTGCGGCGGCCTGGTGTAGGTGGCCTTGCGGCCCCTGTTCGGGCCGAGGCACAGCGCGCCCCGCTGGCCCGCCCGGTGCATCACCTGTCGCCAGCGCGGCCACATCCCCTGGAAGGCGGGCATCACGAGGTCGCCGGCCCAGGGTCCGGTGCGCCGTACGACCTCCTCGCTCAGCTCGTCGACGGTGAGGCGGGCGCCGTCGAGGGCGTCGCCGATCGCCGCGACGACCTCGTCCGCCTGCGCCGCGGTCAGCCGGACGGCGGGTGCGAACACGCTCGGACCGGTGGGGATCGCGGTCAACGCGGCCGTCCAGACAGGCAGTTCAGCGGTCGGCAGTAGATGCAGGGTGCCGCGCGGACCGAACGTCTTCACCAGCGACCGGTCCTCCCACAGCGCCGTGCGCACGTCCGCCCGCGTCACCCCGTCCGCGCGCACGCCGACCGACATCTCCGCCGCCGACAGGATCTGCGCGTGTGCGCCGAGCATCGCGCCGACCACCCCCGCGAGCGGTGTCCCGGCCATCGCGGGAACGGCCAGGAACTGCCGCTCCATTCGCCGCGCGCTCGCCTCGTCCCATGTGATCCTCAAGGTCATGCGGACGACGCTAGGCGGGAAAGAGGCCAGATTCTGTCCGCTTCCGTCGAAGGCGGCGAATCCGCCGAGGAGTTGACCGTGTCGAAGGGCAAGGGCCCCTACACCTGCGGTCTCGATGCCGCCGTGGACGTCGTGGGGGCAAGTGGAAGCCGATGATCCTGTGGGCGCTGCACGCTGCTGCCGCTGGGGGAATGGGGTGATCGGCGCATGGGTGAGTTGATTGACCGAAAACATCCCCATGCGGCGTCGGGTGCGTGAGATGGGCGTCCATATGTCGGATGTTCCGAGCAGCGACACACAACCGGCACAGGGTTTCCACATCGTTATCGAGGGTGGCTCGCTTCGGATGTTCGCCTCACGTAAGTTCAGACCAAGGTAATTCGCGTGAGCAAAGCTGCGCGTGTGGCACCGCGCAGAGGAGGGGGCTGCGCGGTGCTGCCTGCATTTCTGACGCGCGGTCAGGGGTGCCGCACCGTGACCCGTGCCCCGGGCCGTACGCCCCACCGTTGCATCGCCCCGGCCTCCGCCTCCAGGACGTGCCGGGCCCGTGGCCGGGGCAGGCCCACGCGACCCGGAGGCATCGTGCGCACCGCGAGGACCCGGGAGTCGCGGTCCAGATAGGCGACATCGATCGCGAACCGCATCCCGAACGTGTGCACCGAGCTCGCCGGACTCAACAGCAGTGCGCCCTCGATCCCGTCGCGACCGAGCAGTCCCCGGCGTCGGGCGCGCGCCGACAGGGCGAGTTCGAGCGGCACCGGTCCGGTCGTCCGCTCCGTCGTGAAGGTGGCCATGGGTGCGAAGCTAGCGGCCGCGTCAAGCGCACGGGCGGAGCGTCCGTCACCCGCGTGGACTACGTCGCGGCGGGTCGGTGCGGCCGGGGGTGTGCCCATCGGATCTTCTCGGATTCTTCGCGAATCCCTTGGAATCAGTTGCGATTCGGCCATGATCAGGCCCTGAATCAGAGATTCCGCCCCCACCGTGGCGTCGCCGGACGGTTTCGGAGAGTAGTTGTGGCACGCCGATGCACGCAGCATCACTTACGAAGGGTTATGGTGGAAACCCCCCCTCGGGCCGGTCCGTCTCCCCCCCACGGACCGGCCCGTTTTTCATGCCCGCGGCCGGCGGCCCGGCGGGCGCCCCCCGTGCGCCCCTGCCGCCGTACGCGCCGGCGGCGGTGACTCAGCGCCGACCGGCCCAGATGTTCGTCCCCGGCGTCGACACGGCGAACGTGTCGATCTCCTTCAGCTCCTCGTCCGTCAGCTTCGGGGCGGCCAGCGCCGCCACGTTCTCCTCCAGCTGCGCCACGCTGGACGCGCCGATGAGGGCCGAGGTCATCCGCTCGTCGCGCAGCACCCAGGCGAGCGCGAGCTGGGCGAGGGACTGGCCGCGGCGGGCCGCGATGTCGTTCAGCCCGTTCAGCCGGCGGACCACCTCGTCGCTGAGGAGGTTCGGGTCCAGCGACTTGCCCTGCGTGGCGCGCGAGCCCTCCGGGATCCCCTTGAGGTACTTGCCCGTCAGCAGGCCCTGCGCCAGCGGCACGAAGGAGATGCAGCCCATGCCGGCGTCCTCCAGCGTGTCGAGCAGGCCGTCGTCCTCGGTCCAGCGGTTGATCATCGAGTACGAGGGCTGGTGGATGAGCGGGCGGACGCCCATCCCGGTGAGGATGCGGGCCGCTTCGGCGGTCTGCTCGGCGGTGTACGACGACACGCCCACGTACAGCGCCTTGCCCTGCTGCACGGCGGACGCGAGCGCGCCCATCGTCTCCTCCAGCGGGGTGTCCGGATCGAAGCGGTGCGAGTAGAAGATGTCGACGTAGTCCACGCCCATCCGCTTCAGCGAGGCGTCCAGGGAGGACAGCAGGTACTTGCGCGAACCCCACTCGCCGTACGGCCCGGGGTGCATGAGGTAGCCCGCCTTGGTGGAGATGATCAGCTCGTCACGGTACGGCGCGAAGTCCTGGCGGAGCAGCTTGCCGAAGTTGAGCTCGGCGGAACCGGGCGGCGGACCGTAGTTGTTGGCCAGGTCGAAGTGGGTGACGCCCAGGTCGAACGCGCGGCGCAGGATCGCGCGCTGGGAACCGAGCGAACGGTCGTCGCCGAAGTTGTGCCACAGGCCCAGCGAGACGGCGGGCAGCTTGAGGCCGCTGTGCCCCGTACGGCGGTATTCCATCGAGTCGTACCGCTCCGTTGCGGCGCGGTATGCAGACATGTCGTTCATGCATACGAAACTACGACAGGCCGACGGCGCCCCGGGTGACGGCCCGGCCGGGCGCCCGGGGGTGCTCCCCGGGCAGGCGTGCTCCGGGGGTAGGCTTCGCCGACGGGGACCGCCATATGGACAGGGCTTGCGCCGAGCCGCGCACCTGTCACTTCCACACGGAGGGGCTGACAACACGTGAACCTGCGCGAAAACCTGCGCCGTCTGCTGGTCAGGTTCTATGCACGCAGGGTGGAAGGCCACCTCGACCACGACCAGGTGCCCAAGCACATCGGCGTCATCATGGACGGCAACCGGCGCTGGGCCAAGGCGGCGGGTTCCACGACCGCGCAGGGACACCGGGCCGGAGCGGACAAGATCGAGGAGTTCCTCGGCTGGTGCTCCGAGACCGACGTCGAGGTCGTCACCCTGTGGCTGCTGTCCACGGACAACTTCGACCGTCCGCAGGAGGAGCTCGTCCCGCTGCTCGGCATCATCGAGGGAGTCGTCCGCACTCTCGCCGCCGACGGCCGCTGGCGCGTGCACCACGTGGGCACGCTCGACCTGCTGCCCCCGCAGATGCAGACCGTCCTCAAGGAGGCCGAGGAGTCCACCGCGCACGTCGACGGGATACTCGTCAACGTCGCCATCGGGTACGGCGGCCGCCAGGAGATCGCCGACGCCGTGCGCTCGATGATCCTCGACGCCGCCGACAAGGGCACCTCGATGGAGGACCTCGCCGACGCCGTCGACGTCGACGCCATCGGCAAGCACCTCTACACCGGGGCCCAGCCGGATCCGGACCTGGTGATCCGCACGAGCGGCGAGCAGCGGCTGTCCGGATTCATGCTCTGGCAGACCGCCCACTCCGAGTACTACTTCTGCGAAGTCTTCTGGCCGGCCTTCCGCAAGGTCGACTTCCTGCGTGCCCTGCGCGACTACGCCGCCCGTCACCGGCGGTACGGCGGCTGATCGTGGCCGGTCCCACGGCCGGTGGAGGACGTCCCGGACCGCGGGACGGGACGCACGTCATCTGGAGTTAACGAACGCGCCGTCATATGCCGTGGCATGGCGTGGCTCGTTAAAGGGCATAAGCCTTCCAGGTCGATGCCCGAACCACGGGTGTCGTGTCTCAGCGGACGGCACGGGGCCGTCCGCCCGGGAGGCCCTTTGCACCAGCCCGACCGTGCGGTCAGTACGGACGAAGTGGAGGGCCGGTTTTCGGCCCGCGCATCGGTGCCCGAGACCGGTCCAGATCTCCTTCGTCGCTCCCCGACCTCATCCGAGGGGGTACGTCCTTCCGTGGTGACCAGCACAAAGCGCCACAAGCCAGACCGGCGCACCTATGTTCTCGACACCAGCGTCCTGCTGGCCGACCCGAGCGCCCTGAGCCGCTTCGACGAGCACGAGGTCGTGCTTCCGATCGTCGTGGTCACGGAGCTGGAGGCCAAGCGGCACCATCCCGAACTCGGCTACTTCGCCCGGCAGGCCCTCCGCCTGCTCGACGAGTTCCGGGTACGGCACGGCCGCCTCGACTCCCCCATCCCGATCGGGGACCTCGGCGGGACCGTACGCGTCGAGCTCAACCACTCGGACCCCAGCGTCCTGCCCAGCGGGTACCGCCTGGGGGACAACGACTCCCGCATCCTCGCGGTCGCCCGCAACCTGCAGGCCGAGGGGTACGACGTCACCGTCGTCTCGAAGGACCTGCCGCTCAGGATCAAGGCGTCCTCCGTCGGTCTCCTCGCCGAGGAGTACCGCGCGGAACTCGCCATCACGGGCTCGTCCGGCTGGACCGGAATGTCCGAACTGACCCTGTCCGGCGAGCAGGTGGACATCCTCTTCGAAGAGGGCCACGCGTACGTGCCCGAAGCGGCCGACCTGCCCGTCCACACGGGCCTGACGATCCAGTCGGAGCGCGGCAAGGCCCTCGGCCGTGTCACCTCCGAGGGCAACGTCCGGCTGGTACGCGGCGACCGGGAGGCCTTCGGCATCAAGGGCCGCAGCGCCGAGCAGCGCATCGCGCTCGACCTGCTGCTCGACCCCGAGGTGGGGATCGTGTCCATGGGCGGCCGGGCCGGCACCGGCAAGTCCGCGCTCGCGCTCTGCGCGGGCCTGGAGGCCGTCCTGGAGCGGCGCCAGCACCAGAAGGTGATGGTCTTCCGCCCGCTGTACGCGGTCGGCGGGCAGGAGCTCGGCTATCTGCCCGGCTCCGAGTCCGAGAAGATGGGCCCCTGGGCGCAGGCGGTCTTCGACACGCTCTCCGCGGTCACCAGCCGCGAGGTCATCGAAGAGGTCACGGCGCGCGGCATGCTGGAGGTCCTGCCGCTCACCCACATCCGGGGCCGCTCCCTCCACGACGCCTTCGTGATCGTGGACGAGGCCCAGTCCCTGGAACGGAACGTCCTGCTGACCGTGCTGTCACGGATCGGGGCGAATTCCCGGGTTGTTCTCACCCATGACGTGGCACAGAGGGACAATCTGCGTGTCGGCCGGTACGACGGAGTCGTCGCCGTCGTGGAGAAGTTGAAGGGGCATCCGCTCTTCGCGCATGTCACCCTCAATCGGTCCGAGAGGTCCCAGATTGCCGCCCTTGTGACCGAAATGCTGGAGGACGGGCAGATCTGACCCCACCTGTTCAAAGGGTGGCGGATACACGGTAGTTGGCGCCGTCCGGCAAAGGTGAAGAGCCTAGCCGGGCGGCGTCTTGGCGTGTGCTCGTTTCCGTAAAACTTCTGGGGCAAACGAGGTGTGAGCTTTCACACGCAACACAGAATTGCCTTGCGGCGTCGGGTTACGGCAGAGTCTCACTCCTGTCAGGCCCCGCATACGACACACCTGTACCCCCAGCGGTACGGCACAACAGGAACCTCAGAACTCCATAGAGCCGTCGTATGCCGCCCGCGCACCACGCGGCACTCCCCTCGCGGGAGTTGCCCACCGGGCCCGTGCCTCCCGTGACCCCGCAGTTGGGAGGCCAGCGCCAAGGGGCACGATTGCGTCCGCGAGGGTCACCTAAGCGGGCGATGCTGGAAGGAAACCGTGTGAGCCGGATTTCGGTCCGGGGATTCGCAGTGGCCTCGGCCACCGCGGTCACCGCTGTCGGAAGCGTCGTCGGAGTTGCCTCGGGCAGCACCGCTCAGCCCTCGAACGACGCCGAGGCGACGGCAAGCGACTCGACCCTCCTCGCGGACATACCCGCGGGCCAGCAGGCCCAGGTGCAGACCGCATCGCTGACGCAGCAGGCCGACGCGCAGGCGATCGCCGCCGACGCGAGCGCCAAGAAGGACGCCGAGGAGGCTGCCCGCAAGCAGGCCGCCGAGGACGCCGTCGCGAAGCAGCAGGCAGCGGAGAAGGCGGCGGAGAAGGCGGAGAAGGAAGCCAAGGAGCGCAAGGCGGCGCAGGAAGCGGCCAGCCGCTCCGCGACGCGTGACGCCTCCAGCTTCTCCGTCCAGAGCTCGTACACCGTTGCGCAGATCCAGGCGATGGCACGCCAGATGGTGCCGTCCGGCCAGTTCCAGTGCTTCAGCAACATCGTGGACCACGAGTCCAGCTGGAACTACAAGGCGGTCAACGCCTCCTCCGGCGCCTACGGCCTCTTCCAGGCACTGCCCGGCTCCAAGATGTCGTCGGTCGGTTCCGACTGGCAGACGAACCCGGCCACCCAGATCAAGTGGGGCCTCAACTACATGGACAGCCGCTACGGCAGCCCCTGTGAGGCCTGGTCGTTCTGGCAGGCGAACAACTGGTACTGAGCACCGGGCCGCACGTCGGCCGCTCGACCGCTCAACCTTGCGAAGCCCCTCCCCGTCCTAGGGGGAGGGGCTTCGGCCATGTACGGTCGGAGCCGACGACTCCAGGGGGGAGTGGTGGGGCGCAACGGGGGAAGAGGACGGATCATGTCGCGAGTGCCAGGGTGGCTCGGCCGGCTGGGCGCCGGACTGTCCGAGCTGGGGGAGCGGTTGGACGAACGCCGCGCCGAAGTGGAGAAGGAGTCCCAGGGCTCCCTGTCCGCGGAGGACGGACCGGAAGTCCCGCATGGGAGAAGAGCCCCCGAGGACGCGCAGCCCGGATCCCGGACCTCCGGGTCCGCGACCGGCGACCACCCGGTGACCGCCCCTGAGGACCACCGCCCCGCCGACGGCGCCGGGCACGGCCCCACCGGCGGCGACACCACCGCTCCCTCCGGACCCGCCCCGATCGCGTACGGTCCCGTGGCGGCCGGACGGCCCGACCCGGCGCTGGCCGTGCCGTGGGGGGTGCGGGTCGCGGCCGAGGCCGGCTGGCGGCTGCTCGTGCTCGCGGGCACCGTCTGGGTGCTGATGCGGGTCATCAGTGCCGTACAGCTCGTGGTCCTGGCCTTCGTGGCGGCGCTGCTCATCACCGCGCTGCTCCAGCCGACCGTGGCCCGCCTCAAGCGCGTCGGGGTGCCGCGCGGACTGGCCACCGCGCTCACCGCGATCCTCGGCTTCGTCATCATGGGGCTGGTCGGCTGGTTCGTGGTCTGGCAGGTCCAGGAGAACATCGACAACCTCTCCGACCAGATCCAGGACGGCATCGACGAGTTGCGCAAGTGGCTCCTCAACAGCCCGTTCCACGTGACGGACAAGCAGATCAACGAGATCGCGAAGAACCTGCGCGAGGCGGTCGGCGCGAACACCGACCAGATCACCTCGGCGGGCCTCGAAGGCGTGACCGTCATCGTCGAGGCCCTCACCGGCATCCTCCTGACGATGTTCTCGACCCTCTTCCTCCTCTACGACGGCAAGCGCATCTGGCAGTGGACGCTCAAGCTCGTCCCGGCCGCCGCCCGGCCCGGTGTCGCGGGAGCGGGCCCGCGGGCGTGGCGCACCCTGACGGCGTACGTCCGCGGCACGGTGATCGTCGCGCTGATCGACGCCATCTTCATCGGCCTCGGCATCTACTTCCTCGACGTGCCGATGGCCGTGCCGCTCGCCGTGTTCATCTTCCTCGGCGCGTTCATCCCGCTCGTGGGCGCGGTGATCTCCGGTGCGCTGGCGGTCGTCGTGGCCCTGGTGACGCAGGGTGTCTTCACCGCGGTCATGACGCTGGTCGTCGTGCTCGCCGTGCAGCAGATCGAGGGACACATCCTCCAGCCGTTCATCCTCGGCCGGGCGGTACGGGTGCATCCGCTGGCCGTGGTGCTGTCCGTCGCCGCGGGCGGCATGGTCGCCGGGATCGGCGGAGCGGTGGTCGCGGTGCCGCTCGTCGCGGTCACCAACACCGTGGTGGTGTACCTGCGTTCGTACGCCCAGGAGGCGTCCCGCCGCCATGCCCCGGAGCCGCGGGGCGCCACCGCGCTGGACGCGGCCTCCACGAGTTCCTCGACGCCGTAGCGGATCCCAAAGGGGAGCTGGTCGAGCCCGTCCGGCGGTTGAGGACGAGGCCGTCAGGTCGATCCGGGGGTCTGGGGGCGGAGACCCCAGGGACAAGGGACGGGTAGGGGCGGAGGGAGCGAAAACACCTCGCCCCGCCCACCGGGGACGGTGGACGGGGCAAAGGGAGGACCCGGAGGATCAGCCGGCGAGGACCGCCTCGGCGTCCAGCGTCGTGGCGACGGCCTGAAGCACCGCAGCGATCTTGAACGCTTCCTGGATGGTCTCCCGGTCGACACCGGCCTTGCGGAGCACCTGCTCGTGCGAGTCGAGGCACTGCCCGCAGCCGTTCACGGCGGACACGGCGAGCGACCAGAGCTCGAAGTCGACCTTCTCGACACCGGGGTTGCCGATGACGTTCATCCGCAGCCCGGCCCGCAGCGTCCCGTACTCCGGGTCGGAGAGCAGGTGCCGCGTCCGGTAGAAGACGTTGTTCATCGCCATGACGGCGGCCGCGGCCTTGGCGGCCGTGTACGCCTCCGGCGACATCTGGGCCTTCGCCTCGGGCTCCAGCTCACGCAGCACCCGCGGGGACCGCGACGCGATGGCGCAGGCGAGCACGGTGCCCCACAGCTGCTGCTGCGGAAGGTCGCTGTTGCCGATGACCGAGCCCAGGTTCAGGCGCAGGTCCTTGGCGTAGTCCGGCAGGGCGGACTTCAGTTCGTCGAGGGCCATGAAAGGTCACTCACCGGCCAGCAGCGCGACCGGGTCGAGGGTGTTCTCGCCCTTGGTCCAGTTGCACGGGCACAGCTCGTCGGTCTGCAGGGCGTCCAGGACCCGCAGGACCTCCTTGGGGTTACGGCCGACGGAACCGGCGGTCACCATGGAGAACTGGATCTCGTTGTTCTGGTCGACGATGAACACGGCACGCTTGGCGAAGCCGTCCTCGCCCTCGATGCCGAGGTCACGCATGAGCTCGTGCTTCGAGTCGGCCATCATCGGGAAGGGCAGGTCGCGCAGGTCGTCGTGGTCCTTGCGCCAGGCGTGGTGCACGAACTCGGAGTCGCCGGAGAAGCCGAGGACCTGGGCGTCACGGTCGGCGAACTCGTCGTTCAGCTTGCCGAAGGCCGCGATCTCGGTCGGGCACACGAAGGTGAAGTCCTTGGGCCACGCAAAGACGATCTTCCACTGGCCCTCGTAGGTCTTGTGGTTGATCTGCTCGAACTCCTTGCCCTTCTCCAGCGAGACACAGGCAGTCAGGTCGAACTCGGGGAACTTGTCACCGACAGTGAGCACACGCTCTCCTTGCAGCGAGGAAAGACCCCTTTTGAGGGCGTTTCCCATGGGTTGGACGAAGCTGATGTTGGCACAGGCTGCATTGATTGCGGAAATAGCTACACTCGGTCAGGTTGATCGGCAACAGCTATCAGTGACTACGAGTGAAGAGGTACGGGCATGGCGAGCCCCATCGGCAAGACGGGCCCCAAGGGGAACGGGCGCCGCCAGCCCAGTCTCGCCCAGCTGCGCGCCTTCGCCGCCGTGGCCGAGCACCTGCACTTCCGTGATGCCGCCGCAGCGATCGGCATGAGCCAGCCCGCCCTGTCCGGCGCGGTCTCGGTGCTGGAGGAGACCCTCGGCGTGACGCTGCTGGAGCGTACGACGCGCAAGGTGCTCCTCTCGCCCGCCGGTGAACGCCTCGCCGTACGGGCGAAGGCCGTGCTCGACGAGGTCGGGGCGCTGCTGGAGGAGGCCGAGGCGGTGCGGGCGCCGTTCACCGGGGCCCTGCGTCTCGGCGTCATCCCCACCGTCGCGCCCTACCTCCTGCCCACCGTCCTCAGGCTCGTCCACGACCGCTACCCCGACCTCGACCTCCAGGTCCACGAGGAGCAGACCTCGAGCCTGCTGGAGGGCCTCGCGGTCGGCCGGCTCGACCTGCTGCTGCTCGCCGTGCCGCTCGGCGTGCCCGGAGTGGTCGAACTCCCGCTGTTCGACGAGGACTTCGTCCTGGTCACCCCGCTGGACCACTGGCTGGGCGGCCGGGAGGGCATCCCCCGCGAAGCGCTGCGCGAACTCAACCTCCTGCTGCTCGACGAAGGTCACTGCCTGCGCGACCAGGCCCTCGACATCTGCCGTGAGGCCGGCCGGGCCGACGCTCCCGTCACCACCACCGCCGCCGGACTCTCCACGCTCGTCCAGCTCGTCGCCGGCGGCCTCGGCGTGACGCTGCTGCCGCGCACCGCCGTCAAGGTCGAGACGACCCGCAGCAACCAGCTGCTCACCGGATACTTCGCCGATCCGGCGCCGACCCGTCGTATCGCCCTCGCCATGCGGGCGGGCGCCGCACGGGGCACGGAGTACGAGGAACTCGCGGCGGCACTGCGCGAAGCGCTGTGCCCGCTGCCCGTCCGGGTGCTGGGCGCGGACGCCTGACGGCGGTGCAGAGTCGGTCAACCGGACGACCGATGAAGGCTATTGAGGGACGGGATACTTCAACTTCCGTCAGGTAGTGCGACTCTCGCTGAGATATGCCCCCGGACTGATACACATTCCACTTCAGCGTGATGCATCAGGCATCTGTGCGAAGTTCGAGAAGTGTCGGAATCTCCAAGGGGAGTGATGTCGGGCATTCGGGATTCCCTTGGCCGGGTCGGATTCGACCTGCTGTCGCACGCCCTCACCGAGTGCCAGGACTCGCGGGCGACGGGGAGACTGCGGGTGTCCGGCAGGCCCGGGGGTGCCTTCCATCTCCGGGACGGACTCGTCGTCGCGGTCGAGAGCCCCGGCGCACCGGGGCCGGAGGCCAGGCTGCTGCGGACCGGGCGCGTCAGCGGCGAGCAGTGGGCGGAGCTGCTCCGGGAGAACGAGGGCACGCGCTGGCCGCAGGCCGGACTGATCGCCCACGGGTACGCGGGGGCCGCGCAGCTCAGGGTCGTCTGTGTGATGGCCACGCAGGACGCGGCCTTCGCGATCGTCGCCGGACGGGTCGACGGCTGTGCCCCGCTCGACGCCGCCGAGCCGTCGGCTCCGGTCGCCGTGGGGGAACCGCCCGGACGGCTGCTCCAGGAGGCGACACGGAAACTGGCCGCCGTCGCCGCCCTGCCGTGCCCCGTGCGGCCGGAGCGCGAACGGCCCGTGCCCACGCCGGCCGCCGACGGTGCCGACGCCCTTCTCCCCGAGCTCCAGCGGGAGCTGCTGGCCCACGCCGACGGGCGGCGGACCGCTCGTGACATCGCCTTCGCGACCGGCCTCGGTGTCTACACAGTCACCGTCGCGATGGCCCGCATGCTCGGCGACGGCCTGCTGGAGCTCGCCGGGGACTCCGGGGCCGTCGCCCCGATCAGCATTCAGGTCACCGGACCGATAGCCGCCCGGACTCCGCCGGCCACCGGCACGCCGGGCCACCGCCCGCCGCAGGAGGAGTCGCCCGGGCGCACCTACGCCGAGCGGACCGGGGCGGACGAGCCCGCCGACGCGGGCGGCACGCGGGCGGAGCCCGCCGGCGCGGAGCCGGGCGGTGCGGAGCCGGGCGGCGCGGATCCCGGTGACGCCGGGCCCTTGGACGGTGATCCCGCCGGGGGTGGCCCCGCCGAGGGCGGGGCCACCGGGGCCGAGCCCACGGGCACCGAGCGGCCGGAGGCCGGGCGCGGTGGTGAGGACCCCGCCGACACCGATCGGTCGGACGCCGCGAGCACCGGTGCCGGGTCCGTCGGCGCCGAGCGGTCCGAGCCCGGCGGCGGAGGCGAGCCCGTCGCCGGGCGGTCCCAGGAGAGCGGCACGCTTCCCGAGCCCGCGGACGCCGAGAGTCCCGAGGCCGGCGGCACCCTTCCCGAGTCCGTCGACGTCGAGCGGTCCCAGGAGGGCCGTACCCTTCCCCAACCCGTCGGTACCGAGCGGTCCGCGGGCGGAAGCACCCCTCCCGCGTCTCCCGAGTCCGCCGAGGCCGACCCCGCCGACGCCGGGCGCGCCGATGCCGACCCGGCCGACGCGGAGTGGCCCTACGCCCGGTGGGCCGACGCCGGGTGGCCCGAGATCCGTTGGCCCGAGACCGGGTGGCCCGAGTCCGAGGGCACCCCCGCCGAGCAGGCCGGGCCCGGGCAGTCCGGGACCACTGCGCCGGGACCCGAGGAGCCGGCTGTGTCCGAGCCGTCGGCCGGGGCCGAACACACCGCGGGCGAGCCCGGATCGCCGGGCGGCCCCCCTTCCCCCCACGCGCCGTCGCTGCCCCGGCGCAAGCCAGGGGCGAGCGGCATCACCGAGACTCTCGCCCCGGAAACGGCCGGGGGGAGCTGGAAAGGGTTCTTCCGTCTGCGCAACCGGATCTGGACCCCGGATTCCGGTACCTGACATTCCCGGAGAACCGCGTAGTGGACGCGCGCTCGTCAGCGCGAGAACAAGCAAATGCGATCAGCTGTCAGGGAGTTCGGCACATGAATCACGAGGCACTGGCGATGGAAATGAGAGGCCTGCGGGAGCAGGTCACCGGAATCACCGACACGGCCGTGGCGGCCGCGGACGGAATGCTCATCGCGGCGGACACCGCAGCCACCATCGACCCGGAGGGGCTCGCCGCGATCGCCGCGGCGGGCCTGGGCATCGCCCGGCGCGCCGCCGAGGCGACGGGCCGGGGCACGTTTCGGCAGACGGTGACGTACGGCAGTCAGGGCTGCGCGGCCTTCTACGCCGTCGGTGACACGGCGCTGATGGTCGTGCTCGGTGACGAGGGCATCGACATCGAGCGACTGCACGAGGAGACCCGGCCGGCACTCGGACGCATCGGGTCGATCCTGACCGCGACCGAAGGAGCTTGAGAGGATGGCGAGCAAGCGGATGACATCGGGATTCTCCGACCAGGTCATGGGCCTGGTGAAGGCACTGCGTACCGACGCACCGGACTGCGTCGCCTCGGGCGTCGTCGACATGGCGACCGGGATGCTGCTGTCGTACGAGACCGTCGACAACCACCCGCCCGAGGTGCTGGACCTGCTCGCGGGCGCGACCCTCGACCTGTTCCAGGGGCGCACGGTGCAGATGATCGAGGACGTGTTCAAGGAACGCCGCGGCATCGAGAGCGACCAGCATTTCTTCCAGGAGATCCTGGTGAACAGCGACAACCTCACGCACCTGTTCGTGCGCATGAGCGAGCAGCAGGACGTGGTCGCCGTGGTCGTCTGCCGCAAGTCGGTGAACGTCGGCATGCTCTTCGCCCAGACCCGGCGCGTGGTGCGGGAGTACGGACTCTGAACGCCGACGGGCGGCCCCTCCCCGGAGAGGGAGGGGCCGCCCGTGCCCGGCGCCGGCCGGCTACTCCGTGCGCAGCCCGTCCGGCCGCATCAGACGGATGAGCGGCGGCAGGCTGAGCGCCGTCACCAGCACCACGACCGCCGCGCCGATGCCCGTCATCGACAGCACGCTCGCCCAGTCCACGCCGACCGGCGTGCTGGTCATCTTGAGCAGCACCGTGCCGAGCGTCAGGCCGACGACCGACGCCAGCGCCAGGCCCAGCGTGATGGGGATCGCGGTCTGCCACAGCACCGACAGGCTCAGCGTGCGGCGCCGGGTGCCGAAGGCGACCAGCGACGACAGCAGCTTCTTGCGCTCGCGCAGCTGCTCCAGCTGGGAGACCAGCAGACTCGCCCCGATGAGCACGAGGACACAGGTCGCGCCGACGAACAGGCCGGTGCGGATGGACGTGAACCGCTTCGACTGGGTCGACTGGCTCCAGGTGATGGGATCGGCGAGCGGGTCGATCTCCGCCGCGGTGTTGCGGACCAGCTCTCGTACGTCCGGCACCGACTCGTCGAGCGCGAGGAACACGGTTCCGTACAGGGCCGGTTCCGCCTTCTCGGGCAGCGCGGCCGGGGTGAACAGGAAGCCTCCGCGCTCGTCACCCTGCGGATCCTTGCGCGTGGCCGCCTCCCGGACCCCCTTCGGCACCGTCCAGGCGATCTCCTTGCCCTTGTTGTCGCTGCCGTAGGACGGGTCGATGTAGAGCTTGGTGCCGGCCTTGTCGAGCTGGTCGGTGTACTCGTCCCAGTGGGCGTTCGGCACGGCGAAGACGTCGCCGTCCTTGCAGGAGGGCAGCCGGGCGACCTCGCGCAGGGCAGCACAGTCGCCGACGGTCACGGACGACTGGCGCTCGGGCTCGTTCCTGCCGTCGCCGACCTGGCTGTTGGCCAGGGCGACGGTGTTCCGGACACCCTTGGTCGCGGAGAGGCGCCGGGCGACCTCGCTCGCCGGGACGCCGTCGGGCACCTCCACGGACATCTGGGCCCGGGTGAGGTCGTTCTTGCTGACCTTGGTGTAGTCGCTGTCGACGCCGGCGAACAGCATCTGCAGGGCGATCGCGCCGGCCACCGCCACCGCGATGCCGTTGACCATGCGGGCCGCGGTGCCGCTGCTCAACTGGAGCCTGCGGATCGCCAGTTGCCAGGCGACTCCGCCGGAGTTCAGCCGGGAGACGACCGCCTCGACGACCCAGGGGAGCAGGGCGGTGATGCCGACCAGCAGCAGCATGACGCCGCCGATGACGAGGTACTGGTTGAAGTCCCCGTTCTCGCGACCCTGCCCGATCATCGGGTAGAGGAGCGCGAGACCGCCCAGCGGCAGCAGCAGCCGCCACCAGAGCCGGCGTCGCGAGGGCCGGGCCGTACGGACCACGCCCAGCGGCTCGATGACGACCCCGCGCAGCGCGAACAGCGTCACGGCGACGGCGGCGGCCGGCACGGCGACGGCGACCAGTGCCACCAGGCCGGGTGCCGGATTGAGGTCACCGGGGAACACGCTGACCCGGAAGACCTCCATCATTCCGGCGAGCTGACGTCCGATCAGGAAGAACCCGGCGCCGAGCACCAGCCCGACCAGAGCTCCGGCCAGCGCCTCGCCCGCCGCGATCCGCCGCGTCATCCGTCCGTCCGCGCCGACCAGCCGGAGCGCCGCGAGCCTGCGGTCGCGCCGCTCGCCGCCGAACCGTACGGCCGCCGCGATGAAGACGCCGACCGGCATCAGGAGCACCACGAAGACGATCAGGACGAGCAGCAGCAGGACGGGGTCCATCGCCTCGGACGGGTTGTTGTCGGCCCCGAAGGAGTCGATGCGTTCGATCCGGCCGGCCGTCTGCGAGGTCGTCTTCAGGCTGTCGGAGCCCGCGTAGTAGGCGAGTTCGTGGGGGTCGACGAGACCGCTGTCGGCGATCGTCCCGGTGATGCGGTAGTGCAGGCGTTCGCGCAGCAGCTTGGCGTCCGGGGACTTGAGCAGCCGGTCCAGGGCGGGCGAGACGACCATGTCGCCGGCCGCGGGGAACTCCTTCAGCCCGGGCGGCAGCGGGGCCCCGGGGCCCTCGGGCCGCAGGACCCGTCCGCGTACGTCCTTGTCGTGGAAGGTGGTACCGGCGGTCGCGACGAGCAGCGTGCGGTCCGACTTCTTCACGACGTCCGAGCGGAACGTCATGTCGTTGCGGCTCTGCTCCCGGTCGTGGCGGGAGGCCAGAGCGCTCGGTATGGCCGTGGTGAGCAGCAGCAGGGCCACCCCGAGGCCGACCCCGACGGCGGTGAGCAGCACGCGCACCCAGGCCTCGCGACCACCGGTCAACGCGAACCTGGCACCCATGACGAGGTCACGGGACCACTGCCGCAGGCCGCGCGGGACACGCGGCTCCCCGGCGGACGCGGCGACGGGCGAGGGGAGGGGCGGGGCCTTTGCCGGGCCGGTCCCGGGAGACGGGCGGACACTCATACGATCCGCTCCATGTCCCGGGACCTGCCGTCGCGCACGACGATCTCGCGGTCCGAGTACGCGGCCACCCGCGCCTCGTGCGTCACGAGCACCACGGCGGCGTTGGTCGAGCGCGCGGCGTCGGTGAGCAGCTGCATCACGCGCTCGCCGTTCAGGGAGTCGAGCGCGCCGGTCGGCTCGTCCGCGAACAGCACGCGCGGGTTGGTGACCAGCGAACGGGCGACGGCGACGCGCTGTCCCTGACCGCCGGAGACCTCACCGGGGCGCTTGCCCTTGAGGTCGTCGACCTCCAGCTGCTCCATCCACATGAGGGCGGCGCGCTCGGCCTCCTTGCGGCCCGTCCCGTTCAGCCGGAGCGGCAGGGCGACGTTCTCGACGCAGGTCAGCTCCGGTACGAGCTGGCCGAACTGGAAGACGAAGCCGAAGTCGCTGCGGCGCAGGGCGCTGCGCTGCGCGTCGTTCATCGTGGCCATCTCGCGGCCGTTGTACGTGATCGACCCGGAGTCGGGCGTCACGATCCCGGCGAGACAGTGCAGCAGCGTGGACTTGCCGGAGCCGGACGGGCCCATGACGGCGACGACCTCGCCGGGGTGGATGGAGAACTCGGCGCCGTCCAGGGCGGTCGTCGGACCGTACGCCTTGCGCAGGTCCAAGGCGGTGAGCAGAGAACCGGGTGGGGGAGTCATCGGGTCGTCACCGCCTCGGCGAGTTTGTCGAGGCGCGCTGCGGTGAGCTCCAGCCACCGCAGGTCGGCCTCCAGGTGGAAGAGGGCGTGGTCGCAGATCAGCTGGTCCGCGAGGTCGCCCTTGCGCTTGCGGTCGGTCAGGATGCGCATCATGCGCAGGTGCTCCGAGCGCTGTGTGTCGAGGATCTCGGCGGCGTTGCGGTGCGTGAGGAGCGCGAGCACGACCTTCGTGTAGAGGGTCGACTGGAGATAGGGCTCGGGCTTCTCCGGCGTCGCGAGCCACTGCTGCACGTCGGTGATGCCGGCGTCGGTGATGGCGTACCGCTTGCGCTCGGGCCCGCCGCCCGGCTCGATCCCGTCGACTTCGACGAGTCCGTTCTTCAGCAGCCGGGACATCGTCGAATAGACCTGGCCGTAGTGCAGCGGCCGGTCGTGACCGAACTTCTCGTCGAAGGCCCGCTTCAGGTCGTAGCCGTGACGCGGCCCGGACTCAAGGAGCCCCAGGAGGGTGTGACCGATGGACATGCGAGCACTCTACACACGGTGTATACGCCGCATGTATACGCCCAGTGTGTAGATCATGGCGGCGCGTACCGCGGTGCAGGTGGGGGGCGATTGTCACGGTTCTGTCACCGGTGACGGGCGACGCCCTACGCCCCGGGTTCCGCCGGCGGCCGTCCCCGCCGGGGCAGCGGTCCGGTCCCGCCGGGCAGGCGTCCCGCTTCGGCCAGCGCCTTGCGCAGCAGGAACTCGATCTGCGCGTTGGCGGACCGCAGTTCGTCCCCGGCCCAGCGTGCGAGCGCCTCGTACACCAACGGGTCCAGCCGCAGCAGCACCTGCTTGCGCTGCTGCGGCCGACGCTGAGGGGACGCCCCCTCGGAAGGAGCCGTCACTGGTAGAGGGTCCCGGTGTTCAGGACCGGCTGCGCCGCGCGGTCCCCGCACAGCACCACCATCAGGTTCGACACCATCGCCGCCTTCCGTTCGGAGTCCAGCTCCACGATGTCCCGCTCGGTGATCCGGGCGATCGCCGCCTCGACCATGCCGACCGCGCCGTCCACGATCTGCCGCCGGGCCGCGACGACCGCTCCCGCCTGCTGGCGCTGGAGCATCGCGGAGGCGATCTCGGGAGCGTACGCGAGGTGCGTGAAGCGTGACTCGATGATCCGCACTCCGGCCGCCTCCACGCGCGCGTGCAGTTCGACGGCGAGCTTCTCGGTGATCTCCTCGGCGTTGCCGCGCAGCGACAGCCCGTCCTCGTCGTGGGCGTCGTAGGGGTACTCGATCGCGATGTGGCGCACGGCCGCCTCGGTCTGGGTGGCCACGAACTCCAGGAAGTCGTCCACCTCGAAGGTGGCCTGGGCGGTGTCCTGCACGTTCCACACGACGACCGCGGCGAGCTCGATGGGGTTGCCGTACGCGTCGTTGACCTTGAGGACCGCGGTCTCGTGGTTGCGGACCCGGGTCGAGATCTTGGTCCTGGACGTCAGCGGGTTCACCCAGCGCAGCCCGTCCTGGCGGATCGTCCCCCGGTAGCGCCCGAAGAGCTGCACCACACGGGCCTCGCCCGGCGCGACGGTGTTCAGCCCGCACATCGCGAAGAACGCGGCGATGCCGACCAGGACGCCGACGATGATCAGCGCCGCCTTGGCGCCCGTAGCGGTGACGGCCGTCGCGCCCGCGATCAGCCCGGCACCCAGCAGCAGTCCGACGAGTCCGAGCAGCAGGGCCAGGCCGCCGCCGATGCTGTGCGCGGCGAATTCCCGGACCCGCGGCGCGGGCATCTCGGGCACGCCCTCGGGTGCGGAGTCGTGCGCGGCTGAGCGGTGTGTCGACATGGGAGGTCCCCCGTTCGGTACGGCATAGCTTCTGTCTAGCAAAGTGATAACACTTTAACTCGCTCGGCAACCTTCCACCCCTCCCGCTCGTCGGTTTCGTTGGGAAGGGAACGCCCGGCGTGCTGATTGTCACGTCCGGAAAAGACCGGATCGGCGGCCCTTTGTCATAGCGCGCGGTGTTAGCTTTCTGAGCTGACCTGAGCGACGAACCTGTGTGCCACACGAGAGTGAAGCGGAGCGGATCGACCCATGGGACGAGCGGAAGAGAGACGAGCGCGGCAGGCACGGGGCCGCCGCGCGGCGCCCAAGCGCTCGTCCGGAGCGGGCGCCGCGGGCGCGCCGGCCGGAGGCAAGAACCGCCGCAGCGGCATACGCCGGTTCGTCAACTGGAAGACGATCACCGGGACGTTCTTCGGCCTCTGCCTGCTCGGCATGGGCGCCTTCATCGTGCTCTACATGGTCGTCGACGTCCCCAAGGGCAACGCGGCCGCACGGCTGCAGAGCAACATCTACAAGTACCGCAACGGCGACGTCCTCGCCCGCACGGGCAAGGTCAACCGTGAGGTCGTGGACCTGTCCAAGGTGCCGAAGAGCGTCCAGAGGACCTTCGTCGCCGCCGAGAACAAGTCCTTCTACAAGGACTCCGGCGTCGACCTCAAGGGCACGGCCCGCGGTCTGATCAACACCCTGTCGGGCAAGGGCAAGCAGGGCGGCTCGACGATCACCCAGCAGTACGTCAAGAACTACTACCTGAACCAGGACCAGACCGTCACGCGCAAGCTGAAGGAACTGGTCATCTCCCTGAAGGTGGACCGCCAGAAGTCCAAGGACGACATCCTCGCGGGCTACATCAACACCAGCTACTACGGCCGCAACGCGTACGGCATCCAGGCCGCGGCGCAGGCGTACTACCGCGTCGACGCGAGCGAACTGAGCGTCGCGCAGGGCGCCTACCTCGCCTCGCTGCTCCAGGCCCCGAGCCAGTACGACTGGGGCGTCGCGACGGACACCGGCAAGAAGCTGGTCACGGCCCGCTGGAACTACACCCTCGACAACATGGTCGAGCAGGGCTGGCTGGACTCCGGCGAGCGCCAGAAGCTGAAGTTCCCCGTGCCGAAGGACCCCCAGGGCGCCCCCGGCATGGAGGGCCAGACCGGCTACCTGGTCAAGTCCGCAGAGAACGAGCTGGCCAAGCAGCTCGTCACCGACGGCACGGCCTCCGACCTGGACCAGGCCCAGGCGATGGTGGAGGCCGGTGGCTGGACCATCACGCTCAACATCGACAAGAAGAAGCAGGCCCTGCTGGAGAAGACCGTCAAGGCGCAGCTCACCAGCAAGCTGGACCCGAAGAAGCGCAAGGTCGACGACAACATCCAGGCCGGTGCCGTCTCCGTCGACCCGAAGAACGGCAGGGTCCTCGCGATGTACGGCGGCAAGGACTACTTCAAGCACTACTACAACAACGCCACGCGCCGGGACTACCAGGTCGCCTCGACCTTCAAGCCGCTGATCTTCGCCGCCGCCCTGGACGAGGAGGCCAAGACGCAGCGCGACAGGCCCATCACGGCGAACACGGTCTACGACGGCACGAACCGCCGGCCCGTCGTCGGCAGCGACATCGGCTTCGCCCCGCCGAACGAGGACGAGCACAGCTACGGCGACGTCACCGTGCAGACCGCGATGAACAAGTCCATCAACTCCGTCTTCGCGCAGATGGGCGTCGACGTCGGCATGGACGAGGTCCTGAAGGTGGCGGGCAAGCTCGGCATGGACACCAAGAAGATCCAGGCGGTGCCCGCCCAGACCCTCGGCTCCATGGGCGCGAGCCCGCTGGAGATGGCCGGCGTCTACGCCACGCTCGACAACCACGGCAAGAAGGTCACCCCGGCCATCGTCGCCAAGGCCGAGCACAAGGACCGTTCGGTCGACTTCCCCGACCCGATCGGCGACCAGGTCATCAGCGAGGAGGCGGCCGACACCGTCACCTCGGTGCTGACCGGCGTGGTCGACGACGGTACGGCCAGGACGTCCGTGCGGGACAACCCGTCCCGCGGCGGCCAGCAGGTCGCGGGCAAGACCGGTACGTCCGACAACAACAAGTCGGCCTGGTTCACGGGCTACACACCGGACCTGGTCACCTCGGTGGGCCTGTTCGGCGAGGAGAAGAAGACCGGTCGCCAGGTGTCGATGAAGGGCGCCACCGGCCTCGTCGCCGAGGGCGGCCGCGTCAACGGCGGTGGCTTCCCGGCGCAGATCTGGGCGGCGTACACCTTCGACGCGCTGGACGGCAAGGTCACCAAGTTCGACCTGAACACCACGTCGGGCGCGGCGGTGGAGCCCACCGAGAGGCCCACGGTCACACGGACGCCGTCGAGCACTCCCTCGTCGACCCCGACCACCGAGGAGCCGTCGACCGAGCCGCCGACGAGCAGCAGTCCGCCGTCTCCGACGGACGAGCCGACGACGACCGAGCCGACGACCACGAGGCCGGCCACGCCGACGGGGACGCCGACCGACGGACTTCCGGACAATCCCTTCGATCCGAACAGTCAATAGCACGCGGAAGGGGCACCCGGTGATCCACCGGGTGCCCGCGGCCGGGGAGGTCCCGGTCACCGCCGCCCGGAGAGCCGATCTCCTTGCCGGGACGGTGAGTCGAGCCTGCCCCCGGCCCGTGGAGAGCGGGCCGGGGGCAGGCTCCGTGGTGGCGGCACCGTGCGGGGCGGGCAGGGTGGTGCCGCCATCCGGTCAGGTCAGGCGCCGGGCAGGACGCCGGTGCGGGCCACCTCGGAGTACCAGCGGGCGCTGGCCTTGGGGATGCGGGTGCCCGTCGGGTAGTCGACGTAGACGGCGCCGAAGCGCTTGCTGTAGCCGTACCCCCACTCGAAGTTGTCCAGCAGCGACCACAGGAAGTAGCCGCGGACGTCGGCGCCGTCGGTGATGGCCTGGTGCACGGCGGCCAGGTGGCCGCGCACGTAGGCGATCCGGTCGGGGTCGTTGACCTTGCCGGAGGGGTCGGCGTAGTCGTCGAAGGCCGCCCCGTTCTCCGTGATGACCAGCGGCAGGGCGGGGAAATCGGATGCCACCCGGCGCAGCAGGTCGTACAGGCCGCTGGGGTCGACGGCCCAGCCCATGGCGGTGGTGTCGCCGGGGGGCTGGTGGAAGGCGACCAGGTCCGCTCCGGGCCAGGGGCTGTGCGTGCTCCTGCCGTGTCCGTCCGCGTTGTGCGTGCCGCTGCCGTCCGCCTCCGAAACCAGCGTGGGCGTGTAGTAGTTGATGCCGAGGAAGTCCAGCGGCTGGTTGATCTGCCGGAGGTCGCCGTCGCGTACGAACGACCAGTCGGTCAGGGCCGCCGTGTCCTTGAGGAGGTCCTCCGGGTAGGCACCCTGCAGCATCGGGCCGGTGAAGACCCGGTTGGCGAGCGCGTCGATCCGGCGGGCGGCGTCGGTGTCGGCGTCGCCGCCGGTGAGCGGGCGCACCTCGTGGAAGTTCAGCGTGACCGAGCACCGGGTGTCGGCGGGAAGCGCGTCGCGCAGTGCCTGGACGGCCAGCCCGTGCCCCAGGTTGAGGTGGTGGGCGGCGCGCAGGGCGGCGACCGGGTCGGTGCGGCCGGGGGCGTGGACACCGGAGCCGTAGCCGAGGAAGGCGCTGCACCAGGGCTCGTTGAGCGTGGTCCACGTCTTCACCCGGTCGCCCAGGGCGTCCGCGGCGATGGCCGCGTACTCGGCGAACCGCTCGGCCGTGACGCGCTCGGGCCAGCCTCCCGCGTCCTCCAACTCCTGCGGCAGATCCCAGTGGTAGAGCGTGGCCACCGGAGTGATGTCGTGGGCCAGCAGCTCGTCGACGAGACGGCGGTAGAAGTCCAGGCCCTTCTGGACGGCGGGGCCGCGGCCGGTGGGCTGGATCCGGGGCCAGGCGAGGGAGAAGCGGTAGGCGCCGAGGCCGAGGTCGGCCAGGAGCGCGACGTCCTCGCGCCAGCGGTGGTAGTGATCCGTGGCGATGTCGCCGGTGTCGCCGTTGCGGACGCGGCCGGGGGTGCGGGCGTAGACGTCCCAGATGGAGGGGGTGCGGCCATCTTCGGTGGTTGCGCCCTCGATCTGGTACGAGGCGGTCGCGGAGCCCCAGAGGAAGCCGTCGGGGAAGGTTCGGGCCGCGTCCGGGGCAGATCCGCCATGTCGTGCTGCGGTGACCACGTAGATCCTCTCAAGGGGGTGTGTCTCGGGGGGGCGAAGAAACGGAGATTCGGATGAGGGCGGCCCGGTGGCCGGGCGCCGGGCCGGTGCGGAAGGCCGGCCGAGGCCGGCCGGCGTCAGCCCTTGACGGCGCCGGCCATGATCCCGCTGACGATCTGGCGGCCGAAGACGATGAACATCGCCAGCAGCGGCAGGGTGCCCAGCAGCGCACCCGCCATGATCAGTGACTGGTCGCGGACGTAGCCGGCGCTGAGCTGGGTGAGGGCGACGGGGACGGTCGGGTTCGTCATGTCGAGCACCACGAAGGGCCAGAAGAAGTCGTTCCACGCGTGCACGAACGTGATCATGAACAGGACCGCCATCGCGGGCCGCGCGACCGGAAGCACGATGCTCCAGAAGATCCGCAGCGAGTGCGCGCCGTCCACGCGCCCCGCCTCGACGAGCTCGTCCGGCAGCGCCTCCGAGAGGTACTGCCGCATGAAGAACACCCCGACCGCGCTCACCAGCGTGGGGAAGATGACGGCGGGCAGCTGCTGCGACCAGCCGAGCTCCGACATCATCATGAAGAGCGGTACGACGCCGAGCTGCGGCGGCACCATCATGGTGCCGATCACCAGCGTGAGCAGGATGTTGCGTCCCTTGAACCGCAGTTTGGCGAAGGCGAAGCCCGCCAGCGTCGCGAACAGCACCGTGGACAGCGCGATGACCCCGGCCACGATCAGACTGTTGATCATGGCCTTCCCCATCGCCGCCTCGTCCCACGCGCGGGCGAGGTTGCTGAACAGGTTGGGGCCGGGCAGGAACGGCGGAGGCGTCTGGCTGACCCGGGTGTTGTCCGTGGAGGCCGCCACCATCGTCCAGTACAGCGGGAAGACCGACACGATCGCCATGACGGCGAGCAGGACATAGGCGAGCGGGCCGGCGTGGTGCTGGCGGCCGGCGCGTATGCGCAGCAGCCGACGGCCGGTGCGAGGGGCTTTCGGGGCGGAGGTCCGGACCGGGGTGTCCGTGCGGACCGGGAGGGAGTTGACGGTCATGACGGCTCCTGGTCAGGGCGTGCGGGGGCGCAGCCGGCGGATCAGGCGCTGCGCCGCGAAGACGAGGATGAGCAGCAGGAACATCGCCCAGGCGACGGTCGCCGCGCGGCCCATCTGGTAGTTCTTCCAGCCCTCCTCGTACAGCAGCAGACCCAGCGTCTGGTACTGGTTGTCCGCGCCACCGGTGACCCCGTTGGGCCCCTGGCCGAAGATCAGCGGTTCACCGAACAGCTGGGTGGCGCCGATGGTGGAGAGCACGATGGTGAAGACGACGGTGGAGCGGATCCCGGGAACGGTGACATGGGTGAACTGCTTCCACCGCGAGGCGCCGTCGAGGGATGCCGCCTCGTACCGCTCGGCCGGGATGGCCTGCATGGCGGCCAGGTACAGCAGCGCGTTGTAGCCGGTCCATCGCCAGATCACGATGGTGGAAATGGCCACCTGGGCGGGCCACTTGTCGGCCTCCCAGTCCAGCGGGTCGATGCCGACCCAGCCGAGCACCCAGTTGATCATGCCGAAGTCGCGTTCGAAGAGCATGGTGAACACGAGGGCGGCCGCGCCGACCGAGGTGGCGTAGGGCACCAGTGACGCGACGCGGAAGAACAGCGAGGCGCGCATCCGGTAGTTGAGCAGGTGCGCCATGCCGAGCGCCATCAGCAGCTGCGGCACCGTGGAGATGACGCCGATGGTGATGGTGTTCTGCAGCGCGTTCCAGAACCGTGAGTCCTTGAACAGGTCGACGTAGTTGTCGAACGCCACCCACTGCATGGAGTCGAGGGTGGCCAGTTCCACATGGTGCAGGGAGATCCACGCCGTGTAGACGAGCGGGTAGAAGCTGAACGCGGCGAAGACCACGAAGAACGGCGCGACGAACGCATACGGCGCGCCCTTGAGGTCGAGCCGGTGCAGCAGCGCACTGCGCCGCCGGCCCGTCTCCCCGTCGGGGGTCTTCGTGGGCGGACCTGAACGCTCCTCGCCGGCCAGGGCGTTGGTGGTGGAGGTGGCCACCGGAATTCCTTCCTGAGAGCGGATGTCTGAGCCGGGCCCCGGGCGCGCCGGCACGGTGCGGGCGCGCCCGGGGTGTCGGAAGCCCGAGGGTCAGCCGACCGCCTTGTCGATGCGCTCAGCGGTGGTCTTCCACGCCTTGTCCCGCGCCTGACCCTGCTCGACCAGGGCCAGGCCCTGGGTGAAGGTGTCCTTGATCGTGCCGTCCTTGCGGCCGAGGACCTGCTTGTCGGGGATCTCCTGCGCGGCGGCACCGAAGATCTGGCCGATCGGCGCGTCGCTGAAGTACCCGGAGGTGACGTTCTTGACGTCGTCCTGCTCGAGCGCCTGGCGGGAGGAGGGGAAGTTGCCCAGCTTCTTGAAGATGTAGGCCTGCTGCTCGGGCGCGGTCAGCCAGGCGACGAGCTTCTGGGCCTCCGCCTTCACCGGACTCTTCTCCATCACGCCGAGGAAGGAGCCGCCCCAGTTGGCCCCCTTGGGCGCCCTGGCGACGTCCCACTTGCCCTTGTTCTTCTCACCGGCCTTCTCGCTGATGTGGCTCAGCATCCACGCCGGGCAGACCGCGGTGGCGAAGGTGCCGTTGGCCAGTCCCGGGTCCCAACCGGGCTGGAACTGGCGCAGCTTCGCGCTCAGCCCGTCGTCGGCGGCGTCCGCGGCGAGGTTCCAGGCCTGCTTGACGACCGGGTTCTTGTCGTAGATCAGGTCGCCGTTCTCGTTGTAGTACTGCTGCGGGTAGCCGTAGACCATGGCGTTGAACAGGCCGCTGGAGGAGTCCATGTACGACACGCGGCCGCCCTTGAAGTCCTTCTTGAAGGTGCGGCCGACCTCGACGTACTTCTTCCAGTCGCCCGCCCACAGCTTGCCGACGGCGTCGCGGTCGGTGGGCAGGCCGGCCTCGGCGAAGTAGTCCTTGCGGTAGCACACGGCCATCGGGCCGGCGTCGGTCCCGAGGCCCAGCACCTTGCCGTCCTCGGTGGTGATCTGGGACTGCTTCCAGGGCAGGAAGTGGTCGGTGCCCGCCGTGCGGGAGAAGTCGGCGAACTTGTCGGCCTGCGTCTCGGTGATCTCCTTGGCCCGGCCGATCTCGATGCCCTGGATGTCCTTCAGGCCGTTGCCCGCGGCGAGATGGGTCTGCAGCGCGGTGTAGTAGGTCTGCTCGTCGCCGGCTATCTCGGCCTTGATCTCGACGTTCGGGTGCTCCTTCTCGTACTTCTCGAGAAGACCCGACTCCTTGAAGCCCATCACCCCGAACATGCCCATGGTGATGACGGTCTTGCCGTCCTTCTTGCCACCGCCCGTGACCGAGCCGTCACTGCTGCCACAGCCGGCGACGAGCGCCAACGCGCATACGGCCGCGGCTGCTGACGCCAGCCTCTTTCTGCCGAACGAACCGGGACTGCTCATGGATCTCCTCCTAGGCGGCGGCGCGGGCGCATCGAATCGACACGTTTTGCGCCGACTACTGCGGCTCTGGTGGGGGAGTGGGAACGTGCCCATCGCTGCCCAAAGAAAAAGTGGGCACGTTCCCACCGACGCATGGCAGACTCACTGCATCGAGCCGATCTGTCAATGACTTGAACACGACGAAGGGAGATTGCCCCGGCGGTCGCGTTCCTCGTTCTTGGACGGCGCAGGGCCCGGCCGACAGCGGCGTCTGCAAGAATCGGCGCAGGTCATCAGCGCGGTACACACTGCCGCGGCTGCCGGGAGGGGAGCGTATGGCTGGGAATCGCCGTCCGACGATCAAGACGGTCGCCGCCCGTGCCGGCGTGGGCAGGACGACGGTGTCCCGGGTCGTCAACGGCTCGGAGCTGGTCAGTGCCGACGCGCGGGCCAGGGTCCTGGCGGCGATCAAGGAACTCAACTACGTGCCCAACACGGTCGCCCGTGGTCTCGTGACCAGCCGCACCGACGCGGTGGCGCTGGTCATCCCGGAATCGGCGAGCCGACTCGGCTCGGAACCGTTCTTCGCCGCACTGATCCGAGGTGTCAGCGAAGCCCTTGCCGACAGCCGGACACAGCTGCAGTTGATGCTCGTCCGCGACCAGGCCGAGCGGGAGCAGCTCACCGAGTCGGTGGCGGCGCGCCGCGTGGACGGCGTCCTGCTGGTCTCCGTCCACGCCGACGATCCGCTGCCCGGGATGCTGGAGGACCTGGGTCTGCCCACCGTGCTGGCCGGCCGCCGCGACGTCGCCGAGCGGCTGAGTTACGTGCACGCCGACAACGCCGGCGGGGCGGCGGAGGCCGTCCGGCACCTGCTGAGCAGCGGACGTACCAAGATCGCCACGATTGCCGGCCCGCTGGACATGGACGTCGGCCGCAGCCGGCTCGAGGGCTGGCGCACCGCCCATCACGAAGCGGGGGCGCCTGCAAGCGAAGTCCTGGTCGAGACCGGCGACTTCAGCTGGGAGAGCGGCCGCCGGGCGATGTATTCGCTTCTTGAACGCGCCCCTGATCTGGACGCCGTGTTCGCCGCCTCCGACCTCATGGCGCTCGGCGCCCTGGAAGAGCTGCGCCGCCGGCAACGACAGGTACCGGGCGACGTCGCCGTCGTCGGATTCGAGGACTCGCTCGCCCGCTATGCCCACCCGCCCCTGACGACGGTGCGCCAGCCGGTGGAGGAGCTGGGCCGCACGATGGTCCGGATCCTCACCGAGATCACCCAACACGGTGCGGCCCGGCAGCAGGTGACGCTGCCGACGGAATTGGTGGTGCGCGAGTCGGCCTAGGGCGCGGGGCGGGCGTGGATCGACGGTCATGCGGTGACCGAGGGGACGGAATCGTCCTCGCCCCTGCCGGACCCGGACCGGCGGCATGACCCTGTCCCGGCGAACGACCGGGTCCGCGTCACGTCCCGGGGCAGCCCCGTCGACCGTTCGCCATCGGCCTCGGACACCGGGCCGAGGAGGGGGCGGCCACACGTGAAAAAGGCGCCCGATGATTCACTGGGCGCCTTTCCCTCGTGTGTGGGCGGGACTTACCGGATATGTCGACGGTCGATTATTGGCCAGACGTTCCGGAAGCTCAGAGTTCGATGAGAATTTTGTTGACCCGGGCGGCGCGCGCGGATCATGCTTTCCGGTAACGGGGAGGGAACCCAAGTGGCGACGCGCGCTCCACACTG
Source organism: Streptomyces siamensis (assembly GCF_039543605.1). Lineage (NCBI taxonomy): Bacteria > Bacillati > Actinomycetota > Actinomycetes > Kitasatosporales > Streptomycetaceae > Streptomyces > Streptomyces siamensis. The sequence continues at coordinate 5,442 of NZ_BAABKB010000074.1, read as the reverse complement.
ACCAGTGGCCCGCGCCTCTTTACGGCCTGTATTCACGAATTCCGCCGACCGTGCGCGGACTGTCACGCGTGCCCGGATTGCGTTTCATGCGCCCTTTCCCCTTCCAGAACTCCCGCGACGCGGGAGCCCATTTGTGAAGGAGAACCGTTGAGATTCCACAGACGAACGAGGGCACCGCTGGCCGCCGTGGCGGCCGGAGCGGTGCTCGCGGGACTGACTCAGGCCGTGGCCTGGGCCGCCCCGCCGGCACCGGCGGCTCCCGCCACGAAGACGACGGCCGAGAAACGGCGCGACGCGGTGCCGTCGGCAGAGCGGGCCGCGGTGCTGGGCAAGGCCTGGAAGAATTCGGGCGACCTGGCGTGGACCACATCGGGTGACGCGGAGGGATTCCACATCCTCACGGCCCGGAAGAAGGACGGCTACACCTGGCGCAGTACGGCGTCGCTTTCCGAGCCGGGATTCGACGCCGACGCCTGGATCGGCAACATCTGCGTCACCGGTTCGGGCAAGCGTGCAGTGGTGGTCTACGCGCCCCGCACTTTCACCAACAAACCCCAGCTGATGGCCAGGGGCGGGTTCACCGCGGTCGTCGATCTGGCCTCCGGCCGGGTGACGAAGCTGAAGCTCAAGGCGTCGCTGTCGTACTACAACCCTGGCTGTGGACCGGGGGAGTCGGTGATCCTGACCCAGTCCGGGGGCGAAGACCTGCCCGGCACCCGGCTGTTCCGGCTGGACGCGTCGACGGGCAGGGTCGGCAAGCCGATCGCACTGCGAGGGCAGGTCACCTCGGCCGTCCCGGCCGCGCACGACTCCGTCCTCGCGGCCTCCGGCGCGGAGGTCGTCAAGATCGACGCCCGCGGCACGCGCAAGGCCCTCGTCCGCACCGACGGTGTCCCCTACCGGCTCACACCCGACGGCGACGGCGGGCTGGCCTTCCTCGACAAGCGTGGCGCCACGTCCCAGGTGAAGCGGATCACGGCCGGTGCCGTGGCGCACCCGGACCCGCGCGGCACGCGTGCTGCCGTACTGGCCGAGGGGCTCGCGACCGAGACGGGGCTGACCCGGAGCGCTGGCACCGTGTACATGACCGGCACCACGCGGCCGACGGCCGACCGACTTCCCTCCACCGTGCGGCGGTTGGCGTCCGTGCCGAAGGACGCCACCGTCTCCTCGCGCGGCGAGGCCGTCCTGACCCACACGGCGTGGGCCGACGGCAAGGGCACGCTGCTGCTGCCCGGCGAGACCGCCAAGGCCCGTACGGTGAAGATGTCCCTGACCACCCGTGCCACCGGGCGCACGGCGTCCTTCACCGTGGACCCGGCCCGGCGGGTGTCGGCCCACGCGGGCCAGGGCCGTGACGCGTCGCCGGGCCTGCTGACCGGTTCCGGAGGCAGCAAGAGGGCAGCGCTGACCGCGACCGCCGCCGGTGACCCGAGCGACCCGGTGGAGTCGGAGCGCACCTGCTCCGTGCCCCGCAACGACCCGCGCAACCAGGCCATGCAGCCCAAGCCCCGCCAGGTGGAGTGGGCGGTGGACCAGGCCGTCAAGGGCATGCTCAACACGCACATCTCGCGTGCGGCGAACTGGAAGAACCTCGGCATGCCCGCCTACATGCCGCAGGCCCTCTTCCTGAACCCGGCGCTGGACGGCGGCGGTCGCGCCATGGCGCAGGTCATGCTCGGCGTGACCACCCAGGAGTCGAACATGTGGCAGGCCGCCCGTTCGGCCGTGCCGGGCGTCACCGCCAGCCCGCTGATCGGCAACTACTACGGCATCAACCTCTACGACGGCGACACCAGCAACGACTGGGACGTCAACTTCGCCAAGGCGGACTGCGGTTACGGCATCACGCAGATCACCGACCACATGCGGATGGCCGGACGCGAGGACGGCCACGGCGGTGCCGCCTGGGACTACCAGAAGCAGCGGGCCGCCGCCCTGGACTACACCGCGAACATCTCCGCGGGCCTGCAGACCCTCATCTCCAAGTGGAACGAGACCCGTGCCGCGGGCATGATCGCCAACCACGGCACCACGGGACGGCCCGAGAACTGGTACTTCGCCCTGTGGGCGTACAACTCCGGCTTCCACCCCAACGCCGGCAACGGCACTCCCTGGGGCCTGGGCTGGGCCAACAACCCCGCCAACCCCGAATGGGACGCCGGACGCCTGCCGTTCATGGAGAACGCCGCCGGCGGCGAGGACGCCAGCGCCGCCGCCCGCCCGCAGAACTGGCCCTACCAGGAGAAGGTCCTCGGCTTCGCCGCGCACCCGCCGTCCTTCCTGGAGTCCCCGGGCGTGATGGTCCCGGCCTTCCGGCCCTCCACCTGGAACGGCACCTCCGAGGCCGTCACGGTCAAGGGCAGCGCCCTGTACAACCGCGCCCACCTCAAGGCACCGGAGGACGCGTTCTGCAACTCCTCCAACAGCTGCGATCCGGGCCGGATATCCGACGGCGCCTCCAACGACACCGCGAGCAGCGGGCCTTGCGGACGCAGCGACTTCCAGTGCTGGTGGAACAAGCCGGTGACCTGGAAGAGCGACTGCGCCGACACGTGCGGATACGAGTTCATCCGCTTCGGCGACAGCATGCCGGAGGAGGCCGACGGCACGGCGTACCCGCCCGTGTGCAGCACCAGCGGTCTTCCGGGCAACGCGATCGTCGTCGACGACGTGCCGGCGGGCACCCCGGTCGTCCGACCGGGCTGCACCAACTCCTGGACGAACTCCGGGACGTTCAGCTTCAACTTCGCCAACAACGGAGTGGAGACGGTCTATCCCGCCAAGGTGGACCTCCACCAGCTGGGCGCGGGCTTCGGCGGCCACTTCTACTTCGGCCACACCCGCCAGGACGACGCCAAGGGTCAGCGGCTGAAGATCACCGGCACCTGGAAGCTGAAGGACACGCTCAAGGGCCAGGCGAAGGTCATGGTCCACCTGCCCGACCACGGAGCGCAGACCAACTACGCGCGGTACGAGATCGACACCGCGTACGGGACCGAGACCCGCACGATCAAGCAGCCCGGCGACGGCAACCGCTGGGTGTCGCTCGGCGCGTACCGCTTCGACAACGCAGCCGCCGTGCGGCTCGACACCATCACCCCGGACGGCACCGGGGACCAGGACATCGCCTTCGACGCGGTGGCCTTCGTCCCGGGCAGCTACGACCTGATCACCGACATGCGGCTGCCGGAGTGGAACCCCGGCGCTCCCGAGCCGCCCGCGGTGGAGCCCGTCACCACCCTGCCCGGACACGTCTTCCCGCGGCCCGGTGTGCAGTCCTCCCGCGCGGGAGTCGCCGCCGACGAACACCCGCGTGCCTTCGACTGCCGTGCCGTCAAGGGCAAGAAGAACTCCGAGGTCTGTCTGGAGTTCCGAGGGAAGCCGGCCGGGAAGACGGCGCAGCGGCAGGGGACCGCGGCCGCGGCGGGCACCGCGTTCTGTTCCAAGAGCGGCGCCGACATGTTCTACACGCGCACCAGGGCATGCCTCCAGGACAGCTTCTCGGCCACGCTGTACGAGAACGGCACGCCCATCGCGCAGAACATCTACGCGTACAAGCACGAGATCGACCTTGACCTCGACAGCCCCACGATCCAGCAGACGGTGTCGGTCCAGCCGACGACGGTCGACCCGAAGGTTCCGCCCGTCACGGTCAACGTGCAGTCCTTCTGCCAGCACAACTGCTCGTCGGCCGGGATCACCTGGTCGGGCCTGCCGGAGTGGTCGGGCCTCGACAAGCACGAGGCGGTGGGCCGGGTCGACCACACCTGGTCGGGCACGGCGGGCAACGAGACCGTGCACCTGAACTGGATCCTGTCCTCGACCATGGGCGGCGCCCCGAACGGCGGGGCCGACTACCAGCCGCCGAGCGGAAAGCTGGGCATCCGCTGCGACCGTGAGGCCAAGGGCAAGAGCACGGTGGGATGCGTCTTCCCCGACTACATCCCGACGTACGTCGTCAACACCGAGGCGAACCCCTCGGCGGCGGCGTTCTACTGGATCCTCATGCAGAAGCTGCCCTACCACCCCGGCAGCCGCGATCACAGTTCGCCGCTGAACTACCTGGCGGACACCGCACGCCAGAAGGCGAACCGCAAGGTGATCTGCCCGACGAGCGGGCCCGACAAGTTCGTCGGCCACCCCGACTCGAAGCCGCCGAACAGCACGTCGAGCTGTGACGAGTACCCGTTCGCGGCGACCTACCAGAGCGGTGGCATGCCCCCGCAGACGGTGAGCACCGGCAAGGACTGCACCCAGCTGTACGCCAAGCCGCTCAGCACCGGCTGGACCCTGCTGGAGGACCCGCGCTACGCCCGGGTGAACACCTGGAACGAGATCTGCGGCCGGGCCAGCATCCCGGGCGACGAGAACTCGGGAGCGGCCAACCGGATCGGCCTGTTCTTCGTGCCGAACAACCGGATGCTCGACAAGGACGCGTTCTATGTGAGCGTTCCGGGCTTCGAGGGGTGCACGGATCTCTCGCAGATCTGCGTGGTCCGTACCCGGTAGGGCGGCGGACCGTCAGGTCCGGCGGGCACGGCCCGAGCCGTGCCCGCGACCGCCCCGGCCACTGGAGCCCGGCCGATCGGCGTCATGCCGGTCGGCCGGGCTCCGGCCTCTGCGCCGGCCCGGCTGGACGAACGGCCCGGCACGACGGAACGCGCCGGGCCCCGGCGTCCGGCGCGGCCGGGGGCGGTCCAGGGTCTAGGACAGAAGAACCGCCGGCAGAGTCCCGGCCTCGAGTGCCCTGCGGGGCAGGTCCAGCGCGAAGACCCGTTCCGCCACGGTGAGGATCCGCTGCTCGGGCTCCCAGTCCTCCGGGTCCGCCGTGCCGTCCAGCAGCAGCATGCCCGCGCTCTGCATGGCCGGGACGAGGAACGACGGATCGCTGCCGCCGATCTGTTCGGCCTCCACGCCCGGTTCGAAGTCCGCCGCGATCTCGCCGTCGCGGGCGTGGACGAACCAGTACGGCGGCATCCCGCTGTCCAGCAGCATGACCGCCTCGGTGCCCTCGGAGACGCGCCGCAGGAGGCGCCGGTCGGTGCCCTCGGCGCTCGCGGGTTCCAGGGCGAAGGCCCATCCGTTGCTCGTGCCCAGCCGGGCGACCGGGCCCTTGTCGCGGGCGAGCTCCAGCGCGTCCCCGGCGGACAGGGACGGCATGATCCGTCCGGGGTCCCCGCCCATCCGGCGGACCAGTTCCTCCGCGCTCAGGCCTTTGGCGAAGGTGACGCAGTAGGCGTCGTAGGTCTCCCGGATCCATGCGATGCCGTCCACACTGCGTCCCCGCCTCTCGCCGCCACACGGGCCCGCCCGAACCGGCCCTTCCGGTGCTCCGGAACCGTATCCGGCTTCGCGGGCGACAGCGTGGCCTTCGCCATGACGGCGGCTGAAAATGATCTGCGACGACGGCGCCCCGCCCTCCGCGGTGCGCGGAGGGCG
>NZ_BAABKB010000073.1:0-42010 GCF_039543605.1 Streptomyces siamensis | reverse complement strand
TTTTTGGCACGCTGTTGAGTTCTCAAGGAACGGACGCTTCCTTTGTACTCACCCGAGAGACTCTCTCAGGCTTTCCTCCGGGCGCTTCCCTTCGGTCTTGCGTTTCAAACTCTATCAGTGTTTTTCCGTCTCCCTGACCACCGTCCCGCGGACATGCGGAAGGGACCCCGAGATAGGATCTGACAAGTTGGGTGCTGCCAGGCAAGGACGCTTGGTGGCGTCGCTCGCCCCCGGGCAGGTCTACGACTCTACATGCGGGCCTGGAGCGGGCGCAAATCGTTTCCGCTGTGTCCTTCGGTCTCCAAGCGGGATCACTCGCGCGGAACCGCCACTTCATATGACATACCCTGCTCAACAGTGCGCCGTCCGGGACAGGCAGTGACGGCCCATATGAATCTCCACCCCTGGGAGGCTTCCCATGACCACCGTGACGTCCCCTATCGCAGGACGCGCCATCGGGCTCTCCGCGGTGCCGGACCCCGTCTTCTCCGGGGCCATGGTCGGCCCCGGCATGGCGATCGAACCCGTCCGTGAGCCCGCCGAGGCTGTCGCGCCCGTCGACGGAGTCATTGTCTCGCTTCACCCCCATGCTTTTGTCGTAGTGGACGGTGAGGGCCACGGCGTCCTCACGCACCTGGGTATCGACACGGTCCAGCTCAACGGCGAGGGCTTCGAGCTCCTCGTGAACAAGGGGGACACCGTGACGCGCGGCCAGGGCGTCGTGCGCTGGAACCCGGCCGCCGTCGAAGCGGCCGGCAAGTCCTCGGTGTGCCCGGTCGTGGCTCTCGAGGCCACTGCGGACTCCCTCTCCGACGTCCGCGAGGACGGCGACGTGAAGCCCGGCGACGCTCTCTTCAGCTGGCAGTGACTTCACCGCCGTCCAGCACGGCGGCTTGGACAACCATCGCGGCGGCGGAGCCCGCCGCACTATCGGAGACGGGTGAGATGGAGACAACGCTGCGAGGCGTCGGCGTGAGCCACGGTGTGGCGATCGGCGAGGTTCGGCACATGGGGACGGCGGTTCTCGAACCGCCTGCCAAGCAGATCCCGGCGGAGGACGCGGAGCGCGAACAGGGGCGTGCCCGCAAGGCCGTGGAAGCGGTGGCAGCCGATCTGATTGCGCGCGGCAATCTGGCGGGGGGCGAAGCCCAGGCGGTGCTCGAGGCGCAGGCCATGATGGCCCAGGACCCCGAGCTGATGGCGGACGTGGAGCGGCGGATCGCGGTCGGCAGCACGGCCGAGCGCGCGGTCTACGACGCGTTCGCCGCGTACCGGGCACTGCTCGCCGGTGCCGGTGAGTACCTCGCCGGGCGCGTGGCCGACCTCGACGACGTGCGGAACCGTATCGTCGCCCGGCTCCTCGGTGTGCCGATGCCCGGTGTGCCGGACAGCGACGAACCGTACGTTCTTATTGCGCGTGACCTCGCGCCCGCGGACACCGCGCTGCTCGACCCCACTCTGGTGCTCGGTTTCGTCACCGAGGAGGGTGGGCCCACCAGCCACAGCGCGATCCTGGCCCGTGCGCTCGGCGTCCCCGCCGTGGTCGCGCTGCCGGGTGCGGGTGAGCTCGCGGAGGGCACCGTGATCGCCGTGGACGGCAGCACCGGTGAGATCTTCGTGGAGCCGAGTGCCGAGAAGAAGGCACAGATGGAGGCCGCGGCGGCGGAGCGCAAGGCGGCGCTCTCCGCTGCGACGGGTCCGGGTGCCACGTCCGACGGTCACAAGGTGCCGCTGCTGGCGAACGTCGGTGGTCCGGCGGACGTGCCGGCCGCGGTCGAGGCCGGTGCCGAGGGCGTGGGTCTGTTCCGCACCGAGTTCCTCTTCCTCGACGACAGCAAGAAGGCGCCGTCGGAGGAGAAGCAGGTCGAGGCGTACCGCCAGGTGCTGGAGGCGTTTCCCGAGGGCCGTGTCGTGGTGCGGGTGCTGGACGCCGGTGCCGACAAGCCGCTCGACTTCCTCACCCCGGCCGACGAGCCGAACCCGGCACTGGGTGTGCGGGGTCTGCGGACGCTGCTCGACCACCCGGAGGTGCTGCGCACGCAGCTCGGTGCTCTCGCGAAGGCTGCCGAGGGGCTGCCGGTCTACCTCGAAGTGATGGCTCCGATGGTGGCGGACCGCATCGACGCCAAGGCGTTCGCGGACGCCTGCCGTGCGGCCGGGCTGCAGGCGAAGTTCGGTGCGATGGTGGAGATTCCGTCGGCCGCTCTGCGGGCGCGGTCGATTCTGCAGGAGGTCGAGTTCCTGTCGTTGGGGACCAATGACCTCGCGCAGTACACCTTCGCCGCCGACCGGCAGGTGGGTGCGGTGTCCCGTCTGCAGGACCCGTGGCAGCCGGCGCTCCTCGACCTGGTCGCGCTGTCGGCCGAGTCGGCGAAGGCCGAGGGCAAGAGCTGTGGTGTCTGTGGCGAGGCCGCCTCCGACCCGCTGCTCGCGTGTGTGCTGACCGGTCTCGGGGTCACCTCCCTGTCGATGGGTGCGGCATCGCTTCCTTATGTACGGGCGACGCTGGCCAAGTACACGCTGGCCCAGTGCGAGCGTGCCGCCGCTGCCGCTCGTGCCGCGGACACGGCGGAAGAGGCGCGGGCTGCGGCGCAGGCGGTGCTGTCCGGCGAGTAGCCGGTCCGCGTCGTCGATGATCGTCGTCCTCGGGGCGCTCCACCTGCGGGTGGGGCGCCCCTTGGCGTTCAGTGAGTGTGGCCGGTGTCTTCTCCTGCGTCTCCGAGGTCAGGGGGTACGCAGTAGTCGACGCCGGACTCCGGGGAGACGAGGTCTCCGGTATCGACGTCGGTGCAGTAGGCGTCGAAGACTTCGGCGGCGGTGAGGGGCTCCAGCCGTTCACCGCGCAGGCGCCATCCGTAGACCCGGTCGGTGGTGCCCGCCGCGGTGGTGCGCATGACGAGTCCGCCGGAGCTGCGGGTGGCGATGCCGAGGGCGAGGACGCTGGTGAATTCGAGGGCTTCCGACTCGTCGACGCGGCTCGCGGTGTCGGGTTCGTCGTCGGCCCGGAGCGCGGCCACGAGTGTTTCGGGGGCGGCCGAGACACTGCAGACGAGGTGGAGGTGGCCGGGGCCGGCTGTTTCGATGATGCGGGTGAGGAGCCGCGCGGCTCGGGCGAAGGCGGCGCGGCCGATGTCGACGCCACAGGAGGCGCAGGCGCCGATGCGGGCCAGGAGTGTGGTCGCGTACTCCCAGGTGGCCTTGCGGACGGCCTCGTCGACGAGGGTCGGGACGAGTTCGTCGAGGGGCTGGCCTTCGTAGGGGACTGTGGCTCCGGTGGCGGCGAGTTCCGCGGTGAAGCGGGTGCGGCTGGCCGGGGTGTCGGGTTCGAGGCCGCTGGTCGCGCAGTACTCGGCGTACTCCTCGGGGTCGAAGAGGGCCACTGTGGTGTGGCTGCCCTGGGCGGAGAGGGTCCTGAGCAGGGACTCGACCTGCCGGAGATAGGTCGCGTGGTCGTCGAAGGCGAAGGTGCGGTACCGCCGCATCGCGGTGAAGTCCTCGTCGTCGGTGAGCAGGCCGATGGTGCCGGCGATTTCGCGGCGCAGGACGCGTCGCATGCGCTGGGCCTGGGTGTTGGTCATGTTTTCCCCCTGTGCACAGTCGATCAATGCTCACTCACAGTAACCGGAGGCACTGACAATGCCGGTCGGGGAAGGTGTTCGCGCACGATGCGGTGCTGGAACAGGCAGGTCACGGCGATGGTCGCGCCGAAAGCCGTCCAGCCGAGGGGACCGGCGGCGATGGCCGCGGTGACGGCGAGTGGTCCGACGCTGCGCTGCGCGGACTGCGCCAGCCCGTGCACTCCGAGGTAGGCGCCCTGGGCTGTGTCGGGGGCGAGGGCGACGGAGAGTTCCCAGGAGACTGTCGCATGGAGCATCTCGGCCACGGTGAAGGCGATCGCGGCGCCGGTGAGGAACGAGGTCGTGGTGACGGTTCCGCCGGCGGCCGAGAGGGCCATGGCCGTGCCGCCGAGGGCGAAGACGGCGGACAGGGGGATCAGCAGGGCGCGTGCCGCGGCCGTGGTGGCGCCGAGGCGGGCCAGGGGGACCTGGAAGGCCACCACCATCACGTTGTTGAGGACCATGAGCAGGGGTGCGAGGCCGTGGGGTGCGTGGTCGGAGTGGGCGATCCACAGCGGCAGTCCTACCTTGAAGACCGCGTCGTCGAGGAAGAGCACGGTGTCGCTGGCGACGTAGGTGAGGTAGGCGCGGTCCCGCCAGGGGTTTCGAGGTCGTGCGGTGGGGGCCGGGTTCTTCGACGTGGTGACGGTGCGGGTGGCCGAAGGAGGTTCGCCGCAGCGTGTGGTGGCGAGGGCGACGGCTGCGAAGGAGAGGGCGTCGCCGAGGAGGAGCCATCGGTAGGCGTCGGTGGTGCCGACGGCGAGGGCTCCGGCCGCGGCGAGGCCGCCGAGGGCCCATCCGGCGTTGGCGACAGTGCGGTTGACGGCCTGGTAGCGGACGCGGTCCGGTCCGGCGACGCGGGTGGCGTACAGCTTGGTGAGGACGTTGGCGGCGCGGTCGCCGAGGCTGCCGACGGCTGAGAAGGCCATCAGCAGGAAGTAGTTGTCGGTGGTGAGCAGGGCGACGGAGGCGAGGGCCCGCAGGATCTGGAGGGCGGTCAGTACGCGGGTGAGGGGCAGTCGGTCGGCGATGCGCCCGCCGAGGGGTGCGCCGGCGATGCCGACCGCTCCGGAGACGGCGACGAGGGTGCCGACCTGGGTCACGGACAGGTCGCTGACGTAGGTGAAGTACAGGACGGAGACGGAGGCCCACAGACCGCTGCCGATCCGGTCGACCAGTGCGATCCAGAGCATTCTGCGGCCGTCGCGGCCTCCTGGGACGCGTGTCCACCATGCTGCGGTGCGGGGCATCGCACTCACTGCTCCCCCCTTGCCCGAGATTATGTATTGATACATACTTAGCAACGTGGCAACACAATATGGGATCAGTGGTACGACGGCCAAGGGAATTGCGTCGTCCGTCGAACGAGGCGTGGCCGAGGGCGCGTTGGAGCCGGGAAGCGCACTGCCTCCGGTGCGTCGCCTCGCCGACGACCTCGGCGTGAGTCCGGGCACGGTGGCGACGGCCTACAAGGAGCTGCGGAGCCGCGGCATCGTGACGACCCGCGGGCGGGGTGGCACCGTGGTCGCCGCCGCCCCCGCGGTCGCCTCGCGGAGGCCGCCCAAGGTGCCGGACGGCCTTCGCGACCTGGCCGGCGGGCATCCGGACCCCGAGCTGCTCCCCCATCTCGTGCCGCCGTCGCGGCTCTCCCCCGGTGCTCGTTCGCACCGGGCCACTCCCCGGCTGGCGCGCCTGGAGGACGCGGTGCGCGAGTGGCTGGAGCCCGACGGAGTGCCCGCGGACCAGGTGACGTTCGCGCACGGCGCGCTCGACCTCATCGGGCGGCTGCTGTCGGTGGAGCTGCGGCCGGGCGACGGCGTGGCCATGGAGGACCCGGGATATCACCATCTGCTGGATCTGGTCACCGCGTTGGGGCTGCGCACGGTGCCGGTCGCGGTGGACGACCGGGGCATGCGCCCCGAGGCGTTGCGCACCGCCCTGCGGGCCGGCGTCCGTGCGGTGGTGTACAGCCCGCGGGCGCAGAACCCGTACGGCGGGTGCTTCTCGGCGGAGCGCCGGGACGCGCTGATCGACATCGTGCGGGAGCAGCCCGACCTGCTGGTCGTGGAGAACGACCACGCCTCCGCCGTCGCGGACGCGCCTTTGCGCTCACTGACGTCGGGCGGCCTGACGCGATGGGTTCATGTGCGGACCGTCAGCAAGTTCCTGGGGACCGATCTGCGGTGGGCGGCGGCGGCCTGCGATCCGACGACGCTCGCCCGGCACGACGGCCGGATGCTCCTGACCTCGGGCTGGGTCAGTCACCTGTTGCAGGAGACGGTGTACGGGCTGATGACGGACGACGGCACGCGCGCGTTGGTCACGCGCGCGCAGGAGGCGTACGGGCTGAGGCGGAGGGCCCTGGCGAGTGAGCTCGCCGAGCGGGGCGTGCGGGCCCACGGCGTGAGCGGAATGAACCTCTGGGTGCCGGTGCGGGACGAGTCGGCCGTCGTGAACGGTCTGCGGTCGCACGGCTGGTGGGTCGCGGCGGGCGCCCGTTTCCGGCTCGCCTCCGCCCCCGGCGTCCGGATCTCGGTCGCGGAGCTCGACCCCGCCGACGCGGCAGGGCTGGCCTCGGACTTCGCCACCGTGCTGGGCGAGTCCGAGGCCACCTACGGGGGCTGATCAGGCGCGCTTGCGGGCCAGGTCCTCGTAGAAGCGCAGCAGTTCGACGTTGTCCACGGAGCCGACGTTGACCGCCTTCTCCAGAGTGGCGCCCTGGAGGAGGCGCTTGACGGGGACCTCGATGCGCTTGCCCGTGAGGGTGTGCGGCACTCCGGGAACCTCGATGACCTCGTCCGGGACGTGCCGCGGGGACAGCTGCTCGCGGATCGTCTGCTTGATGCGGCCCAGGAGTGCCTCGTCGAGCACGGCCCCGGGGGCGAGGTGGACGAACAGGGGCATCCAGTAGCCGCCGTCGGGCTGCTCGATCCCGATGACGAGCGACTCCTTGATCTCGGGGAGGCGCTCGACGGCTTCGTAGATGTCGGCCGAGCCCATGCGAACGCCCTGCCGGTTGAGCGTGGAGTCGGAGCGGCCGTGGATGACGACGGAACCGCGCGAGGTGACGGTGATCCAGTCCCCGTGCCGCCACACTCCGGGGTAGGTGTCGAAGTAGCTGTCGTGGTAGCGGCTGCCGTCGGGGTCGTTCCAGAAGCGGATGGGCATGGACGGCATCGGGTTGGTGACGACCAGCTCACCGACCTCGTCGACGAGAGGCTTGCCGCTGGGGTCCCAGGACTGGAGGTCGGTGCCGAGGCCCGGGGCCTGGAGCTCGCCGATGTGCACCGGCAGTGTGGGGACGGCTCCCGCGAAGCAGGAGCACACGTCGGTGCCGCCGCTGACGGACGCGATCCACAGGTCCGCCCCGGCCTCGGCGAACTCGTCGTGGAGCCAGCGGAACCCGTCGGGCGGCAGGGGTGATCCGGTGGTGGCCACGCACTGCACGCGCGTGAGGTCGAAGTCCCGGGCGGGGTGGACGCCCGCCTTGCGGCAGGCCATGACGTAGGCCGCCGAGGTGCCGAAGAGGGTCGCTCCCGTGCGTTCGGCGATGCGCCACTGGGCCCCCGTGTCCGGGTATCCCGGGCTGCCGTCGTACAGGACGATGGTGGTGCCGGTGAGCAGGCCGGAGACGAGGAAGTTCCACATCATCCAGCCCGTGGACGTGTACCAGAAGAAGCGGTCCTCGGGGCCCAGGTCGCAGTGCAGACCGAGCTGCTTGAGGTGCTCGACGAGGATGCCGCCCTGGGACTGGACGATGGCCTTGGGCAGGCCGGTCGTCCCGGAGGAGTAGAGCACCCACAGGGGGTGGTCGAAGGGCACCTGCTCGAAGACGGGGTCCACGTCGGCGGAGGTCAGCGCGGACCACTCCAGGGCGCCCTCGGGTGCCTGGGTGCCGAGCAGCGGGATGTGCACGACGGCACGCAGCGTGGGCAGCTCGCGGCGCAGTTCGGCGACGGTGTCGCGACGGTCATGCTCCTTGCCGCCGTACCGGTAGCCATCGACCGTGAACAGCACCACGGGTTCGACCTGCTGGAAACGGTCGAGGACGCTGCGGGCCCCGAAGTCGGGGGCGCAGGACGTCCAGACGCCGCCCACGGCGGCCGTGGCGAGCAGGGCGACGACAGCCTGCGGGATGTTCGGGAGGTAGCCGCTGACGCGGTCTCCGGGGCGCACGCCGAGGGCGCGCAGCTCGGCTGCCAGGGAACCGACCTGCCGGCGCAGCTCCGACCAGCTCACGGGGGTCGGCTCGTGCGTCTCGTCGACATGCAGGAGGGCCGGATCGTCCGGACGGGTCTCCGCCGCGCGCAGGGCGTGCTCGGCGTAGTTGAGGGTCGCCCCCGGGAACCACTCGGCGCCGGGCATCGAGCGGTCGCCCAGCACGCGCGCGTAGGGCGTGGAGAACCGTACGTCGAACCATTCGGTGACGGATTTCCAGAAGGTGTCGAGCTCGTCCACCGACCAGCGGTGCAACGCCGCGTAACCGCCGTGGGCGGGCGCTCCGTGCTGCTCGGCCGCCCAGGCCTGGAACCTCGTGATCTGGGCTCGCGCGATGCCTTCCTCTGTGGGCTGCCAGAGCGGCGTGGCGTTCGCGGTGGACATGGGGCGGCTCCCGGTCTGTGCGCGTCGTGTGCGTCTGTCGCGCACGAGCGGGGGTGTGCGCGTCACGCGGCTGACACGGACGATGCCATGTGATCGACTTCAGCACCAGGGCGCGCCACACATAGTCAGCAACGTGAAGATGTGGCGTCGCCATGGGTGAACGGCAGTTGAACGACTCACCCGTACGGAGCTGTCAGTGGCAGGGTGAGCAGCATGGACGGTCGTGACCTGGTGCGTTCGGTGAAAGCGGTCGGTTCGGGGGGTACTGCCCAAGGGTGGCGCACGGTCCGGGCCGCATGGCGCAGGAGGCGTGCCGACGCCGCCGCGTTGCCGCAGCGGGGCGCCGAGCGGGCTCGGGTGCCGGGCCCGCTACAGGGTGTGGAACCGGAGCCCGGCGGTGGCGTCGTCCGTTTCACCAGGTCCGAACTGCGGATCACGGTCACGGCCGGCGGAGCGGTCTTCTGGGGCTGGGACGGAGCAGGTCCGGAGCCGTCCTACGCGCTCGCGGGCAGCTCCCCCGAGCCCGACCCCCGCGCGATCCTGGAGCCGGACAAGGAGGGCGGCTGGCGGGTCGTCTCCGAGCGGGTGACCGTCGCGGTCTCGCTGCACGGCGCGGTCGAGGTGCGGACCCCCGGAGGCGTGGTCCTGCGCCGCGATCTGCCGCCCCGCTGGTGGGAGCCCGTCGGCGGCGGCGCGGCCCGCTGGATGCAGCGCTCCGAAGTGGCGGCCGACGCTCGCTTCTTCGGTCTCGGCGGGCGCGCGACGGGGCCCCGGCTCCGCGACGGCACGTACCGGTTGTGGAACACGGATCCGGGCCGGCCCTTCGGACCCGAGGACGACCCCCTGTACATCACCATGCCGGTGCAGATGGTGGTCGCCGACGCGGCCACCCACCTCGTGTTCCACGACACGACGTGGGACGGCACGGTGACCTTGCGCGAGGGTGAGGAGGGCGCCGGCTCCGGGCACGACCGGGCCGGGACGTGCGAGCTGCGCATGGACGGCGGCCCGCTGCGCTGCTGGGTCATGGTGGGCACCCCCGCGCGCGTGCTGCACGCCTGGGCCTCGCTCACCGGGGCGCCCGCGCTGCCCCCGGCGTGGGCTCTGGGGCACCATCACGCGCGGTGGGGTTTCGGCAGCGAGCAGGAGGTACGGCGGATCGTCGCCGGGTACGAGGAGCGCGGTCTTCCGCTCGACGCGGTCCACCTGGACATCGACCACTACGACGCGCACCAGGTGTTCACCGTCGACACTCAGCACTTCCCGAAGCTCCCGCTGCTCGCCGAGGAACTGCGCCGCGACGGCGTCCACCTGGTGTCGATCGTCGATCCCGCGGTCAAGGCCGAGCCGGGCAACGCGGTGTACGACAGCGGGCTGGACGCGGACGCCTTCGTCCGGGACGCCTCGGGGCAGCTGGTGCGCGGCGTCGTGTGGCCCGGGGAGTCGGTCCATCCCGACTTCACGCACGCGCGCGTGCGCGAGTGGTGGGGCGGGCTCTACGAGGAGCGGCTCGCGCTGGGGTTCGCCGGGTTCTGGCACGACATGAACGAACCGACGTCGTTCACGGCCTTCGGGGAGTCGACGCTGCCCCGTTCGGCGCGGCACTCCCTGGAGGGGCGCGGCGGAGATCATCGCGAGGCGCACAACGTGTACGCGCTCGGCATGGCCAGGGCCGCCTACGAGGGACTGCGGGAGCTCGTGCCCCAGGAACGGCCGTTCCTCTTCTCCCGGTCCGGCTGGGCCGGGATGCAGCGCTACGGCGGGACCTGGTCGGGGGACGTGGCCACCGGCTGGCCGGGACTGCGGGCGTCACTCTCCCTCGTGCTGGGGCTCGGGCTGTGCGGGGTGCCCTACTCGGGACCCGACGTGGGCGGCTTCGACGGGAGCCCGTCGCCCGAGCTGTACCTGCGATGGTTCCAGCTCGGCGCCTACCTTCCGCTCTTCCGCACCCATGCGAGCCTGCGCGCGGGCCGCAGGGAGCCCTGGGAGTTCGGTCCCGAGGTCTTGGAGCACGCGCGCGTGGCACTCGTCGAGCGGCGGCGCCTCGCGCCGTACTTCATGACGCTGGCGCACCTGGCACGGCGCACGGGTGCGCCGTATGTGAGGCCCCTTTGGTGGGGCGCGCCCATGGACCGGGCGCTGCGCGACTGCGAGGACGCCTTCCTGCTGGGTGACTGCCTCCTGGTGGCGCCCGTGCTGGATCACGGAGCGGACCGGCGTGCGGTGCAGTTGCCCCGGGGGCGGTGGTACGACACGGCCACCGAGGAGGCGTACGAGGGTCCGGCCCAGGTGCTGGTCGACGCCCCGTTGTCACGAGTCCCGGTGCTGGCGCGGGCGGGCTCCGTCATCCCCGTGCGTGGTGCCGACGGCGGTCTGGAGCTGGAGGCGTGGGCTCCCGCGCGGGGCCGCACCGGCGGCGGGCTCGTCGTGGCGGACGCGGGCGACGGGTGGGACGAGCCGGAGATCGAGCGCTACGTGACGCGGTGGGAAGGGCGACGGGTGGTGGTGCTGCGGGACGGCGAGGACGGCCGGACCGAGCCGTCCTGCCCGGTCCGGATGCGGGGGCTCGGTGTGTGACGTGGCATGAGCGCGGCGCCGGCGGGTGACTGCCGCCGCCACCGCACGACGTGCGCCCCCGTGCGACGTGCGGCACGCGCGCGTGGGGCGACGCGACCGAGCGCGCGTCGATCGCGATGTGCCCGCGCGCGTGGGGCGACCTGCCCTCGCCCGTCAGACGATCTGCCCGCGCGCGGGCGACGCGCCCGCGCGTGCGGTGGGCCGTCTCAGATGTACCGGCCCTCGAACCATGCCCGGGCCGCCAAGGTGTGCAGCGGGAAGGCGAGTTCGACCGGCCTGCGCAGGAGGTGCCAGCCCTCCGTCTCGTCCGTGGCGGCCGACGGGGGCAGCTCGGCCGCCGGACGCTCCGGAAGGAGCCCGAAGAGCAGCAGATGGCCGGCCGGAGAGCTCATCGCGTCGGCGAGCCGGACGTCCCGGCTCGCCACGTCGATGCCCGTCTCCTCCTTGAGCTCGCGCGCGACCGCGTGCCGCCAGTCCTCCCGGTGGTCGATGAAGCCCCCGGGCAGGGCGATGCCTCCGCGCGCGGGGGCGATGGTCCGGGTGATGACGACCAGGGCCGCACCCCTGTCGTCGTAGACGGGCTGAAGGGCCACCGCGACGGGGAGCGGATTGCGGTACGCCACGGTCCCGCAGGCGGCACAGGTGCGGGGCCAGCCGGAGATGCCCTCTTCGTAGGGGGCGCCACAGCTCGAACAGTGGGAGTCCGGCGCGAAGTCGGCGGGCGGATGCGGGGTTGCGGACACGCCGCGGACTGTATCCGATCATCGGAGGAACGTCTTCACCTGTGGCCGCCCGGACCTGCGAGCGCCCCCGGCGGGGCGCCGGCGGCGGGGACGGCCGGGACCACCCCCGTGGGCCCCGGTCGTCCCCACGGTTACAGCGACGCCGTGGAAGCCCGTGTGGTTCACCCTGACGGCCTGCCCAATTCTCGTTGCCCGTGGCACACTTCTGACGTTCCGTCAGATATGGCGCCGGGAGGGATCTTGTCGCGTACACGCACGCCTGTGGTGACCGGGTGGTTCGCAGGAGAGGGAGACGACTTCCGCCTCCTCGGCACACGCTGCTCCGCGTGCACCTCGGTCTTCTTCCCCCGCGAGGACGCGTTCTGCCGCAATCCGGGCTGCCCGGGCGGCGAGCTCGTCGAGATGCCGCTGTCCCCGCGCGGTCGCGTCTGGTCGTACACGGACAGCCGGTACCGACCGCCGTCACCCTATGTGACCGACCCGGAACTCTCGTGGGAGCCCTACACGTTGATCGCTGTGGAGCTGGAATCCGAGCGCATCGTGGTACTCGGCCAGGCGGCTCCCGGGATCACCGTCGCCGATCTGACGGTGGGCATGGAGGTGGTGGTCGTCCCGGGTGTGCTCAATGAGGACACGGAGACGACGTGGACAACCTGGCACTGGCGGCCGACGGGGGTGGCCGCATGAGCGGTACACGGTTCTGGGGGGTGGTGGCATGACCGGCGAGGTGGCGGTGCTCGGCGTGGGCATGCACCCGTGGGGCAAGTGGGGCCGCGGATTCGTCGAGTACGGAGTGACGGCCGCGCGGACCGCGCTGGCCGACGCCGGGATCGACTGGCGCGACGTCGGGTCGATCGTCGGTGCCGACACCGTCCGCGGCGGCTATCCGGGGTATGTGGCGGGAGCGACGTTCGCCAAGGCACTGGGCTGGCAGGGAGCACGGGTCGCGAGCGTGTACGCGGCGTGCGCGTCGGGGGCGCAGGCCTTGAACACGGCGCGTGCCCAGATCCTCGCGGGCCTCGCGGACGTCGTCCTCGTGGTCGGCGCCGACGCGGCCCCCAAGGGGTTCTTCCGGCCGGCCGGCGGGGATCGGCCCGATGATCCGGACTGGCTGCGGTTCCGGGTGCTGGGGGCGACGAATCCGACCTACTTCGGGCTGTACGCACGACGGCGCATGGCACTGCACGGAGACACACTGGAGGACTTCGCGCAGGTCAAGGTGAAGAACGCGGCGCTGGGGGCGCTCAACCCGCACGCGCGGTACCGCAAGAAGGTCACCGCGGAGGAGGTCGCCGGGTCCGCGGTCGTCGCCGATCCACTGCGGCTCCTCGACATCTGCGCGACCTCGGACGGCGGCGCGGCCGTGGTGCTCGCCAGCATGGAGTTCGCGCGCCGGCACGGAGCGGCCGGTCCCGTGCGGATCCGCGCGGTGTCCACGGTGACCCCGAGCTATCCCAACACGGTGCTCGACCTGCCGGACATCGCCACGGACTCCGCCGCCGCCGTGCAGCCGGCCGACGGCACCTTCCGTGCGTCGATCGCGCGCGCGGCGTACGAGGAGGCCGGCATCGGACCCGAGGATCTCTCGCTCGCCGAGGTGTACGACCTGTCCACGGCCCTGGAGTTGCAGTGGTACGAGGACCTCGGGCTGTGCGGCGAGGGCGAGGCGGCGAAGCTGCTGCGCGAGGGTGCCACCTCGCTCGGCGGCCGCATACCGGTGAACGTCAGCGGTGGTCTCGCCTCCTTCGGGGAGGCCGTTCCGGCGCAGGCGATCGCCCAGGTGTGCGAGCTGACCTGGCAGCTGCGCGGCAGCGCGGGCGACCGTCAGGTGGCCGGGGCCCGCGTGGGGATCACCGCGAACCAGGGACTGTTCGGACACGGCTCCTCGGTCGTCGCGGTGCGCTGAACCGACAGTCCCTGGGCGGCGGTTCCGCGGACCCGGCCCCGCCGTGCGCGCACCGCTGGGGTGCGCAGCGCGGCCCGGTCGGCGGCAGCGGCCTTCCGGCCGGAGCCGGCCCGGCCGCCCGCACCCTGTGTGACGACCTCGGAATCCTGCGTGAACAGCTCATGAATCGCCCCCGGGCGCGGACGGGCGGCGACATCATGCTGGCGTGCCCTCCTGGACGGATACGGTCCGCTTCGCCTTCCAACCGGTCGTCAATCTGACGACCGGAGGGGTCTCGGCGCTGGAGATACTCGCCCGCCCCGAGGCCGGCGACATCCTGGCACAGGCCCGCCGCGACCCCGAACTGGACGGCCGGCTGGCCGCGTTGGCCATCAGGGCCGCCGCGCGCAAGGAGACTCTGCTGCCGCTGCACGTCAATGTGTTCGCCGGAACCCTCGCCGACCTCGGCGGTCTGGGGGCGCTGCGCGAGGCGGTGCGCGAGGCCGGACGGCTTCCCTGGGAGGTGACCGTCGACATCGGCCCGCCGTACACGCACGTGCCGCAGCACGCCCTGCTGGAGGCGGTGACCGCGGTGCGGGCCGAGGGCTTCCGGATCTGCGCGGACGGGATCGGCGACGGCGACGTACCGCTGCGGCTACTCACGGACCTCGCTCCCGAGCTGATGAAGCTCGACGTGTCCCTGCTGACGCGGCCCGCGGCGGTGCGGGCGATGCGGACGCTGTGCGAGCAGCTGGGCGCGCTGCTGTCCGTCGAGGGGGTGGAGACGGAGTCGCAGTGCGCGGCGGCGGTGTCGGCGGGCGCGCAGCTGGCGCAGGGCGACCTGTTCGCGCCGCCCACTCGGCTGCCCGCGGCGGACGTATACGTTCCGGCCCTCTCCCCCGCGCACTCCGCTTCGCCGCGGTCGGGGCCCTCCGTACGGCAGTTCGTTCGACCGGCCGCGCTGCTGCCCGCGATGGCCTCGGCGGGACAGGTACGGGCGCTGCTCACCGGCTCGCCCGACGTGTCCGGGGTGCTGCTCGTGAACTCCTCCGGAGTCCCCGTACGGTCCGTGCACCGCTCACGGTTCCTGCTGTCGATGTCCGCCCGCTACGGTCACGCGCTGTACGCGGACCGCCCCGCCGCCAAGCTCGGCGACCCGCCGCGCACCGTCGGCGTCGACGCCACGGCCTGGGAGGTCCTGGACGTGGTGGCCGACGGGGACCGGGACCGTACCTCCGACGACGTCGCCGTCGTCGACCGGTACGGACGGTGCGTGGGCGTGGTGCGCCTCGCCGACCTCGTACGCGCCCTGGCGGAGAACCGGGTCGAGGAGGCCGCGGCGCTCAACCCGCTGACCAGGTTGCCCGGTTCGGACACGATCACCGGTGAGGTGGACCGACGGATCGCGGACGGCCGGCTGTTCGCGCTCAGCTGGCTGGACGTCGACCACTTCAAACAGGTCAACGACGGGGCGGGGTTCGCCGCGGGGGACGAACTGATCCGCTCGGTGGGGCGCGCCTTGCAGCACGCGGCGTCCGGGGCCACCCGCGTGGGGCACATCGGCGGGGACGACTTCCTGGTCCTCGCCGATCCGGACACCCTGGACCCCCTGGCCACGTCACTCCTCGACGCGCCCTGGTCCGCGGGCGGCCGGGCGATCACCCTTTCGCTGGCCACGGTGCTGTGCGCGCCCGGCAGCGTCACCGACCACCGGCAGGCCGCCGCCTGCCTGGCGCCGCTCAAGAAGGCCGCGAAGGCGCTGAACGGGGCCAGCTGGGTGCTCGGGCGAGCGGGGCTGCCCGGCCACGAGGTGCGGCGCGGCCCGGGAACGGCGCCGGTGCGGCCGTCCGGGCAGGCCGTGGCCGGCTGAGCGGCCGTGGCCGGCTGAGCGGCCGTGGCCGGCTGAGCGGCTGTGCCACCCACCTTCGTGGTACCAAGCCGCACGGCCGCCCCCTACGGACGGGCCACCGCGGCAGTGCCGGCCCGGACGGCGCAGGCACGCGGACAGGCCACCTTCGTGGTGCCGAGCCGCACGGCCGCCCCGCACGAACCGGCCACCGTCAGGATGCCGAGCCGGACGGCTGCCCCGTACGGACGGGCCACCGTCGACGGACCGGACGCGTCCGGCGCCCTCCACGTCACGCCCCCTTTGCGGCCTTCGAACCGTTGCAGTCCGCTACCTTGACGCCCCCTGGGCACCGGTGAACACTTCCGGGTGTCAGTCGGCATCGCCGCATTCGGGCGTCTTCAGGCACCGCACCGCTCGGGTTTCGACCTGCACCCAGGCCGTCCCCCCACGGGCGATTCCGCTGCGACGGCACGCTCGTCATGGACGCCGGGCGGGGCGCGGGACATCCCTGCCTTCGGCTGAAGTGGCCATGGGAAACGCACCCTGCACGGTGGCCCGGGGCCAATCCCCCGGGCGAGGGCCTAGGAGCCGCCATGAGCAACGGAGACATCTTTGTCGGCGAGTTGATCGGCACCGCGATCCTGATCCTTTTCGGCGCGGGAGTATGCGCCGCCGTCACCCTCAACAAGTCCAAGGCACAAGGCGCCGGCTGGGTGGTCATCGCGTTCGGATGGGGCTTCGGTGTCCTGGCCGGCGCGTACACCTCGGCACCGCTTTCCGGAGGCCAGATCAATCCGGCGGTCACGATCGGCTTCGCGATCGAGGGCTCCACGAAGTGGGAGGACGTGCCCTTCTACATCCTGGGCCAGTTCGCCGGAGCCATGATCGGGGCCACGCTCTGCTGGCTGCTCTACCTCGGGCAGTTCAACCTCAACGCCGAAGAGGACAAGGCCATCGAGACGCTGGGGATCTTCTCGACACGGCCCGAGATCAACAACCCCGTGCAGAACCTGATCACAGAGATCATCGCCACCATCGCGCTGATGCTGCCCATCCTCGGGCTGGTCGGCGGGAGCAAGCACGTCGCGGGCATCGGCGACGCGGGCCTGCCCGTCCTGCTCATCTCCCTCCTCGTCGTGGGCATCGGCCTCTCGCTGGGCGGCCCCACCGGGTACGCCATCAACCCGGCCCGCGACCTGGGACCGCGCCTCACCCACGCGCTGCTGCCGATCCCCAACAAGGGCACCTCGGAGTGGAGTTACTCCTGGATCCCGGTGGTCGGCCCGATCGTGGGCGCCGCCATCGGGGCCGCGATCTACAACGCAGCCTTCTGACGAAGGGGACGTCATGACGGACCATGCCGAGAAGTACGTCGCCGCAATCGACCAAGGCACCACATCGAGCCGCTGCATCATCTTCGATCAGGCCGGCGCGATCGTCGCCGTCGACCAGCGCGAACACCGCCAGATCTTCCCCAAGCCGGGCTGGGTGGAGCACGACGCCACGGAGATCTGGTCCAAGGTGCAGGCCGTGGTCGCCGGCGCGATCGCCAAGGCCGGACTGCGGGCCGACCAGCTGAGCGCGCTCGGGATCACCAACCAGCGCGAGACGACGGTCCTCTGGGACCGGGCCACGGGCAAGCCCGTCCACAACGCGATCGTCTGGCAGGACACCCGTACGTCCGCGCTCTGCAACGAACTGGGCGGCACGGACGGACAGGACCGCTTCCGCGAGCAGACCGGACTCCCGCTGGCCAGCTATTTCTCGGGCCCCAAGGCGGCCTGGCTGCTGGACAACGTGCCGGGACTGCGGGCGCGGGCCGAGCGCGGTGAGATCGCCTTCGGCACGATCGACTCCTGGCTGATCTGGAACCTGACCGGCGGCACGGACGGCGGACAGCACGTCACCGACGTGACCAACGCCGGGCGCACCATGCTCATGAACCTGGACACGCTCCAGTGGGACTCGTCCATCCTGTCCGCGATGAACGTCCCCGAGGCGGTGCTCCCGGAGATCAGGTCCTCGTCCGAGGTGTACGGCAGCGCCGTGGGCCAGCTCTCCGGCGTGCCGGTCGCCTCCGCACTGGGCGACCAGCAGGCCGCGATCTTCGGCCAGGCCTGCTACGACGTCGGCACGGCGAAGAACACGTACGGAACCGGCAGCTTCCTGCTGCTGAACACCGGCAACCGGCCCGTCCCGTCGAAGAACGGGCTGCTGACGACGATGGGGTACAAGATCGGCACGGAGGCGCCGGTCTACTGCCTCGAAGGGTCCATCGCGATCACAGGCGCACTGGTGCAGTGGTTCCGCGACCAGCTCGGCATCATCCGCAGCGCCGACGAGATCGAGACGCTGGCCGCGAGCGTCGAGGACAACGGCGGCGCGTACATCGTGCCCGCCTTCTCCGGCCTGTTCGCACCCTACTGGCGCTCCGACGCACGCGGCGTCGTCACCGGGCTCACGCGGTACGTCACCAAGGCGCACCTCGCCCGCGCGGTGCTGGAGGCGACCAGTTGGCAGACCCGCGAGGTCGTGGACGCCATGTACCAGGACTCCGGGGTGCAGATCACCACCCTCAAGGTCGACGGCGGCATGACCAAGAACCAGCTGCTGATGCAGCACCAGGCGGATGTGCTGGGCGTGCCGGTGATCCGCCCGAAGGTCTCCGAGACGACCTGCTTGGGCGCGGCCTACGCGGCCGGGCTCGCCACAGGGGTGTGGAACGACCTGGACGAGCTGAAGTCGCACTGGCAGAAGGATGTCGAGTGGACTCCGTCCATGGAGGCCTCGGTGCGCGACCGCGAGTACCACAACTGGCGCAAGGCGGTGGAGAAGAGCTTCGGCTGGCACGAGGACGACGTCAGCTGAACAGGGTTCACGCGCGCGTGCCTCTCGGACGCTCCACGCGCGCGTGCTCGACTGCGGCCCGTACCCCGGTCGGCGAGGGTACGGGCCGTACCTGTGCGCGGATCGCGGCGGCGAGAGCCGGGGCCGGTCCGGGTGCCGTCAGGTCGCGACGGTCTCGCGGCGGTCGGCGGCGTGGGCCATCGCGTGCTGGACGACCGAGATGAGGACTTCCTTGACGGATTCGCGGTCGCGCGCGTCGCACAGGACGACCGGCACTCCGGGGTCGAGGTCGAGTGCCTGGCGGACGTCGTCGGTGGGATACCGTGCGGCGTCGTCGAAGCAGTTGACACCGACGACGAAGGGTATGGAACGCCGCTCGAAGTAGTCGACGGCGGCGAAGCAGTCCTCCAGTCGGCGGGTGTCCGCGAGGACGACGGCGCCGAGCGCGCCGGTGGCGAGCTCGTCCCACAGGAACCAGAAGCGGTCCTGGCCGGGTGTCCCGAAGAGGTACAGCACCAGGTCCTCGCGGAGCGTGATGCGGCCGAAGTCCATCGCCACGGTGGTGGTGTGCTTGCCTTCCACGCCGCTGGTGTCGTCGACCGGCCGGCCCGCCTCCGTGAGGAGTTCCTCGGTGCGCAGCGGCTTGATCTCGCTGACCGCGCCGACGAGAGTCGTCTTGCCCACGCCGAAGCCGCCCGCCACCAGGATCTTGAGCGTGACGGGCTCGACCGGAGGCTTGCCGCGCTCAGAACGCCCGAAGATCATCGATCTCTTCTCCTGCTTCATCATGGTCGCGCGGTGGAGGACCGTAGCCTCCGCCGCCGGGGGTTTCGATGACGAGTACGTCGCCGGGGCCGACGTCCGCCGCATCACTTCCGCCAAGTTCGGTGACCGTGCCGTCGGCACGTTCGACCCGGTTGGCACCGAGGGCTCCCGGTTCGCCGCCCGCCATGCCGTAGGGGGCGACCCTGCGGTGCTGGGAGAGCGTCGAGACCGTCATGGGCTCCAGAAAGCGCAGGCGGCGCACACCGCCGTCCCCGCCTCGCCAGCGTCCCGCGCCGCCGCTGCCGCGCCGGACCGCGAACTCGTCGAGCCGGACCGGAAGTCGCCACTCCAGGACCTCGGGGTCCGTCAGCCGCGAGTTGGTCATGTGGGTCTGCACGACGGGGGCGCCGGGGAAACCGTCGCCCGCGCCCGACCCGGAGGCCACGGTCTCGTAGTACTGGTGGCGCTCGTTGCCGAACGTCACGTTGTTCATGGTTCCGGAGCCCTCGGCCTGCACCCCGAGAGCGGCGTAGAGCGCGCCGGTGATCGCCTGGGACGTCTCCACGTTGCCCGCGACGACGGCGGCCGGGGGTTCGGGGGCGAGCATCGAGCCGCGCGGCACGACGATGTCCAGGGGTCGCAGGCAGCCGTCGTTGAGCGGGATGTCGTCGGCGACCAGGGTGCGGAAGACATACAGGACGGCGGCGTTGACCACCGAGAAGGGCGCGTTGAAGTTCGTGGTGAGCTGTGCCGAGGTGCCGGTGAAGTCCACCGTGGCGGTGCGTCGTTCCCGCTGCACGGACACGCGGACGCGGATGACGGCACCGGAGTCGGTCTCGTAGCTGAACTCGCCGTCCTCCAGGGCGTCGATGACGCGGCGCACCGCCTCCTCGGCGTTGTCCTGGACGTGCTTCATGTAGGCCTGCACGACGTCGAGCCCGAAGTTCGTGATCATTCGGCCGACTTCGTCGACGCCCTTCTGGTTGGCGGCGATCTGGGCGCGCAGGTCGGCGAGGTTGGTCTTCGGGTTGCGTGAGGGGTAGCGCGCGCCGGTGAGCAGGTCCAGGGTCTCGGCCTCGCGGAAGCGGCCGTCCTCGGCGAGCAGCCAGTTGTCGAAGAGGATGCCCTCCTCCTCGATGGTGCGGCTGTCCGCGGGCATGGAGCCGGGCGCGATGCCGCCGATCTCGGCGTGGTGACCGCGGGAGGCGACGTAGAAGAGGATCCGCTCACCCTCCGTGTCGAAGACCGGGGTGATCACGGTGACGTCAGGGAGGTGGGTGCCGCCGTGGTACGGGTCGTTGACCGCGTAGGTGTCGCCCGGCCGCATGCTGTCGCCGCGCCGCCGGATGACCTCCTTCACGCTGGTGCCCATGGATCCCAGGTGGACGGGGATGTGCGGGGCGTTGGCGACGAGGCTGCCGTCGGGGTCGAAGAGGGCGCAGGAGAAGTCGAGGCGCTCCTTGATGTTGACGGACTGGGCGGTGGACTCCAGGCGGGCGCCCATCTGTTCGGCGATGGACATGAAGAGGTTGTTGAAGACCTCGAGGAGGACGGGGTCCGCTTCCGTGCCGAGATCGGAACTCTGCGTGACCGTCACCCGTTCCATGACCAGATGCCCGTCGTCCGACGCAGCGGCCCGCCAGCCGTCGTCGACGACGGTCGTCGCACTGGCCTCGGTGATGATCGCGGGTCCGGTCACGGCCACGCCGGGCGGCAGTTCCTCACGGCGGTGCAGGGGCACGTCGTGCCAGGCTCCGCCCGTGTGCAGGCTGACCGACTCGGGCGCGGGGGCGGGGCTGTGCGGTGTGGAGCGCCCGGCGAAGGGGGCGAGCGCGGAGAGATCGGGGGGTTCGGTGAGACCGGTGGCTTCCACGGAGAGGGCTTCGACGACGACCGGGCGGTCGAGGGTGAAGGAGTAGGTGGCGCGATGACGTTCCTCGAAGGCTTCGATCATGGTGTCGGGCTCGCTGAGCTCGACGGTGAGGACCGTGTCGGTGCCGTCGTAGCGGAGTTGGGCGCGGCGGGTGACCCGGATGCGGTCCTCAGGCACGTCCTCGGCGAGCAGTTCGGAGCGGGCGGCGCTCTCCAGGTCGTCGGCGGTCTTCAGGACGCCCGGCATCGAGGAGGCTTCCACAGGTGCCTCCACGGACTGTTCGCGCATGGCCGTGGTGTCGGCGAGTCCGATGCCGAGGGCGGACAGCACGCCGGCCATGGGCGGGACGAGGACGGTGCGGATGCCCAGCGAGTCGGCGACCATGCACGCGTGCTGACCGCCCGCGCCGCCGAAGGTGGTGAGCGCGTAGCGGGTGACGTCGTGGCCCTTCTGGACCGAGATCCGCTTGACCGCGTTGGCGATGTTGGCCACGGCGATCTGGAGGTAGCCCTCGGCGACCTGCTCGGGGGTGCGGTCGTCGCCGGTCCTGTCGCGGATCTCGCGGGCGAGCGCGGCGAACCGCTCGCGGACCAGCGCGTCGTCGAGAGGCTGGTCGCCGTCCGGTCCGAACACCGTGGGGAAGTGCGCGGGCTGGATCCGCCCGAGCGCGACGTTGGCGTCCGTGACGGTCAGCGGGCCGCCGGCCCGGTAGCAGGCGGGGCCCGGGTCGGCGCCCGCCGAGTCGGGGCCCACCCGGTAGCGGGAGCCGTCGAAGTGGAGGACCGAGCCGCCGCCGGCGGCGACGGTGTGGATGTCGAGCATGGGCGCGCGCAGCCGGACCCCGGCGATCTGGGTGGTGAAGACGCGTTCGTACTCCCCCGCGAAGTGCGAGACGTCCGTGGAGGTGCCGCCCATGTCGAAGCCGATCACGCGGTCGAAGCCGGCGAGCTGCGACATCCGGGCCATGCCGACGATGCCGCCCGCGGGCCCGGACAGGATGGCGTCCTTGCCGCGGAACTGTCCGGCTTCGGCGAGTCCTCCGTTGGACTGCATGAACATCAGCCGGACGCCCTGGAGCTCGTCGGCGACATGCTGGACGTAGCGCCGCAGGACCGGCGAGAGGTAGGCGTCGACGACCGCGGTGTCCCCGCGGGGGACGACCTTCATCAGGGGGCTGACCTCGCTGGAGAGCGAGATCTGTGGGAAGCCGGTGCGGGCCGCCAGCTCACCGACCGCCTGCTCGTGGGCAGGGTGGAGGTGGCTGTGCATGCAGACGACGGCGACGGCCCGGATGCCGCAGTCGTAGGCCTCCTGGAGGGGGCCGACGAGCGCGTCCAGGTCGGGGGCGCGCAGGACCGTGCCGTCCGCGGCGATCCGCTCGTCGACCTCGACGACCCTCTCATAGAGCAGCTCGGGCAGCTCGATGGCGCGGGCGAAGATGCGGGGGCGGTTCTGGTACGCGATCCGCAGGGCGTCGCGGAAACCCCGTGTGATCACCAGGAGGGTGCGTTCACCCTTGCGTTCCAGGAGGGCGTTGGTGGCGACGGTGGTGCCCATGCGGACGGCGTCGATGTGCGGGCCCGTGACACCTTGGCCGTCGCGGTCACGGTCACCGTCACTGTCGCCGTCGAGGAGCTCACGGACGCCTGCGACGGCCGCGTCCGCGTATCTCGCCGCATTCTCGGAGAGCAGTTTGTGCGTGAGCAGACGGCCGTCCGGGCGTCGCGCGACGATGTCGGTGAAGGTGCCGCCCCGGTCGACCCAGAATTGCCAGCCTGTCACGTCTTTTCCCCGCTTCCGCCCTGCTCAGAGCGCCCGGAGGCCGTTGATCACGTCGCGCAGAATACTCTCGTCCGGCAGCTCGGCGGGCGGTACGGGACGTGTCACGTGGACCATTTCCTCGTCCACGAGGTCCCCGATCAGGACCCGTACCACTCCGATCGGCAGGTCGAGTTCGGCGGCGAGCTCGGCGACCGACTGCGGCGCGTCGCGGCAGAGTTCGACGATGTCCACGTGCTCCGGGGACAGCGTGTGGTCCGCTTCGGGGTCGTCGGCGTGGGGTTCCGTGACGACCACCGCGATCAGGTCGAGGCGGTGCTGGGCCGGACTGGTGGTGCGGCCACGCGTCATGGCGTACGGACGGACCACCGGTCCGGCTTCGTCGTCGAACCAGTGGCGTGTTCCCTGACCGTCTCCGCTCATGTCATCCCACTACCCGCCCGAGGGCAGATCGGTGCGCGGAGTGGCGGCCAGATGTACGCCCACCCGCTTCACGAGGAGCGTCATCTCGTACGCGACCTGCCCGACGTCCGAGTCGGCGTCGGCGAGCACGGCGAGGCAGCTGCCGTCACCGGCCGCCGTGACGAACAGGAAGGCCTCGTCGAGCTCGACGACGGTCTGACGGACGCTGCCCGCCTCGAAGTGGCGGCCGACACCCTTGGCGAGGCTGTGGAAGCCGGAGGCGACCGCGGCCAGGTGCTCGCTGTCCTCCCGGGTGAGGTCCTTGGAGGCCCCGGTGGGCAGACCGTCGCCGGAGAGCACGATCGCCTTGCGGATGCTGGCGACGCGGTCCACCAGCTCGTCGAGCAGCCAGTTCAGCTCGCCGGATGCCGTGCTGGTCTCGGTGGGCCCTGCGGCCTTCGGTGCGGTCATCGACCGTCCCCCTTTGTCGTTCCTCTTGCTGAGCCGTCCTGGGCGTCGTCGCCCACGGCGTTCTCCTCGCGGCCGCGCTGCCAGCCCCGCTGGAGCGAGGCCATCCGGTTGCGTACCTCGTCGGCGTCGCGCTCGGCGACGTCCGGACCCGTACCGGTGCCGGCCCGGTCGCGCTCGGCGCGCCGGTCGGGTCCTGCTTTCAACTGTGGGGCCAGATTGGCCTGGCGGACGCGGCGGGGCAGGCGTGCCGTGCCCGCTTCCGCCTCGCCGGTGGTGGCCTCGGGGCGCGCGGCGGTCCCGGAGCCTGCCGTGGTCCCGCCGGTGTCCGCCGGCGTGGCGCCGCGCCGGGTACGTCTCGGCAGGGCCGGGGCCTCCCCGGAGCCGGGGGTGCCGGGAAGGCCGGGTGTCCCCCGCAGGCTCGCGGACTCCCGGAGGCCGGACGCGTCACGCAGCCCGGGGGCTTCGCGAAGGCCGGGGCCCTCCGGCCGCTCGCCGCCCCGCCGCACCGAGGCCTCGGAGCGCTCGCCGCGCCGCGTGGGCAGCGGTTTCGCGCCGTCCAGTTCCCTCGTGCGCCGTTGCGACGGTTCGCGGTTCCCGGCCGACTCCCGGCTCGATTCGGGCTCCGTGTACGGCACCGGCGCGAAGCCGCCGTCGGCCTCGTCCGTCTCGTCGCGCCGGGCTCTCGTCCGGGTCACCGGACGGCCGTGCGAGCTGACGAGCTTGGGAGCTCCGCGCCGCGGCAGCGGGACGGCGGGGGCGCCCGGACGGTCCTCGCTCACGAGCGCGGGCTCGTCCTCAGCGTCGCGCTCCGGCTCCTCCTCGCCGACCGGTACGCCCGCGATGGAGCGACGTGGCCGGAACAGACCGCCCCGCTCGCTGTCCTCGTCGTCGAGGGCGCCGGGGAAGCCGGTGAGGGTGTCCAGGTCGACGGGTGCGTCCAGCTCGACCGGGCCGTCCAGGATCGAGGCGGGCAGACCGGGGAGACGCACGGGCGCCTCGGAGAGCGCCGCCTTGCGGCTCTCCTCCACCTCGGCCTCCTTCGACGGGAGCGCGCGGTCGAGCCGGAATCCGATGCCGTTGGTGTCCGGGACGTCGTCGGTGAGGAGCATGTCGGGAATGAACACGACAGCGGTGGTTCCGCCGTACGGGGACGGCTGAAGGGAGACGCGCACGTTCTGGCGCTGGGCCAGTCGGCTGACCACGAAGAGACCGAGCCGGTCGGTGTCCGAGAGCTCGAACTCGGGCGTCTCGGCGAGCCGCAGGTTGGCGTCGAGGAGAGCCTCGGCGGCCATGCCGAGACCACGGTCGTGGATCTCCAGGGTGAAGCCGTTGGCGACGCGTTCGCCGACGACGTGGACGGCAGTGTGCGGGGGCGAGAACACCGTGGCGTTCTCGAGGAGTTCGGCCACGAGATGGGTGACGTCGGCGACGGCGGGACCGGTGACGGCGACGCGCGGCAGGCGGCGCACCTCGATGCGCTCGTAGTCCTCGACCTCGGCGACGGCGGCACGGACGATGTCCATGAGCTGTACGGGTTTGCGCCACTGCCGGGAGGGTGCGGCGCCGGAGAGGATGACCAGGCCCTCCGCGTGACGGCGCATGCGCGTGGTCAGGTGGTCGAGGCGGAACAGGTCGGCCAGTTCGTCGGTGTCCTCGGTCCGGCGCTCCATGGTGTCGAGGAGCGTGAGCTGCTTGTGGAGCAGCACCTGGCTGCGGCGCGCGAGGTTGACGAACACCTCGGAGACGCCCTCGCGCAGTTCGGACTGCTTGACGGCGGCCTCGACGGCGGCGCGCTGGAGGGTGTTGAGGGCCTGACCGACCTCGCCCATCTCGTTCTTGTCGTATTCCAGCCGCGGCACTTCGGTCTCGACGTCGACCTCTTCGCCGGCGGAGAGCCGGCGCATGACGCTGGGCAGGCGGACGCCGGAGGCCTCGTGCGCCTCCAGTCGCAGTCGGCGCAGGTCGCGGATGAGGCTGCGGCCGATGCGCACGGACATGACGAGCGACACCAGCACCGCGATGAGTCCGACTACACCCGCGACGACCGCCTTGACGATCACGCCCATCGCCACGGGCCCGACCCGGTCCTGGTAGCGGTCGCCCGCCTGGTCGTCCATTGCACCGAGATCGTCGAGGACGTGTCGGGCCGCCCCGTCCCAGCTCTTCGCCGTGACGCCGCGCGGCGAACCGTCGGTGGCGGTGACGACCGACTGTTCGGCCACCCGCAGGGGCGCCGTGTCGGCGTTCTTCCAGTAGCGCTGGAAGCGTTCACGCTCCGAGGACGGCAGCAGCGGCAGGCTGGTGTCGTACAGCAAGGTGCGCTGGGCCACGAGGTCGGAGATGTCGCGGGCCTCGTCGCGGGTCAGCCGGCCCACGACCAGGGCGGAACCGAGCAGGGCGTCCTCGCGGGAGAGCAGCTCACGGGCGCGGTCCACATTGACGAGGGCTCGGCCCTGCTTGTCCATCTCCACGTTGTCGAGCACGTGCAGGTTGGCCAGCAGGACGTAACAGGGGTCGACGAGACGGTTGTAGAGGTCGAGGGCCTGGGACCGGTTGACGGTGCCCTCCTCGACACCGCGGCGCAGTGAGTCGATACCGCCGACGGCGTCGAGGAGCGAGGTGAGGCGCTCGCTGGTGCCTCCGCCCATCTCGTCGCGCAGATCCCCGTCCTTGGAGTTCTTGCGGACCTTCGCCACGACCCTGTCGGTGGCGGTCCTGCTGCGCTTGAGGGCGGCGAGCGCGTCCGAGGCGCGAGGATCGGCCAAGTAGACGAGTGTCTGTCTGCGTTCCCGCTGGAGGACACGGACGGCGTCCTCCGTGGGGTAGCCGATCTTCTCCACGACATCGGCCACGTTGAACAGCTGCTTGGCGGCGCGGCCGGTGAGTACGGTCGCAAAGCCCCAGATCGCTGTCAGGGAAACCAGCGGCACGAGGAGCAGCGCCACGATCTTCCGGCGGATGGACTTCCCGCGAAAGCGCATGGCCTCCCCCAGCTCGACCCCCTCCCGGGGGTACACATGTGCGTCAACAAACGGCGTGAGCCTACTACCGACGCACAGGTAACTCGAAGACCCGTCCGGGTGCAGCCCGCGCGGGTCGGGAACGAGACATGGTCAGTTGTCCGTTCATTGGGGGAGATTGCCTCCCGCAATCCGGCACTTGGGGCCGGATCCCATCGGAGCGGTGAAGTTGGTCAGTTGGCCGGAAATCTTCGCTCCTTGGGAATCTTCGGGACACGTCGTTCGTCTGTCTGTACGGGAAATGGGGGCGGAATCGGCCACAGGGGCCGCATGCCGCGCTCAGGCGGCGTAAAAGAGCGCAAGCCGGGCAGCCAACTGGGGAGCGGGTGTCGCGTGACACCTGTGCGAGGAGCCTGCTGGGCGGTGGGGAGTGACGAGTTGATGGGCACGGCGGAGCGGAGCGGGGCGCTCGGGGAGGGCGTTGCGACGTCCGAGACGGCGCAACTGGCCGTCCAGGCACCGGATCACGACATTCCGGCGGACGAGTACGAGGTGTACGGGCGCGAAGCCCCGTCGCACTACCGGCCGTTGTGGATCGAGGAGCCCGCGCGCAGGCGGCGGTTGCCCGACCCGGTGCGCACGGCGGCGGTGCGGGCCGTCCTGATCATCGCCGTGACCCTGATACAGGCGGTCGTGGCCTTCTTGTGCACCCTCGCGGGGTCCTGGCTGGCGTTCCCCATGGTCCTCAGCAGCATCGCCAGCACGGTCGTGGCCACGTGGGCGGCGCTCGACGTCTGGGTGACGCGCCAGGTGTGGAACCAGCGCAACGGCGTGGTGTCGGTGCCGAGCAGCACCGCGCGGGCCCTGCGCCGGGAGCGACGCAAGGCCAGGCGGCAGGCGCGGGCGACGGAGCGGTCGCAGGAGCGCATACGCCGGCGCGGGAGCGCCGGGCAACTGTCGCACTCCTAGCGTGCCGGTAGGCACGACCGCAGGCAGAGGGCGGGCCTGTGACCGAGCGTCCCCGTCACGCGTGCACCCGGGACCGGACGGTCCGTCACAGGTATCCCTGGGACGAAGCCGTCCGTCACAGACGCACCCGGGACGAAGCCGTCCGTCACAGACGCACCCGGGACGAAGCTGCCCGTCACAGACGCACCCGGGACGGAGCGGTCGGCCACAAGCGCACTCGCGACGGAGCTGCCCGTCACCGGCGCTTCGACGGCGCTGCTTCAGAGGCGGGCCGTCGGCGCGACCGGCATGTCACTTCGGGCCAGTTCGCGGCGGACCCGTGTGAACGGACGGGGACGGTCCACGGAGAGCACGGCCGTCGTCCGGCCGTCCCGTTCGTAGAGGGCGAGCAATCCGCCCTCGGCGGGCCCTGCCTCTTCGATCCCGCCCTCTATCCCGCCCTCGACGATCCGGACGGTGTCCGACTCGTGCCGACGCCCTGCGAACTGGATCCGCGCCCCGTACTGGTCGGACCAGAAGTAGGGCAGGGACCGACCGGTGGCCACGGTGCGTCCGGCCAGCAGGTTGCGTACGGCGATCCGGGGTTGCTCGGTGGCGGAGGTCCAGTGCTCGGCGCGGGTGCCGCCGACACGCGCGACGTCACCGACGGCGACCACCTGCGGCAACGCGGTCGCACAGCCGTCGTCGCACAGCACTCCGTCGTGCAGGGCGAGGGAGCCGGCGAGCCAGCCGGTGTTCGGTGTGGCCCCGATGCCCACGATCACGACGTCGGCGTCCAGCACCCGGCCGTCGGACAGCCGGACACCGGTGACAGCGGGCGGCGACGTACCACCTCCTCCGCTCCCGCGGAGGCCGGCGACACCGGTGCCGGTGACCAGGGCGACGCCGCCGCGGCGGTGCAGTGCGGCGCACACGGCGGCCATACGGGGCCCGAGTTGGGGGACGAGGGGCAGTGCCGCTGCCTCGACGACGGTGACGTCGTGGCCGAGAGCGGCGCACGAGGAGGCCGTCTCGGCGCCGATGAAGCCGCCGCCGATGACGACGATCCGGCGCGGCCCCCGGGTGAGTTCCGCGCGCAGGGCGCGGGCGTCGTCGAGGGTGCGCAGCGTGTGCACCCCGGCGAGATCGTCACCCGCCAGACGGCGGGCACAGGCACCGGTGGCGATGACCACGCCGTCCGTGGAGATGGTGCGGCCGTCGTCGAGGAGGACGGTGCGGCCCCGGGCGTCGAGGCCACGGGCACGTACGCCGAGGTGCCATTCGGCGTCGAGTTCCGTGCTCTCCTCGGCGTCGGTGAGGGCGAGTTGGGCTTCGTCGGCGCGGCCGGCGAGGAAGTCCTTGGACAGGGGCGGACGGTCGTACGGGCGGTGCCGCTCGTCGCCGACGAGCACGAGCCGTCCGTCGAAGCCCTGGGCCCGCAGCTCGCGGGCCGCGTACAGGCCGGCGAGGGAGGCTCCGACGACGGTCACGGTCCTCATGCGGCCCGCGCCGCGTCGCGTACGGTCACGGCGTTCATGCGGCGGTGCCTTCCTCGGCGGCAAGGTGGACGTGGATCATTCCGTCGTCGACGGTGACGCGGTGGGTACGGACCGGGCGTCGCGCGGGGAGGCAGGTCGGCAGGCCGGTGCGGAGATCGAATGAGGCCGCGTGCAGCGGGCACTCGACGAGACAGCCTTCGAGCCAGCCCTCGGAGAGCGACGCGTCCTGATGCGTGCAGGTGTCGTCGATGGCGTACAGCTCGCCCTCCGCGTGGAACACGGCGACGGGCGGCGTGGTGTCGACTCGTACGGATTCGCCCTCGGGGAGGTCTTCAAGGCGACAGACGGGAATCATGGGCCCCCCTCTCGGTCCGGACGGATTCGTCCAGGACCTCTCAGGTCCAGGTCGTCGGGAACCTTCCGGGTTCCAGACGCTTCGGTAACATGATGTTTCGTATGGCGCACGAGGGAGCGCTATGCGCAACAGAATCCGCGCGGGGGTCCCGTCACGTCAAGGGCTTCCCGCAGATGCGGCCCAAACAGGGCCGTCAGGTGGTGAGAGTTGAGCTATGACCCGCACGCAGAAGCAGGCTGAGCACGCCGAGGAGACGTCCGACAAGCCCGGCGGCAGGGGCGCGGGCAGCGCCGTGCAGTCGGTGGACCGCGCCGTGAGTGTCCTGGAGATCCTCGCCCGGCTCGGCGAGGCAGGAGTCACCGAGATCGCCGAAGAGCTGGACGTGCACAAGTCCACCGCGTTCCGGCTGCTGGGGGTGCTGGAGAACCGCGGCCTGGTGGCCCAGGCCAAGGACCGGGGGAAGTACTACCTGGGGGCCGCCGTGCTGCGCCTCGCCGGGGCGGCGGCCGTGCGTCTCGACATCTCCCAGGAGGGCGTCCCGGTCTGCCGCGAACTCGCCGACGAGCTGGGCGAGACGGTCAACATAGCGGTGCTGGACGACGACGCCGCCGTCAACATCATGCAGGCCCGCGGCACCGCCTCGGTCACGGCGCAGAACTGGCTGGGCAGACGCACCCCCCTGCACGCCACCTCCAGCGGCAAGGTACTGGCCGCGCACATGCCGCCCACCCTGCGCGAGGGTCTGCTGGCGCGCCCGCTTCCCCGCTTCACCGAGCGCACGATCACGGGCCCCTCGTCGCTGCGTGCCGAGCTGGAGGCCGTGGTGGAACAGGGCTACGGGATCACCATCGAGGAGCTCGAGCTGGGACTCGCCGCGGTGGCGGCACCCGTTCGGTCGCACGACGGCAAGGTGATCGCCGCGATCAGCGTGTCGGGTCCGGTGTACCGGCTGAACGCCGACCGGCTGCCGGAGCTGACCAAGCGGACGGTGGCCGCCGGCGCGGAGCTGTCGCGCCGCATGGGCTACGGCTTCTGAGCCCGACGCCGGGCCGGCCGGCCCGGCTTCCGACCCGACGGCCGGGCCGACACCCGGCACCCGATCGCGCCCTCGCCCCCGCCCCTCCCCTCCCCTCCCCTCCCCTGCGGCAACTCACGCGCCGTCCGTCACCCCTGAGCCGCCCCACCACCCCTGACGCGGGGCCGGGACTCCCCCGGCCCCGCGTCCCGTGTATCCGCCAGGTTTCGGGCGCCCCGTTCCTTTTGCCAAGGGTTAACCCCCACCCCTTGACGGCCCCGCGAGGGCGTTCTCAATATGTTCCTCATCGCGCAACCCATCGTGCATTGCGCAACAGCAGAGGAGCTTGTCGTGCCCCACGAGGTCCGTGCCGTAGTCGCTGTCAAGAAGGGCGCACCCGTCGAGGTGCAGACGATCGTCGTTCCCGATCCGGGTCCGGGCGAGGTGCTCGTCGCGGTGCAGGCCTGCGGGGTCTGCCACACGGATCTGCACTACCGGGACGGCGCGATCAACGACGACTTCCCGTTCCTGCTGGGCCATGAGGCGGCCGGCACGATCGAGGCGGTCGGCGAGGGAGTCACCGACCTGGTCCCCGGCGACTACGTGGTCCTCGCGTGGCGCGCCCCCTGCGGCACCTGTCGCTCGTGCCGCCGCGGACGCCCCTGGTACTGCTTCGACTCCCGCAATGCCACCCAGCCGATGACGCTCCTCGACGGCACCCCGCTCAGCAACGCCCTCGGCATCG
Source organism: Streptomyces siamensis (assembly GCF_039543605.1). Lineage (NCBI taxonomy): Bacteria > Bacillati > Actinomycetota > Actinomycetes > Kitasatosporales > Streptomycetaceae > Streptomyces > Streptomyces siamensis. Next base: position 11,078 of record NZ_BAABKB010000073.1, on the reverse strand, counting down.
GCGCCTTCGCGGAGAAGACCCTGGTGGCCGCCGGGCAGGCGGTGAAGATCGACCCGGCCGCCCGGCCGGAGGCAGCGGGTCTGATCGGCTGCGGAGTGATGGCCGGATACGGCGCCGCGGTGAACACGGGGAACGTGGGGCGCGGAGACACGGTCGCCGTGATCGGCTGCGGCGGCGTCGGCAACGCGGCCATCGCGGGCGCCTGCCTCAACGGCGCCATGAAGGTCATCGCGATCGACATCGACGACAAGAAGCTCGACCAGGCGGAGAAGTTCGGCGCGACGCACACCGTCAACTCCCGCGGCACCGACCCCGTCGAGGCCGTGCGCGCGCTCACCGACGGCTTCGGGGTCGACATCGCCATCGACGCGGTGGGCCGTCCGGAGACGTACAAGCAGGCCTTCTACATGCGCGACCACGCTGGTGTGCTCGTCCAGGTCGGTGTCCCGGACCCCGAGATGAGGATCGACCTCCCGCTGATCGACCTGTTCTCGCGCGGCGGCGCCCTCAAGTCGTCCTGGTACGGCGACTGCCTGCCGAGCCGCGACTTCCCCTTCCTCATCGACCAGTACCTGTACGGCCTGCTCGACCTCAACGCCTTCGTCAGCGAGACCATCTCCCTCGACCAGGTCGAGGAGGCGTTCGGGAAGATGCACCGCGGTGAGGTGCTGCGGTCCGTGGTGGTGCTGTGAGTCACGAAACCAGCGTCCGGCGCGCCGTCACGTCAGGCACCTTCAGCCTCGACGGCGAGACCTTCGACGTCGACCACACCGACAACGCCGACAACACCGCCAACACCGACAACACCGTGTGGCTGATCGGCGACGACAAGGAAGTGCTGATCGTGGACGCGGCGCACGACGCGCGGGCGATCCACGCGGCCGTCGACGGCCGCAGGGTCACCGCCACCGTGTGCACGCACGCCCACGACGACCACATCGACGCGGCGGCCGAGCTCTCCGTGCTGACCGGCACACCCGTCCTCCTCCATCCCGACGACAACGAGCTGTGGTCGTTCACGCATCACGGCCGCAAGTCGGACGGCGAGCTGAGCGACGGCAGGGCCCTCACGGTCGCCGGGATCGAGCTCCAGGTGTTCCACAACCCCGGCCACACCTGGGGCAGTTGCTCGCTGTACGCGCCGTCCCTCGAGACGGTCTTCACCGGGGACACCCTGTTCCGGGGCGGACCCGGTGCCACCGGCCGCTCCTGTTCCGACCGGCCCACCATCGAAGCCTCCGTCCGCAACCGCCTGCTCACCCTCCCCGGCAGCACGGTCGTCCGCACCGGGCACGGCGAGGACACCACCGTCGAGGCCGAACGGCCCCACGTCCCCACCCCCTGAGCACGTCCGCTCCCGCACCCCGGCAAGGAGGGGCATGTCCAGCACGCCCGCAACCCGCCCGCGCGGTCCTCGGGTCGTCGTCATCGGCGCCGGCATCGTCGGCTGCTCGCTCGCCGACGAACTGACCGCACGCGGGTGGACCGACGTCACCGTTCTCGAACAGGGGCCGCTGCCCGCGCCCGGCGGCTCCACCTCCCACGCACCGGGCCTGGTGTTCCGGACCAGCCCGTCCAAGACGCTCACGGAGTTCGCGCGGTACACCGTGGAGAAGTTCGGATCCCTGCGGGTGGACGGCGTCTCCTGCTTCGACCAGGTCGGCGGTCTGGAGCTCGCGACCACGCCCGGGCGCCTGGCCGATCTGCACCGCAGGGCGGGATACGCCGCCTCCTGGGGAGTGCGCGGCGAGATCGTCAGCGCCGCCCGCTGCAAGGAACTCTGGCCGCTGCTCGACGAGTCGGCCGTGCTCGGCGGCTTCCACACTCCGGACGACGGGCTGGCCCGCGCCCTGCTCGCGGCCCGCGCCCAGATGGAGTGTGCCGAGAGCCGGGGCGCCCGTTTCCTCGACCGCCACACGGTCACCGGCATCGAGCGGGAGGACGGCCGCGTCACCGCCGTCGTCACCGACCGCGGTTGCTTCCCCGCCGATCACGTCGTCTCCGCCGCCGGATTCTGGGGCCCGGTCATCGGGCGCATGGCCGGAGTCGACGTGCCCCTGCAACCGCTCGCGCACCAGTACGCGAAGACGCGGCGGTTGCCCGAGCTGGCCGGTGCCGTCGCCGAGGCGTCCCGGCCCATCCTCCGCTTCCAGGACCGCGACCTGTACTTCCGCGAGCACCACGACCGCATCGGCATCGGCAGCTATGCCCACCGGCCGCTGCCCGTCGACCCGTTCGCCGTCCTCGCCTACGACGAGGCGCGCGCGAAGGACATGCCGATGCCGTCGTCGTACCCGTTCACCGCCGAGGACTGGGCCCCGAGCTGGGACGACTGCCGCCGGCTGCTGCCCGCGCTGCGCGGGTCGGAGGTCGAGGAGGGTTTCAACGGCGTGTTCTCCTTCACCCCGGACGGCATGCCCGTCCTGGGCGAGTCCCGTGAACTGCGCGGTTTCTGGCTGGCCGAGGCCGTCTGGGTCACTCACTCCGCGGGTGTGGCGAAGGCCGTCGCCGAATGGATGGTCGACGGGCGCGCGTCCCTCGACCTGCACGAGTGCGACCTCACGCGATTCGAGGACGCGCAGCGTTCACCGTCGTATGTGCGTGAACGCGGTTCACAGCAGTTCGTCGAGGTGTACGACGTCCTGCATCCCCTCCAGCCGATGGAGCAGCCGCGTCCCTTGCGCGTCAGCCCCTTCCACGCCCGGCAGCAGGAGCTCGGCGCGTATTTCCTGGAGGGCGGCGGCTGGGAGCGCCCGCACTGGTACGAGGCGAACGCCCCGCTCGCGGACGGACTGCGCCTGCCGGAGCGTGACGCCTGGTCGGCCCGCTACTGGTCGCCGATCGCGGCGGCCGAGGCGAAGGCGACCCGTGAGAAGGTCGCCCTGTACGACATGACCCCGCTGCGCAGGCTGGAGGTCACCGGCCCCGGCGCCCTCGGCTTCCTCCAACGCATGACGACCAACAACCTGCGCAAGAAGCCCGGCGCGGTCACCTACACGCTGCTGCTCGACGAGACCGGCGGCGTGCGCTCCGACCTGACCGTCGCGCGGCTCGCCCCCGACCGATTCCAGGTGGGCGCCAACTCCCCCGCCGACCTGGACTGGCTGATCCGCCACGCACCCGGCGACGTGCACCTCCGCGACATCACCTCCGGCACCTGCTGCATCGGCGTGTGGGGGCCGCTCGCCCGCGACCTCGTCCAGCCGCTGACCCACGACGACTTCTCGCACGAGGGCTTCGGGTACTTCCGGGCCAAACAGACCCACCTGGGCCATGTCCCGGTCACCGCCATGCGGTTGAGCTACGTCGGCGAGCTGGGCTGGGAGCTGTACACCACTGCCGACCTGGGGCTGCGGCTGTGGGACACCCTGTGGCAGGCGGGGCAGCCGCACGGCGTGATCGCCGCGGGGCGCTCGGCCTTCAACTCCCTGCGCCTGGAGAAGGGTTACCGCGCCTGGGGCGTCGACATGACGGACGAGCACAACCCCTACGAGGCGGGCGTGGGCTTCGCGGTCCGCATGGACAAGGACGGCTTCGTCGGCCAGGAGGAGCTCCAGGGCCTCGCCGGGACGGAACCCGCGCGCAGGCTCACCCCGCTGATCCTCGACGACCCCGCCTCCGTCGTCCTCGGCAAGGAACCCGTCTACGTCGGCGGCACCCCCGCCGGCTACGTCACCAGCGCCTCCTACGGCTACACCCTCGGCCGCTGCGTCGCGTACGCCTGGCTGCCCTCCCTGGCGACAGGTACCGGCGTGCACATCGAGTACTTCGGCGAGAAGGTTGCCGCGACCGTCGCCGAAGAGCCCCTCTTCGACCCGAAGATGACCCGCATCCGCCGCTGACACGCCCTCAGGAGGCCTTCGTGTCCCCCACCTACGACGTGATCGTGATCGGTCTCGGCGGCATGGGCAGTGCCGCCGCCCACCACCTGTCCGCACGCGGCGCGCGTGTGCTCGGTCTGGAGAAGTTCGGCCCCGTGCACAACCGCGGCTCCAGCCACGGCGGTTCGCGCATCACCCGGCAGTCCTACTTCGAGGACCCGGCGTACGTGCCGCTGCTGCTGCGCGCGTACGAACTGTACGAGGAGCTGGAGCGGGAGACGGGACGCGACATCGCCACCCTCTGCGGCGGTGTCATGGTCGGTCCCCCGGACTCCCGGACGGTCTCCGGCTCGCTGCTCTCGGCCCGGCGGTGGGACCTGCCGCACGAGATGCTGGACGCCGCCGACATCCGCCGCCGTTTCCCGACGCTCGCCCCGCACGACGACGAGGTCGCGCTCTACGAGGCGCGCGCCGGCCTGCTGCGCCCCGAGAACACCGTCGCCGCCCACCTCCAGCTCGCCACCCGGCAGGGCGCCGACCTGCACTTCGAGGAGCCGATGACGCGCTGGGAGCCGTACCGTGACGGCGTGCGCGTCCACACCGCCGAGAACACCTACACCGCGGGCCAGTTGGTGATCTGTCCCGGCGCGTGGGCACCGCAGCTGCTCACCGACCTCGGTGTGCCGTTCCGGATCGAACGGCAGGTCATGTACTGGTTCCAGCCGCGCGGCGGGACCGGGCCGTTCGTTCCCGACGCCCATCCGATCTACATCTGGGAGGACGCGGCCGGGGTCCAGGTCTACGGCTTCCCCGCCATCGACGGCCCGGAGCTGGGCGCCAAGGTCGCCTTCTTCCGCAAGGGTGTCGAGTGCACCCCGGAGACCATCGACCGGACCGTGCACGACGAGGAGGTACGGGCCATGGCCGGCCACATGTCCCGCTGCATCCCCGACCTGCCCGGCAGCTTCCTCAAGGCCGCCACCTGCATGTACTCCAACACTCCCGACGAACATTTCGTCATCGCCCGGCATCCCGCGCACCCGGAGTCCGTCACCGTCGCCTGCGGATTCTCCGGACACGGCTTCAAGTTCGTGCCGGTCGTCGGCGAGATCCTCGCCGACCTCGCGCTGAAGGGCACCACCGAGCACCCCATCGGCCTGTTCGACCCCAGCCGCCTCGCCGCCGCGCCCGCCTGAGGAGTCCGCACGTGACGACGATCCCCGTCTCCCCGTCCCCCCTCTCACCCAGCCTGATCGCCACCCTCCCCGGGCGCTACTACACCGATCCGGAGATCTTCCGGCAGGAACAGGAGCGTCTCTTCGAATCGATGTGGTTCTGCGCCGTCCGCTCGGCCGACCTGGCGAAGCCCGGCGCGTTCCGCACCGTGCAGGTCGGCCGCGAGAGCGTCCTCGTCACCCGCTCCCGCACGGGCGAGCTGCGCGCCTTCCTCAACATCTGCCGCCATCGCGGGGCCCGGTTGTGCACCGAGGAGTCCGGGGAGGTCCGCCGGAGTCTCCAATGCCCTTACCACGCCTGGACGTACGACCTCGACGGCCGGCTCGTCGCCGCGCCGAACCTGACGAAGATGCCGGACGTCGACCGCGCCGAGTACGGCCTGGTCACGGTCGCCCTGCGCGAGTGGCTGGGGTACGCCTGGGTGTGCCTGGCCGACGAACCGCCCTCCTTCGAGGAGACCGTGACGGGCGCGGCCGTGGAACGGCTCGGCGACGCGGCGGCCATCGAGCACTACGGGACCGAGAACCTGGCGCTCGGCCGCCGCATCACGTACGACGTGAAGGCGAACTGGAAGCTGATCGTCGAGAACTTCATGGAGTGCTACCACTGCGCGACGATCCACCCCGAACTCACCGACGTGCTGCCGGAGTTCGCCGACGGGTACGCGGCCCAGTACTACGTGGGCCACGGCGCCGAGTTCGGCGAGGGGATCAAGGGGTTCACGGTCGACGGCAGCGAGGGCTTCGGCCGGCTCCCCGAGGTCTCCGACGACCAGGACCGCCGTTACTACGCGATCACCGTGAAGCCGACGGTCTTCATCAACCTCGTCCCGGACCACGTCATCCTGCACCGCATGTTCCCGCTCGCCGAGGACCGCACGGTCGTCGAGTGCGACTGGCTGTACGCGCCGGAGGTCGTCGCGTCCGGCGCGGACGTGTCCAAGTCGGTGGAGCTCTTCCACCGCGTGAACGAGCAGGACTTCGCGGCCTGCGAGCGGACTCAGCCCGCGATGGCCTCGCGGGCGTACCGCAGGGGCGGTGTGCTGGTCCCCACCGAGCACCACATCGGCATCTTCCACGAGTGGCTGACGACGCATCTGGGAGGCCCGCATGCCTGACCTGTTCATCGACGGTTCCTGGCGGGGCGTGCTGGACGGGCGCACCCGGGAGATCCGCTGTCCCGCCGACGGCTCCCCGGTCGGCGTCGTCGACGAGGCGGGCGGCAAGGACACGGCCGACGCGATCGCCGCCGCGCGCCGCGCCTTCGACGACGGACCGTGGCCCGCGACCGCGCCGGCGGACCGCGGCGATCTGCTGCTGCGCGTCGCCGGCCTGCTCGTACGCGACAAGGACGCGCTCGCCCGCGCCGAGTCCCTCGACACCGGCAAGCGGCTCGTCGAGAGCGAGTACGACATCGACGACGTCGCGAACTGCTTCCGCTACTTCGGCCGGCTGGCCGCCGTCGAGGCAGGCCGGGTCGTCGACACGGGCTCGTCGGCCGTCGACAGCCGTGTCGTGTACGAGCCCGTCGGGGTCTGCGCGCTGATCACACCGTGGAACTACCCGCTCCTGCAGACCGCGTGGAAGGTCGCGCCTGCCCTCGCGGCGGGCAACACCTTCGTCCTCAAGCCGAGCGAGCTCACCCCGCACACGGCGATCCGTCTGATGCGTCTCCTCGACGAGGCGGGTCTCCCGCCGGGCGTCGCCAACCTGGTGCTGGGCGCGGGTCCGGAGGCGGGCGCCCCCCTCGCCGACCATCCGGACGTGGACCTCGTCTCGTTCACCGGCGGCCTCGGGACCGGACGTCGGCTGATGGCCGCGGCGGCCGGGACGGTCAAGAAGGTCGCCCTGGAACTCGGCGGCAAGAACCCCAACATCGTCTTCGCGGACGCCGACTTCGAGACGGCGGTCGACATGGCGCTGACGGCCGTGTTCCTGCATTCCGGGCAGGTCTGCTCGGCGGGCGCGCGGCTCCTGGTCGAGGACGTGCTGCACGACCGGTTCGTCGACGAGGTGGTGCGGCGCGCGGGGCGGATCCGGCTCGGCGGACCGTTCGACGAGCGGGCGCAGACCGGTCCGCTGATCTCGGAGGCGCACCGTTCCAAGGTCGAGGCGTACGTCGCCCGGGGCCTCGCGGAAGGTGCGGTGCTGCGCTGCGGCGGGGCGCGTCCCGAAGGGCTCGACGAGGGGTTCTACTACCTGCCGACGGTGCTGGACGAGTGCACCGGCGGCATGTCGGTGGTCCAGGACGAGTCGTTCGGGCCCGTGCTCACCGTGGAGCGCTTCGGCAGCGAGGCCGAGGCGGTGCGGCTCGCGAACGACACGGTCTACGGTCTCGCGGGCGGGGTTTTCACCACCGACGAGGCCAAGGCCCGGCGGGTAGCGGCCCGGCTGCGACTCGGCACGGTGTGGATCAACGACTTTCACCCGTACGTCCCGCAGGCCGAGTGGGGCGGTTTCAAGCAGTCCGGCTCCGGGCGCGAGCTCGGGCCGTCCGGCCTCGCCGAGTACCGCGAGGCCAAGCACATCTGGCGGAACACCGACCCGTCCCCGCAGGGGTGGTTCGCCTGAGGTCGCCCTGACGCCACAATGCGCACCACACACGCACGACACCACGTACGACGATGCGCACCACACCGCACAGCACGCGGCGCACGACGCACCGCAGCGCGCACCATCCGCCACCGCGCACCATCCCGCACACCGCACCATCCCGCACACCGCACCGCGCGCAGTCCCCGCACCGGTCCCGGCACCCGCAGGAGCCGCTCCCTCATCCCTCCCCCAGGCCCACCTGGAGTCCGCTCATGACGACAACCGAGCAACCGACAGACCCACAGGGTCACGACGACGCCGAACTCGCCGAGTTCGGCTACAAGCCCGAACTCAAACGCACCCTGGGCAACTTCCACACCTTCGCCGCCGGCATCAGCTACATCTCCATCCTCACCGGCACCTTCCAGCTCTTCTACTTCGGCTACGGCAGCGGCGGCGCCGCCTACTGGTGGTCCTGGCCGATGGTCTTCGTCGGCCAGTTCATGGTCGCGCTCTGCTTCGCGGAACTGGCGGCCCGCTATCCGGTGGCGGGCTCGGTCTACAACTGGTCGAAGAAGATAGGCAATCCGCACCTCGGCTGGCTCGCCGGCTGGATGATGCTGATCGCCTCCATCGTGTCGATCTCGGCCGTGGCGCTCGCCTATCAGCTCACGCTCCCCCAGATCTCCGACGTCTTCCAGTTCGTCGGGGACGGCACCGGCACGTACGACGTCGCCACCAACGCGGTGGTCCTGGCGACCGTGCTCATCCTGTTCACGACCCTGGTGAACGCCTTCGGTGTGAAGCTGATGGCCACCATCAACAGCGCCGGCGTCTTCATCGAGTTGATCGCCACCGTCGTCCTCATCGTGCTGTTCGCCGTGCACATCACGCGAGGACCGCAGGTCGTCACGGAGACCGCCGGCACGGGGGCCGGTCATTCCACGGGCTACCTGGGCGCGTTCCTCGTGGCCTCGCTGGCGTCCGCGTACGTGATGTACGGCTTCGACACGGCCGCCTCGCTCGGCGAGGAGTCCCTGGACCCGTCCCGCAACGCCCCGCGCGCCATCATCCGCGCCATCGTCGCCTCGTTCATCCTCGGCGGACTCGTGCTGCTGCTGGCGCTGATGAGCGTCTCCAGCCTCAAGGGCGACAAGCTGTCCACGGACGGCCTTCAGTACATCGTGCTCGACGTGCTCGGTCCGACCGCGGGCAAGGCGATGCTCTGGTGCGTGCTGATCGCGGTCACCGTCTGCGCGCTCGCCGTGCACACCGCGGCCATCCGGCTGGCCTTCGCGATGGCCCGGGACAACAACCTGCCGGCGTCCGCCCTGATGGCGCGGGTCAGTCCGCGGTTCAAGACCCCCGTGCTGCCCGCGGTGATCATCGGTGTCCTGGCGGTGGCGATCCTCGTCGTCAACATCCGCCAGCCGCAGATCTTCACGGTCGTCACCAGCATCGGCATCATCATGATCTACCTCGCCTATCTGGGCGTCACCGCGCCGATGCTGGTGGCCAGGCTGCGCGGCACCTGGCAGCCGGCGGGCGAGGGCCGGTTCAGCCTGGGCCGCTGGGGCCTGCTCGTCAACATCGTCGCCGTGGTGTGGGGCGCGGCCATGACGCTCAACCTGATCTGGCCCCGCGCCTCCGTGTACAACGCCGCCGCACCCTTCCACTGGTACCTGCGCTGGGGCGCGGTGCTGTTCGTCGCCGTCATCGCGGGCGGCGGCTTCGCCTACTACTGGTTCGTCCAGCGGCACCGGACCGGTGTGCTCGCCGAGCACCGGTTGGAGTCACCGGCCGCCACGTCTCCCCTCGCCGCCCCCACGGCCGACTGAAGGAGGTCACCCGCTCATGAGCATCGACGAGTTCGACTATGTGGTGGTCGGCGGCGGCACCGCCGGGAACGTGGTCGCCGCCCGGCTCTCCGAGGACCCGTCCGTCACCGTGTGCGTCCTGGAGGCCGGTCCCAGCGACGTCGGCGACGACAGTGTCCTCAAACTGGAGCGCTGGATGGGCCTGTTGGAGTCCGGCTACGACTGGGACTATCCCGTCGAGCCGCAGGCGAACGGCAACAGCTTCATGCGGCACGCCCGCGCGAAGGTGCTCGGCGGCTGTTCCTCCCACAATTCGTGCATCGCCTTCTGGGCCCCCGCGGAGGATCTCGACGACTGGGCGGCCGCCGGGTGTACGGGCTGGAGCGCCGCCGAACTCTTCCCGCTCTACCGGCGGCTGGAGTCGAACGACGCGCCGGGCGACCACCACGGCCGCAACGGCCCGGTCAAGCTGCGCACACTGAAGGGCGAAGACCCCTGTGGCGCGGCGCTGTTGGAGGCCTGCGCGCAGGCCGGCATCCCGACCACCGCGTTCAACACCGGAACGACCGTGATCCGTGGCGCCAACTGGTTCCAGATCAACTCCGACGAGAACAACATCAGGCAGTCCTCGTCGGTCGCCTATCTCCACCCGGTCATGGGCAAGCGACCGAACCTGGAGGTGCGCACCGGGGTGCGGGCCAAGAAGCTCGTGCTCGACGGCCGCCGCTGCGTGGGCGCGGAGTACCTCGACCCGGACCTGGTCCACACACGGACGGTGCGCGCCCGCCGCGAGGTGATCGTGTCCTGCGGGTCCATCGACACCCCCAAGCTGCTGATGCTGTCCGGCATCGGGCCGGCCGGGCATCTGCGTGAGGTGGGCGTGGAGGTGGTCGTGGACGCGGCCGGCGTGGGTGAGAACCTCCAGGACCACCCCGAGGGCGTCATCATGTGGGAGGCCCGGCAGCCGATGACCACCACGTCCAGCCAGTGGTGGGAGGCGGGCATCTTCTACGACACCGAACCGGGCCTGGACCGTCCGGACTTGATGTTCCACTACGGCTCGGTGCCGTTCGACATGAACACGGCCCGGCACGGCTTCCCCACGTCGGAGAACGCCTTCTGTCTGACGCCGAACGTCACGCGCGCGAAGTCCCGCGGCACCGTGCGGCTGCGCACCCGTGACTACCGGGACAAGCCGATGGTCGATCCGCGCTACTTCACGCACGAGCACGACGTGCGGGTGATGACGTACGGCCTGAGGCTGGCCCGCCGGATCGCCGGGCAGCCCGCGCTGAGCGGCTGGACGGGCGCGGAGCTGGCGCCCGGTCCCGACGTGCGCACGGACGACGAACTGCTCGACTACATCCACAAGACCCACAACACCGTCTACCACCCGTCGTGCACGGTGAAGATGGGTGCGGACGACGACGCCTCGGCGCCGCTCGACGCGCGGCTGCGGGTCAAGGGGATCGCGGGTCTGCGGGTGGCGGACGGCTCGGTGATGCCGGACCTCATCTCCGTCAATCCGTGCATCACGACGATGATGATCGGCGAGAAGTGCGCCGACCTGCTGAAGGATGACGCCTGACGGCACCCCCGCGGGCGGGGCGACCCGTCGGAGGTGGCGGGGAGCCGCGCGCCGGGCCGGCGCGCGGCTCCCCGCCACGGCT
>NZ_BAABKB010000072.1:0-19130 GCF_039543605.1 Streptomyces siamensis | reverse complement strand
GTGGCGGCCGACGGTCACTCGTCGACGGCGGCACCGAAGCGGCCGTCGCCGACCGGCGCCCCCAGCGCGCTCGCCCCGAAGAGCCAGGAACCGTCGGCCACCAGGCCCTTGGTGCCGGCGGGCAGGTGCCAGACCACTCCGTCCGCGGTGTCCTCGCCGGGCGCGGCGGCCAGGAGTTCGCCGCGGCCGTCGGCGTCCGTGTCGGCGAGCCGGACCTGCGCGCCCCACGTGTCGTCCATCTCGGCGGTGCCGGGGATGCCGGGGGTGTTCTGGTCGAAGGACTGTGCGCCCGTCGCGGTCAGGCCGTCCGCAGAGCCGCGCAGCAGCCACACCGCGCCGGCGTCCGACACGGTGCCGATGTCCTCACCGGGCGCGCCGACGGCCACGTCCGCGTAACCGTCGCCGTCGCTGTCGCCGACGGACAGCTCCGTGCCCCAGGCGTCGCCGTGCTCTCCGGTGCCGGGCACGCCCGGCGAGTTCTGGGTCCACCACCGGGGGGCGCTGCCGGGTCCGTCCTGGCCCTCGGGGCCGCCCTCACCGCCGTAGTAGACACCGACGAGTCCGCCGGTCAGGCCCTCCGCCTCGTCGTCGGGGCTGCTGTTCTGGCCGGTGACGAGGTCGTCGTAGCCGTCATGGTCGATGTCGCCCGAGGCCGTGGAGATGCCACCGCGCAGGTCGCGCAGGTGGGTCAGGCCGTGTTCGCCGCCCGAGTAGACCGCCGACCAGCCCTGCGTGTAGTCGTCGTCGGGGCTGTAGCCGGAGACGACCAGGTCGGCATAGCCGTCGCGGTCGTAGTCGCCCGTGGTCACGTAGGCGGGCCGGATGGCCCGGCCGGCGGGGTGCGCGGTCGTGTCGAGCGTGCCGGTGTGGCGCAGTGCGCCCCCGCTGTACGTGAACAACTGCGCGCCCTGCTGGTCGAGTACGGCGACGACGTCGGCGGGCGTGTCCCCCGTCAGCCGCGCGGCCGTGACGGCGGCGCCGAAGCGGGCTCCGGCCGCCGGGGCGGCGGCGGAGAACGTGACGCTCCGGGCCGGGCCGAGTCCGCTCCTGGAGCCGTACAGCACCGTCACGCGGCCCGCGTCCTCCAGCGACCCGACATCCTCGCCGGGCGCCGCGACGACCGCGTCGTCGTAGCCGTCGCCGTCGAGGTCTCCGGTGGCCACGGCCGCACCGAAGGAGTCGTAGGTCTCCGAGGTGCCGGGGACGCCCGTGGTGGACTGGCTGAAGACGGCGGTACGCGCCTTGGGAACGCTGTTGCCCGCACCGATGCCGTTCGCCGCCCCGTACTGGACGGTGACGAAGCCGGCGCCCTTCTTGCCGTCGACGGTGCCGTCCGGCGCGCCGACGAGGACGTCGTCGTAGCCGTCGCCGTCGAAGTCGGAGTTGCGGTCGTTCGCCTGGGTGCCGCCGGGGGTGCCGGCGTAGGAGGCGGGTGCGGCGGCGATGCCGAGGCCCGCGAGCAGCAGGAAGGACGCGGCTGCCAGGGCGGCCGTGCCCCTCCTGCGGCGGGCACCCGTGGTACCGGTGATGGAGGTCGTCGTGCCGGTCGCACGCTGCGCGCTGGTCATGTCCTGCTCCCCGTGTGATGAAGACGCGGCCGGGTCGAAAGGCCGGGCTTGGTGGTCGATGTGGTGAAAGGACCAAGTTCCTTTCATTCACGCCCAGTTCGACACGACACGTGCCCGGGGAGTTGTGGTGCCCCGAGGGGCCGTGACACAGCAGTGACAAGTGTTGCGCAACGCGGACTTCCGGGCGGGTGGTGAGCCCGCCCGGACGCTTCAGGCCTGGCCGGTCCGGCCGTTCTCCGGCCCGGCCTCCTCGGTCTCCTCGTCCGGCGTGCGGGTGTAGCCCTGGAGTGCGAGCGGGGCGTCCGCCTTGTCGGGGCGGGTGTCGGGCCCCTGACCGTTCAGGTTCTGCCGGACGGAGTCCAGGATCGTCAGGCCCTGGGCGACCAGTCCCGCCGCGATCTCGCCGAGGCCGTCTGCGCCGTTGAGGACGTTCACGTTGGCTCCGGCGAGCCCGCCCGCCGCCTCCTTGACGATCTGCGGCAGCTGGTCGATCAGCATCCGGTCGAGCGCGACACGGTCGTGCGAGGCGGCGGCCTCGGCCTGGATCTTCATGCGCTCTGCGTCGGCGACGGCGAGCACCCTGATCCGCTCGGCCTCGGCCTCGGCGGGCTTCACGATCTCGGCCACCAGTTGCTGCTGCCGCAACGCGGCCTGCTTCTGGGCCAGTTCGGTCTGCGCGGCGAGGACCTCCTGCTGGGCGTGGGCCTGAGCCAGCGGTCCCGCCTGGGCGGCCTGGGCCTGGGCCCGGTCCACCTCGGCCGAGTACTCCGCCTTCACCACGGCGGTCTGCCGCGCGTACTCGGCCTGATTGCGCGCCGCCACCTGCTCGGCCTCGACCGCCGCCTGCGTGGCCTGGGCCTGGGCGATCTGGGCCTGCCGCTGGATCGCCGCCTTGTGCGGTGCGGACATGGCGTCGATGTATCCGGTGTCGCCGTCGTCGATCGACTGGATCTGCAGCGAGTCGACGATCAACCCGATCTTCGCCATCTCGGTCTTGGAGGTGTCCAGGACCTCCGCGGCGAGCTTCTGCCGTTCGGTGACGATCTCCTCCACCGTCATCGAGCCGATGATGGCGCGCAGATGACCGGCGAAGATGCGCCCGGTGAGCACCGACATCTGGTCCTGGTCGGAGAGGAACCGCTGTCCGGCGTTGATGATGCTCTCGGTGTCATTGCCCACCTTGAACGCGATCACGGCGCGGACGTGCAGGGAGATGCCCTGTTTGGTGACACACGTCTCGGTGACCTCGGACTCGCACATCGACAGCGTGAGGAAGCGCGTCTTGCGGAAGACCGGCAGGACGAACTTGCCATGGCCCGTCACCACCCGGAACGGCGCTCCCCCGAGTCCCCGCCTCCCTCCCGAGATCAGCATCGCCTGGTCGGGAGCGGGAACGCGGTATCCGAACATCGTTGTCCATCCTCCTCAGCCTGCGCCGGCGGAATGACCGCCCAACGCCTCCAGGGGGTCGGCCCACTTGATGACGTCGACCGCACGGCATCCGCGGGATGCGACCACGAGCACGGTCGCCCCTGTCGGCAGGGGCTCCGGCGACCAGGCGAGGAAGGTCTCGGATCCGCCCCGGACCCGCACGAGGATCTCGCCTGGACCGGCGGATCCACGTGTGCCGATGAGCAGTTCCCCCGTGCAGCCGATCACGGCGTCGTCCTCCACCACAGTCGGCCGCCCCCCATCACCCTGGTACTGCTACCGACAGTAGACCTCCCCGTGCCCGGCGCCTACGCCCCTGCCGATCTCCCGTCCGCACCGGCGCCCCGGCCACGGGCCGGACCACCGTCTGCGTGCCTCAACTCCTGTTGAACTTGTACGTCTTGCTGTCGGTCAGGACGCAGAAGCCCGGCGACACGACGATCACCCGCAGGGTGCCGGTGCGCCGGTCGTAGTCGATGCCCTCGGCCTCGAACGTGCCCGAGCAGCCGCTGCGCAGCGGGAGTTGGCGCAGGGCGGTGACGTGACCGGACACGTCCGCCGTGCCGTTGGGCTCGCCGGACAGGTCGATCTGGAGCAGCGGCTTGGTGATGCCGAAGAGAGTGCCCGCGGGGTCGTCGGACGAGCACAGCAGCTGCGTCGCGGTGACGAAGTCGCAGCCCTGTACGTCGCGTACGGCGTGGTCCAGGTTGATGGTGGACGCCTGCGGGAGGTTCGCCGAGGGCGACGTACCCGAGTTGACGCCGGGCGTCGGGAACACCAGGAGCCGGTTCATCGTGCCCCACTCGCCGGACACCATCCAGGAGCCGCCGGGTGAGATGGTGACGAACGAGTTGTTGAGGGCCTCGCCCGGGCTCAGCGCGTGGACGTACTCCGACCAGGCGCCGCCCGGCGCCTGCACCCGGAACATCTTGGCGCTGCGGGAGTCGCTCTGGTACGGCTCGATGTAGTAGCCGTTGTAGGAGGCGTCCGGGTCGCCGACGTGGTTCCAGCCGCGGCTGCTGACACCGATGGGAATGGTGCCGATGCCCGTGTAGTGGTTGGGGCTGCCTGCCGGGACCTCGACCGAGGCGAGGCCCTGGCTCTCGGTCAGCGGATCGGCGCGGTCCGAACCCGTCTCGGTCCAGGTGTCGGCGGCCTGGGCGGGCGCGGTGGTGGCGACGGACACGACGACGGCGGTGGCGAACGTGACGAGCCCTGCCAGGACCGCGTGACAACGTTGCCGTGCGGGCATGCGCATGAGGTCTGCTCCTCGTTGGGGGGTGGGCTGCTCGGCGCACAGTCTGACCCGTCCCGATGGTCATGTACAGACCAATGAATGGACACCCGGCGTCACAACGCCCCCGGGGCGCCCTCCTCGTCGGCGAGTGGCGCAGCGTCAAAAAGGGGCGCTCTCTTGTTCGTCGACCTGAATCTCAAAGGCGACCGAGCTGCCCGTTTCCTGGCCCCCGGGGCCCTGTGGCAACAGTGGCTCCAGGGTGCATCTCACATGCAGGACACCACGGACCCCGCCTCCTACCTGAGCCTCATTCGCCGGCTTTGTATTTTCGTCGAAGAGTGCGCCGACGCGAGATGACGGCGACACTCCGACCGGGAGCGGACAAGCGTCCGCCGGGCAGGGAAATCCCTGCCCGGCGGACGTGACCGTTCAGTCAGGCAAGGAAGCCCCTGCCCGGCACACGCGACGACTTCGTCAGTCGGCCGTGCACGTGTTGTCGGTCGCCGGGTTCAGCAGGCCCACCACGTCGATGGAGTCGCCGCAGAGGTTGAGACCCAGGTCCACGGGGATCTGGATCACATTGCCGGACAGAAGTCCGGGGCTGTTCGCGGCGACGCCGACCGGGTCGGGGTCGTCCGCGGCGGCAGTCCCGGCCGTGGCCACAAGAGCCACGGTCGCCAGGCCGGCGGCGGCCATCAGACGAATGCGCATGTCAAGCTCCCATCATTCGCAGGGGTGCGAGTTCCTCCACCATCACCTGCACGGGCCGCGACCGACATCGCTGTACGCCCGAACGGGGTGCCCGTCCCATACGGCCCCGTCGGCTTGCGTCCGGGCTCAAGACGCGTCTGCGGGCCGTGTCGCGCGGGCGCTGCGGAATGCCCGTAGCGTGAGAACAGGTCACGTGGAACAGGGAGAGATCATGTCAACGAGCCAACCCGATGCGTCCGCGCCGTCCGACGACAGGGCGACCCCCGACTCGCTGCTGCACACCGGTGCAGGGGGCGCCGTGACCGCCGAGGACCTGGTACTCGCGGCGGGACGCGACATCAACCCGCGCAACCTCGCCTGGGCCGAGCGCAAGCTCAAGGAGGAAGGCCCGGCAGCCCTCGACAAGCTGCTTCCCTGACGCGACCGGCTCCGATGCGGCGGAGCCGGTCGACGAACCGCCGGTGCCCGGCCGGCTCCGACACGACGGAGCCGGCCGGGCACGCGCGCGTTCAGCCCCCGGAGCCGGGGGTCAGGAGCTCGGGCACTCCTTCCAGGCCAGGTGGTAGACGGTGCTGATGTCGCCGTCCGTCGAGTCCATGGTCATGAAGCTGGAGCTGCCGGGAGTGGACGTCCCCGCGTTGACGCGGAGTTCGGTGTTGATGTTGAAGTTCCGCTGAACGCCACAGGGTGCCCACACCAGTTGGGCCCAGTCGGTGGCGTCCGTGGCCTGCCAGTTGTCGTTGTAGGGGCCACGGAAGGGGTGGGTGATGGCGGCCGTGTTCGGAGAGCCCTGGAAGTAGTACGAGGCCTTCTCGGTGCTGCTCGCCCCCTGCTGGAGGGCGGCGAAGCCGCGGTAGTCGGCGCTGGCGATGGCGTAGGTGAAGCCCTGCGGCACGTGGACGATCAGGTTGAGCTGGCAGTTCTTGCGGAACGCGGTGGGGTCGGCATTGCCGCCGACCTGCGCGAGGTAGTCGCTGTAGGTCACGGTGAACGCCGTGTTGTCCGGCGAGACCGCGACGGCCGCGGTGCCCTGGGGACAGCCCGAGCCGTTCACCGTGGCGACCTTGATGACGATCTTGTCCGGGGGCGGGTCGACGATCCCGGAGGACGGGTCGTGCGCGGGGAGTGCCGAGGCGAACAGGGCGGCGATGGCGCCACTCAGTAGCAGCCCACCAGTCATGGGGCTCCAATCCATTGCGTCGGTGTTCCGGCGGCGGCACGCGAGGTGCGCCGCCCTGGAATGGGGGGTGCGGCTCCCCGCGGGCGAGGAGCCGTCGCAGACCAGTGCGTTGGATCAAGGCTTTGTTGAACATGCACATGTCAAGCAGACATGCGCATTCCCCCGGGCTGTGAAGGAGCTGTGAAGACCGGGAGTGACGGCATCGTACGAAGCGGCGACCGGGGCGGCCAGGGCGATCTCCGGCCATTCACCGCCCGGCCGCCGGTCACCTGCCATAGCGGCCGGTCAGCGTCCCCGAAGCCGTGACGTGCCCGGCCAGCGCGCGTTTCACATCGCCCGCCCCGGCCCCCTCGGGCAGGGTCGGTCTCACGTCGGCCGCGAACACCGAGAAGACGTAGTGGTGCACCTTCCCCGCCGGAGGGCAGGGACCGCCGTATCCGAGCTTCCCGAAGCCGTTGCGGCCCTGCACGGCGCCGTGCGGCACGACGCCCGCCGCCAGCGCCGTCCGGCGCGGATCGATGCCCCACACGGTCCAGTGCACGAAGGTGCCGCCCGGGGCGTCCGGGTCCTCGACCAGCACGACCAGCCCGGCAGCTCCCTGCGGCACCCCGGAGAAGTCCAGTGGCGGTGAGACGTTCTCGCCGTCGCAGGTGTAGCGCCGCGGAATCGTGCCGCCGTCCGCGAACGCGGGGCTCGACACCCCGATCTTCGACGACGCCCGGAGCTCGGGGGTCGCCGACGAAGCGACACCCCCTCCCCCTCCCCCACCGCCGCAGCCGGCCGCGCACAACGCGAGAAGCGCCCCGAGGATTCCGGCCCGCCGCCGGCCGTGATGCCGCATACGCGCCACGCTAGCGCCGCGGCGGCCGACGGGCGGCGCGACACGGACGGCCGGAAGCCACCCGCTCGTGACGCGCCGGGCACGCGGAACGGACCCTGTGCCGGATGAGTGGGCGGTGCGGCTCCGGCGCAGCGCACGAGCCACACGTACAGGCGGCGCGACACCCCGCGCGGGACTCGTGACACGTGCCGCACGCCGCACCCGGGCACCTCACGACGTCTGGCCAAAAGCCGTATGCAGGAACGGAGTTGAGCGAGTGAAACCGAGGGGTGCGTCACATCACCTCGTCGGCGCACAGGGTCCGTCGGCTGTCGTCCGCACGCGTCGGCGGGAACTGATGCGCTCGCTGACCCGAGACGTGCCTCCGGGCGACGCGGGAGACGGCGACACCCGCCCCGGAGCCGGCCGCATGACCCGTGGCGCGGCCGCGCGGAAATCGCCCCGCCGCCTCATCACGGCGACGGTGTGCCTGCGACACTGAGCCCCATGGATCCACGACACCTGAGGCTCGGCCGCCGTCGCATATGGATGTGCAGCGCTGTCTGTTTTCTGGTGCTCGGCCCGGTCGGGTGGTTCCTGGGCGGATGGATCCCGGTGGTGCTGCTGGCCGTCGCACTCGCCGCGGCCACCGCGGCCCTGCACTGGAAGGCCCCCAAGTGGCTGGCCCCCGCCATCGCGAAGGGGCAGCGGCAGAGCCGTCAGGACGTGTCCGCCTTCTGTGCGGTCATCGCGGTCAGCGGCTACGCCCAGCCCCCGGCGGCCACCGACAGCGCCTCCCGCGACATGGCGGGGCTGCGCCTCGAGGCGTACCGCGCCGCCGCCGACGACGATCTGTCCGAAGATCTCCGCCGGCTGGCGGCCGACGCGCTGGCCGCCGCCGACCGCGCCCACGACGAGGACACCCCCGCGGAGTGGCGCGCCGCGCGTGCGAGCGCGGAGCGGCTGGCGCACGCCGCGCAGGACGGCAACCCGTACGTGCGTCAGCTCCTCATCCAGTGGGTGGAGGGGAATCCGGCCGGGGAGCGTTAGGCCCTGTCGCCGTCGCTGATCAGGACTCGGCTTCCCTGCGGAGAAAGTTGCTCACCTGGCAGGCCAGGCTGTCCCGGGCCGTGTCGGGACGGGCGCCCGCCTCGACCGTGCTCTCGTACGGGTCGATGCCGCCCGCCCAGAGGTATCGCTCGGTCCACTCGTCGTCGACCTTCAGCTGGACCTGGATGTCCACGCGGTGCAGGGACGCCTCCGCTCCCGCGGCGAAGAGGACGGCGGTGGCCCGGCGCAGCGGGTAGACGTCGAAGCCCTCGATGAACTGAGAGTTCCGCCAGTCCAGGAAGGCGCTCTCGCCGTCGGCGCCGATGCGGATGTCGATCTGGCCGTCTTCGAGATGGATCCCGAAATGCTCGGTCGTGCGGTTTTCGACCGTCACTCGAAAAGCGAAGTAGGCGAGTCCGTCGGCGGCGTCGTCGCGTCCTCGCGGCGGCTCCGCCTTTTCCACTCCATGGACGCGGACACGCAGACCGGCATGCTCGTCGTACTCCTGCCAGTCCCCGACCACGTTCGGCTCGCGCACAGTCCACCTCTCCACTTCAGAGAGCTTTTCCTATCTGTGGCCCCAATGAGGTGTCAAATGCGCCGAACATGCCGTGGCCAGGGATTTCGCCTTTCTTGATCGGCGATCAAGCCGTGCGCAGCCAGAACCTTTCTCCCGCCGCCGCGGAGACTTTTTCCCGCGTGCTGCACATCACGTCCGAAGGCGTCTCATCCACCGGCCCGCAGCCGGCGGAGCTGCTCGTCGAGGGGGCCGAGGCCGACGTCGCGCCGGCGCTCGTCGAGGGTCTGTGGCCGGCGCACGGGGTACGGGCGCAGCGTCGCGGGGTCGACGCGGGTGCCGTAGTACTGGGGGCGGCCCAGTTCCACCGCGCAGTGGTCGGCGATGTACGCGTGGTGGAGGGCTGGGCAGCGCCCGTCCGCCGCGGCGTCGGCGATCAGGTCGCGGCACTTCAGCTGGAAGTCCAGGCAGGGGGCGTGCAGCAGGATCATCAGCGCCGCCGTGGAAGCGGGGAGGCCGACCAGGTCGGCGGAGGGCCAGCCGTACCGGTGGACGACGGTGGCGAGGGCCTCGGCATTGTCCTCACGGCACCGGGCGAGGGCGGGGTGCCACAGAGGGTCGGACGCCGCCCGTGCCTGCCGCATCAGGCGTCGTTCCTTGTCCACCCGGCGCAGCAGTTCAGTGGCCAGCGCCGCCGCGAGTTCCGGAACCATCGGCCGCCCGGTCGTGAGCCCGGGCGATGCCGCTGCGGCGCCCACCGGGGGATCGGACCGCGTCTGCCGGCCGAGCCCCGAGGCCGGCTTCCGTCCGGCGGCCTCCGGGGACGCGGGCGCCTCTCCGCCGATCACCGAAGACGCAGACTCAGGCACAGGCACAGGCACAGACAGGGGCAAGGACCGCGTGGGCTCGCAGACCGCCGCGGGCGCGAGCGGTACGCCGTCGGCCGGTGAGGGTACGAGGCGCATGGGTCGGCCGGCCTCCACGAACGGGGGCGGTCCCGCGGCAACCGTGGGGAACGCGGGCGGTCCCCCGGCTGCCGTGGGCGGCACGGGCCGCACCTCCCCGTCGACCGCCGGAGGGACGGACAGCCCCTGCGAGCCGGTTTCCGGGCGCGTCGGCGATCGGTTCACGGCAGTCCCTGGAGCACCAACGTGAACCACACCTTCTTGCCGGTGAGACCCGGGTCGGGCGGGGCCACGCCCCATTCGTCGGTCAGGGCGGCCACGATGGCCAGCCCGCGTCCCGACTCCTCGGCTCCGTCCGCGCTGCGCGGCCGCGGCAGGGCGGGTGAGCGGTCGGCGACGGTGATGCGCAGCTCGGACCGGGTGTATTCGATGGTGACGGTCACGGTGTCGCCGCGGTCGGGGCTGCCGTGCTTGAGCGCGTTGCCGAACAGTTCGTCCGTCGCGAGGACAGCGTTGTCCAGGTGCTCGGGCGCGAGCCGGAGGTGCCTGAGGTGTTCGGTGACCATCGCGCGCAGGCGTGGCGAGCGGGAGGGGTGGGCGGGGACGGTGGTCCGCAGAAGGTGTGCCTGGTCCACGGGCGCCGCCGGCGTCGCCCCGGACGCCGATGCCAGGAGCGGCACGGCGGGCACCGCGGTGAGGGGGATGTCGTCCGCCGCCTCGGCGGGCCGGGGCCGCGCCGCGGGCGAACGGTCGTCCGCCCCGTGGTCGTCACACGCCGACGCGCGGCCGTCGGGCAGCCGCGCGTGGACGTCATCCGCCAGTGAGGGCGACGGCCCGCGGCGATGCGCCCTGGATGCCGTCATCGATCCTCCTTCGGAGGCAGCACGGGTGGGGGGTCGGTCTGGATGGCTGCCCCAGCAGCCAACACGCCGGAGTAGCCGGGCGACCAGGGGGTATTCGGGTTGTCCGGTTGCAGGCACGTAGTGGCATGGGATGTATGTTCGATCGCGTGAGGAACGTGGACGGGGGGCGGGCGGCGGTGTACGCGGAAGGCGGCACCGGCTGGTCCGGCGTGCGCGGAAAGCGCGTACTGGTCACCGGCGGCACCCGGGGGCTCGGCGAGCAGATCGTGCGACTGCTGTCAGCCGAGGGCGCGCGGGTGGCGACCTGCGCCCGCACGGCCCGTGACCTGGAGGAACTGACGGCGTCACTGGACACCGAGACGTTCACCCGGCCGCTCGACGTCACCTCGCCCGGCTCGCTGGAAGACTTTGTCGTGGCCACGGCGAAACGTTTCGGCGGCCTGGACGGAGTGGTGGCCTGCGCGGGCGGATCCCGCGGCGGCGGCATCGAGCAGGCGGCCCCCGACGACTGGGCGGCCACCTGGGAGGTCAACGTCGGCCACGCGGCCCGGCTGGTACGGGCGGCCGTCCCGCATCTGCGGGCGGCCGGCGGCGGCTCGGTCGTGGTGATCTCGTCGATCTCCGGCTGGAAGCCCGGTCCGCCGGCCCAGTACGGGGTCGCGAAGTCCGCGCAGATCCATCTGGCCGCCTCGCTCGCACGAGAGCTCGGCCCTGACAACATCAGGGTGAACGCCGTCTCCCCCGGATCCATGCTCATCCCGGGCCGGCGCTGGGACCGGATGCGCCGGGAGGACCCCGAGGCGTTCGCCCACTTCGTCGCGGCGGAGCTGCCGGGCGGTGGGCCGGTGGCACCGCAGGAGGTGGCCAGGGTGGTCGCGTTCCTGCTGTCCGACTGGTCGAGCGGGATCTCCGGTGCCCATCTGCCGGTGGACCGGGCTCAGAACGCCCCGTCCCCGGACGGCTACTGAGGCACCGGATCCACGACCGACGCACCGGGCGGACCGGCGGCGCCCCGGTCCCGGGTCACGCCGCCACCCCCAGCACGGCACGCGACGTGCGCTCGAACTCCTGCACCACGGGCTCGTGACGGCGCGGCTCCAGCCGCCTGCGGAAGTCCCGCAGGGCCTGGATCGACCGCTCGCTGTGCACGGTGCTGAGGGTGTCGAGCGCCTCGGTCGCGGTGCCGACCGCCTCGTCCAGACGGTCCTGCTGGAGATGGGCGGTCGCGAGGACTGAGCGGCTGATGGCCTGGCGCCGGCGCCGGTCGGGGTTGGCACTGAGCGACTCGCTCGCCGTGCGTTCCGCCTGCGCGGCCAGACCCAGGTCGCGGAAGCACAGGGCGGATTCGGCCTGGAGATAGTGGTGATCGAGATAGCGGACCCACACCGACTCCTGCGCGGGCCCCTTGCTCGCCTCCAGTTGCCGGTCGGCCAGGCGCAGCGCCTCGGAGGCCTCGCCGTGACGGCCTTGCGCGGCGTGACCGCGGGCGGCCATGGCGTGCAGGCGCATCAGCCCCAGCGGACTGCCCGCTCCCTGCGCGGTGACGATCCCCGCGCGGGCGAGAGCCACCCCTTCGTCCGGCCGCCCGAGGTTGGTGGCCAGGTGGGAGAGGCCGGCCAGGATCTGACCGCCGAGCACCCGGTCGCGGCCCTCCGCGCACAGTCTCAGGGCCTGCGTCATATAGCGCTGGGCCAGTCCGTACTCCCCCGCGTCGTACGAGCTCCAGCCGGCCATCGCGGCGAGGCGCGCGGCGGCGGCGTACAGCTGTCGGCGCAGATGGGACGGCGTGCCCCGGCGCTGGAGCATGGGGACGACCTCGGTGGCGAGGTAGTGCACGATGCTGGTGCGCACTCCACCGCCGCCGTAGTGGTTGTCCATCTGGTCGAACATGGCGATCATCGCGTGCACCTGCTCGACCGGTCCGTCGCTCGCCGCCGTCGTCGGACGCCCGGACTCCTGTTGCTCCAGCAGCCAGAGCAGCCATGCGCGTTGTGGATTCGTCAGTGCGGCGGCCACGAAGGGGACCGAGCCGAGGAGGCTGCGGCGGGAGATGTCGGTGGACCCCAGTTCCGCCAGGGTGTGAAGGGTTTCTGCCACGTCTTCGCCATAGACGAGCGCCCTGCTCGCGACGGGGCGCTGCTGATCGGAATGGAAGCCCAGGTCCGCGGGGGACACGGCCCGGCCGAGCCGCTCGGACAACACGGCGGCGATCAACTCCGGTGTGGTTCCCCGCGGTTGCTGACCCTGGAGCCAGCGGGTGACCGACGCCTTGTCGTAGTGGGAGTCCGTGCCCTGACGGCGGCCGAGCTCGTTGACCCGCAGGGCGAGCGAGGCGTAGGAACAGCCGGCTTCCTTGAGGGTGGCCGCCAGCACCTTGTTGCCCCCGGCGGGGGCCTTGCCGGCGTTCCTTGCTTGTCCGTCGGTCACGGTGGCCATCCCCGTCTCGCCTCACGTCCGCGTGCGGCTGCGCCGGCCCGGCTCGTCTGGCGGGGCGTCATGTCCCTTACCGGCGGGCGCAGTTGTCTGTGACCGAAGCCGAATGTGCGGCAGGTCACTCGATCACTATGGTCGCCGACAGACTCAACGTGCAAGCTGCGTTCTGATAATTTCAGAACGATTCGCATCGCTCTGTCTCTGTCAGGAAGCGCGTGGCACACTGCACGCTGTGACAGCCGTCCCGGGAGGTAGGACGTGAGCGAGAACCGCCCTGGCGGCAGCGCGCCGACCGTCCTGCGGATGGTCCTCGGAAAACGGCTGCGTCACCTGAGGGAACAGGCGGGCGTGTCCTTCGAGGACGCGGCACGCGCGATCGAGGTCACTCCCCTGACGGTACGGCGGATCGAGAAGGCCGAGGTCGGACTCCGCATCCCGTACGTGCGGGAGTTGCTGCACACGTACGGCGTGCCGGCCGCGGAGATCGACGACTTCCTCGCCCTGGCCAGGGAGGCCAACCAGCCGGGCTGGTGGTACAAGTACCGCGACGTGCTGCCCGAGTGGTTCAGCGCCTACGTGAGCCTGGAGAGCGAGGCGAGCGTCATCCGCCTCTACGAACCCCACTACGTACCCGGCCTGTTGCAGACGCACGAGTACGCCACGGCGCTCATGCGCGTCGGTTTTCCCAACGAGTCGAAGGAGGAGATCGCCCGCCGCGTCGCCCTGCGGGTCAAACGTCAGGACCTGCTCGCCAAGCCGGACGCGCCCGCCGTCTGGGCCATTCTGGACGAGACGGTACTGCGCCGGCCGGTGGGCGGGGCCGCGGTGATGCGCGCCCAGATCGACCGGTTGCACGAGGCTCTGGACATGCCGAAGGTGCGGATCCAGATCATGCGCTTCGGCGTGGGTGCGCACCCGGGTGCGTTCGGGCCCTTCCACCACTTCCGCTTCGGCTTCTCCGAACTCCCCGACGTCATCTACACGGAGAGCCTGGCCGGCGCGGTCTACGTCGACCGGCCGGACGACGTCGTCAGCTATCTCGAAGTACTGGACCGGATGTCCGTGCAGGCGGAACCGGTCGCTCGGACCAGGGCCATCCTGGGTGAACTGCGTAAGGAGTTGTGATCCATGGGATCCGTCCACAGCGGCATGTCCGCCGCCGAACTGGGAACCGAGGGCTGGGTCAAGCCCTGGAGCGGCACGAACGGCGGGAGCTGTGTCGAGGCCAAGCGGCTGCCGGACGGCAGCGTCGCCCTGCGGCAGTCCAGGGATCCCGAGGGGCCCGCGCTGGTGTACACCCGCGACGAGATGATCGCGTTCCTCCAGGGCGCCAAGTCCGGCGAGGCCGACTTCCTCATCGCCTGAGACGCGGCACCGCACGGGGCCGCAACAGGGGCGCCTGAACCGCGGCCCCGAGGGAATGCCGCGTTCCGCACCGGCCCCGCACCACTACGCCCGCACAACCGGACAACCCGCACGCGCACTCCCCGCGTGCGGGTTGTCGCCTTCACACTGGTGGCGTCGTTCGTCCAGGAGGGTGCAGGAGGGGAGTGGGTGCGGGGATGATCCTCCACCAGGCCCTCGCGCGGTGCCGGACGCTGGTCGTCGAGGGCCCCGACGGCATCGGCAGGAGCGGTCTGATCGCGGACCTGGCCCGCGAGGGATTCCTGATCCGCCGCTCGCGCGGACACCTCCACCATGTGGACCCCACCCAGCCGTACCGTGAACTCCTCGCCGCCCCGGGCCGGTTGGCCATCGACGGCAGCCTCGTCCATGAACTGGTCTACGGGCCGCTGCGCCGAGGGCGCTCGCGGGTCACATGGATCCAGGCGCTCGACTTCGCGGAGGCGGTGGCCGAACGCGACGGCGTCCTCCTGCACGTCACCGGCGAGGCCGACGACACCGAGGCGGTCGACGCGTACGAGCGGGCCCTGCGCACGCTCTCCCAGCACGTCCCCGTGATCACCCTCGACACCATGGACCCGGGCCGCCCGGCCCGCGCCCCCGCACCTCCCTCCATCTCTCAACTCGGCTGCTGTACAAAGACGTTGACGATAAGTTGATGACCGACCGCGTGACGCACGGCAGGAGACCTTCCATGGCAGACGGCCAGTCCACCCCCGACCAAGAGGCGCTGTCCAAGATCGACACCACGGTGCCGCACTCCGCCCGCATCTGGAACTACTGGATGGGCGGCAAGGACAACTACGAGGTCGACCGGGTGGCGGGCGACGCCTACCGTGAGGTCGCCCCCAACATCGAGACGATGGCCCGCGCCTCGCGCGGCTATCTGATCCGCACGGTCACCTTCGTGGCCGAGGAGCTCGGCATCCGTCAGTTCCTCGACATCGGCACCGGCCTTCCCACGTACGACAACACCCACCAGGTCGCACAGCGCGTGGCACCGGAGTCCCGCATCGTCTACGTCGACAACGACCCGCTGGTGCTCCGTCACGCGCAGGCACTGCTCACCAGCACCCCCGAGGGCGTCACCGACTACATCGACGCGGACCTGCACGAGCCCGAGAAGATCATCGAGACGGCGAGCCGCATCCTGGACTTCGACCGGCCCGTCGCCCTCATGCTCATGGGCATCCTGGGCCACATCCAGGACTACGAGGAGGCCAAGTCGATCGTCCGCCGGCTCCAGGCCGCCCTGCCCTCCGGCAGTTACTTCGTGCACTACGACAGCACGGACACCGACGCGGCGCTCAAGGAGGCCCAGCAGGGGTACGACGACACCGGCGCGATTCCGTACGTGCTGCGCAGCCCCGGCCAGATCACGGCCTACTACGAAGGCCTCGAACTGATCGAGCCCGGCATCGTGTCGTGCCCGCTGTGGCGCCCGGAGCCAGGTACGTCGCCCGAGCCCACGGACGTCCACGGAGGCGTGGCCCGCAAGCCGTGATCAGGCCTGCGGCGGCCGGATGTTCTGGTTCAGCCGGAACAGGTTGCCCGGATCGTACGCGGCCTTGACCTGGGCCAGTCGGGCGTAGTTGTCGCCATAGCTGGCCCGCACCCGCTCCTGGCCCTCGTCCATCATCATGTTCACGTAGCCGCCGCCCGCGGAGTACGGCTGCAGGGCGTCGGAGTAGTCGACGCTCCACTGCCTGACGAGGTCGGCGTTGGCCGGGTCGGGGTCCACACCCGCGTAGACGGCCGACCAGCCGGAGCTGCGGTAGCTCCACGCGGTGTCCGTCGGTGCGTGGTCGTGCACGGCCCCGTCGATGGGGTACATGTGCATCGTCGACTTCCAGGTGGGCATCTCGGCACCGAACTTGGCGTGCAGGTCGATCGCCTCGGCGGGGAGCGCGTCGATGAAGCCCGCTCGCCAGTACCACTGGTCGCCGGGCGGGTAGACCCCGTCGAACGCGGACTGGAGCGCCGGGTGCGGCATCGGCGCCGGGCCGTGCAGCAGCGGTTCGGGCAGGGCGTCGAGGAGCGGCGCCATGTCCCGGGCCGCCGCGTCCGTGTCGTCGCCGATGCGGCACCACATGACGCCGCACACCTTGCGCAGGTGGAGTTCCTCCGGGAACGGCGGTGCGGGCGGCACCGAGGCGAACAGGAAGAAGCCGCCGAGTTCGCGGGGCGCGTGCGGAAGGAAGTCCCGGTAGGCGGTGAGGACTTCGGCGCCCATGTCGACGGGCCAGAAGGTGGGACCGGCGACGACCGTGTTCACGTCGTGCAGCCCGAACAGGAACGAGGTGACGACTCCGAAGTTCCCGCCGCCCCCGCGGAGCGCCCAGTACAGGTCGGGGTTCTCGTCGGCGCTCGCGCGCACCTTCTCCCCGCTCGCCAGGACGACATCGGCGGCGCGGAGATTGTCGATGGACAGCCCGCACTTGCGGGTGAGGTGTCCGAGGCCGCCGCCGAGCGTGATGCCGCCGACGCCCGTCGTGGAGATGATGCCGCTGGGCGCGGCGAGCCCGTGCTCGTTGGTGGCACGGTCGACCTCGCCGAGACGGCAGCCGCCGCCGACCCGTGCGGTACGAGCCTGCGGATCGACCTCGATGTCGTTCATCGGTGTGAGGTCGAGGACCACTCCGTCATCACACGTTCCCATTCCCGCGCCGTGATGGCCGCCGCCGCGTACCGCCAGGGGAAGGTCGTGGTCCCGGGCGAAGCCGATGACCAGGGCGACGTCCTCGGGAGTGGTGCAACTCGCCACCAGGGCGGGCCTGCGGTCGATCATCGCGTTGTAGACGGCGCGCGCCTCGTCGTACCCGGGATCGTCGGGACCGGTCAAGGTCCCCTGGAAGCCGGGGAGTTCCTGCCGTGCCGCCTGTGCCGGTGTAGTGGACATGTGCATCCCCCCGTGTCTGGGGACCGGTTCCGGGGCGCCCGGTCCGGGGCCCGGCTCCAGTTTCCCCCCATTGCGCGCCTCGTGCCTGTTCTGGTCTCCGGCCGCACCGGGCAGGCCCCGTCCACCGGACCCGAACGACCCGGCCGCCGCGGGGAACGCCGAACGCGTCGATCCGTGCTGGATCGACGCGTTCGGCGTTCGGGTGGCCGGGCGGTCCGGCGCCGTCAGGGGATCACACCGGGGCGGCGACCGCCTCGGCCTTGTCCCGCGAGACCGACAGCGCGGGCTCCGGGAGCGGGACATGGCGGGGCGTCCGTCGGGCCTCCCGCAGACTCGGGGCGGGGGCCGGGGGGACCAGCGGGGCCCGCTCGGCGGCCCGCGCCCGCCACGAGAACCAGATGATCTTCCCGCCGGCGCCTGTGGCGCAACAGCCCCAGCCGTCGCTCAGCGCGGCGATCTGGGCAAGGCAGCCCTGCGGTGCCTTGTGCGGGCCGATGTCCTGGCTGTTGTCCGAGACGGCGGTGATGAGGTGCTGGCCGTTCCACCACATCTCGATGGTCGTGTTCTTGTCCGCGGCATGCTCCTCGATCGTCCGGAGCAGCGCCTCGGCGCAGTGACAGACGGACTCGACGAGGATCTCCAGGTTCCAGTACCGCAGGTGCGCGGCCAGGATGCGTTTGACCTGTCCCACTCGTTCCGGGCTGACCTCTACGTCGAGGTGGTAGTAGCAGGGCACTGCAGGTTTCATCGTCGTTGGCTCCTCACCGGCGAAGCTCTCGCTTGTTCTCGCCCGGATGGGCCGAGCCCCGAACACGAAGCGTGAGCGGTGATCGCTTCTGAGTCAGTCTCAGAGTGAGAGCACTACTCCATTCGCGCAACTCGAGCGGGCGCCCAAATGTTGTTGAAGAGCCAACAAGACGCTGGGTGTCCATACAGGCACCATGAGTGAGGGCGTCGGTCTCCACATGGGACCGGTGCCCCTGCGTGTACGGCCTTCACCCGCCAGCCAGGCAAGCCGTGCACGGTCCGATGAGTGGGAAGGTGACCGGCGTGATGCTGCTGCCTGCCAAACCCGAGGTCGCCAGGCATCTGGAGAGATACCGGGCCTGGGAACGCCTGCTGCTCGCCGCCCCCGCCGACCATGTGGTGCGGGGCAATTTCGAGAACACCGGCTACACCCTGTGCGTGCTGATGGGGAAGCGCTGCGCACGGGAGGCCGCGGACGCGGCCGAGCACTACCTGCAGGACGTTCCCGCAGGAGTGTGAATCACCCGATCGGGCCCAGATGGGGCGGAGGCGAAACCCAAGACGGCGGAGGCAGGACCCATGGACGCGAACACGCACACCGGCCGTATCCCCCTGGTGGATGTACGGCCGGTCGTCGACTGCGGCAGACGCCCCGCGAAGGCGGTCGCCGGTGAGACCTTCCGGATCACGGCGACCCTCTTCGGCGAGGGCCACGACTGCGTCGGCGCCAACGTCGTGCTGTGCGATCCCGCCGGGTCCCCCGGCCCGTGGACCCCGATGCGGGAACTGACCCCCGGCAGCGACCGCTGGGGCGCCGAGGTCACTCCGTCGGAGGCAGGTCACTGGTCCTACCGGGTGGAGGCCTGGAGCGATCCCGTGACCGCGTGGCGGCGCACCGCCGAGATCAAGATCCCGGCCGGGATGGACACGGGGCTGGTTCTGGAGGAGGGCGCCGAACTGTACGAGCGGGCCGCCGCCGCGATGCCGGAGGGAGGGGACCGGGACGCGGTGGTCGCCGCCGCGAACGCCCTGCGCGACGAGTCCCGTTCACCCGGGGAGCGGCTCGCCGGCGCGCTGACCGCGCGAGCCGACGCGGCCCTCGCGCAGCACCCGCTGCGGGAACGGCTCACCCGCTCGGAGCCGTTGCCGCTGCTGGTGGAGCGTGAGCGCGCCCTGTACGGGTCCTGGTACGAGTTCTTCCCGCGGTCGGAGAGCGGCCGGTCGGAGCGCGACCCGTCGGTCCCGGCCGTGCACGGCACCTTCCGTACGGCCGCGGAGCGGCTGCCCGCGATCGCGGCGATGGGCTTCGACGTCGTGTACCTCCCGCCGATCCACCCGATCGGCAGCACCTTCCGCAAGGGGCCG
>NZ_BAABKB010000071.1:0-17777 GCF_039543605.1 Streptomyces siamensis | reverse complement strand
TGCCGTGGTGGCAGGCCCGGCTCGTCCGGTACTGCGGGCGGTGGCAGCCGCGAGAGGGCGCGGCAGGCGTGAAACGCGCAGCACGAAGGCAGGGCCTCCCGGTGACGTGGGGACGATCACCGCATCCCCGGGCCACCAGGCGGCCCTGCCTGCCTTCACCCCCGCGCTCAGCTCGACTCGGTGGATTCCTCCTTGGGCAGCCTGACCAGCGGCACCGCGATCAGGCTGACGACCGAGGACGCCGCCATATAGATCGAGACCGACACGGTGGTGTGCGTCGCCGCCATCAGCGCGACCATGACGAACGGAGCGAGCCCGGCGCCGAGGATGTTCGCGAGCTGGTTTCCGAGCGAGGCTCCGGAGTAGCGCATACTCGCCGGGAACGCCTCGGCGAGCAGTGCGGTACCCGGTCCGAACATCGCGCCCACGGCGAACTGTCCGACGGCCGCGGCGAGGAGGATCCACGCGAAACCGCGGGTGTCCACCAGCGGGAACAGCGCGAAGGCCCATGCCCCGGAGAAGGCGGCCCCCGCCGCGTAGACCTTGCGTCGGCCCACGATGTCGGACAGCCACGCGAAGCCGGTCGTGCCCGCCGCGAACGCGATCATCGAGAGCATGACCACGGTGAGCATCGTGTCCTTGGAGATCTTCAGATCCTCCGTCGCGTAGTGGAGCACGCCTGTGACGATGCCGTAGAAGGAGATCGTGGCGGGGAGGAAGGTGAACGCCACCAGCAGGAGCTGCTTGGGACGGCGCAGCACCCGCAGCACGGACGATCGAGGAGCGACGTCCCTCTGAGCCGACAACTCCTCCGCGGCCCGCTGGAACTCAGGCGTCTCCTCGAGGTAACGGTGCACGTAGTAGGCGACCGGGAACATCAGGACGCTGAGCAGGAACGGGACGCGCCATCCCCACGCCGAGAACTGGTCGGCCGTGGTGAGGTGGCTGACGAGCAGGAAGACGAGTGTGCCGCTGATCATGCCGACGACCACACCGAGCTGGGGAAGCGATCCGAAGAGGCCGCGGCGATTGGGTGGCGCGCCCTCCAGCGCCAGCAGCGTCGAGCCGCCGAACTGGCCGCCCACCGAGATGCCCTGGGCGACGCGAAGGATCACCAGGATGACCGGCGCCCCCACGCCGATCGTTCCGTACGTGGGCAGCAGGCCGATGAGCGTCGAGGAGACGGCCATCAGGAGCATGGCCGTCAGCAGCGCCGGCTTGCGGCCGAACTTGTCACCGATGTGACCGAAGATCGCCGCTCCGACGGGCCGGCCGGCGAACCCGACCGCGAACGTGGCGAACGAGGCGAGCGTGCTGGTCAGCGTGCTTCCCGAGGGAAAGAACAGGGTGTTGAGGACCAGTGAGGCGGCCGTACCGTAGATCAGGAAGTCGTAGTACTCGATCGACTGGGCCGCGACGGCGGCGAAGAGGACGCGCCCCCGGCCTGGGGTCGCGGTCACCTCGGCGGTCGCAGGAATACTTCCTTGTACGCTCATCTTCTCCTCGATCTTTAGCGGTGTCGGAGGTCGCCATGGGGACCTCTTCGGGGGCGCCGGGGCAGCGCTTGGGGAGTGGGGAGGCTGGGACCGGTGCCGCGGTCGTCGTCACGGGGCACCCGAGTGGCAAGCAGGATTGTGTATTAAATTTTCTGTGTCTAGGGGGCAGGCGCGGGCAGTTGCCGCCAGAGGGGCGACGTTCAGCGCGAGCGTCTGATAAGCAACGATTTAGACCGATTCGGCGAGATCGCCACGCAGTCGCGGAGGGTGGCCTCTGTGAGGTGAGTCCTTGTTCCCGGTGGCCAATGAAGATATTTTATTTTCTGCACCTCTGTGAGAAAGGGCCCCCCATGCGGCGAGCAGCTATTGTCAGTCCGTTGCGCACCCCCATCGGTGCCTTCGGAGGCACCCTGAAGTCGGTACCCGCCGAGGACCTTGCCGCCACGGTCATCAAGGCCGTGGTCGAGCGGACCGGGATCGACCCCGAGCTCATCGACGACGTGTCCATGGCCCAGTCGTACGCCAACTCCGAGGCGCCCTGCATCGGCCGCTGGGCCGCGCTGCACGCCGGTCTGCCGATCTCGGTGCCCGGCATGCAGGTCGACCGGCGGTGCGGCGGGGGCCTGCAGGCCATCGTCACGGCGGCGATGATGGTGCAGACCGGCGCCGCCGACGTCGTGCTCGCCGGCGGTGTGGAGAGCATGTCCAACATCGAGTACTACTCCACCTCGATGCGCTGGGGAGGGCGCGCGGGCAACGTGGCCATGTACGACCGGCTCGACCGCGGCCGCGAACGCTCTCAGCCCGAGCACCGCTTCGGCAGGATCTCCGGGATGCCCGAGACCGCGGAGAAGCTGGCCGAGCGCTACGGCATCTCCCGTGACTCCGCCGACCGGTTCGCCGTCTCCAGCCACCTGAAGGCCGCCAGGGCGTGGGAGTCGGGGATCTTCAAGGACGAGGTGGTTCCGGTCACGGTGCCGCAGCGGCGAGGCGAACCCCTGATCTTCGACCGGGACGAGGGCGTGCGCCCCGACTCGAACGCCGAAGCCCTCGGGAAGCTGCGCACCGTGCTGCCCGGCGGCACTGTCACGGCCGGCAACGCGTGCCAGCAGAACGACGCCGCCGCGGCGTGCCTGGTGGTCGCCGAGGACCAGCTGGAGTCCCTGGGCCTGGAGCCCATCGCCTTCCTGGAGGGCTGGGCGGCCGCCGGCTGCGACCCGTCGGTCATGGGCATCGGCCCGGTACCTGCAGTGGCCAAGCTGTTCGCCCGCACGGGCAAGTCCTTCGACGACCTGGACCTCGTCGAGGTCAACGAGGCGTTCGCCGTCCAGGTCCTGGCGGTGTTGGCCGAGTGGGGCTGGCACGACCGCGACCGGCTCAACGTCAACGGCTCGGGCATCTCGCTCGGTCACCCCATCGGCGCGACCGGCGTACGGATCATGACCACGATGCTGCACGAACTGCGCCGCCGGGAGGGCCGGTACGCGCTGGAGACCATGTGCATCGGCGGCGGCCAGGGCATGGCCGCCCTGTTCTCCGCCGCGTGACGACGACCCCCGAGAGGTGACAGGACCCCCGATGACCAAGGTCTTCCCTTCCCCCGCAGCGCTCGCCGCTGCGGCCGGCACCCATGTCGGCTCCGGTGAGTGGATCTCCGTCGAGCAGCGACGGATCGATCTGTTCGCCGACGCGACCGGCGACGACCAGTGGATCCACGTCGACACCGAGCGTGCCGCCGCGGGACCCTTCGGCGCCACGATCGCGCACGGCTACCTGACGCTGTCCCTGCTCCCCGCACTGGTCAGGGAGGTGTACCGGACCGAGGGGGTGGCCATGGCCGTCAACTACGGCCTGAACAAGGTGCGCTTCATCAACCCGGTGCGTGTCGGATCCAGGATCCGGGCCTCGGTGGACCTGGTCTCCGCCGACCCGGTGCCCGGCGGCTACCAGGTCGTCTCACGGGTGACCGTCGAGATCGAGGGCGCCGACAAGCCTGCCTGCGTCGCGGAGACCGTCGCTCGCGTCTCCGGCTGACCCCACGCCGTACACCCACACGTTCCGCTCAGTCGTCCAGGAGTACCGACATGTCCGAGTCCACCGCCCCCGCCCATCGCGTCGCCATCGTCACCGGTGCCGCCCGCGGCATCGGCGCCGCCACCGCCCGGCGCCTGGCCCGCGACGGCTTCGCCGTCGCCGTCCTCGACCTCGACGAGGCGGCGTGCGCCGACACCGTCACCGCCATCGAGAAGGACGGCGGCCGCGCCCTGGCCGTCGGCGTGGACGTTGCCGACGCCGAGCGCGTCGAGTCGGCCGTCGCACGCGTCGCCGCCGAACTCGGCCCGCCCGTCGTGCTGGTGAACAACGCCGGCATCACCCGCGACAACCTGCTGTTCAAGATGGCCGAGGCCGACTGGGACGCGGTTCTGGGCGTTCACCTGCGCGGGGCCTTCCTGATGAGCAAGGCCGCTCAGGCGCACATGACCAAGGCCGGCTGGGGCCGCATCGTCAACCTGTCCTCGGTCTCCGCGCTCGGCAACCGGGGCCAGGCCAACTACTCCACCGCCAAGGCCGGTCTGCAGGGCTTCACCAAGACCCTGTCCATCGAGCTCGGCAAGTTCGGCGTCA
Source organism: Streptomyces siamensis (assembly GCF_039543605.1). Lineage (NCBI taxonomy): Bacteria > Bacillati > Actinomycetota > Actinomycetes > Kitasatosporales > Streptomycetaceae > Streptomyces > Streptomyces siamensis. The sequence goes on along the minus strand of NZ_BAABKB010000071.1, from coordinate 13,656 downwards.
CCGTCAACGCCGTCGCCCCGGGCTTCATCGTGACCGAGATGACCGAGGCCACCGCCGAGCGACTGGGCGTGCCCTTCGAGGAGTTCAAGGCCAAGCGGGCCGCCGTCACCCCCGTGCCCCGGGTCGGGGAGCCCGACGACATCGCCCACGCGGTGTCCTTCTTCGCCGGCGAGGGCGCCGGCTTCGTGACCGGCCAGGTCCTGTACGTTGCGGGCGGCCCGCGAGGCTGACCCGGCGAGGCGGCCGACGAGTTCCACGACGCACCATCACTGAGGGAGAGCCATGACGAAGCGGTTCGATCAGGGACCCTGGGCCACGTCGGGCGTCCAGACCGTCCAGCCCGGCGTCCACCGGGTACCGCTCCCGCTCCCCAATGACGGTCTGCACGCCGTCAACGTCTATCTGCTGGAGGACCTGACCGACGACGGCGGCCTCGTCATGATCGATGGCGGATGGGCGATACCCGAGGCGCGCAAGGCCCTCGAGGAGGCTCTGTCCGCCATCGGCCGCGACCTCGGCGACATCAGGAACATCCTGGTCACCCACGTCCACCGCGACCACTACACGCAGGCGGTGGAACTGCGCCGGCTGCTGGGCGCCCGCGTCCATCTCGGGGCCGGGGAGCGCCCCGGGCTCGAGCTGCTCAACAAGCTGGGCGGCGGCCTCGCGTGCGCCCTGACGATCCTGCGGCAGGCGGGAGCCGACGAAGTGGCCGACCACGTCGAGGCGACCTATCCCGACCAGTACGACCCCCGCGACTGGGAGGAGCCGGACCGCTGGCTGGAGGCGGAGACCCTGCGCTTCGGCGACAGCGAACTGAAGGTCATCCCAACTCCCGGCCACACCCAGGGACATGTGGTCTTCCTGGACGAACGGCGCGGACTGCTGTTCTCCGGCGACCACGTCCTGCCGCGCATCACGCCGTCCATCGGCTTCGAGGCGGCCGAGCCGGGCGGTCGACCGCTGGCCGCGTACCTGGACTCGCTGCACCTGATGGCCCGGCATGCGGACGCCCGCCTGCTGCCCGCGCACGGCCCCGTCGCGGACAGCACTCACACCAGGGTCGCCGAACTTCTCGCCCACCATGACGACAGGCTGCACAGGACTCTCGTCGCCCTCAAGGACGGTACGTACGACGCGTACGCGGTCGCGCGCCGGCTCGCCTGGACCCGTCGCGAGGTGCCGTTCGCCGACCTCAACCCCCTCAACCAGATGCTCGCGGTCAACGAGACGGTCGCCCACCTGGACGTGCTCGTACTGCGGGGCGACGCGGCTGTGGCGTTCGTGGACGGGGTGAACCAGTACACGCGCCTGCGGTGACCCCGCCGGAGCGCGACGTCGGTCCGGCGCCGTCCGCTGCAAGGCGGGCGTACCCCCGTGGACGTACCGTGGAGAGGTGGGGGCGCCGACCCAGAGGAGCGGGATGCACGGGTTCAGCCCCGGCGCCGAAGAGCAGGTGTTCGCGTTCGCCGGCATCGCGACAGCCGTGCTCGACGACCGGGGCACCGTGGTGCGCTGGTCCGATGCGGCCGCCGAGCTCCTGGGCCGGACGGCCGAAGAGGTCTGCGGCCACCCGGTGCGGGCCCTGCTCACCCACGAGTGCCCGGGCGCGGCGGGTGACGCCGGCATGCCGGCCGCGGGCCGTGCGCTGCTGCGGCACCGGTCCGGCGCTTCGATCGATGTCACCTTCAGGGTGCTGCGGACGGAACCCGCCGCCGAATCCCTCGTGCTGGTCGCGCCCACCCAACAGGTGACCCACTGGGAGCAGGGCGCGAGTGTCCTGCGGGCCCTGCTCTCCCAGGACCGTGTCGGGGTCGGCATGCACGACGTGGACCTGTCCGTCGTGTGGACCAACATCAGCTCCGAGATGTTCGGCGGCGCGGCGCTGTCCCGAGGCGGCAGGCTGAGGGACGTGATGTCCGTCGCGGACGCCGAGGCCGTGGAGGCCGCGCTGCGCCACGTGCTGGACACGGGCGAGCCGCTGATCCGCAAGAGCCTGCGCATGCGGTCGCGGCAGGATCCGGAACGGACGTTGGCCCTGTCGCTGTCCGCCTTCCGGGTCGAGGACGCCCAGAAGGCTCCCGCGGGCGTCGTCACGATGGTCACCGACGCCCCGGACCAGCAGCGGGCTCGCCACCGGCTGGACGTGCTGCACGAGGCCGCCGACCGGATCGGTCGTTCGCTCGACGTCACTCGCACCGCACAGGACCTGATGGACGTCCTCGTCCCCGGCTTCGGGGACGTGGGATGGGTGGAGCTGGCCGACGCCGTGATCGACGGGGACGAACCCCCGAAGACCATCGGCGGGGGAGATCTGCATCTGCGCCGTGCCGCCATGGCCTCGGTCCACGCTTCCGACGCCGCCGCCCTCCTCCAGCCGGGCGAGACGGTACCCCGGCTGCCCTTCACACTGGAACTGGGAGAAGTCCAGCAGGGTCGCCCCGTTCTTCTGGACCCGGAGAAAGTGACGGTCGTGCTCGGCGACCCGACACACCAGCGCCTGTTCCTCCCCGCACGCGGACACTCGGGCATCTGGGCCCCCCTGTTCGCGCGCGGGCTGATACTCGGGGCCGTCACGGTCTGGCGTACCGAACAGCAGGATCCGTTCGAACAGGACGACGCGGACCTGATGGCGGAGGTCGCCTCCCGGGCCGCGCTGAGTGTGGACAACGCCCGCCGCTACACCCGCGAGCACCGCGTGGCGCTCACGCTGCAACGGCGTCTGCTTCCCTCGGCCACGACCGACACAGCGGCGGCGGAGACCACGGGCGTGTACCTGCCCGCAAGCGGGGGAGCGGGCATCAGCGGCGACTGGTACGACGTCATTCCCCTGCCCTCGTTCCGGGTGGCCCTGGTCGTCGGAGACGTGGTCGGACACGGCCTGAACGCCGCCGCCGCCATGGGCGGCCTGCGCACCGCCGTCCGCACCCTCGCCGACCTGGAGCTCGACCCCACCGAACTCCTCACCCACCTCGACGACCTCGTCCAGCGGATCAGCGACGACACGGACGCCGAGAGCCTCGTCGGTGCCACCTGCTTGTACGTCGTCTACGACCCCGTCACCCGCCGCTGCGCCGTGGCCGGTGCCGGTCATCCGCCGCCCGTCGTGATCGGCCCCGACGGAACCACCGAGGTCGTCCCGGTTCGCCCTGGCCCGCCACTGGGGGTGGGAGGCATGCCGTTCGAGTGCGTCAGCGTCGAACTGGAGCCCGGGAGCATCCTCGCCCTCTACACCGACGGGCTGATCGAACGGGACGACGGCGACGTCGACGCCGGCCTGCGGTGGCTGACGGAGAACCTCGCGGCCGCGTACGACCCCGACCGCCCCCTCGACGACATGGGTCGCGCGCTGCTGGCCGGCCTGGGCGACGCCCCGCCCCGCGACGACATCGCGCTGCTGCTGGCCCGCACCCGCGCCGTCCCGGAACGGTCCAGCGCGAGCTGGGAGTTCGCCGCGGACCCGGCCGTCGTGGCCGAGGCCCGGCAGGCCGCCACCCGGCAACTCGCCGCCTGGGGACTGGACCAGGCGGCCTTCGCCACCGAACTGATCGTCAGCGAGCTGGTCACCAACGCGGTCCGCTACGCCGGCGGACCGATCGGCCTGCGACTGATCCGGGACGACGTACTCGTCTGCGAGGTCACCGACCCCAGCAACACCCAGCCGCGCCTGCGCAGGGCGCGCTGGACCGACGAGGGAGGACGCGGCCTGTTCCTCGTCGCCCAGCTCTCCAACCGGTGGGGCAGCCGTTACGGCCGGAACGGCAAGACCATCTGGGTCGAGCAGTCCCTCGTCCCGGACACCATCGACTTCGCGGCCCTCATGTGAACCGACGTCGCATTCCCCCCGGCGATGCATGTGCGAAGGCGCGCGCCGCTGAACGTGATCGATGGTCCCCCTCCCGGCGGAGGGGGACCATCATCGTGTGGCACGTGTCAGATCACCAGCAGGTCGACCAGCGCCGAGGCGGGCATGGTGAGATCGCCCTCGGTGATGGCGAACAGTAGCGCCTCGCTGCGTTCCGTACCCAGGGCCGCGACCGTGAGGTCCCGGAACTTGGCGTCGAGATCGGGCTGCGAGATCGGGTTCTCGGCGGTGCCGCGTGGACTGTCGACGAACACACTCTCGCTGGTGCCGTCGTCATAGGTGACCGTGATGTCGGCGACCCACTTGCCGGGGTGGGCGGCGTCGAGCTCGGGCTTGGGCGTGATGCGGATCCGGCCGGCGAGCTTCGCGACGGGGCTGCCGTCACCTATGTCGAGACGTCCGGCCATGTATTCGTGGTGCGTGGTGAAGCCGTTGCCGTGGCCCAGGAGCGAGAGGGCGAACTGATAGGGGAGGCTGTACTGGAGGTTCTCGATGCTCTTGGGCGCGAAGGCGCTCGCGTTGCGGTTTCCGATGACGACGTCGCCGCCGGCCTGGATGCCCAGTTCGATGGTGTCGATCCGGTCGGCCCGGTCGGCCAGCTGCCGGGCACCGTCGATGTAGGCGTGGTTGATGCCGCAGCAGCAGTACGGCTTGATCCAGATCCGGGTGATCTCGAAGGGGGCGTCGAGCGCGAACGCGGCGGCGGCGTCGGCCCCCACCTCACGCCGGACGAAGGTGTGGAAGAACCCCTTGTTGCCGGTCAGGAAGGCCAGGGGGCCGGTGATGCCCGCTTCGGCCATCTCGGCCGAGCGGATGCCGCCCCGCGTGGCGATGCCCGCGTGCACCCGCTTCACGGAGCCGCCCGACGAGGTGTACTCGGTGGTTCCCGCGGAGTGGCTCATGGCGATGGACAGGGCGTGGAGCGTCTGTTCCAGATCCAGACCGCGCATCTTCGCGACCACCGCTGCGGCGCCGAAAGTCGACAGGAGCGCGTGTGGATGGAAACCGAGCTCCAGCAGTTCCGGCGCGGCGAGCACACCGATCCGCGTGTAGACCTCGTAGCCCGCGACGATGCCGAGCAGCACCTCGCGCATCGTCGCGCCGATCTCTTCCCCGACCGCCAGCGCCGTGGGCACCACGCAACTGCCGGGATGGCTGGAGCTGGCACGGTGCGCGTCGTCGTACTCGAAGCCGTGGCCGAAGCTGGCGTTGACGAACGCCGCGTCGGCCGCGCTCATCGCGTCGCCGGCCATGGTCACCCGCGCCGAACCGGGCACGTGGCGGCTCCGCGTCAGATCAAGGACCGTCCGACTCCAGGGGAGGGCGGCACAGCCGGCCTGGAGGGCCAGCTGGTCCTGCATCAGCCGGCGTGCGCCCTGGATGACGTCGGAGGGCAGTGTGTCGTAGTCGAGCTCGGTCACCAGACGAGCGACTGCTGCCTCGACAGGGGGGATGTTCTGCATGATGTCCGTGTCTCGCTTCCGCTTCGGTCGACCGCCGTCCGGCGATCCGGCAAGGCACTCCTCGTGTTTCCTCATCGTATATATTATATTTCCGCTGCTGGCAACCATGGCGTCGTGCGCCGCCCGCCGATGCAGGGCTCCTCAGGGCGTGCGCGCGGCCCAGGACGCGAGGATGCGCAGCCCGTCGTGGGAAGGGGTGCCGGGTTCCGCGGTCAGGGTGACGAGTTGCTGGTCCGGGTCGGCAGGGCAGGTGAGAGTGTCCCAGTGGAGCGTCAGATCGCCGGCGACGGGGTGGTGGAGCACCTTGGTGCCGATGGTGCTGAGGGAGACCTGATGGTCGCCCCACCAGCCGCGGAAGTCCTCGTCATGGACGCTCAGCTCGCCCACCAGGCCGCACAGGCGCTGGTCCGTCGAGTCGCGGGCGGCTTCCATGCGCAACTGTGCGACGGAGGTGCGGGCGACGTGCTGCCAGTCGGTGTACAGCGTCCGCATGGCGGGGTCGGTGAAGACCAGCCGCACGTAATTGCGCTTCTTCGCCGGTATTCTCGCGAAATCGGTGATCAGGGCGGCGGCCAGGGGATTCCAAGCGAGGATGTCCGTCCGGCGTCCCAGGACGATCGCCGGGGTGTCGACGAGGCCGTGGAGAAGGCGCCGCAACTGCGGCTGGACCTTCTGTGCTACGCATCGGCGGCGCCGGGTCGCGTCCTTGTCCGCGAGTTCGTACATGCGTTCACGCTGGTCGTTGTCGAGGTGGAGAACGCGGGCGATTCTGTTCAGCACCGAAGCGGACGCCTGGATACGGCCCTGCTCGATCCGGGCGTAGTAGTCGGCACTGATGGCGGCGAGCAGGGCCACTTCCTCCCGGCGCAGCCCCTTGACCCGCCGTCGGCTGTCGCTGTCCGGCAGCCCCATGGCGCGCAGGCTCAGCGCGCAGCGGCGGTCCTTGAGAAAGGCCCCCAGCTCGTTGCGGCTCGGGTTGCTGGTCATACGTGCGAGTCTGGCAGAGCGCTCACCTTCTGTGAGGGGTAGGAATCTCTACCACGATTGGGCCACCCCCCGGGGAGTGGGACGCCATCCTCGTAGGCCATCCCGTACTCGGCGGGACGCCGCAGGATGGGGGTGCGAGTGGAGAACGCGAGCGCGCGGGCCAGGTGGGAGATGATTCCCTCTGGCGTGATCGTCGACACGAACAAAAGCTCCTGGGTTCAGGGGGGGTAGTGGCCCGTCAGGCGCCGTTCGTCCGGCGCGCGTTGCGGCAGACGCCGGATACCGCAGGGAGCTGAACTCCCGCTCTGGCAGGGCTTCTTCGACTCAACCACGACGACCTCTGCCATGCCATGGGGGTTCCGGGGTAGGAAACCCGGCCCCCCCACGCGCACCGGGGTCGGCGGCACCGGGTGCGGTGTGCCTGCCCGGCCCGGAACGGCCGGCCCTCGAAATCCTCAAGCCTTGTCGGTCTGCCACGAAGCGGTCTGCTCCGTGGCGGCCCAGGAGGCGAGGAAGCGCAGTCCCTCGGCCGAAGGCGTCCCGGCTTTGGCCGTCCACACGGTCAGCTGCTGGTCGGAATCGGCGGCTGAGCCGAGACTCTCCCAGTCGAGGGTGAGCTCACCGGCCACAGGGTGACGCATCTTCTTGGTGCCGAAGGCCCTGTGAGCCACGTGGTGACCGGCCCACCACTGACGGAAGTGCGGGTCCTGGACGGAAAGCTCCCCGACGAGTGCGGTGAGACGCGGGTCGTCCGGATTCCGCGCGGCTTCCATGCGCAGGAAGGCGACGCAGTCCCGGGCGGTGGTTTCCCAGTCCAGGTACCGGTCTCGTACCGTGGGGTCGGTGAAAACCAGCCGCACGTAATTCCGTCGCTCCTGTGGTATTCGGGAGAAATTCGTGAGCAGGGCGGCCGCGAGGGGATTCCAGGCGAGAATATCCATGCGGCGGCCGAGCACCATGGCGGGAATGTCGGTGAGGGAGTCGAGAAGGCGCTGCAGCGGCGGCCGGACCTGCTGACCTTTCTGCCGGCGGGGGCGTGCGCTCTCCTTGCCGGCCAGTTCGAACAGGTAGTCGCGCTGGTCGTCGTCCAGGCGCAGAACCGTCGCCAGAATGGTCAGTACCGGCGCGGAGGCCGGGAGCCGACCCTGTTCGAGGCGGGTGTAGTACTGGGCACTGATCGAAGCCAGCTGGGCCACCTCTTCACGGCGCAGCCCGGGAACCCGCCGCGGCGCCCCGGTCTCCGACAGTCCCATGGCCGCGGGGCTCAGCTCGGCACGCCGAGCCTTGAGGAACTGTCCCAGTTCGCTGCGGTTCACGTCCCTGCTCATGCGAGTCAGGCTACTGCCGCCACCAAGCCGGGGCCGCTCCCCTGGGGGGTAGAGATTCATACCCTGCAAAGCCGCCTTCCGGCATGCGATTCTCCATAGAGGCAGGAATTTCTCTGTACATATTCGGAGAACGGAACCACTTTCGCATGAAGCACGTTTTTCTCGGCGGACTCGAGGTCTCCCGCATCGGTCTGGGCGCCATGTCGATGTCCGCCTACTACACCGGCGCGGGCAGTGACGACGCCGAGTCCGTCCGCACCATCCACAGGGCGCTGGAGCTCGGCGTCACCCACATCGACACCGCCGAGGTGTACGGCCCCTTCACCAACGAGGAGCTCGTGGGCCGGGCCGTGAAGGGGCGCCGGGACCAGGTGGTGCTGGCGACGAAGTTCGGCGGCGGTATCTCCCACAGTGGTCGTGAGGGTGTGGGGCTGGACAGCAGCCCGGCCAGCATCCGCGTCGCCGTCGAGGGCTCTTTGAAGCGGCTGGGTACCGACTACATCGATCTGTACTACCAGCACCGCGTCGACCCGAGCACGCCCATCGAGGAGACCGTGGGGGCGTTGGCCGAGCTGGTGGCCCAGGGCAAGGTCCGGCACATCGGTCTGTCCGAGGCTTCTCCGGCGACGATCCGCCGCGCCCACGCCGTGCATCCGGTGGCGGCTCTGCAGACGGAGTACTCCCTGTGGACCCGTGATGTGGAGGCGGAGCTGCTGCTCGTGCTGAGGGAGCTGGGTATCGGTCTGGTGCCGTACTCGCCGCTGGGTCACGGCTTCCTCACCGGCCGGATCCGCTCCATGGACCAGCTCGCGGCCGACGACTGGCGTCAGGGCAACCCCCGCTTCATCGGCGAGAACTTCCAGCGCAACTTGCGGATCGTCGACGAGGTCGAGGCGGTCGCGGCCGAGGCGGAGGCCACCCCGGCGCAGATCGCGCTGGCCTGGCTTCTCGCCCAGGGCGACGACATCGCCCCGATTCCGGGCACCAAGCGTGTCTCCCGTGTGGAGGAGAACAGCGCCGCCGACGGCATCGAGCTGACCGCGGAGCAGATCGCACGACTGGACAGCCTCACCCCGGCAGTCGGCGACCGCCACGACGAGATCGGCATGGCGGTCATCGACCGTTGACGCGGTCACTGCCCGGCCGTGCCGCTCGACTCGACCCATCCCCCCACACAAGGACCATTCATCATGACTGCCGTATCCGCGTATGCCGCCCCCTCCGCCGGAGCGCCGCTCGAGCGCACGACCATCGAGCGTCGCCCCGTCGGTGAGAACGACGTGCTGATCGAGATCAAGTACGTCGGCATCTGCCACACCGACATCCACAACGCCCGCGACGAATGGGGCCGGGGCGGCTTCCCCCTCGTACCCGGCCACGAGATCGCCGGTGTGGTCACCGAGGTCGGTCCCGGCGTGACGAAGTACAAGGCCGGCGACCGCGTGGGCGTCGGCTGCATGGTCGACTCCTGCCGGAAGTGCGAGAACTGCCGGAACGGGCTCGAGGTGTACTGCACGGGCGGCGGCCTCGTCGCCACCTACGCCGACACCGAGCGGTACACCGACGGCGCGCCCACGCAGGGCGGCTACTCCACCCACATCGTCGTCGACGAGCACTTCGTCCTGCGCATCCCCGACGGCCTGTCCCTGGAGCAGGCCGCCCCGCTGCTGTGCGCGGGCATCACCACCTACTCCCCTCTGCGCCACTGGAACGCCGGCCCCGGCAAGAAGGTCGCCGTCGTCGGCCTGGGCGGCCTCGGCCACCTCGGTGTCAAGTTCGCCCACGCGCTCGGCGCGGAGGTCACCGTCCTGTCGCAGTCCCTGCGCAAGAAGGACGACGGACTCAAGCTCGGCGCCGACCACTACTACGCCACCAGCGACCCGAAGACCTTCGAGGAGCTGGCCGGCACCTTCGACCTCATCCTGAACACGGTCTCCGCGTCCCTGGACGGCGACGCCTATCTGTCCCTGCTGCGTACCGACGGCACCATGGTCTACCTCGGCATCCCCGAGAAGCCCGTCTCGGCGAACATCGGCTCGCTCATGATGGGCCGCAAGTCGATCGCCAGCTCGGGCATCGGCGGCATCCCCGAGACCCAGGAGATGCTCGACTTCGCCGCGGAGCACGGGGTCGGCGCCGACGTCGAGATCATCGGTGCCGAAGAGATCAACGAGGCCTACGACCGTGTCGTGCGCAGCGATGTGCGCTACCGGTTCGTGATCGACAACTCCACCATCTGAGCGTCGGTCGTCACCGCGGGCGGCCGGGCCGGACCGAACCACGCGGCCCGGCCCGGCCGCCTGAAACACTTCGCGTCATCTGGAGCGACATCCCCCATGAGCAAGGTTTTCATCATCACCGGTGCCGGTCGCGGTATGGGCGCGGACATCGCCCGCCGGGCACTCGAGGCCGGCCACCAGGTGGTGGCCACCGGCCGCCGCCCCGACAAGGTCCTCGAAGCCCTCGGCGGTGAGCAGGACAACCTCCTGGCGATCGCCTTGGACGTCACCGACCCGGGCGACGCCGAGAAGGCGGTCCAGGCGGCCGTCGACCGCTTCGGCCGCATCGACGTCCTGATCAACAACGCCGCGAACACCTACGGCGGGTTCTTCGAGACGATCTCCGACGCGCAGATGCGGGCTCAGCTGGAGACGAACCTGTTCGGCCCGATGAACGTCACGCGAGCGGTCCTGCCGGTCATGCGGCGCCGGCGCTCCGGACACGTCGTCTCGATCTCCTCCCTGGCCGGTGTGGTCGGCCTGCCCGGCACCACCGCCTACGCCACCTCGAAGTTCGGACTGGAGGGCTGGATGGAGGCCCTGCGCTTCGACTTGGAGCCGTTCGGTATCCGTACCACGGTCGTCGAGCCGGGCTACTTCCGCACCGAGCTGTTGACGGACGCCTCCTCCAACGTCGCGGAACTGTCCATCGACGACTACGCGGAGCGTTCGGCGGCCATGCAGGAGGGCCGTGCGCGTATGAACGGCCGGCAGCCCGGTGACCCCGTCAAGCTTGCGGACGCCCTGCTGAAGGTCGTGGACCTGGAGGAGCCGCCGCTGCGGTTCGTCGCCGGCTCGGATGCCATCGAGGCCGTCGCGGTCAAGGCCAGGGAACTGCTGGCGCAGGCCGAGGCCTCGCGTGAGCTGGGTATGGACCTGGCTCACACCGACGCCGCCTGACCGGACACGACACACTTTCCAGCGAGGACACCATGGAATTCGTTCAGCGGCAGGCCACGAGCAAAGCGCCGGCGGACTGGTTCACCGGCGACGTGTGGTGGGACGTCATCCACGCCGGCCAGGAGCCGTCCCGGATGCGGGCCAACCTGGTCCGCTTCGCCCCGGGCGCGCGCACGAACTGGCATTCCCATGTGGTGGGCCAGACCCTGCACGTCGTATCCGGCGTCGCACTGATCGGCACCCGTGACGGCACGGTCTTCGAGGCCCACCCGGGCGAGACCGTCACCTGCCCGCCCGGCGAGGAGCACTGGCACGGCGCCACCCCCGACCGCTTCATGGAGCACATCGCCATGTGGGAGGGCAAGGGCGACGGCACCCCGGAGACCGAGTGGAACGAGCCGGTCAGCGACGACCAGTACAACGGCCCCCGCACCACCAGCCACTGAGGCACAGGCCTCGTCCACAACGCCATTGACGGTGCGACGGCGTCGAGAAGGCGACCTCCTTCTCGACGCCGTCGGCGTACCCGCGTCACCATCCCAGATCGGAGTCACCCCATGCGTCATGCCGTTCTCGGCACCGGCAATGCCGGCCGGACCATCGCTGCCAGGCTCGTGTCCCTCGGGCACGAGGTCGTCGTCGGCACTCGAGACCCCCAGGACACCCTGGCCCGCACCGAGCCGGACAGGATGGGGAACCCGCCGTTCGCCGAGTGGCGGACCGCCCACCCGCAAGTGGGTCTTGCGGCCTTCGCCGAGGCCGCGGCCTTCGGTGAGGCCGTCGTCAACGCCACCGCCGGCACCACCAGTCTGGTGGCCCTCGAGGCCGCGGGCGCCGAGAACCTGGCCGGGAAGGTGCTCGTCGACATCTCCGACCCGATCGACATCAGCCAGGGACCCGTACTCAACCCGGGCAACACCGACAGCCTCGGCGAGCAGATCCAGCGAGCGTTCCCTGATCTCAAGGTCGTCAAGGCCCTCAACACCATGAACTGCAAGGTCATGGTCGACCCGTCGCGTGTTCCGGGTCCGCACAACGTGTTCATCTGCGGCGACGACGCCGACGCCAAGAAGAGCGTGACCGAACTGCTCCACTCCTTCGGCTGGCCGCAGGACAGCGTCATCGACCTGGGCGACATCATCTCCGCCCGTTACACCGAGATGCTGGCGCCGATCTGGCTGCGGATACTGCAGAAGCTCGGACACACCGATTTCAACTTCCACATCCAGGTCGCCGGCAACGAGGCCTGAGGGATACACAGAAGAACGGTGTCGACGCCGCCCTCGGGCGGCGCCGACACCGTTCTTCTGTTCACCGCGCCGGCGCCGCTCCGTGCGGCACCGGGGCTCAGTAGCGCTGGGCGTCGGTCTCCGGGGCGAAGTAGATCGGCTCCGTCGCCTGGCCGTTCACGGTGGCGCCGGCGTGTGCGAGATTCGCCGCCGACTGACCGTTGATGTGGGCGGGGAAGTTGAGCGTGGGCGTGGAGAGGCCGTCGAGCGCGGCGATGTGCTCGGGCGCCAGCTGCAGTTCGAGGGCCTTCAGGTTGTCCTCGAGCTGCGAGAGCCGGCGTGCGCCGATGATCGTCGAGGTGACCCCGGGGCGTCCCTGCACCCAGGCCAGCGCCACCGCGGCGGGCGTGGTGTTCAGCTCGGCCGCGATCTTGCGCAGTTCGTCCACGATGTCGAAGGTCTTGTCGGCCAGGTAGCCGGACACCATCCAGCCGCGGTCGGCGTCGGTCCTGCCGACGTCCTGCCGGGTGTACTTGCCGGACAGGGCACCGCCGGCCAGCGGGCTCCACGGGGTGACGCCCATGCCGAGCTGCTGTGCCATCGGCATGAGTTCGCCTTCGACGGTGCGCTCGAGGAGCGAGTAGTTGAGCTGCAGGGCGACGAGCGGGGCCCAGCCGCGGAACTGGGCGATGGTGTGCGCCTGGGCGGTCGCCCAGGCCGGGGTGTCGGAGAAGCCGATGTAGCGGACCTTGCCGGAGGTGACGAGGTCGTCGAGGGCCCGCATGGTCTCCTCGACCGGCGTGAACGCGTCGAAGTTGTGCAGCCAGTACAGGTCGATGTAGTCGGTGTTCATGCGGCGCAGGGACTGCTCGGCCTGGGCGATGATCGCCTTGCGGCTCGCGCCGCCGCCGTTCGGGTCATTGCGGTACAGGTTGCAGAAGAACTTGGTGGCGAGCACCAGGCGGTCACGCAGCCCGCTCCGGCCGGCGACGTAGTCACCGATGATCTTCTCGGAGTGGCCGTACGTGTACACGTTGGCGGTGTCGACGAAGTTGCCGCCCTCTTCGATGTAGCGGGCGAGGATGGCCTCCGCGTCGGCGACGCTCGTCCCCCATCCCCAGTCCTCGCCGAAGGTCATGGTGCCGAGGGAGAAGGGGCTGACCCGCAGGCCCGAGTTCCCGAGAGTGGTGTACGAGTCCAAGGACATGGATGGATGTTCCCGTCAGTACGAGGTGTCGGGAGAAGGTGCGGCAGCATCGCCGTCGATGGTGGAACCGAGTCCCGGCACCCAATGTAAGTAGGCTCTCGCATCAATGTAAGAGGGCACTAGCATGGAGTCAAACCAGGGAGGCGAACAGTGACGAGGGACTCGGCCGCGGGCGCTCGGCCCTACCATCACGGCGATCTGCGTGCGGCACTGGTGCAGGAGGCGATGAGCCTGCTGGCGGCGGACGGCCTCGCCGGGTTCTCGGTCGCCAAGCTCGCGCGCCGCCTGGGAGTCAGCTCGGCATCTCCGTACCGCCACTTCCCGGACCGGGAGAGCCTGCTCGCCGCGGTCGCCGCACGGATCGCCGACGAGCTCGCGGAGCGCATCCAGAATGCGGC
>NZ_BAABKB010000070.1:0-11736 GCF_039543605.1 Streptomyces siamensis | reverse complement strand
GGGCGGCGGGCGGCGGGCGGCGGGCGGCGGCGGCGGCGGCGGCGGCGGCGGCGGCGGCGGGGACCCCTATCCGGGATAGACCGGCGCCGTCCCGTCCTTGACGACCTTCTGCCACTGCTCCCCGGAAGAGAGCCGCACGATGCCGTCCTCCTCCGAGTGCGCCACCAGCGGCAGCCGCTCGTCCTCGGACGCGGCGATCTCCTTGACGCCCGTCAGCGTCGAGGGCGCAGTGCCGACCGGGGCGGAGCCGTCGACCTGGACGTACCGCATCTGCTGGACGCCGTCCTGCTCGCGTCCGATGACCACGAGCCGGCTGTCCCCGGCCCACGACATCGCCGTGACCTCCTCCAGCTGAGGCGCAACCGAGCGGGGTTCGAGGATCGACACGGTGGGCTGGTCGCCGCTGGTGTCCCGGACGATGCGTCCGATCTGCAGCGAGCTCTTCCCGTCCTTCTCGACGATCAACGCGATCCGCACCCCGTCGGCGGCCACGCGCACCGCCTCGATGCGCCCGTCGAGGCTCGGTGTCTCGACCGTCAGCGGCTCGCCCTCGCCCTTGCGCAGCAGAAGCAGCCGGGGCTTCTTCGGGTCCCGGTCGGCCACCCACAGGTCGCCCCGTCCGTCCCAGCTGGGCGTCGTCAGCCGGTCGTCCTCCGTGCGGCCCGCGCTGTGCAGCACGGCCTCACCGAGCGAACCGCCCGACACGAGCGACCCGACGTACAGGGAACTCCCGTCCGTCGACACCCCGGCCGCGCTGCTCTCGTCCCGCGACACCGCCGCCGCCCGCAGCTTCTTGTCGCCCTCGCCGAGCGCGCCCGGCACCGGCTCGGGCTTCTTGTCGCCGTTGGGCATCCGCACGAGCCGCTGCTTGTCGTCGATGAAGTACTGGTACTCGGGGCGGTGCCCCGTACCGTGCGAGGCGACGGTCCCGGCCTGGTTCTCCGTGAGCACGCACAGCTGCGATCCGTCCGACTTCTGCAGCTCCACCTCGTCCACACCGGTGGGCGTCAGGTCCTGGAAGGTGAAAAGGAGTTGGGCGGCCATCCTGGTGCACTGGGACCGTCCGACATGATCCGCCTTGTGGTTCAGCGGAACGGTGACCCTGTTGCGGTCGTCGGGCGACAGCGACTTGACGCCCTTCTTCAGCTCCGTGCCCGAAGGGAAGCTCGACCTGACGACCGGGTCCAGCCAGCGCGTGGGGCCCTTCAGGAGCGCCCGGACCATCTGGGTCATCGGGTCCACCTGCTCGCGCACGTAGACCGGGTCGGCGACGGTCCCCAGCGGGCCGCCGGCCCCCGAGTTCGAGTTCGACGTGTAGTAGTACTTGTTGATCGACACGTAGTTGCGCTGGAAGTCGGACTTGCCCATCACCACGCCCTGCGGCAGCCCGTCGATGCGCCACTGCTTGGTGTCCTTCAGCCGCGTGAGGTGCACCGTCTTGCTGTAGGTGCCGGAGTCGGGCGCGTACGCGTGCTGCCCGTCCACCGTGGCGACCTTGCTGCCGCTGAGCCGGTACAGGGAGTTGCCGTCGGCGCCGTCACGGTTTCCGGCGTTGCCCGACTCGGGGTTCGGCGCGTCCGTGAGTACGGTCGTGGACCGGTACGGGTCCCACGCCTTGCCGGCGCTCTCCGTCAGGTACTTGCGCGCCGTCTCGTACTTCGCGTCGTCGCTCGTCAGCGCCTCGAGGAAGCCCTGCACGATCTCCGCGGGCTGGGCGTCGTCCCTGGGCGGCATCGCGTAGACGCGGACCTGCGAGTCCTGCCTCGGCGTGGACTCGACGCCGCGCAGGTCCCCGCTGTCCGGCATCGACGCGCACCCGGCCAGCAGCAGGGCACCACAGCAGGCGTACGCCCCCACCCGAACCGGACGTCGACGACCACCGCTCCCCTCGCGGTCAACGCCCACGAAATGCCTCCCCATGCCCGAGTTCCTCCGGCTCTGCGCCGTCCCGCCCCCGCTCCTGCCCGGTCCGCTCACCGTCCGTCGGCACGTCGTCCTGACGCCGCACCGATCCGGACGGCCTCGGCACCACCCGTGAGCCGCTGCCCGGCAGCGCCGTCGGGTCGGCCGTGGGCGACGCCCCGGCCATGCGCGGCACTATCGGGCCCCGCGACGGTGCCGCGGACGACGCGCTCCCGCCCGCCTGCTGCTGCACCGGCACCGTGGCCAGCTTGCCGCTGCCGCCGAGCGGCAGACCTGCGTCGTTGAGTCCCCGGTTGCGCCGCGAGTCCTTGGGTTCCAGCGGTATCGGCGACCCCCTGAGCGGTTCGTCCGCGGTCCGCGGCAGTGTCAGCCGGAACTGCGAACCGCCGCCCGGCTCGCCCCACGCCTGGAGCCAGCCGCCGTGCAGCCGCGCGTCCTCAAGGGCGATGGACAGTCCGAGGCCCGTTCCGCCGGTGGTACGCGCGCGTGCCGGGTCGGCCCGCCAGAAGCGGCTGAAGACCCGGGTCGCCTCGCCGGGCTTGAGCCCGACGCCGTAGTCGCGGACGGCGATCGCGACCGCCCCGCCCGCCGAGGCGAGCTTGACGATCACGTCCTTGCCGTCGCCGTGCTCCACAGCGTTGACGACGAGGTTGCGCAGCACCCGTTCCACACGCCGGGCGTCCGCCTCGGCGACCACCGGCTGCAGGTCGCCGACGACGCGTATGTGCGTGCCCTTGCGCTCGGCGAGCGGCTCGGCACCGCTGACCACGCGGCGGACGACCTCCCTGAGGTCTATCGGCTCGGCCTCCAGCGCCGCCGCGCCCGCGTCGAACCGGCTGATCTCCAGCAGGTCCGCGAGCAGCGACTCGAACCGGTCCAGCTGGTCGGCCAGCAGCTCCGCGGACCTCGCCGTCACCGGGTCGAAGTCCACCCGCGCCTCGTGGATGACGTCGGCCGCCATCCGGACGGTGGTCAGCGGCGTACGCAGCTCGTGCGACACGTCGGACACGAACCGCCGCTGCATCCGCGACAGGTCCTCCAACTGCTGGATCTTCAGCTGCAGGTTCTGCGCCATCTTGTTGAAGGCTTCACCCAGGCGTGCGATGTCGTCCTCGCCGGTGACCTTCATACGTTCCTGGAGGCGCCCCGCGGACAGCCGCTCGGCGATCCCGGCGGCCATCCGCACCGGCGTGACGACCTGGCGCACCACGAGCCACGCGATCGCCCCGAGGAGCACCACGACGAACAGACCGGCCGTGGCCAGCGTCCCCTTGACCAGGCTCAGTGACTTCTCCTCCTGCGTCAGCGGGAAGAGGTAGTAGAGCTGGTACGGGTCTCCGTTCGGGTCGTTGACCTGCTTGCCGATGACCAACGCGGGCTGCGACGGCCTGCCGTCCTTGTAGACGACTCGCGTGTAGCTCTGGGCCGCGAGCGTGTTGCTGTCCAGCCGCTCGCGCAGGGACGCCGGCACGCTCACCGTCGGATCGACGTCGCCCGAGTAACGCGGGCCCAGTCCCGCTCCGCCGCCGGCCGCGCTGGAGCTGAGCGTCACCACGTCGAAGGCGCCCTGGCCACCACTGGACAGGGACACCACGAGGTCGCTCATCCACTGACCGACGTTCTTCGACGGACGGCCGTCCGCACTCGAACCGTCGTCACCGTCGGCCGTCACCGCGGCGTCGGCCTTCTGCTTGGCCACCGAGAAACCGCCCGTGGCCTGGCTCTGCGACGCCTTCACCTTGGCGTCCAGCAGGCCGTTGCGGACCTGTCCGATGACGACGAAGCCGAGCAGCAGCACGACTCCGAGCGACATCAGCAGCGTCGTGACGACGATCTTGAGCTGGATGTTGCGCCGCCACAGCCGCATCACGGGCAGCAGCGGACGACGCACCCAGCGCATGAACAACCGGAGGACCGGGCTGCCCTGGACTCCGCCCTGCAGCAGCCCGCCCTCCATGAACCGTCCCCAGCCTGAGCCCGTCATCTTCCGGCCGACAGGCCGCCCCGAACGGACCCCCGACTCGCCGGGCGCCGAAGCGGCACTGTCCCGGGACATGTCAGCTCGGTCCGGCCTTGTAACCGACACCACGGACGGTCACCACGATCTCCGGCCGCTCCGGGTCCTTCTCGACCTTGGAGCGCAGCCGCTGTACGTGCACGTTGACCAGGCGGGTGTCCGCCGCGTGGCGGTAGCCCCACACCTGCTCCAGCAGGACCTCGCGGGTGAACACCTGCCACGGCTTGCGGGCCAGCGCCACCAGGAGATCGAACTCCAGCGGCGTCAGCGCGATCGACTGGCCGTCCCGCTTCACAGAGTGACCGGCGACATCGATGACGAGGTCACCGATGGCCAGCTGCTCGGGCGCCGGCTCCTCCGAACGGCGCAGCCGCGCCCGGATCCGCGCCACCAGCTCCTTCGGCTTGAACGGCTTCACGATGTAGTCGTCGGCACCCGACTCGAGGCCGACCACGACATCGACGGTGTCGCTCTTCGCCGTGAGCATCACGATCGGCACCCCGGACTCCGCCCTGATCAGGCGGCACACCTCGATGCCGTCCCGGCCGGGCAGCATCAGGTCCAGAAGCACCAGATCGGGCTTGGTCTCACGGAAAGCGGCCAGCGCCTTGTCGCCGTCGGCTACGAAAGACGGCTCAAAACCTTCGCCACGCAACACGATGCCGAGCATCTCGGCCAGTGCGGTGTCGTCATCGACGACAAGGACTCGTCCCTTCATAAACGACATCATCCCATTAACTAAATCGTTACCTGGCGTGACCTGTCACACAGCTCGGCAAGCGCCTCAGCCGTCACGGGCGACACGACGCCCTCTTCGGTGACGATCGCCGTCACCAACTCGGGCGGTGTCACGTCGAACGCCGGGTTGTACGCCTGGGTCCCCAGAGGTGCCACCGGCATCCCGCCTCCCGCTTCCACTCCCGCCACCGGCACCTGCGGTGCTGTGACCTCGGTCACTTCATGACCGGCGCGCTGCTCGACCTCGATGGATGCTCCGTCCGGGGTGTCCGGATCCACCGTCGTCAGCGGCGCCACCACGATGAACGGCACATGGTGATATCGCGCCAGCACCGCGAGCGGATAGCTCCCCACCTTGTTCGCCACCGAACCGTCGGCCGCGATCCGGTCGGCACCGATCAGTACCGCGTCCACCTCGCCCGCCGCGAACAGCGACCCCGCCGCGTTGTCCGTGAGCAAGGTGTACGCCATCTCGTTGCGCGCCGCCTCGTACGCCGTCAGGCGAGCACCTTGCAGCAACGGACGCGTTTCGTCCACCCACAGCCGTCGCAGCTTCCCTGTCCGGTGCGCCGCGAGCGCCACCGCGAACGCCGTGCCCTCCCCACCCGACACCAGCGCACCGGTGTTGCAGTGCGTCAGGATCCGGTGGCCGCCGCCCGGCAGCAGCTCGTCGAGCAGCGCCAGCCCGTGCCCGGCCATCCGTGCGCTGGCCTCGGCGTCCTCCCGGTGCAGCGCCCGCGCCGCGGCGAGCGCCGCCGCCGCGGCCTGCTCCTGATCACCGCCGCCGACGAGCGCTGCCCGGTACGCGGCCTGGGCCCGGCGCACACCGACGGCGAGGTTCACCGCCGTGGGCCGCGCCCCGGCAAGCGCCGCGGCGGCCTCGTCCACGTCGAAGCCGCGTACGGCGGCGAGCGCGACGCCGTAGGCCCCGGCGATGCCGAGCAGCGGCGCCCCGCGCACAGCGAGCGTGCGGATCGCCTCCACCAGGGCGGGCGCGTCGGTGCACACCAGCTCGACTTCTTCGGCCGGCAGTCTCGTCTGGTCGAGAAGCACCAGTACGGGGCCTTCGGGGGGCTCGTCCCAGCGGATCACGGGTATCTCCGTCGACCCGCTGTCCTCGCGGGATTGCGCGTACTGATCAGCCATCCGCCCAGTCTGCCCCGTACCGGGCGGACAATTGAAGGTGTGCAGCCCATACGGCGGCCGGTCCCTGGCCGAGCGCACCGTGGCACGATGGCTGCCAAGCTGCCGCCGCGACCGCGGACGGGCACCGTGAAGGAGCGACGATGAACGACACTCCGGGCTGGGCCTCGCCCGGATCTGCCCCCTCCGACGGGCAGGAGCCGGATTCCTCCGGCACCACGCAGCCCACGGACAGGCCCTCGGACCAAGGCGGCACGGACCAGCCGGAGCAGCCCTCGAAGTGGTCCAAGGAGCAGCCCCCGCCCGGCCAGTGGTCCGCTCCCAGCCCGCAGGGCCCAGGCCAGGCCCCACCTCCGCCACCGTCGCCCGCGCAGGGCTGGGGCGGACGGCCCCCCGCCGGAACCGGCGGCCACGGAGGCCAGGGCGGCGGGTACGGCGGCTGGGGAGGCCCCGGCCGTGGAGCCGGCGGCCCCGGCGGTCCCGCCGGCTGGGGAGGCAACTGGGGCGGTCCGCCCCCCGCCGCCAAGCCCGGCGTGATCCCGCTGCGCCCCCTCGGCGTCGGCGAGATCCTCGACGGCGCGGTCTCCACGATGCGCACCTACTGGCGCACCGTCCTCGGCATCTCGCTCGCCGTCGCCGTAATCACCCAGATCGCGGTCATCCTGCTCCAGGGCTTCGTCCTGGACGACAACACCGACACGGACGTCCTCAACGACCCGAGCGCCACGGTCGGCGAGCTGAGCCGCGCCCTCGGCGACACCCTGCTGAGCTCCGGTGTCGTCCTGCTCATCACGCTGCTCGGCACCATCGTCGCCACGGCGCTGCTCACGTCCGTGACCAGCCGCGCGGTCCTCGGCAAGTCGGTGACGACGGCCGAGGCGTGGCACGACGCCCGCCCTCAGCTGCCGAAGCTGTTCGGCCTGACCTTCCTGCTGCCGCTCATCGCCCTCGTGGTCGTCGGCGTCGGCACGCTGCCCGGTCTGCTCGCCGCCCTGGCCGGCGCGGGTGACGCGGGTGCCGCACTCGCCGTCCTCGGCGGACTCGGCATGGGTGTCGTCGCCCTCTGGCTGATGATCCGCTTCTCCCTCGCCTCTCCCGCCCTGATGCTGGAGAAGCAGAGCATCGTGAAGTCGATGCGCCGCTCCTCGAAGCTCGTGCGCGGCTCCTGGTGGCGGGTCTTCGGCATCCAGCTGCTCGCCACGATCATCGCGAACATCGTGGCGTCGATCGTCGTGATCCCCTTCGCGATCCTCGCCGCCGCGCTCAGCGGCGACGGCATGAGCAGCTTCCTCGACAGCAGCGGCGGCGACCTCGGCTGGACGTTCCTCATCGTCAGCGGCATCGGCTCGGTGATCGGGTCCATGCTGACCTTCCCGATCACGGCCGGCGTCACCGTCCTCCTCTACATCGACCAGCGCATCCGCCGCGAAGCCCTCGACCTCGACCTGGCCCGCGCCGCCGGCGTCGAGAACTACGGCGGCTCGACCGGCACCACTTCGGGGAGCTGATGCGGTGAGCCCGGCGGGGGGAGTTCTCACTGCGGTGCTCGCGCTGCCGCACACCGGCGCCGCCGGCGTCCTCGCGCTGCCGCGCGGCGACGAACCACCGGTGACGACGCCTCGCGATCCCGCGCGGGAGGCGGCCAGACGCGAGCTGTCCAAGCGGATGTACCACGAGAACGACCCCAGCCTGGTCCAGCGCGCCCTGAACGCCTTCTGGAAGTGGGTCGACGAACTGTTCAGTGCCGCCTCCTCCGCGACACCCGGCGGAGCACTCGGACTGGTCGTCATCCTGCTGGCGGTGGTCGCGGTCGTGGCCGCCCTGTGGTGGCGCCTGGGCACCCCCCGCCGCACCCCCACGTCGTCCGCCACGCTCTTCGACGACCGCCCCAAGAGCGCCGCGGAGCACCGGGCCGCCGCCGATGCGCACGCCGCCCAGGGCCACTGGAACCAGGCCGTCCAGGAACGGATGCGCGCCATCGTCCGCTCCCTGGAGGAACGCGCCCTCCTCGAACCGCGTCCCGGCCGCACCGCGGACGAGGCCGCCGCGGAGGCGAGCCGCGTCCTGCCGGCCCACACAGACCGACTGCGCACCGCGGCCCGGGACTTCGACGACGTCACATACGGCGGCAGGGCCGCCGACACGCGCGCGTACCACCGTCTCACCGAACTCGACGGCGAGCTGGAACGCACCAAGCCCGTCCTCACCAGCAACGCGCAGAGCACGGCCCACAACGACCGCCAGGGGGCCGCCTCATGACGGAGGCCACCCTCCCGTCCACCTCGGTCTCGCCCACCGCCCGCCAGGTGTGGACACGCGGCCGGGGCATCCTGCTCGCCGCCGTGCTCCTGTTGGCCGCCGCGATCGCGATCGCCGTGGTCCGCTCGGACGCCCGACACGGCCGCCTCGATCCGCGCTCCGCCGATCCCTACGGCAGTCGCGCCGTCGCCGAACTCCTCGCCGACCGGGGTGTCTCCACGCGCGTGGTCACCACCCTGGACGAGGCCCGGGCCGCGGCCGATGCCGACACCACGCTCCTGATCGCCGCCCCCGACCTGCTGACCGAACGTCAGCAGAGGCTCCTGCACGCGGCGACAGCGAACTCCGGCGGCCGCACCGTCCTCGTCTCCCCGGGATCGCCCTCCGTCGGCACCCTGGCCCCCCAGGTCAGCGCCGACCCCGCGGTCAGTTTCGACTCGACGCTCTCCCCCGACTGCGCCCTGCCCGCGGCCGGACGAGCGGGCAGCGCCGACACGGGCGGCGTCCGATACACCACACCCGCCCCCGACGCCGACAGGTGCTACCCCAGCGACGGCCTGCCCACGTTGCTGCGCATCCCGGCGGCTTCCGGGAACGGCGACACCGTCGTCCTCGGCGCCCCCGACATCTTCTACAACGATCGCCTGGACGAGCAGGGCAACGCCTCGCTCGCCCTCCAACTGCTCGGTTCCCGCTCCCACTTGGTCTGGTACCTCCCCTCGCTCTCCGACGACTCGGCCACCGACACCGGCGACCAGGGTTTCTTCGACCTGCTCCCCTCAGGCTGGCTGTGGGGCACGCTGCAACTCTTCATCGCGGCAGCCCTGGCCGCCCTCTGGCGGGCACGACGACTGGGCCCCCTCGTGCTCGAACGACTCCCCGTCGCGATCCGCGCCTCCGAAACCGTCGAAGGCCGCGCCCGCCTCTATCGCAAGGCCGACGCCCGCGACCGTGCCGCGGCGGCCCTGCGCTCCACCACGCGCACCCGCCTCGCCCCCCTCGTGGGCGTGCCCCCCGCGCAGGCACACGCGCCCGAAGCCCTGCTCCCCGCCCTGTCCGCCCACCTCCAGGGCGACGGCCAGACCCTGCACCCCCTCCTCTTCGGGCCGCCGCCCCACGACGACGCGGCCCTCGTCTCCCTCGCCGACCAACTCGACGCCCTCGAAAGAGAGGTACGCCGTTCATGATGGACCCGACCACTGACAACGCCGGGTACACCGGGGATCCGGGCACCGCCCGCACCTCCCTGGAATCCCTGCGGGCCGAGATCGCCAAAGCCGTGGTCGGCCAGGACCCCGCCGTGACCGGTCTCGTCGTCGCCCTCCTCTGCCGCGGACACGTTCTCCTTGAGGGAGTCCCCGGGGTCGCCAAAACGTTGCTCGTCCGCGCCCTGGCATCCGCACTCGACCTCGACACCAAGCGGGTCCAGTTCACGCCGGACCTGATGCCCAGCGACGTCACCGGCTCCCTGGTCTACGACGCCCGCACCGCCGAGTTCTCCTTCCAACCCGGCCCGGTCTTCACCAACCTCCTCCTGGCCGACGAGATCAACCGCACCCCGCCCAAGACACAGTCGTCCCTCCTCGAAGCGATGGAGGAGCGCCAGGTCACGGTCGACGGCACCCCGCGCCCGCTCCCCGACCCGTTCCTCGTCGCCGCGACCCAGAACCCCGTCGAGTACGAGGGCACCTACCCTCTCCCCGAAGCCCAACTGGACCGCTTCCTCCTCAAACTGACGATCCCTCTCCCGTCGCGCCAGGACGAGATCGACGTCCTCACCCGTCACGCCGAGGGCTTCAACCCGCGCGACCTGCGCGCCGCCGGCGTACGCCCCGTGGCGGGGCCCGCGGACCTGGAAGCCGCGCGGACCGCCGTCGCCAAGACCGCCGTCTCCCCCGAGATCACCGGCTACGTGGTGGACATCTGCCGCGCCACCCGCGAGTCGCCGTCCCTCACCCTCGGTGTGTCCCCCCGTGGTGCGACCGCCCTCCTCGCCACCGCCCGTGCCTGGGCCTGGCTGACCGGCCGCGACTACGTCATCCCCGACGACGTGAAGGCCCTGGCCCTGCCCACCCTCCGCCACCGCATCCAACTGCGCCCCGAAGCGGAGATGGAGGGCGTCACGGCCGACTCCGTCATCAACGCGATCCTCGCCCACGTCCCCGTCCCCCGCTGATGGCACTCACCGGACGCACCGCCCTCCTGGCGGCCATCGGCTCACTGCCCGTCGGCATCCTGGAGCCGAGCTGGTGGGGCATCCTCGCCGTGAACGCCCCGCTGGCCCTGGCCTGCGCCTGCGACGCCGTACTGGCGGCACCCGTACGGCGTCTCGGCCTGACCCGCTCGGGCGACACCTCCGTACGCCTCGGCGAGACAGCTGACGTCACGCTCACCGTCACCAACCCGTCCGGTCGCCCCTTGCGTGCCCGCCTCCGTGACGCATGGCCGCCGAGCAGCTGGGAGCCTGGCACCGAGACGGCCGCCTCGCGTCACCGCCTCACCGTCCCGCCCGGCGAGCGACGCCGTCTGACGACCCGTCTGCGCCCCACCCGACGTGGTGACCGCCAGGCCGACCGCATCACGATCCGCTCGTACGGTCCTCTCGGTCTCTACGCGCGACAGGGCAGCCACCAGGTCCCGTGGACCGTGCGCGTCCTGCCTCCCTTCACCAGCCGCAAGCATCTGCCGTCCAAACTGGCCCGGCTCCGCGAACTCGACGGTCGCACCAGCGTGCTGACCCGCGGCGAAGGCACGGAGTTCGACAGCCTTCGCGCATACGTCCCCGGCGACGACACCCGTTCCATCGACTGGCGCGCCACGGCCCGCCATTCCACGGTCGCCGTCCGCACCTGGCGCCCCGAACGCGACCGGCACATCCTTCTGGTCCTCGACACCGGCCGCACCTCCGCCGGCCGTGTCGGCGACGCACCGCGCCTGGACGCCTCCATGGACGCGGCCCTCCTGCTCGCGGCCCTGGCGTCCCGCGCCGGCGACCGCGTGGACCTCCTCGCATACGACCGCCGTGTTCGTGCGCTCGTCCAGGGCCGCGCGTCCGGCGAGCTCCTCCCTTCCCTGGTCAACACGATGTCGACCCTGGAACCGGAACTCGTCGAGACCGACGCACGGGGCCTCACCGCCACAGCGCTGCGCACGGCCCCTCGCCGTTCCTTGATCGTCCTGCTGACGAGCCTCGACGCGGCCCCCATCGAGGAGGGCCTCCTTCCCGTGCTCTCACGCCTCACCCAGCGGCATACGGTCCTGGTGGCCTCCGTGGCAGATCCGTACGTCGCCCGAATGGCGGCGTCGAGGGGAAATCCCGAGGCGGTGTACGCGGCTGCGTCCGCGGCTCAAGCCCAGGCGGAACGCCATCGCACCGCGGAACAGCTGCAACGCCACGGTGTCACCGTCGTCGATGCTCCCCCGGAAGACCTCGCCCCGGCTCTCGCCGACGCCTATCTGGCCCTCAAGGCAGCCGGCCGGCTCTGACCGCACAACAAAAAAGGGCCCCTCGATCCGAGGGGCCCACTGCAATCAAAGAAGCCGCTGCGAAAAGTCACCATAAACGCAGAAAACCCCCGTACCGGTATCCCGGTACGGGGGTTTTCTTCAATATTAGTTCGGCGGCGTCCTACTCTCCCACAGGGTCCCCCCTGCAG
>NZ_BAABKB010000069.1:0-9568 GCF_039543605.1 Streptomyces siamensis | reverse complement strand
TCGGTCAGACTCGCCGCGAACCGTCCGGTCGCCTCGCCCTTCGTCAGATACACCTGCCACGGCTGGGTGTTGCACCAGGACGCGGTCCGCTGCGCGATCCCGAACATCTCCGCGATCACGTCGTCGGAAACCTCGTCCGGCAAAAACGCACGGCAGCTCCAGCGATCACCGAGCAGCCTCTTGAACCCGACGGGTGCAGCCGCCACCGCGGACCCACCCGTCGGGCGGTCGGCCACGGAACGTACCTGGACTTCGAGGGCTTCTGACGTGCTCACGAGACTCCCTTTGCGTGCCGCCATGCGGCGACCTGTCGGTGTCGACGAGAAGAGCGAACGCAGGAATATTATATATTGATGCACGCTCGCAACAGAGGGTCAGCTCTCCGCGCGGCCCAGCAACTCTCTCAGCTGGGCTTTGTGTACTTTTCCGATCGCTGTCCGGGGCAGCTCCGACAGGAGTCGGTACTCCTTGGGCGTCTTCAGCAGGCCGAGCTTCTCCCGGCAGTGCTCGTCGAGATCGGCGACCTCCAGCGAGGCACCCTGCCGCGCCACCACGAAGGCCACGGGGACCTCTCCCCATTGCGGGTCGGGCCGGCCCACGATGGCGGCCTCCGCCACCGCCTGGTGCGTCACGAGGACCCGTTCCACCTCGGCCGCGCCGATGTTCTCCCCACCCGAAATGATCACGTCTTTGAAGCGTCCGGTGATGAAGAGGTAACCCTCGTCGTCGAGGTAGCCCTCGTCACCGGTCAGGAAGAACCCTTCGTGCCTGCTCGCGGCCGTCGCCTCGGGGTCCCGCCAATACCCCTGGCTCAGCTTCGGCCCACCGATGGCCACCTGACCGCGCTCGCCCGGCGCGACGGGCCGCCCCTCCGGATCGAGGACCCGTACGGTCGACTCCGCGACCGCGAGCCCCACACTTGTCGGGCGCATTCCCGCCTGCGACTGCGGAAGCACGGTGTCCCCCGTGCTCGTCTCGGTCAGTCCGTAGACATTGGCGTACCACGTGTTCGGGAAGACCGTCGCGATCCGCTCCATCAGTTCCCTCGGAGTCGGCTCGCCGCCGCCGATCATCAGCCGGGGACCCTCACCGAGGACGACGCCCCCGGCCTGTCGAGCCGCCTCGAGTACTCTGCGGATCATCACCGGTGCGAGCCAGACGTGGGTCACGCCGTCGTTGCGCAGGTGGTCCAGCACCCGGTCGGCGTCGAACCTGCGCAGCAGACGGACGGAACCGCCGACGTACGCCGCGTTCGTCAGCGTGACGTCCAGCGCTGCGATATGGAAGAGCGGCCCCGCGACCAGACCATGGTCGCGAAAGCTCAGACCGAACTCACGTGCCTGCGCGGCACACTTGACGAGGATGTTGCGGTTCGTCAGGGCGACGCCCTTCGGCCGACTGGTCGTGCCGGACGTGTACATGATCCGGCAGACGTCGTCGAGCCCCACCTCCACCGGTGCCGCGGGCGCGAGATCGCCGAGCCCGGACTCGGCCGCGGGCCGGAGCTCGGCGACCGCCGGCGATCCGGGGTGGCCGGCCACGGCCCGGCCCGCGAGCCCCTCGAACTCGGGGTCCACCACGAGTAGGTGGCTTTCGCTGTGCCCGATCAGGTAGGCGATCTCGTCGGCGGACAGCCGATGGTTCAGCGGGACCCCCACCGCGCCCAGATGATGGCAGGCCAGAAGGGTCTCGACGAGCGCGACGCTGTTCCGGGCCAGCAGCGCCACCCGGGAACCCGGCTCGACTCCACGGTGGACAAGCCATGTGGCACGCCGGGCGAGCCGGCGGGACATCTCCGCATAGGTCGCCTCCTCCGTGTCGTCGCGCACGAAGAGGGCGTCCGGTCTGCGCGCCGCGTGGTAGGCAACCATCTCGGACCAGGTGCGCATTGCTCGTCCTTCCGGCAGAGGAAACGGGTCAAGTCGCAGGGAATATAGGGTTCTTCGGGCCGCCATCGGGAGACTCCGGAAGTCTTGAACTCCGGAAATATTTAATATACGGTCCGCCGGACTCAAGAGCTCTTCCCTGTTCGACGACGCACGCGGATGAGGCCCCATGAATCACACGGAGAACACCCCACCCGCAGACGGCAGTCTGCGTGATCGCACGGGCGACGAACAACGCTCCCTCGCCGCGACAAGACGGAACGTCGCCTTCACCAGCATGATCGGGACTCTGGTCGAGTTCTACGACTTCGCCATCTACGGGGTGGCGGCGGCGCTGGTCTTCCCATCCGTCTTCTTCCCCGCTCTGAGTGCGACAGCGGGCGTCCTGGCGTCGTTCGCGACGTTCGGTGTCGCGTTCGTGGCACGACCCATCGGCGGCGCCCTCTTCGGCCACTTCGGAGACCGCCTCGGCCGCAAGAGGACACTGGTCACGACCCTGCTGATGATGGGGATCGCCACCGCGGGAGTCGGCTTGCTGCCGACGCCCGCGCTGATCGGTGCCGCCGCACCCCTCATTCTCGTCGCCCTGCGGATCGTGCAAGGGCTGGCGGCGGGCGGCGAGTGGGCCGGAGCCAACCTCTTCGTGACGGAGTACGCCCCGAAGGACAAGCGCGGATTCTGGGCTACATTCCCCCAGCTCGGCGCGACGCTGTCCTTCCCGCTCGCCAACGCGACATTCCTCGCCACGGGCCTTGGCATGGACAACGAAACCTTCACGAATTACGGCTGGCGCATCCCCTTCATCACGAGCGCCGTGCTGGTCGCGGTCGGCCTCTACGTCCGGCTCAAGATCGACGAGACTCCGGTCTTCCAGCAGGAACTGGCTCGCAACGGTGCGGCGCGCATGCCGTTCCTCGACGCCTTCCGGCACCAGGCGCGAGAGATCGTTCTCGCGGCCGGCGTCGGCCTCACGCCGTTCGCCTTCTTCTACGTCTCAGGCACCTACCTGACCAACTACGCGCACGGCGAGCTCGGCTTGTCCCGAACGTTCGTGCTCACAGCGGGAACGGTGAGCGGATTGATGCTGGCACTGGGAGGTCTGGTGGGCGCCGCCGTGTCCGATCGGTTCGGCCGCCGGGCGGTCATCGGAGGGGCGAGCGTCACCTCGGCCGTCTGGGCACTCGCCCTCTTCCCGGTCCTCTCCCACGCTTCCGGTCTCACGTTCACGCTCGCGCTGTGCGTCACGATGCTCCTCAGCGGCATCCAGTTCGCGCCGATGGGAGCCTTCCTGCCGGAACAGTTCCACACCCGGTACCGCTACAGCGCGTCAGCGGTCTCGTACAACCTGGGAACCGTCATCGGAGGTTCCGTCTCACCACTGATCGCGCCCTCGATGACGAAGTCCTTCGGGGCGCCTGCGTTCGGGGTCTACTTGGCCGCGCTGTGCCTCCTGGCGGCGATCTGCACCTTCCGGCTCCGCGAGACGCGAATGGTCGATCTCGATCGGCTCGATCTCGACCAGGCCGAGGCCGCACCGCAGGGGCACTGAGGACAGGGAACGTGGGTGGCGAGCAGTCTCACGCCCCGCTCGTTGCCGCCCGGAGTTCTCATTTATATAAAATACTGGACGTTGCAATGACGGCCGACGAGTAGACACACGGAGGCAGCGTGGCTGCGCAGGACCACCTCCATCACGAGCACATCGCGTTCCGCGGCGCACGAGGTGCGCGGGTGGTCGCCGACCGGTGGAGCCCTACGACCCCCGAACACGGGGTCGTCCTGCTCATGCACGGCGGCGGGCAGACCCGGCACTCATGGGCACGGACCGTACGGAAACTCGCCACGGACGGCTGGGTGGCCATCACCGTGGACGCACGCGGGCACGGCGACAGCGAATGGTCCGCCGATGGCGAGTACACCCTGGACGGCTTCGTCGCCGATCTGTACTGCGTCGTGGACACGCTCGACCGGCCACCCGTGGTGATAGGTGCGTCCCTGGGCGGACGAACCGCTCTCGTCGCGGAGGGCGAACGCCCTGGCACGACGGCCGGTCTGGTTCTGGTCGACATCGCACCCCGAGTCGACGCGGCCGGCCAGGCGAGGGTTCGCGCGTTCATGGCAAGCGCCCCGAACGGGTTCTCGTCTCTGGCGGAGGTCGCCGAGGCGGTCAACGCCTACAGCCCCCGTCGCCGCACCTCACGCAACTTGGAAGGGCTCAAGAAGAACGTGCGGCAGCGCGCCGACGGGCGCTGGTACTGGCATTGGGACCCGCGGTTCCTCGAGTCCAGCACGGACGAACGGAACTTCGCCGTCGACAGGCTGCGCCGAGCGGCGAGCAACGTGACTGTGCCGACCATGCTGGTACGCGGCGACCACTCGGACATGGTCACCGCCGAGGCCGCGAACGAACTGCTCGAACTCGTACCCTCGGCGCGCCTGGTCGAGGTCGCGGCGGGCCATATGATCACGGGCGACGACAACGACGTGTTCACCTCCCACCTCCGCGGCTTTCTCACCGAGCGGGTCCAGCACGCCGACGGCGTCTGAGTAGCGGGCGGGGGCATCTGGCACAGAGTCCCCCGCCCGTCCGGCCTGAAGAGCGCGATCCCGCGCCCGCGTCTCTGGCCGCCCCGCCCTGCTACCCCGTGGAGTTCACCCCGTACGGACCGCCGGCGACAACGGCTACGCGGAGAGGAACGAACGCGAGTATCCCGGTCGCGTCTTGAGGGGGGAGGCGGACAGGTTCTAGTCGAGGTTGATGTAGACGGCCTTCGGGTACAGGTAGCCCTCCACATGCTCTCGGGCCCCCTTCCATCCATAGCCGCTCATCTTGGTGCCGCCGAAGCCGACGGCCGGGTCGAGGACGCCGTAGCAGTTGACCCAGATCGTGCCGGCCTTGATGCCCTGCGAGACCTTGTGCGCGGTGGACAGGTTGCGTGTCCACACACCGCCGGCCAGGCCGAACGGAGTGTCGTTCGCGATCTGCAGGGCGTCGTCGATGTCGTCGAAGGGGATCACCGAGGCGACCGGCCCGAAGATCTCCTCGCGGGCGATCGTCATGTCGTTCGTCGCGCCGGCGAAGACGGTCGGCTCGACGAAGAAGCCGGCGGCCAGCTCGCCACCGAGGCGCGTGCCACCGCTCGCCAGCCGCGCGCCTTCGCCGCCACCCAGGTTGATGTAGTGCATGACGCGCTCCAGCTGCCGCTCCGAAATCAGCGGTCCCAGCTGGGTGTTGGGATCGAGCCCGTCTCCGACACGGATGGTCTTCGTGAACTCCTTCATCCGCTCGACGAACTCGTCATGGATCGAACGCTGAACCAGGATGCGCGTACCGGCGACGCAGACCTGGCCGCTGTTGGTGTACACGCCCATGGCGGCGCCGGGCACGGCCTTGTCCAGATCCGCATCGGCGAAGACGATGTCGGGCGACTTGCCTCCCAACTCCAGTTGCAGACGCTTGAAGTTGCCGACCGAGGCACGGATGATCGACTGCGCCGTGCCGGTCGATCCGGTGAAGGCGATCCGGTCGACGTCCTTGTGCTCCGCCAAGGCCTGGCCCGCATCGGCGCCGTAGCCCGTCACGACGTTGATCACGCCATCGGGCACACCTGCCTCCACCATCAGTTCGGCCACCCGCAGCACCGACAGGGAGGCGTCTTCGGCAGGCTTGAGAACCGCGGTGCATCCCGTGGCGAGCGCCGGGCCGAAGATCCACCAGAGGCCGATCAAAGGGCCGTTCCACGGAATGATCCCGCCGACCACGCCGACGGGGGCGAGGTGCTTCAGCGTCAGGAACTGGCCGGGAAGCGAGTTCGGCGCCGTCGACGTGGTCGCGGCGTCGCACTGCGTGGCGAAGAACTGCAGAACCTGCGAGGTCCACTCCTTGAGTCCCTGTGTCCGCGACAGTGGCGCCCCCATGTCCAGCGTCTCGATCAGGGCCAGTTCATCGAAGTGGTCGATGATGACGTCGTGGACCTTCAGTATCAGCTTGCGCCGCTGATGCGGCGTCCAGCGACTCCACTCCCCCTCGAAGGCCCGGCGGGCCGCCGCGACGGCAAGATCGACATCCGTGGCATCCCCCTGGGCGATGCTGCAGAGCGATCGCCCTGTCGCCGGGTTGACGGTCTCGATCTGCCGCCCGGATCGGGCTTCGACCCACTTGCCGTCGATCAAATGCTTCTTCGAGCCCGAGATGAAATCCGGGACTGCGGGCGCGGCACCTTCTCGTGCATCCATTCCATGCTCCTCTTCCGCCTCGGCCACGGGCGGAGGCGGTCTGGGCGGGCGGTCGGGCAATAGACGAAAGAGGTTGATATATTTTATATGGTTCAGCACTCTAAATACCACCGAGTGCTCGGTCAAGGCGGACAGGCAACAGCGGCCGGGCTCCTATGTGCCCGGCCGCCGTGACGTCGTGCCGATAGCGGTGCGTCAGTCCTGGTCAGCGGGCTTGACGGTGAGGTGCTCCTTGAAGAACGGGGTGGCCTCCTCGATGGCGCGGTCGACGTACTTCGGGACGTCGTAGAAGTCCATGTGGGTGCCGCCCTCGACGACCACGAGCTTCTTCGGGCTGGTCACGCTGCCGTGCAGCCTGGTGGTGTGCCACAGGGATCCGGCGTCGCCGCCGGCCACCATGAGAATCGGCTGCGTGAGCAGGTCCTCGACGAGGTGGAAGGCGTCGAACGCGACCATCTTCGAGATGCTCCTGGCGAAGAGCATCTTGTTCTGCGCGTTGGGGTGCTGGGCGCGCGGGGTGAGGTAGTAGTCGCCCGCCTCGACCAGGTCACGCGGGGTGTTCTCGTCGGGCTCGGGCGGGACGTACGGAGCGTAGGCGACCTCTGCGCCCCTGGCTTCGGCGGTCCGCTGCCGGGCGGCCGCGTCGAGCGTGGGTACGGCCGCCGAGTCGAGTTCGCTGCCGTACCAGCCCTGTCGGGCGCTGGCGCCGATGTTGACGGCGCTGACCGTGGTGACCGCTTTGATCCGGTGGTCGGTCATCGTGGCGTTGACGGCATAGCCGCCGCCGGCACAGATACCCAGGGCGCCGATCAGGTCCGCGTCGACGTAGTCCAGCGTCTGCACGTAGTCGACGGCCGCGCGCACGTCCTCGACCCGGGTGGCCGGGTCCTCCAGGAAGTGCGGTTCGCCGCCGCTGTCGCCCTGGTGGGAGGCGTCGAAGGCGAGCGTGACATAGCCCTGTTCGGCCATCTTGCTCGCGTACAGGCCCGCGGCCTGCTCCTTCACGCCGCCACCCGGGTGGACGACGACGATCGCTGCGTAGCTGCCCTGGGGGTCGAAGCCGGCGGGGAGGTAGAGGTTGCCCGCCATGGCGACCGGGCCGTTGGGGAAGGTCACGGCTTCCATCGTGTGCTCCTGATGTGTGGAGGGGTCAGGGGATGCGCAGGTGTGCGAGGTCGTCCCGGACGCGGGCGGGTTCGGCGTCGACGGGCAGGTCGGCTGTGTCCTCGACCGCGTCGAGGGCGCCGGGCGCATCCGGAACGGTCTCGCCGAACAGCGTGGTGAAGTCGGTGGTCGCGGGTCCGGGACCGGAGAAGACCTCGAAGGTTCTGCCGATCGCGTCGTCGTGGAGCAAGGCCTCGACGAGCAGGAGACCGAGGGCTTCACGGCTCATGTCGCCCTCGACGGTGTCGCCCTGCTCGATGCGCAGGTGCGCCCCCTTCTTGCCCGCGTCGAGCCATCCGGGGCGCACGATCGTGTACGGAGCTCCACTGAGGCGCACGAGGCGTTCGGAGCGGCGTTTCCAGTCCAGGGCGTGGCCGCTGTCGTTGAAGAAGTGGTCGCGGTGGGTGATGTAGAACGTCGTCATGAGGACGGTCCGGGGGCGGCGGTCGCCGAGCGCGCGCAGGACGCCCACGACGCCGCCGTAGTCGACGCGCTCGAAGGAGTCGGAACGGGAGTCGTCGTCGGAGCCGTGGACGAAGATCACCGCGTCGATGTCGCGGACGGCTTCCGTGAGGGTTTCCGGTGAGGTGAGGTCGCCGGTCACGATCTCGGTGACCGGGGGCGGTGCTTCGCGTGCGTGCGGTTCGGAGCGGGCGAGTGCGACGGGCGTCGGGCCGTGCGCAGCCGCCCGTGCGACGACGTGCCGCCCGGTGCGGCCGGTGGCACCGACGACGAGCACGCGGTTGATGGTGGTCATGACACTCTCGGCTTTCGCCGCTGAATTCACTGGATATCCCCTCTCGACCACGACAGGGGTATTCATGTGTCGACGGCAACAACATCACGACTGACGGAATTCCGTCCCGGATTCGATATCCGGTGGCCGGATGCCCGGGGGAACCTCACACAGTGGGGCCTATGTGAAGAGGTTCTCGTTGAACCTGCCTACTCTCCGGGATGCACTCCGGGTCATATCCAGCACTCTGGCACGCACTACACGCATCCACCAGGGGAGACCCCCATCCCGGGAGGGACTCGTCCAGGGACAAAAATCTCCCTCCCACCCGAGTTGCATAAAGACGGGGTACAGCGCGATCCACGCGGGCCGCTGCCACACTGGAACCATGAATACCGGCACCGACGACCGGAAAGAACTGGGCACCTTCCTGAAGGCGCGCCGGGCCGAGCTCGATCCCTTCCAGGTGGGCCTGCCTGACACCGTGACCCCGCGCAAGGTGGCGGGCCTGCGCCGCGAGGAGGTCGCGAAGCTGGCGTCCATCAGCACCGACTACTACACGCGGGTCGAGCAGGGGCGCATGCAGGCGTCCGTTCCCGTCCTGCAGGCGCTCGCCCGGGCCCTGCGCCTCAACGACGACCAGCGCGCCTACCTCTTCGACCTCGCCGGCCGCCCGCCGGACGAACCGCCTGCCCCGTCGCGCAGAGCCGTCGCACCACACACCCGCAGG
The DNA here is from genome assembly GCF_039543605.1 of Streptomyces siamensis. Taxonomy (NCBI): domain Bacteria; kingdom Bacillati; phylum Actinomycetota; class Actinomycetes; order Kitasatosporales; family Streptomycetaceae; genus Streptomyces; species Streptomyces siamensis. The sequence continues at coordinate 816 of NZ_BAABKB010000069.1, read as the reverse complement.
CTGCTTGCACAGCTGACGGAATCTCCCGCCCTCGTGCTGTCCGACACGATGGACGTCCTTGCCTGGAACCGGCTGGCCGCAACCCTGCTCATCGACTTCGGGCAGGTCCCGGCCGAGGACCGCAACTACGTCTGGCTGCTCTTCAACGACCCCGCGCTGCGCGCCCTGTACGACGACTGGCACGCCGGCGCCCGCGCCTGCGTGGCCTACCTGCGCATGCACACCGCACGCCACCCGGACGACCCTCGCCTGCGCGACCTCCTTGCGCGAATGGACCCGCACGCCGACTTCCAGCGCTGGTGGCAGGCGCGCGAGGTCGCTGTGCAGGGCACGGGGAACAAGGTGTTCCACCACCCGGTGGCCGGCACCCTCGTCCTGGACTGGGACACTCTGACCAGTTCCACGGCCCCCGACCAGCACATCGTGGTCTGGACCGCGCAGCCTGGCAGTCCCTCGGAACAGGGACTTCGCCGCCTGGCGGCCAACGCGGCCGCGCAGGGTTCGGATGAATGCCCCTGCCCTCCGGCACGTCTTTCGTAAAGGGCTCCGCCGGGTCGTCGGGAGTCGTGATCAGCGGTCAGCGGTCAGCGGTCAGCGGTCAGCGGTCAGCGGTCAGCGGTCAGCGGTGAACGGTCAGTGGTCGACGACGATGACCGTGTCCTCGACGTCCGCCCGAGTGGTGCGGAACCGGTTGACCGGATGCTCGGTGTCGGCGTAGCCGAAGGAGACCGCGCACACGATCAGCCGGTCCTGCGGAATCCGGAAGAACTCACGCACGTGGTCCGAGTGCATCGCGATCGCCGCCTGCGGAATCGT
>NZ_BAABKB010000068.1:0-9164 GCF_039543605.1 Streptomyces siamensis | reverse complement strand
CTGTTGACGGGCGGTCATGCCAGGCGGCTCATCCCGGCAGCGCACGTGGATGACGTCGTGCCGGACGGCGCGCCCTCGCCTTCGGCGGCCGCTTCCCGGTGGTCGCCATCCGCTCCCGGGTACCGCGCGGCTCGACGCCCCTGGCCTCGGCCGCCATGGCGGACTCGGCGCCGGTCCGCTCTTGCTGGGCGTGCGGGGCGCGTTCGCCGGTCCGCGCGCGGGACGATGTCAGCTGCGGGTGCCCGCTTCGGCGTCGCTGCTCGCCGTGCTCGTCAGGAGCGCGCTGGCGACCACGTCGAAGATGCGGTCGGCGCGGGGCGCGAGCGAGCGCTGGTCGCCGAGCCAGGCGAGCGCCTCCACCAGCGCGAACACGTCGTCACCGTCGATGTCGGTCCGCGCCACACCCGCGGCCTGGGCACGGGCCAGGAGCCGCGCACCGGCCGCGCGCAGGGTGACGCAGGAAACGTGGAGCGCGGAATCGGGATCCGCGATGGCCGCCGCCATCAGCACGACCGCGCCCCGGTACTCGGTGGTCCAGCCGACGCAGTCGCGCAGCCACGACACCAGAGCATCGCCGGGCGAGTCGTCCGTCTCGAGCGCGTCCGCCTTGGCGGTCAGCTCGCCGAAGCTCGTGTGGAGCAGGGCATCGAGCAGCGCCTCGCGCGTGGGGAAGTGACGCAGCAGCGTGGCGAGCCCGACGTCGGCCCTGCGTGCGATGTCGCGCAGGGACACGTCGACGCCCTGCTCGCTGATGGCGGCGCCCGCTACGGCGAGCAGGTGGTCGCGGTTCTTCCTGGCATCGGCCCGCATCTGTGCCCCTTGACTGTTCGGATCGGTGGTCCATGTATTCGGGTCAGCGGTCCGAATACATGGATCACTGATCCGGATAAGAGTATCGTGCGGGGCAGGCAGGGGCGAGCCTCCCCCTGCGGCCGGCACCACCGCCTGTGCTGATGCGTCACTCGACGCAAAGTGCGCTGCGGCCGAGGCTTCTGCCGAGACGGTGACGGTCCGTCCGAGTGCAGGTGAGGGTGCTTGCCCGCGGCGCGCCGGAGGATGACCCTCCGGACAGTTCGCTGCGCGGGCAGCGGGCGGCGAGGCGCGTGTCATTCCGGACGTCTTTTCATCAGGCCGTCCCCTGCAGCAGCCGGGACAGCTCGGCATTCAGGTCGATGCCGTCGCCCTCACGCCCGGACGGCACCAGGTGGTAGGTGCGCTCCAGCCACTGCGTCACCACGGGGAGGGAGGCGGTGAGGTGGGCGGCCCCGTGCGGGCGGGACAGGGCGAGATTCAGCACGGCATCCGGCCCTGTGCGGGTGGGCCAAAGCCGCACGTCCCCTTCTCCGCTCGGCCGGAGTATGCCCTGCGCCAGGAGATCGCGGTCGAACGCCCAGGTGACCGGTTCGTCGGTATCGGCATAGAAGACGATGTGCACGGCATAGGGGTCGTGCGGTCCGTACAGGAGGCGGGTCGCCACCGTCACCCGCTGGTCCGGCGTGAGGGTGAGCTCGGTAGGAAGCGATTGATCGATGCAACTGCTCATGATTCCAGCTGTAGGTTCACGGGTTGACGGGTGCCACTGCAGCCGGCAGCGGTGCACCCGCACCCTGCGACGTCGGCGCCCGCGTGTGTCCGGGCACATGCGCAGATGTCCGACGGTCAGCGGGAGGTGTGGTCGTTGAGCCCGTGTGCCTTGGCACCCACGGTGACCCGCTTGTCGGCGTTCCAGCGGTGGAACCGGTGGCTGTCGTAGGAGTGCCCCTGGCCGTTGTTGTTGTGGTGCCACTTGGTGCCGTTGCGCTCCCACTTGCGGTGGCCGTCGTAGGAGTGGCGCCGGCGCCACTCGTTGGCGTTCCGCTCTTTCTTGTGGTGGCTGTCGTAGCCGTAGCGGTCGCTGCCCTCGCGGTCGCGGTCGCGGTCGCCCCCGCGATTGTCGCCGTAGGGGACGGCGGTGCCAAAGGAGTGGGATGCGGCCGCAGTGCGGTCGGCGGACGGGTCGGACGTCGCCGATGCGGTGCCGCCTACTGCCAGCAGGGTGGCTGCTGCGACAGCGGCAGTGGCGGCCATGCTGGCGGCCCGTCGTGCAAACGTGTGATTCATGATCATTTTCCTGGGTCTGCGCCCTGTGGCACAGGGTCTGGCTGTGCCCCGAGAGGGTGATGGAGGGTCTGGCTATTGCCTGGGGAGGGCGGGGCGTTGGAGGTTCGTTCCTTGCCCGCGGACGGCCGGGTTGCCGGGCGCGGGCCAGGGCTGCCCCGCATGCCGGCGGGGGCGTGTTCAGCCGCGGTGGGTCTCCAGCAGTCGCAGCCAGATCTCGCCGAGGGTGGGGAAGGCGGGGACGGCGTGCCAGAGCCGGTTGAGGGGGACTTCGCCGGAGACGGCGATGGTGGCGGAGTGGACGAGTTCTCCGACGCCGGGGCCGGCGAAAGTGATACCGGCGACGGTGCCCTGGTCGGTGTCGATGAGCATGCGGGCGTGGCCGCGGTAGTCCTCGCCGTACTGGTGGGCGCCGGCGATCTGGGCGAGGTCGTAGTCGACCACCTTGATGCGGCGCCCGCTGTGTTCGATCTCGCGGCTGGTCAGGCCGACGGAGGCGACCTCGGGGGTGGTGAAGACGACCTGGGGGACGGCCGAGTGGTCGGCGGTGGCGACGTGTGCGCCCCAGGGGGCGGTGTCGACGGGCTCGTTGTTGGCGCGGGCGCCGATGACGGCGCCGGCGATGCGGGCCTGGTATTTGCCCTGATGCGTCATCAGGGCGCGGCGGTTGACGTCGCCGACGGCGTAGAGCCAGCCGCCGTCGACGCCGGTCACCTGGAAGGTGTCGTCGACGGTGAGCCAGTCGCCGGGGGTCAGTCCGACGCTCTGCAGGCCGACGTCGCGGGTCTGCGGGGCGCGGCCGGTGGCCAGCAGGATCTCGTCCGCGGCCAGTTCGCTGCCGTCGGACAGCGTGATCCGCACCTCGCCGTCCTCGCGGGTCATGAAGGTGGCGGTGGTGTTGAAGCGGATGTCGACGCCGGCTTCGCGCAGCCCCTCGGTGACCAGGTCCCCGGCGAACGGCTCCATCCGCTCCAGGAGCCCGTTCTCGAGGACGAGCATGGTGACCTGGGAGCCGAGGGCCTGCCAGGCGGTGGCCATCTCGACGGCGACGACGCCGCCGCCGACGATGGCGAGGCGGCCGGGCGCCTTGGTGGCGGTGGTGGCCTCGCGGCTGGTCCAGGGACGGACGGTGTCGTATCCGGGGATGGGGGGCAGGGCGGCGCGGGTACCGGTGGAGACGGCGACGGCGTGCCGGGCGGTCAGGTTGATGGTGTCGCCCTCCGCGGTCTGCACGGCCACCTTTTTGGGGCCGGTGAGGCGGCCGTGGCCGCGTATGAGGTCGACGCCGGCCGAGTTCAGCCAGTCGACCTGGTCCTCGTCCTTCCAGTACGAGGACATCTTGTCGCGGTGCGCGAGGACCGCGTCGACGTCCAGCGGGCCGGCGACGGCCGGGTCGAGTCCGGGTACGCGGCTCGCGTCGGCCCGGGCCACCACCGGCCGCAGCAGCGCCTTGCTCGGGTCGCAGGCCCAGAACGAGCATTCGCCGCCGATGAGTTCGCGCTCGATGATCACGGTGCTGAGTCCGGCGGCGCGGGCGCGTTCGGCCACGTTCTCGCCGACCGGCCCTGCGCCGATGACGATCACGTCGTAGGTGCGGGTCGTCTCGTTCGTCACTGCTGTGTTCCTCACTGTTTCGTTCCTCATTGCTTGCGTGCCCGGCGCGGGACTCTCCGGCGGCCGCGTTCGCCGTTCCCCGCGGCCGGGCGGCGCCGGGGCCGCCGCACCGCACGGGGCCGAGGGGCAGTTGCGGGACGGGGCGGCCGCTCGGCCGGCGCGGGCCCCGCGGCAGCCGGACCGCCGGGCGGCGCAGAGCACCCACCCGTGCGCTCGCCCGGTGGTCCGGTGCCGGTCTTCGGTCCGGACCGCGAAGGTGCTTGGTCCGGACGGGCTGCCGTCCGGGCCGGGCACGGCTCGTTGCGGCCCTTGGACGGTGGCTTGCGGGGTGGTCAGCGGCCGGGGAGGCGCTGGGTGATCTCCTGGAGGACCCAGCCGTTGCCGTCCGGGTCGCTGAAGGTCGCGAAGGAGGCGTAGGAGGCGCGCTCGGGGTGCGGGCCGGCCAGCCGCTCCTGGCCGGGGCGGCGGTGCGTGACGTCCCCGCCCTCGTGGCCGTGGAAGAGGCCGCCCGCGTCGTGGAAGATCTCGCTGACCTCGATGCCGCGGCCGGTGAGCTCCGCCCGGGCCTCCTCGATGTCGGAGACGATGAGGTACAGGCCCTGGAGGGAGCCGGGCGTGATGGGGGTCATCCCCTCGCCGAAGATGATCGAGCACTCGGAGCCGGGCGGCGTGAAGTGCACCACCCGGACGTCCTTGCCGGCCTCGTAGTCGACGTCCAGGCGGAAGCCGGCCTTCTCGTAGAAGGCCTTGGCGCGGCCGGTGTCGGAGACGGGCAGCACGATCATTTCGAGCTTCAGTTCCATGGGGGGTGTCCTTGTTTCTTGACGTCGGTGGATTACGCCCAATGCGTCACCGGTTCAACAGGTGGTGGTCGCGGCCGGGGTCTCGTTGCCTCCGGCGGCTGCGGCGGACGGCGTGACGCCGAAGGGGGAGTGGGCGATCCGCCACGGTCCGACCTGAACCAATGGTCCGTTTTTCCGGACCACTGATCCGAATATATGGACCACCGATCCGAATAGTCAAGAGGGGGATGCGGGCCGATACGGGAGCGGGGCGTCGACGCCTCCCCGCGCGACATCGCGCGCAGGGCGCAGGCCGAGCTCGCGGCGCTGTGCGCCGCTTCCTGGCGCGCGGGGCGCCGTCGAGGACGCCGAGTCCGCACTCCACGCTTCGTGCGTCACGGTGCGCGCGGCCGGTGCGCGGCCCCTCGCCCGCGCCCGGGCCGCGGTCATGGCGCGGAGCGGTATGGATGGCACCGATCTCTCTGCACTGTCCGCGACGCTTCGCTCGGCTCGGCGATCAATGCCCGCTCGCACCATGTGCCGATCGCCTCGTCGGGGCCCCGTCGGCTCGCGGTGGCTGCCGAGCCGACCCGGGGCCGGCGGGAAGCGGGGGACGGGGAGCGGGCAGAGCGCCCTGGGTCTCGAACTGTTCGTGCGCGCCGCCGTCGGCCGCTTGACGGCGGTCGCGGTCCGCCCCCGCAGAGCGTGCGGCTCGACGCCGGCGCCTTTGGCTGCTCGGTGGACGCGGCCTCGGACCGCTCCCGCCGGGCGCGCGGCCCGGCTCGCCGGTCCGCGGGCGAGACGGTCTCGCCTGCAGGCCCGAGGGCGGCGTTCCCCGTCCGGCCCGGCGCTCCTCGCGGTTGCCGGAATCCCGCTCGCGCCGGGCCTCGGGCCTTCGAAGTGGCGCCCAGGCGTGCCGAGTTGGAGCGGTCTTGTGAGCCCGGCGTCGGTCCCGTGCGCGATGTCGCACCGTGACACCTCGGCGTCCTGCTCGCCGAGGGCGGTGCCCGCTGTGGCGGGCAGGGGGCGCGGTCCGTCCCGGCATCGGCCCGCATCCGCCCCCCTTGACTATCCGGATCAGTGGTCCATATATTCGGATCAGTGGTCCGGAAAAACGGTCCGCTGGTTCACTTCATTTGCCCCGCGAGAGACGCAGGAAGAACGCTGTGCCAGAACAGACCATGAAAGCGATCCGGCTGCACGAGTTCGGCGGCCCTGAGGTGCTGCGTCACGAGGAGGTGCCGGTTCCCGTGCCGGGGCCGGGTGAGGTGCTCGTGCGTGTGCACGCGATCGGCATCAACCCTCCTGACCGGTATGCGCGCGAAGGGATGCCCGGCATACCCCCCGAGATGAGGCCCGAGTTCCAGCTCCCCCTGATTCCGGGGACCGACGTCTCGGGCGTCGTGGAAGCCGTCGCCGCCGACGTCAACGGCTTCGCGGTCGGAGACGAGGTGATCGGCCTTCTGCGCTTCCCCACCCTGCTCCAGAGCGGCGCGTACGCCGAGTACGTCACCGCGCCGGCGTCCGACCTCGCCCGCAAGCTGACCGGCATCGACCACGTGCACGCCGCCGCCCTGGTTATGTCGGGACTGACGGCATGGCAGTTCCTGATCGAGCTCGGGCACGATCATCCCTCGCCGTTCCAGGAGGCCCAGCACCGCCCGATGGCACTCGACGGCCGGAGCACGGTGCTCATCAACGGCGCTGCCGGTGGCGTGGGCCACCTCGCCCTCCAGCTGGCCAAGTGGAAGGGGGCCCGCGTCATCGCCGTGGCCTCCGGCGCCCACGAGACGTTCCTGCGCGAGCTCGGCGCCGACGAGTTCATCGACTACACCAAGGAGCGGCCCGAGGAGGCCGTTCGTGACGTCGACCTGGTCCTGGACGCCGTCGGGGGCCCCGACAGCAGGCGCTTCTTGCGCACCCTCAAGCGCGGCGGGTCCCTCTACCCGGTGTACTTCGGCCAGTTCGACGACGAGGAGAACGCGAAGCTGGGTGTCACCGTCACGGCCGTGACGGTCCGCTCGAGCGGCGCGCAGCTCGCCGAACTGCAGAGCCTGGCCGACGCGGGGAAGATCCGCGTCGCGATCGACAGCACGTTCCCGCTCGCGGACGCCCGGGCGGCGCACGAGCGCGTGGCCCGGGGACACATCCGGGGCAAGATCGTGCTCACGGCCGTCTAGGAACGAGCCGTCCCACCGGCGCGTTTGGCGGTCGTGCTCAGGGCACCGGTGGTCTTCGCGACGCCGGCGCGGAGACCTGGGGCGCGGCCGGCGATCAGGTGGTCGCGATGCTCGCTGCGGCGAACCGGGCGGACCCGTTCGCTCGGCCCGGTCCGCCGGGTGCGCCCGGCAGGGCACCGCCCTGCCGGGCGACCGGGTCGCGATCACCGTTGCCCCGCCGTACAACTCCGTCGAGCCGTAGGCGTTGCAGATTTCCGCGACGCCGAACTCGATCGCGGCCGCCCGCACGTCCGGCGGCGGCCCGATGATCATCCCACGGGGCAGGGTGGTGACGGCGTCGCGGGAGAACGTCGGCTCCGCGACGAGAGCGCGGGTGATCGACGGCAGGGTGTACAGGACGGTGCACCGGCGTCGGGCGACCCGGGCGAGCGCGCCCGCGGCGTCGAAGGTCTTCTGCAGCACAACCGGGCTCCCGGTCACCGGAGCGACCATCAGAGCGTTGGCACCGCCGTAGCTCCAGGACAACGGAACCGGGAGCAAAACGCGGTCGTCGTGTCGGACGCCCATCCGGGCGGCGACCTCGTGGCGTGACCGATCGCTGCCCGCTGCGCGAGGCGGACCGCCTCGGACCGGGTCGTCGAGCCGGAGGGGCAGAGCACCGGAGCGGAGTCCCCGGTTGTGGATGTCGGTCCGCCACGGTCCGCCGTGTCTGCTCCCAGGTCGGTGAAGGAGCGTGCGCTCGAGGGCCACCCGGCCGATCACGACGAGCTCGCGCAGTGCGGTGTAGGTCGCCGAGTGCAGGCCCGGCCGGTCGGCGTTGGAGACCTCCGGTATCGGCCCGGCGATCACCGAGGTCAGATCGGTGGTACCGACCCGGTCGGCGGTGAGCAGCACCTCGCAGCGGGAATGCGCGAGGAGATGGTGGAGATCTCAGCTCCTGACCCAGGTAGGGGCGCCTCCCGTTCCCGGTCGCGGGCCCGATCGCATCATCGGCCTCTGCCTGCGGGCGAAGCCCGGGCAGACCCCCGCGTTTGCCACCGAGCCGGAGGAAGGCCGCGCGTCAGGAGCGCGAGCGGCCGAAGGTGCCGCTGCGCGACATGGTCACGGGGCAGTGGAAGGCGCCGCCGCTGTGCACGCCTCGTCCTGATCGTCGACGTCACGGACTGCATGCTGCTGTCCTGCACGCCGGGCCATCTGATGAGTGAGCTCCACTACGACGAGACCCGCGGCCTGCTGGTCGTGCTCGGTGCGATGGCGCTGATGACGAGCGTGTAGCCGTTCGGCGGCGCGCTGTCGGACCGTGTCGTCTCTTCCGGCGGCGTCGCCGGCTGCGCGGGCTTCTTGTTCCTGTCCGTTCCCGCGCCGCTGCTGATTCACGGGGGCGGCCCGCTTGCCATCGCGCTCGGCATGGGCGCCGGGTCTGCTCCCGGCCTGCCTCACCGCGGCGATGCCGTCGGTTCTCCTGGCTCGCTTGCCCACCCACGTCCGCTACGGCTCTCGCTCTTCGGCGCTGCGACGCCGCGGTGCTCACGGCCCTCATCGGCGCGAGCGGCGACGTGATGATGCCCGCCTGCTGCAGAGGGTGGCCGCGATCATCGGTGCCGCGGTGTGGTTCATGGCGGAGCCGGCCGGGTGGCCGCTGCCCGGGGTAGTTCCTGCTGCGGAGAGGAGGCGCAGGCGCGCCCTTCGGGGGCGTGAGGTTCGACGGGGTGCCGGTCGGCCGCACGGTGGTGTGTCCGTGTCACTCGGTTCGCGGGCGGCGGTGTTGTTCACACAGGTCCGGCCACTGCCGTGGCGCGTCGGGGGCATCGGTGCTTGGCGGCACCGTGTGTGCGCAGTGGGGGGCTTATCGCTTCGTCGGCGTCGCGGCCCGGCTCGTACGAGGGCGTCAGGCGGACGCGGGAAGAGCGAGGCCCTCGGAGCGGCGGTGGCGGCCGCTTGCGGGCGCGTCCAGGGCGGACGGGCGCTCGGCGGCAGGCTGCCCACGGTGCCGGCCGGCACCGAAGTCCGTCACCGGACGACGGCGGCGAAGGGTCCTGAGGGTACGGATCGACTGCTTCATCATGTTCTCTGTCCGGGTGTTCTTTGGAGCGGATCCTGCTCAGAGGCCGCGGGGGTCCTCGATGACGCGGACGGTCCAGAGCTGGTCGAAGCTCCACCGGTCGAAGGCGTAGGCGCGCTCGTCGGCCTGGGCGACGGCGACCCACTGTCCCTGGTTCAGGTGGTAGACGCGGTGGCCGTCGTAGCGGAGCTGCCGGCCCTTGTCGTCGGAGCGCCAGTACGAGTAACCCGAAGCGTCCCGCTCGCCGTGCCATTCACGCTGCCCGTCCGAGAGGGACCAGCCCTGGCCGATCCGGGAGAGGTTGGCGTGCTGGGCCACGGTGGCGACGGCGGTGGTGGGGTGAGCGTTGTGCTGAGCCGCGGGCAGGGTGGCTGCCGAGGCGGTGCCGGTGACGGCGACGCCGGTCATGGTCACGGTGGCGGCTGCGAG
>NZ_BAABKB010000067.1:0-7865 GCF_039543605.1 Streptomyces siamensis | reverse complement strand
GCCGCATTCTGGATGCGCTCCGCGAGCTCGTCGGCGATCCGTGCGGCGACCGCGGCGAGCAGGCTCTCCCGGTCCGGGAAGTGACGGTACGGAGATGCCGAGCTGACTCCCAGGCGGCGCGCGAGCTTGGCGACCGAGAACCCGGCGAGGCCGTCCGCCGCCAGCAGGCTCATCGCCTCCTGCACCAGTGCCGCACGCAGATCGCCGTGGTGATAGGGGCGGGCACCCGGGGCGGAGTCTCGCATCACTCTTCATCTCCCTCGTTTGACTCCATGCTAGAGCCCTCTTACATTGATGTGAGAGGGCTCTAGCATGCATGTGACATGCAGGAACGTAGCAAGATGCCGATCTTTGCACGCCTCACAGTGCCCGCGGCGGTGGACTTCGGCGGCGGTGACCTGATCCTGTGACGCACGCCGGTATCCGAAGAGGCGGGGCAAGGTGCTGCTGAGCGGCTTCTGTGTAAGAAATCAATGGGAGAAAGTCAGATGAAAGCATGGTTCATTACAGGCGCCAGTCGCGGACTTGGTCTTGAGGTTGCTCGGGCAGCACTTGAGTCCGGAGACCGTGTGGTTGCCGCAGCCCGCAAGCCGGAGCAGGTCAGTGCGGCGCTGTCCGGATTCGGTGATCGCCTGTTCACGTTGGAGCTGGACGTCACCGATCATGCCGCGGTCCAGGCCGGCGTCGACCAGGCCGTGGAGCGTTTCGGCCGCATCGACATTCTCGTCAACAACGCCGGATATGGTCAGCTCGGTGCATTCGAGGAGATTTCCGCGACCGCGATGGAGCGGCAATTCGCGACGAACGTATTCGGGACGATGGCTGTGACGCGGGCGGTTCTGCCGGTGATGCGAGAGCAGCGGTCGGGCCATGTCTTCACGGTGTCGTCCATCGCCGGACTGATGGGCTTCGAAGGCGCGTCCGCCTACACGGCGACCAAATTCGCGCTCGAGGGCTGGGCGGAGACCCTCGGCCTGGAAGTCGCCCAGTTCGGCATCAAGGTCACCCTCGTCGAGCCGGGATTCTTCCGTACGGACTTCCTCGATCCGAGCTCGGCCTCCTACGGCGACGTGGAGGTGTCGGATTACGCTGACTACTCGGCCGCGCAAAAGGCCGGCTATGACGCGGCGAACCACAACCAGACCGGTGATCCGGTGAAGTTCGGCAAGGCGGTTGTCGCTCTGGCCGCGGCCGATGAGCCGCCGGTGCGTTTTGCCGCAGGGCCTGACGCGTACGAGATCGTAACCAATCGGGCCGAAACGCTACGCGTCAACGCCGAGAAGTGGCGCGACCTTTCCGTCTCGACCGACTTCCAGAGCTGACGAGCCGTGGGCGACGTTCTCGCCCGACATCCACGAACCGGAGTCAACGCCCGTACGGTAGGCGATCACGGCAACCCCGGCGGCCCGATGGCCGCCGGGGTTTGTTCCTGAGCCCGGCCGCCGCCACTGCCGATGCGACCGCGCTGGATCGAATGGGTCACGAAGCTCGCAGTGCGCGGTGCGACCTCGACGAAGCCGCTACGGACGCCAGGTCCGAGTCGACGACAGCCACGGAGACGGGTGCGAAGCCGGAAACCGGGCAGCGCGTTTCTGATCCGCCCAGTACGTTCTGAGCGAGCCCCTGCGGGGCTGAGCCTCGCGATCGGACGCCGATGGGTGACTCGTTCAGGAGTCGGTGAACAGGACCCCGGCGGCGACCAGCTCGTCGATGCGCGAGTCGTCGTACACCTCGCCGGCTATCTCGCGTGTGTGCTGGCCGACCCGCGGTGCGACGCCTTCGCGCTCGGGACGGGAACCCCCGAACCGCCACGGCGGCCGGAGCAGGGAGACGCCGTTGTGCTCCGGCTCGACGAGCTCGAGCCATTCGGTCTGCGGGTGGTTGATGTACCCGGAGACGGTGAGCACCGGAGCGAAGGGGACGTCCGCCTCGGTCAGCCGCTTCTCCCACTCGCGCGCCGGCCTGGTGAGGAACTCCGCCTCCACGATCTCGACCAGCTCGAAGTAGTTGCGTTCACGGTCCGGGTACGTGGCGAACCGGGGGTCGTCCGCCAGATCACGCCGGTCGAGCGCTTCGACCAGGCAGTGCCAGAACTTCTGCTGCGACGACAGGTGTATCGCGAAGTCCTCCCCGGTGGCGGACTTGAGGCAGAAATTCTGCGCCTGCGGGTGACGGCTCTGCCGGGTGGGGTCCTGGTGCCCGTCGTCGAAGTACTGGCTGACGGCGTCGGCGGTGATGGTGCTGACCGCCTCCATGATCGAGGTCTCCACGTGCTGCCCGGCTCCGGAGGAGGCGCGGCCGATCAGCGCCGCGAGCACACCGGTGGCGGTGGACAGGCCGGTGACCAGGTCCGCGAGGATGGTGCCGGTCAGCTGGGGGGTACCGGCGTCGCCGAGAAGGGAGTACAGCCCGCCGACCGACTGGCCCATGGTGTCGTAGGCGGGACGCTGGGCGAACGGGCCGCCGTTCCCGAAGCCGGTGACGGACGCGTACACCAGATCGGGTCGGAGTGCCGCGCATTCCGTCTGGCCCAGTCCCAGAGAGGCGAGCTTGCCCGCGCGCAGGTTCTCCAGCACCACGTCGAAGCGGGGGACCAGGGCCTTCACGAGCGCCACGCCCTCGGGCTTCTTGAGGTCCACCGCGAGGCTGCGCTTCCCGGCGTTGTACTGGATGAAGTACGGGCTGCGGTCGTTCTTGTGGCGCCGGAAGTCCTCGCCGGTGCCAGGCCTCTCGACCTTCACCACCTCGGCGCCCAGCGCGCACATCAGCGAGCTGGCGTAGGGTGCCGAGATGTATCCCCCAAGCTCCAGGATCCGGATGCCGTTGAGCGGCTTGTGCTGCATCGGTGACCTCGCTTCATTGTGACGGTCGCCAGCTGATGAAGAATGTAAAATATTTTTCCCGCGGGCTGTCAAGGGTTGGGCCCGGTTGATGCCGGATCGTGTCGACCGGTCCGAGCGTCGCGGCAAGTGCTTGCGTGACCTGCGTCTCATTGCCCCTGGCGATGGGTAAATATATTTTATTTAAACTTCGCGACTGAGCAAGAGGGAGTTTCGACATGGCGACCACTGCGACGCCCGCCGGCGCCGAACCCGCGCCGCAGGCAGTCGACTTCTGCCGGCTGGACGAAGCGATCTCCCGGTACGTACACCCAGGTGACGCCGTGCACGTCATGATGGGGCACAGCCGCTGGAGCGCTCTGGTGCGGGAACTCGCCCGTCAGTACTGGGAGAAGCCCGCCGACTTCACGCTGATCATGGCGAGTCTGTCCTCGCTGGGGGCCGTGCTCTTCCGTGCGGGCTGCCTGAAGAAGGTGGTCACGGTGTACTCCGGCGACTCCTTCCCGGTCTTCACCCCCAACCCGGTGTTCCAGGAGGCGTACGCCACGGGAGCGGTGGAGGTCGAGAACTGGTCCTTCCTGACCTTCATCCAGCGGCTGCGGGCCGCGGCCACCGGCGTCCCCGCGGTCGTGACCGGCTCGGTGCGCGACTCGTCGATGACCGAGAACGAGGCCTACCAGGAGGTCGACACCGCCTTCGGGCGGGTCGGCCTGGTCGCGCCGCTGGTGCCGGACGTGACACTGGTGCACGCCGCGGTGGCCGACCGGCAGGGCAACCTGGCGATCGCTCCACCCATGTTCGAAGGTGTGGTGGGAGCACTCGCCTCGCGGCGCGGAGTGATCGCCACGGTCGAGAAGGTCGTGGACGACCTGCGGCCCTGGTCGTCCCTGGTGCGCATTCCTGCCCATCGGGTCCTGGGCATTGTCGAGGCGCCGTTCGGCGCGCACCCCGGTGGCGTCTTCCCCGGACCATCCGGAGCACGGCTGCCCGTACGGGGCTATGTGGAGGACGTCCCCTTCTGGGTCGCCGCCCGCGAGGCCAGCAGGGGACCGGACTTCGAGGACTGGCTGCGCGAGTGGGTCCTGGAACCGGCCGACCACGAGAGCTACCTGGCGAAGCTGGGCACGGCACGGCTCCAAGGACTGGTCCGGGGGGCGGAGGGGCCGCCGACACCGCCCGCCGGGGCCGAGCGCGTCGGCCCGCCGACCGCGGCCGAACGGGCCGCCGTGTGGCTCGCCGACCTCGTGAACCGGCGGATCGCCGAGACCTCGGCGGACACCGTGCTCGCGGGGGCGGGGCTGGCGAACCTCGCCGCCTGGGTCGGGGTCGGACAGGCCAAGGCGGCCGGCCACCGGGTGGCGCTCGCGGCAGAGTTGGGGCTGTGGGACTACACCCCCACCCCCGGCGACCCGTTCATCTTCAGCTTCTCCAACTTCCCGTCCTCGTCCATGCTGCTCGATACGGAGCAGGTGTTGGGGAACCTGGTCAACGGCGCGTTCTTCCGGTCCATCGCCTGCGTGGGCGCCGCCCAGATCGACCGGCACGGCAACATCAACACGACCAAGATCGAAGGCGGCCCCTACCTGGTCGGATCCGGCGGCGGCAACGACGTCATCACCAACGCAGACGAGGTGCTGGTCGTCGGCACGATGGGCCGTCGCCGTTTCATCGACAAGTGCGGTTACGTCACCAGCCCCGGCCGGCGGGTGCGAGCCGTCGTGACGGACCTCGGCACGCTGACGATGCAGGACGGGGAACTCGTCCTCACGCACATCGCGCCCGGACCGGAGCCACTGGCCGAACGGATCGCCCACGTCCGCGACCAGTGCGGCTGGGACCTGTCCGTCAGCCCGCACCTCGAGGAGCTCCGCCCGGTCACGGCCGCCGACGTCGGGGAACTGCGTGCGTACGACCCGGAGGGGCTGTTTCTCGGCCGGGCACGCGCACAGGCCCCGCAGCCGGCCTCGGACTCGGTTCCCATCTCCGCCCCGAACACAGAAAGGAAGGAAAATGCCCACACCCGTTGAAGAGACGGTCAGTGCGGACGACTTCGCTCAGATCCATGCCCAGGTACGGGAGTTCATCCGGGAGGAGGTCGTCCCCCGGGAACGTGAGATCGCGGACGGTGACGCGATCCCGGACGACCTGCGCCAGAAGGCCGCGGCGATGGGCCTGTTCGGCTACGCGCTGCCGCAGGAGTTCGGCGGGCTGGGGCTTGTCATCACCCAGGACGTCGAGCTGGCCTTCGAGTTCGGCTACACGGCCCTGGCCTTCCGCTCGCTGTTCGGGACCAACAACGGCATCGCCGGCCAGGTGCTCGCCGGCTTCGGCACCGACGAGCAGAAGAAGCGGTGGCTGGAGCCGATGGCCGCGGGCGAGTGCATCGCCTCCTTCGCCCTGACCGAACCGGAGGCGGGGTCCGACCCGTCCGGCATGCGCACCACCGCCACGTGGTCGGCCGACGGATGGACCATCAGCGGCCAGAAGAGGTTCATCACCAACGCCCCGCTCGCCGACCTCTTCGTCACCTTCGCCAAGGTGCGGGGGACCGACGCCGAGAACAAGATCGCGGTGTTCCTGGTCCCGGCAGGCAGCAAGGGGCTGACCGTCGCCGCCAAGGACCGCAAGATGGGCCAGGAAGGGGCCACCACCGCCGATGTCTACTTCGATCAGGTCCACGTCGGCCACGAGGCGCTGATCAGCGGCGAGGTGGAGACGGGCTTCCGGGCCGCCATGACCGTCCTCGCCCGCGGCCGGGTGCACATCTCGGCACTGGCCACGGGGCTGGCGGAGCGCGCCCTGGACGAGTCGGTGGCCTACTCCGCCCAGAACCGGCAGGGCGGCGTGCCGACCGGGGAACAGCAGCTGGTCCAGGCCATGCTGGCCGAACAGCAGTCGCTCGTCATGGCGAGCAAGGCACTCGCCCGGGACGCCGCGCGGCACTACCTCGACGGCTCCGACCGAAGGCTCGGGCCCTCCGCGGCCAAGCTGTTCTGCACCGAGTCGGCCGGCCGGGTCGCCGACCTCGCCGTCCAGGTCCACGGGGGCAGCGGCTACATGCGGGAGGTCGCGGTGGAGCGCATCTACCGGGACGCGCGCCTGCTGCGGCTCTACGAGGGCACCAGCGAGATCCAGAAGCTCATCATCGGACGGGAACTCATGCGGCGGGAGCGTGATCGTGCGTCCCGCGCATGAGAGCCGGGGCCGGCGCGGCCCGGATGCCGGACCACACGATCGGAAGGAACAACCATGAGCCGCTACGCACGCTTCTCCAACCTCCGCGTGGACGGGCCCGACGAGGCCGGAGTGATCGAGCTCGTGCTCGACGCTCCCAAGCTGAACGCCGTGAGCGAGGCCGCCCACGCGGACCTCGCCGAGATCTGGCGTGAGTTCGACGCGGACCCGGAGGTGAAGGCGGTGCTGCTGCGGGGCGAGGGCAAGGGATTCTCGGCCGGCGGGTCCTTCGACCTGGTCGAGAAGCTGACGAACGACTTCGACACCCGTACCCGCACGATGCGTGAGGCACGGGACCTGGTCTACAACGTCATCGACTGCTCGAAGCCGACCGTCTCGGCGATGCACGGTCCCGCCGTCGGAGCCGGACTGGTGGCCGGTGTGCTCGCCGACGTGTCCGTGGTGAGCAGGACCGCGAAGATCATCGACGGTCACACGCGGCTCGGCGTCGCCGCCGGCGACCACGCGGCGATCTGCTGGCCACTGCTGTGCGGCATGGCGAAGGCCAAGTACTACCTGATGACGTGCCGTCCGCTGACCGGTGAGGAAGCGGAGCGGATCGGGCTGGTCTCGCTGTGCGTGGACGAGGGCGAGCTGCTGCCCACCGCCCGTGAGGTCGCCCGCGAGCTGGCTCTGGGCGCCCCGTCGGCGATCCGCTGGACCAAGCAGTCGCTGAACAACTGGTACCGGCAGGTCGCCGGTTCCATCTTCGACGCCTCGCTCGCCCTGGAGTTCTACGGCTTCGGCGGACCCGAGGTGCGCGAGGGACTCGCGTCGCACCGCGAGCGGCGCAAGCCGAGCTTCTGATCCGTCTTTCGTTCAGGTGAGTAGAGGAGATTTTCTGATGAAGCCGTACCGTTCCATGCTGTTCGTGCCGGGCCACAAGCCCACGTGGGCCGAGAAGGCGATCGCCGCGGGTACCGATGCCGTGATCCTCGACCTCGAGGACTCGGTGCCGGCCACGGACAAGAGCGACGCCCGCAAGACGGTCCGCGACACGATCGGGCGGCTGCGTGCCCAGGATGTCCGCGCCGACGTCTGGGTCCGCCCCAACAGCGTCGACAGCGGTCTGTTCGGCGCCGATGTGGAGCAGGTCGTGACGGCCGGTCTGGCCGGGCTGTTCCTGCCCAAGGTGTTCACCGCCGAGGAGATCGTGCGCATCGACGCGGTGGTCTCGCACATCGAGGAACGGGAGGGACTCGAGCGCGGCTCGATCGGTCTGCTCGTCAGCTTCGAGACCGCGGTCTCGATGGCCCACTGCGAGGAGATCGCGGCGGCCAGCCCGCGGGTCGTGAGCCTGCTCGGCGCGACCGGCCCCAATGCCGATGTCGGCCGTGAGCTCGGCTTCGAGTTCACCCCGGAGGGCCTGGAGACGCTCTACCTGCGCAGCCGCATCATCCTCGCCGCCCGGGCCGCCGGTCTGCACCACCCCGTGGGCGGCGTCTGGCAGGACATCGCCGACCTCGACGGTTTCCGGCGGTTCGCCGAGGACAACCGCCGCCTCGGCTACCGGGGCATCGTCCTCATCCACCCGTCGCACGTGGCCCTGGCGAACGAGGTTTTCACGCCCGCGCCCGAGACGGTGGACCACTACCGCAGGATGATCGCCGCTTTCCACGAGGCGGAGGCGGGCGGCAGCGCGGCGGTCACCTTCGAGGGGCAGCACATCGACCTCGCCCACGCCAAGACGGCACAGGGCGTGATCGACCTCGCCGACGCCATCGCCGGGAACTGACGGCAGGCAAGAGGCATTCGGCAGTACCGGACGAGCCGGGCCTGCCACCACGGCAG
>NZ_BAABKB010000066.1:0-7344 GCF_039543605.1 Streptomyces siamensis | reverse complement strand
CGAGGGGGTCGCCCGGTGCCGCGCGTACCTCAACCGCGGGCGGCCAGGATCCGCCGAGCGCGTTCCAGCACGGGCTTGTCGACCATCTGTCCGTCGACCACGGTGACCGACTCGCCCGCCTCGACCACGGCACGTGCCCACCGCAGTTCGCGCTCGGTAGGGGCGAACTGGGCCGTCACGGCGGCGACCTGGGCGGGGTGGATGCACAGCTTCCCGGTGAAGCCCAGGCGGCGGGCGTGCGCGATGTCCGCGGTGAGGGCGTCCGAGTCCTTCACGCTGGTGGTGACACCGTCGACAGGGGGGCACAGGCCTGTGGCGGCCGAAGCCGAGACCAGTTTCGAGCGCGCGTACGCGAGTGCCATGTGGTCGTCATGGGCGACGCCGAGCTGGCTGGACAGGTCGGCGTTGCCGAAAGCCAGGCGGACCGCGCCGGGCGTGGCGCACAGCGCGAGCGCCCGCTCCACGCCGGCGGCCGTCTCGACCAGCGGGATCAGGGGGCACTTGCGGGCCGTACGACGGGAGAGCTGCGCCAGTACGGCGGGGTCCTCGGACTTGGGCACCATGACGGGGACGCTGAAACGGGCCGCCACTTCGAGATCGGCGTCGCTCCACGCCGTGCCCGGCGCATTGATCCTGACCACGGCGCTGTTGCCCGCGCCGAGCCATGCGGCCACGTTGTCGCGCGCCAAGTCCTTGTCCTGCGCGGCGACGGCGTCCTCGAGGTCGACGATGACCGCGTCCGCGCCGGCGGAGGCTGCCTTGGCGAACCGGTCCGGCCGGTCGCCGGGGACGAACAGCAGGCTGCGGGCGGTCTCGAGCCGGCTTCGGGAGAGGGTCATGCGAAGGTCACCTCGGCGGTGGCGTGGCGCTGTTCACGATGCGTCGCGATGCTCAGGGCGGCGTTCCGGCCCGTCGGCGCCCCGGCGGCCAGCAGGCGCTCGCCCGCGAACGCGGGGCGTCGCAGCCGGTAGGACACGGACCGGACAGGGCGGGTGGGAGCGTTGCGGCGTACCAGTTCGAGCATGGTCAGCACCAGGAGCGGGCCGTGGACGACGAGGCCGGGGTAGCCCTCCACACCCTCGGCGTACGGCGCGTCGTAGTGGATGCGGTGAGCGTTCGCGGTGAGGGCGCTGAACCGGAACAGCAGCGCCGGGTCCGGCTGCAGCGGGAGCTGCCAGGTGTCCTCGGAGTGCGGCCGCGCGGCGATGTCGAGATCCGCCGGATGCTGCCCCGCGCTTCGCCCCGACCGGTAGACGATGTCCTGTTCTTCGACCACCCGCGTGGTGCCGTGCTGAAGGTACTCACTGCGCACGGTGACGAAGAGGAGTTCCCCGGTGGAGCCCTGCTTGGTCGCGACCGTGCTCACGCTGCTGACGCGCTGAGCGGGCTCACCGACGCGCAGCGGTTCGACGATCTTGCAGCGTCCTCCGGCGAACATCCGCTGCCGGTCGGGGACGGGCGGCAGGAAGTGCCCGTGACGGGGGTGTCCGTCGTCTCCCAGGTCCTGCTGCGCCGGCCACTGAAGGAAGTACAGCCAGTGCCACAGCGGGGGCAGCGCGTCACCGGCCACAGCGACCGGCTTCGACTGGTCGAGGAGTGCCGACAAAGCGGCCACCGGGGCGGGGGACAGGACATCGTCCTCGGCGACCGCTCCAGGACTCCACGATTCCACGTAGGAGCCGAGTCCGCTCTGGACGTTGTGCATGGCTTCTCCTCAACGAGTGGCGAGGGCGGTGCGATCGGCCGCGGAGGTCGCCGAAGCGCGACAGGCCCGGTGGCGACGCCGACGGGGCGGCGGCAGGCTCATCATCATGCGCGCTGATGGGTGGTCTTGAGTAATAGAAGTCCCTGATGCCGCTATGCCTCGGCGGTATGGCCGCCTCCACGGACATGCGCCGCCTGGGCGCCGCGCGGTGGGACGGGCGCCGTCACGCTCCCTTCCTCGCGCCCCTGTCGTGCAACTCCGCGGACGGCCACCGGCCCTGTCGTACGGCCGAGTGGATCTGGCGGGACAGTTCCTTGGCCACGACCTCGGCCGCGGGCGTGACCCGCCCCGCCCGGGAGGTGCCGAGCACGATCGAGCGCCACACCTCGGGTTCACACAGCGGCGCGGCGCTCAGCGAACCGTTCGCCACGTCCTCGGCGATGCCGACGCCGGGCAGGATGGTCCAGCCGTGGCCTGCCCGCACGAGCTGTTTCTGCACGAGCATGGAGTTGGTCTGGACGACCAGGTTCATCTCCACCTTGGCCTGCGCGACGGCCGCGTCGATCACCGTACGCAGTCCGTGGCCGGACGCGGGCACCACCAGCGGATGCGACACGGCCTGCTCCAGCGGGACGGGCTCGTCTGCCCGGAGCCCGGCGGACGGCGGCGCGACCGCCCACAGTCTCTCCCGCACCAGCGGTTCCACGTTGAGTGACGGCGTACCGGCGAGGTTGTACAACAGCGTCAGATCCAGGTCTCCCTCGTCGAGCCACTGCTGAAGGTGGCCGGAGTACGCGGTGAGCAGGCGCAGCTCGATGCCGGGGTGGTCACGGATGACGGCGGACGCGAGGGGTTCGGCCAGCAGGTCGGTGGCGCTGTCGAGCAGGCCGACGGTCACGATGCCGCTGACCACGTCCGGTGTCGGCCGGATCTCCGCGCGGGCCCGCTCCAGCTCGTTCAGGGCACGCCGGGCGCGCTCCACCATGGTCGTACCGGCCGCCGTGAGCTGCATTCCCTGCCGGGTCCGCTCGAACAGAGTGACGCCCAACTCCTGCTCCAGGGTGCGGATCTGCCGGGTGACGGCCGGCTGGACCAGATGCAGCAGTTCCGCCGCGCGCGTGACACTGCCCGCCTCGGCCACCGTGACGAGCGCTCTGAGCTGTTTGAGGTCCATCGTTCCTTCGCCTCGTCCGTGCTATCTGCGCTGAGCATGGGGCTATCAAAAATCAGCATTTCACCTGAGGCCCCATGAGCATCCATGATGGCACTGCTGCCGGAACCAGGGAGGATCCCGGAATGCACCGGCTGCACAACGGTGCATCGGGCGGCCGGAGGGCGTCACCGCACCCGTCCTCCGCGTCGGCGGATCTGCCGTATCACCCCGACGGGAGATCCGCCGACGACGAGGCCCTCCACGCAGCACGCTCCCCGCAAGGCCCTGGAAGGTCCCTGGAGGCCCGAACATGACCGCACTCCCGCTCTCCGGAGTCACCGTCGTGAGTGTCGAGCAGGCGGTGGCGGCGCCGTACGCCACCCGCCAACTGGCCGACCTCGGCGCCCGGGTGATCAAGGTGGAGCGGCCCGGGGGCGGCGACTTCGCCCGCCGTTACGACACCACGGTGCAGGGCCAGTCCAGCTATTTCGTCTGGCTGAACCGGTCCAAGGAGTCGGTGACGCTGGACCTGAAGTCCCCGGCCGGCCGGGACATACTGGAACAACTGCTGGGCCGGGCGGAGGTGTTCGTACAGAACCTCGCTCCTGGTGCGGCGGCCCGCCTGGGGTTGGACGCCGAATCCCTCACGCGCCGGCACACGTCACTGATCCCGTGCACCGTCTCCGGATACGGCACCACCGGCCCGTGGGCGGACCGCAAGGCCTACGACCTGCTCATCCAGTGTCAGACCGGCCTGGTCTCGCTGACCGGCACGCCGGAGGAGACCGCCCGGGTCGGGGTGTCGGTCGCCGACATCGCCGCTGGCATGTACGCCTACTCCGGCATCCTGACCGCGCTCTACACACGGGCGACCACCGGCGTCGCGCGGGCCGTGGAGGTGTCGCTCTTCGAGGCGCTGGCGGAGTGGATGGGCCAGCCCGCGTACTACACACGGCACGGCGGCACCCAGCCCCCACGGCTGGGCACCCAGCACGCCACCATCGCACCGTACGGCGCCTACGCGACGGCCGACGGCAAGCAGGTGCTGTTCTCCATCCAGAACGAGCGCGAGTGGGCGGCGTTGTGCGAACGCGTCCTGGTGCGGCCGGAGTTGGTGAACGATCCGCGGTTCGCCATCGGATCGGACCGGGTCGCCCACCGGAACGAACTCGACGTGATCATCGCGGAACGGTTCCTGCGGTCCGGCAGCGACGAGGTCATGAAGCTGCTGGACGCTGCGGGGATCGCGAACGCCGGGGTCAACGACGTACGCGAATTCATCGACCATCCGGTGCTCGCCGAGCGCGGCCGCTGGCACGAAGTGGCCATACCCGGCGCCGTGGTGCCGGCCCTGCGACCTCCGGCGGACCTGGCCGGGGTCGACCCGCGCATGGACCCCGTGCCCGCCGTCGGCGAACACACCGAGCGGATCCTGGCCGAACTGGGACTTACCGCAACCCGGATCGAGGGACTGAGGGCCGACGGCGTCATCTGACAGCACGCCTCGGCACCGAAAGACCTGAACCACCTGAACGACGAGGAGTACACCGTGAGCACCCTGGACGCCCTCTCCGAGGACGAGCAGTTCGTCGTCAAGACCGTACGCGAATTCGTCGACAAGGAGGTGAAGCCCGTCGTCCAGGAACTGGAGCACTCCAACACCTACCCCGAGGCCCTGATCGAGCAGATGAAGAAGCTCGGCATCTATGGGCTGGCGGTCCCCGAGGAGTACGGCGGCAACCCCGTCTCCATGCCCTGCTACGTCCTGGTCACCGAAGAACTCTCCCGCGGCTGGATGAGCCTGGCCGGTGCCATGGGCAGCCACACCGTGGTGGCCAAGCTGCTGGTGCACTTCGGCACCGAGGAGCAGAAGCGCCGCTACCTGCCGAAGATGGCCACCGGTGAGATGCGCGCCACCATGGCCCTGACCGAGCCCGGCGGCGGCTCCGACCTCCAGGCCATGCGCACCGTCGCCCGCAAGGACGATGGGGGCACCTCCCGCGCGAGCGAAGCCGAGCGTGGGGGAGGCTACGTGGTCAACGGGTCCAAGACCTGGATCACCAACTCCCGGCGCGCCGGGCTGATCGCGCTGATGTGCAAGACCGACCCCGACGCGAGCCCCGCGCACCAGGGCATCTCGATCCTCCTCGCCGAACACGGGCCGGGTCTCACGGTCTCCCGCGACCTGCCCAAGCTGGGCTACAAGGGCGTGGAGACCTGCGAGCTGGCGTTCGACGACTACCGAGTGCCCGCGGACGCGGTGCTCGGCGGCGTCGAGGGCAAGGGCTTCTCCCAGATGATGAAAGGTCTGGAGACCGGGCGTCTTCAGGTCGCGGCCCGTGCGCTCGGCGTCGGCCGGGCGGCGCTGGAGGACTCGCTCGCCTATGCCCAGGAGCGCGAGTCCTTCGGCAAGCCCATCTGGCAGCACCAGTCGATCGGCCACTACCTCGCCGACATGGCCACGTCGCTGACCGCCGCCCGCCAGCTCACCCTGTACGCCGCCCGGGAGGCCGAAGCCGGCCGACGGGTGGACATGGAGGCCGGCATGGCCAAGCTGTTCGCCTCCGAGACCGGCATGCAGATCGCCCTCAACGCCGTCCGAATCCACGGCGGTTACGGCTACTCGACCGAGTTCGATGTCGAGCGGTACTTCCGTGACGCCCCGCTGATGATCGTCGGCGAGGGCACCAACGAGATCCAGAAGAACGTGATCGCGGCCCAGCTCGTCAAGCGCGGCGGCCTCGACGCCTGATGGCAGGCGCGAAAGACATGAAGGCGGCCCGGGCCAGGGCTGCCATGGAGAACAGGAGCGCACCCTCATGGTGAAAATCGTTGTTTGTGTGAAGTACGTGCCCGATGCCACTGGCGACCGGCACTTCGCCGACGACCTGACCGTCGACCGTGACGACGTGGACGGCCTGCTGTCGGAACTGGACGAGTACGCCGTCGAGCAGGCGCTGCAGATCGCCGAGAACTACGACGGCGACGCGGAGGTCATCGCGCTGACCGTGGGGCCGGAGGATGCCAAGGACGCGCTCCGCAAGGCTCTTTCGATGGGTGCCGACAAGGCCGTACACGTCGAGGACGACGATCTGCACGGCACCGACCTCATCGGTACGTCGCTGGTGCTGGCGAAGGCGATCGAGAAGGCCGGCTTCGACCTGGTGGTCTCCGGCATGGCATCGACGGACGGTACCGCCGGTGTGGTCCCCGCGCTGGTGGCCGAGCGCCTGGGCGTCCCGCAGGCCACGCTGCTGTCCGAGGTGTCGGTCGAGGGCGGCACGGTCAAGGGACGCCGGGACACCGATGCCGCCACCGAGCAGGTGGAGGCCTCCCTGCCCGCGCTGGTGTCCGTGACCGACCGGTCCGGTGAGGCGCGGTACCCCTCCTTCAAGGGCATCATGGCGGCCAAAAAAAAGCCGGTGGAGTCCTGGGACCTGTCCGACCTCGACATCGAGGCCTATCAGGTGGGACTCGACGGAGCCTGGACCAAGGTCGACTCGGCGGCTCAGCGTCCGGCTCGCACGGTGGGCACGATCGTCAAGGACGAGGGCGACGGCGGCAAGCAGCTCGCCGAGTTCCTCGCGGGCCAGAAGTTCGTCTGAATCGCTAGGAGTTGCTTTCCCATGGCTGAAGTTCTTGTCTACGTCGACCACGTGGACGGTGCCGTCCGCAAGCCCACCCTTGAGCTGCTGACACTCGCCCGTCGGATCGGCGAGCCGGTCGCCGTCGTGCTGGGCGCCGGTGCGGAGAGCGCGGCCGCCGCGCTGGCCGAGCACGGTGCGACCCGTGTCCTTGCTCACGACGCGTCCGAGTACGCCGACTTCCTGGTCGTACCGAAGGTGGACGCGCTGCAGGCTGCCGTCGAGGCCGTCTCGCCTGCCGCCGTGCTGGTCCCGTCCTCCGCAGAGGGCAAGGAGATCGCGGCGCGGCTGGCGCTGCGGATCGGTTCGGGCATCATCACCGACGCCGTCGACCTGGAGGCCGGCGAGGAGGGCCCGGTGGCCACCCAGTCGGTGTTCGCCGCCTCGTTCACGACCAAGTCCCGTGTCGTCAAGGGCACTCCGGTCATCACGGTGAAGCCGAACAGCGCTGCCGTGGAGGTCGCTCCAGCGGCCGGTGCGGTCGAGGCGCTGATCGTGTCGTTCTCGGAGAAGGCGACGGGCACGAAGGTGACCGCGCGCACGCCGCGTGAGTCGACGGGCCGTCCGGAGCTGACCGAGGCCGCGATCGTGGTCTCCGGTGGCCGTGGCGTCAACGGTGCCGAGAACTTCTCGATCATCGAGGCTCTCGCCGACTCCCTCGGCGCGGCCGTGGGCGCCTCGCGTGCCGCGGTGGACGCCGGCTGGTACCCGCACACCAACCAGGTCGGCCAGACCGGCAAGTCGGTCTCGCCGCAGCTGTACATCGCGTCCGGCATCTCGGGTGCGATCCAGCACCGTGCCGGTATGCAGACCTCGAAGACGATCGTGGCGATCAACAAGGA
>NZ_BAABKB010000065.1:0-1776 GCF_039543605.1 Streptomyces siamensis | reverse complement strand
CTCAGCCCCCTGGAGACAGCCGACGGCCTCCTCGTCTCCGCCGCCGTCCGCGACGTCAGCGAACGCAAGGCCGCCGAGGAACGCATCAACGAACTGGCCGCGCTGGTCGAGTCCTCCCAGGACGCGATCCTCGCCAAGACCCTCGACGGACGCATCACCTACTGGAACGCGGCGGCCCACCGGCTGTACGGATACACCTCGGCCGAGGCGGTCGGGCAGCATGTGTCGATGCTGGCGCCCGGCGACCGGTACGACGAGGTCAGTGCGCTCCTCGACCGGCTGTGCCTGGGCGAGAAGGTCGAACACTTCGAGACCCTGCGGGTCACGCGCACCGGCGACCTGCTCGACGTCGACGTGACCCTGTGGCCCACCCGGGCGCCGGAGGGCACGGTCATCGGGGCGTGCGCCATCGTCCGCGACATCAGCGACCGCAAGCGCGCCGAGGCGGAACTGACAGAGCTGTACGAGCAGCAGCGCCACATCGCGCTGACCCTGCAGCGCAGCCTGATGGGGACTCCGCCGGCCATACCCGGGCTGGTCACGGCGAGCCGCTATCTGCCCGCCACCCAGGGCGCGGGCGTGGGCGGCGACTGGTTCGACCTGATCCCGCTGGGTGCGGGCCGGGTCGGGGTGCTGATCGGTGACGTGATGGGGCGCGGCCTGGAGGCCGCCGCCGTGATGGGCCAGTTGCGGTCCGCCGCGCACGCGCTGGCCAAGACCGGGATGCAGCCACGACAGCTCATGCAGGCCCTGGACGCCGTGGTCGCCGACCTGGGCGTGCCCGATCAGCTCGTCACCTGCTGCTACCTGATCATCGCCGCCGACGCGGGAGAGGTGATCATCTGTTCCGCGGGCCACCTGCCCGTGCTCGTCACCGTCCCGGGGCAGGGCGCCCGGACGATTCCGGCCCCCGTGAACGCGCCGCTCGGCGTCGGCGACATGATCTACGAACAGTGCAGCACTACGATCCCGCCGGGCGCCACGCTCGTCCTCTACACCGACGGCCTGATCGAGACGCCCGGCAGCGACATCGAGGACCAGCTCTCCGAGCTCATCCGGACCCTGGACAAACTCGCGGGCGACACGCCCGACCTGGAAGCCGCCGCCGACCATGTGCTGACGACCCTGCTGCCCGACGCCGACGGCCATGACGACGTCACGCTGCTGCTGACCCAGTTGCCCGCGGCGCCCCTGGCCACGGCCACGACCGATCTGCCCGCCCGGCCGGAGTCGGTACCGGCCGGGCGCGGCTTCCTGGGCGCCGCGCTGGAGTCGTGGGGTCTCAAGGACAGGACGGACGACGCGTGCCTGCTGCTCTCCGAGATCCTCACCAACGCGGTGCAGCACGCTCAGGGCCCGATCGGACTGCACGTGTGCCGCACGGACACCGAGCTGACCGTCGAGATCAGTGACCGCAGCACCCATCTGCCGCAGCCCCGCGTCGCGTCCGAGGACGCGGAGTCCGGGCGGGGCCTCCTGCTCGTCCGTGCCCTCGCCGATGCCTGGGGCGTGCGGCCCACCGACGAGGGCAAGACGACCTGGTTCAGTCTCAAGCGCAAGACCCTGGACCCCCGGGAGACGGCCGGGACGTGAGGTCAGGAACTCCAGGTCCAGTCGGCCACTTCGGGCAGGTCCGTGCCGTGCTCGCGGATCCAGGCGTGGTGGCGGGTGCGCGCGTCGGCCATCGTCTGGCGTAGCGCAGCGGCTCGTACCCCGAGGCCGGGGACGCGGTCGATGACGTCCATGACCAGCCGGTAGCGGTCCAGGTCGTTGCGG
>NZ_BAABKB010000064.1:0-1684 GCF_039543605.1 Streptomyces siamensis | reverse complement strand
GAAAGACATCTCACGGTGCTAAGAGTCAAGCCGGAGCGGCTTCGAGGAGCGGGGCGAACGCGCGGTGTTCATCGTAGGGAACCTGGTGTTGTAGGCAGTGATGGAGCATTCCCAACATACGGTTGAACAGGTTGCGTTGGGCGGAGGCGTGCCAGTCACCGCGGTCGCGCCGACGGCGATAGTGGGCATTGGCGCCGGGTGAGACGGTGATGGCGGCGAAGGACCACAGGTAGCCAGCGTGGGTGAGCCGGTTGTTCTTGACGAAGCGACGTCCGACGTACCGCTTCTTGCCGGATGCGCGTGTGATCGGGGCTGATCCGGCGTATGCCTTCAGCGCACGTGCGTCCGCGAAGCGGTCGCGATCGTCTCCGATCTCGGCGAGAATCCGGGCGCCGAGCAGGTAGCCCAGGCCGGGAAAGCTTGTGATCAGCTGGGCGTCCGGATGCTGGCGAAACGATGATTCCACTGCTTCGGCAAGGGATTCGGTGCCCTGGGCTGCAGCGTCCAGTTGCTGCAGCAGGACAAGCATCTGCTTGCCCATGGCTTCCTCGATCAGCGGCGGCTGATGGGCGTACTCGGCCCGGAACGTCTCTTGAAGGCGCTTGGTCTCGGCCTCCGTGTATCGCTGACGGCCGCCGCGCTTCAGAGCCGCCCTGATCTGTGCTTTGGTGAGCTTCGCCGCGGCCGTGGGGGTAGGAGCGAGCGCCAGAATGGCACGAGCTTCGGGATGAGCGAGACCGCCCTTGCGGCCGGTGATGAACGCGTTGAGCGCCGCCGGGTAGAACTCGCGCAGCAGCGAACGGAGCTGATTGGCGGCTTGCTGACGGTGCCAGACCGCGTCTTGCTGGGCGCGGGCCAGGACGGCGATGGCCTTGGCGAGTTCGCTGTCCGCGGGCAGCGCTCGGTGGGCGTGCATGTCGGTGCGAAGGATGTTCGCCAGGACGAGCGCATCGCCGGGGTCGGACTTCTTGCGCGAGACACTGTGACGGTCGCGGTAGCGGGCAGCGGCAAGCGGGTTGATCGCGAACACCTGCCGTTTTCCCGTGCGCAAGATCGCGACGAGGAGGCCGCGGGAGGTCTCGATCGCTGCGGGTATCGGCTCGGATTCTGTGTCGCCGTGTTCGGCGAGCAGGTCAAGCAGCTGCTGGTAGCCGGCAGCATCATCGGTGATGCGGGCCTTGGCGATCAGCGTTCCGGTCGTGTCGACCAGGGCAACATCGTGGTGCCGTTCCGCCCAGTCGATGCCACAGAACACGCTCATCTAGGTTCCCTCCGCTCGTCGTTCACGCTGGTGGCGAGCACATGCGGGCCACGCGACGCTCTAATGCCAGGACTCAGAGGTCCGCCATCTCACAAGCCGTTCGCGGCACCAGCGCACCGCGCGGGCCTCGGTCTCGCCCAGAGCTCGTGGCTCGCAGAGACGAAGGGAAGGTCACCGTGCGGCGGGCTCGCGTCACGAGGAACAACGAGGCGCGCGTACTCGTGTTGCGCGGGTTCGTGGTGATCAGAGAGCGTCGGGCGCTGCCAGTCTTTCAATAGGCATCGCCGTGCCGAAGAGGGTTCGGAGTCATCCCGACGCCCGCTGACCACCACGAAGGCCGCTGCGGAATCGGTGCCAGTCTTCAAGGGGACCTCATCGGTCAGAAGGACCCGAGGCATCCGCTCCGCACTGCATTAGAGGGTG
>NZ_BAABKB010000062.1:0-1215 GCF_039543605.1 Streptomyces siamensis | reverse complement strand
GCGTGGTCGCGCAGCGACATGATCAGCAGCTTCGGGGAGAGCGGCTTGCCCGTGTTCCAGGCCGGGCACTGCGACTGGCAGCGCCCGCACTCGGTGCAGGTGGAGAAGTCCAGCAGGCCCTTCCAGGAGAACTGCTCGACCTGCGAGACACCGAAGACATCGTCCTCGCCCGGGTCGGTGAAGTCGATCGGCTTCCCACCAGACGTCATCGGCTGCAACCCGCCCAACGCGGTCGAACCGTCCGCGTTGCGCTTGAACCAGATGTTCGGGAAGGCCAGGAAACGGTGCCAGGCCACACCCATGTTGGTGTTCAGCGAGACCACGATCATCCAGATGAACGACACGCTGATCTTGATCATCGCGACCAGGTAGACCAGGTTCTGCAGCGTGCTCAGGCCCAGCCCCTTGAAGGCCACCACCAGCGGGTACGAGGCGAAGTACCCCGCCTCGTAACCCTCGACGTGGTGCAGCGCGCCCTCGAGACCGCGCAGCGTGTAGATCGCCAGACCGATGACGAGGATGACGGCTTCGACGAAGTACGCCTGGCCGATGTTGGAACCCGTGAACCGCGACTTGCGGCCCGTTCGCCTCGGGTGGGACAGCTGGCGGATCCCGATGAGCGTGAAAATGCCGAGCGTGGTGAGCAGGCCGATGAGCTCGGTGAAGACCTCGTACGGTGCCCAGTTCCCGATGATCGGGATGTACCAGTCGGCCTGGAAGAGCTGTCCGAAGGCGTTCACCAGGGTCAGGACGAGGGTGAAGAAGCCCACCGCCACGAACCAGTGCGCGACGCCCACGACGCCCCAGCGGTTGAGGCGGGTGTGGCCGAGGAACTCCCTGAGCAGGGTCAGACTGCGCTGCTTCGGGTTGTCGGTGCGGGTGCCCGCGGGCACGTTCTGCCCGAGCCGCACGAAGCGGTAGATCCGGCCGATGGCCCGGGCGAACAGTGCCGACCCGACCACGGCCAGGACCAGCGACACGATGATCGCGGCGAGTTGCATGGAGAACGCCTTCTGTTTCTCGCGGGGTTCAGCCCTTGCGGGTCTTGATCTCCTCGGTGAGCTGCGGGACGACGTCGAAGAGGTCGCCGACCACGCCGTAGTCGACCAGGTCGAAGATCGGGGCCTCGGCGTCCTTGTTGATCGCCACGATCGTCTTCGAGGTCTGCATACCGGCACGGTGCTGGATCGCACCCGAGATGCCGGACGCGATGTA
>NZ_BAABKB010000061.1:0-1041 GCF_039543605.1 Streptomyces siamensis | reverse complement strand
CGCGTCGCCGCCTTCGGCCGCCGCCTGGGCGTCGGCCTCGCGGGACTTGATGACCTGCGCCTGGTGCTGCTCGAAGCGCTGCTGCGCCTCGGCGTACTGGCGCTCCCACTCCTCGCGCTGCTTCTCGTAGCCCTCGAGCCAGTCGTTGGTCTCGGGGTCGAAGCCCTCGGGGTAGATGTAGTTGCCCTGGTCGTCGTAGGACGCGGCCATGCCGTACAGGGTCGGGTCGAACTCGACCGAGGCCGGGTCGGCACCGAAGGACTCGTTGGCCTGCTTCAGCGAGAGGCTGATGCGACGACGCTCGAGGTCGATGTCGATGACCTTGACGAAGATCTCGTCGTTGACCTGGACGACCTGCTCCGGGATCTCCACGTGGCGCTCGGCCAGCTCGGAGATGTGCACCAGACCCTCGATGCCCTCGTCCACGCGGACGAACGCACCGAACGGAACCAGCTTCGTGACCTTGCCGGGCACGACCTGGCCGATCTGGTGGGTGCGGGCGAACTGCTGCCACGGGTCTTCCTGCGTCGCCTTCAGCGACAGGGAGACACGCTCGCGGTCCATGTCGACGTCGAGGACCTCGACGGTGACTTCCTGGCCGACCTCGACAACCTCGGACGGGTGGTCGATGTGCTTCCAGGACAGCTCGGAGACGTGGACCAGGCCGTCGACGCCACCCAGGTCCACGAAGGCACCGAAGTTGACGATCGAGGAGACGACACCGGAACGGACCTGACCCTTCTGCAGGGTCGTGAGGAACGTCTGGCGGACCTCGGACTGGGTCTGCTCCAGCCAGGCACGGCGGGACAGGACCACGTTGTTGCGGTTCTTGTCCAGCTCGATGATCTTCGCCTCGAGCTCCTTGCCCACGTAGGGCTGGAGGTCGCGGACACGACGCATCTCGACGAGAGAAGCCGGCAGGAAGCCACGGAGGCCGATGTCGAGGATGAGACCACCCTTGACGACCTCGATGACGGTACCGGTGACGATGCCGTCCTCTTCCTTGATCTTCTCGATGGTGCCCCAGGCACGCTCGTACTG
>NZ_BAABKB010000060.1:0-926 GCF_039543605.1 Streptomyces siamensis | reverse complement strand
CGGAGCCGGAACCAGTAGAAGCCGTGTCCGGCGAGGGTGAGCAGGTAGGGGAGTTCTCCGATGGCCGGGAATCGCACGCCGCCGATGAGTTCGACGGGGTGGCGTCCGTTGAATTCGCGCAGGTCGAGTTCGGTGGGCTGGGCGAAGCGGGAGAAGTTGTGGACGCACAGGACGAGGTCGTCGTCGGCTTCGCGGAGGAAGGCGAGGACGGCGGGGTTGGAGGAGGGCAGTTCGGTGTAGGTGCCGAGTCCGAAGGCCTTGTTCTGTTTGCGGATCTCGATCATGCGGCGGGTCCAGTGGAGCAGGGAGGACGGCGAGGACATGGAGGCCTCGACGTTGGTGACCTGGTAGCCGTAGACGGGGTCCATGATGGTGGGGAGGAAGAGGCGGCCGGGGTCGCAGGAGGAGAAGCCGGCGTTGCGGTCGGGGGTCCACTGCATGGGGGTGCGCACGGCGTCGCGGTCGCCGAGCCAGATGTTGTCGCCCATGCCGATCTCGTCGCCGTAGTAGAGGATCGGTGAGCCGGGCAGGGAGAGCAGCAGGGCGGTGAAGAGTTCGATCTGGTTGCGGTCGTTGTCGAGGAGGGGGGCCAGGCGGCGGCGGATGCCGATGTTGGCGCGCATGCGCGGGTCTTTGGCGTATTCCGCGTACATGTAGTCGCGTTCCTCGTCAGTGACCATTTCGAGGGTGAGCTCGTCGTGGTTGCGCAGGAAGATGCCCCACTGGCAGTTGGAGGGGATGGCGGGGGTCTTGGCGAGGATCTCGGAGACGGGGTAGCGGGACTCGCGGCGGACGGCCATGAAGATGCGGGGCATGACGGGGAAGTGGAAGGCCATGTGGCACTCGTCGCCGCCGGAGGGGAAGTCGCCGAAGTAGTCGACGACGTCCTCGGGCCACTGGTTCGCCTCCGCCAGCAGCACCGTGTC
>NZ_BAABKB010000059.1:0-831 GCF_039543605.1 Streptomyces siamensis | reverse complement strand
CTACGGCTGCATCGCTTGCCATCTTCTTCACTCCTTCGATAGTGTATGTTTGCAAAGGGGTTTCTTTTTTGACTTCTGTGGAGATTGCTTGGATACTTTTCCCAAGCCTGGTACTGCAGAAATCGACCATCGACTCTAGTGAAGTCGCGCAATATTTCTCTTCTCCTTTGATTCCAGGCTCTTCGCATTCTTTGATTGTTTGCTTGATTGTCTTGGCTTCCATGGAGTTGGGTTTCACCGAGAAGTAGTCAAGAATTTGTGGAATTTTCTTGGATGAAAAGGGTATTTTCTCAGCAACCTGGCGAGGCAAGAAAGTAGTCGGTGTGGTGGTTTTAGTGAAGTGCAATGTCATTTTTGTGTATTTTTTCAAGTCATTTTCCAAGAAGAAAAGAGCGATGTTGGGATTATCATGGAGTTGATCCGCAGTGGCAGCGTATTTGTAAAGGAATGGACTCGGTCCCTTTGATACTCCGACATAGACGGGCTTTCCTTTTTTTCCGGTGTTCACAGCGACACCTCCTTTCCCGACACCAACACTAGTGCCACCGGGCTTTCCTTGCCCTGCATCGACGCCTACGCCGCCCTTTCCTACCCCGACTGCGGTGCTCTTATCTTCCATCCATTCAGGGTGTAAAAGATCCTTGACAGCCGTAGGCATAGGAGAGTTTGGCAGAACCGAGTTCCAGTACGCTTCAGGAGATAGAGCTGCATGACTTGCCACCAATGTCAAAGAAAGAAATGCAAGAATGGGTAGGAAGTGGAACTCCATGGAAAGCTGCATAACAGAAAACTATGATATGAAAGAGAAAGAAAGCTTATTAGTATAGCTAG
>NZ_BAABKB010000058.1:0-753 GCF_039543605.1 Streptomyces siamensis | reverse complement strand
CGCCGCGCTGGAGGAACTCGTGCAGGATGTCCGGGGTGTTCACGAAGAAGTTGGGCCGCATGTAGGAGGCGGTCTCGCCCGACAGCTCGGTCAGGTACTCCGTGAGCTCCTGCTTGGTGTTGCGCCAGGTGAAGTAGGTGTACGACTGCTGGAAGCCGACCGCCGCGAGCGTACGCATCATGGCGGGCCGGGTGAACGCCTCGGCGAGGAAGATCACGTCGGGGTCCGTGCGGTTGATGTCGGCGAGCACCTGCTCCCAGAACACCACCGGCTTGGTGTGCGGGTTGTCGACGCGGAAGATCCGTACGCCGTGGTCCATCCAGTACCTGAGGACGCGCACGGTCTCGGCGACCAGGCCCGGCATGTCCTTGTCGAAGGCGATCGGGTAGATGTCCTGGTACTTCTTCGGCGGGTTCTCGGCGTACGCGATCGTGCCGTCGGGGCGGTGGTGGAACCACTCCGGGTGCTTGTGCACCCACGGATGGTCGGGCGAGCACTGCAGCGCGAAGTCGAGCGCGACCTCCAGACCCTCCCGGCCGGCCCGGCGCACGAAGGCGTCGAAGTCGTCGATGGTGCCCAGGTCCGGGTGCACGGCGTCGTGCCCGCCCTCCGGCGAGCCGATCGCCCAGGGCACACCCACATCGCCGGGACCCGCGGACAGCGTGTTGTTCGGCCCCTTGCGGAAGGTGCTGCCGATCGGGTGGATCGGCGGGAGGTACACGACGTCGAAGCCCATCGCCGCGATCGCGGGCA
>NZ_BAABKB010000056.1:0-740 GCF_039543605.1 Streptomyces siamensis | reverse complement strand
GTCGGGCGAGACCGCCTCCTACAT
Organism: Streptomyces siamensis; assembly: GCF_039543605.1. Classification (NCBI taxonomy): domain Bacteria; kingdom Bacillati; phylum Actinomycetota; class Actinomycetes; order Kitasatosporales; family Streptomycetaceae; genus Streptomyces; species Streptomyces siamensis. Next base: position 716 of record NZ_BAABKB010000056.1, on the reverse strand, counting down.
GCGGCCCAACTTCTTCGTGAACACCCCGGACATCCTGCACGAGTTCCTCCAGCGCGGCGGCCGTCCGGCCTTCGAGCTGCGGGCCGTGCTCGCCGCCACCCTCTCCCCCACCTGGGGCATCTACAGCGGGTTCGAACTGTGCGAGAGCACCCCGCTGCGGGCCGGCAGCGAGGAGTACATGGACTCCGAGAAGTACCAACTGCGGCCCCGCGACTGGGAGTCGTCGGAGCGAAACGGACATAGCATCGCGCCATTGGTGCGCGCGCTCAACGCGGTCAGGCGGCGCAGTCCCGCGCTGCGTCAGTTGCGCGATCTCCACTTCCACCACACGGACAAGGACGCGGTGATCGCCTTCTCGAAGTCCGCCGTGGACGCACGCGGTTCGAACACGGTTGTGGTGGTGGTCAACCTCGACCCCCACCACACCCAGGAGGCCACGGTCTCGTTGGACATGCCGCGACTCGGCCTGGACTGGCACGAGACCGTGCCGGTGCGCGACGAGCTCACCGGCGAGACCTACCACTGGGGCAGGGCCAACTATGTGCGTCTGGAACCCGGGCATAGCCCCGCGCACATCCTCACCGTCCTGCGACCGTCCTCACCGCAGATCGGAGGGTCACCCACAACATGATCGTCAATGAGCCCGTCCCGGACACGTTCGAGGACACCCCGGCCAAGGACCGCGACCCCGACTGGTTCAAACGCGCCGTCTTCTA
>NZ_BAABKB010000055.1:0-713 GCF_039543605.1 Streptomyces siamensis | reverse complement strand
GTCGGGCGAGACCGCCTCCTACATGCGGCCCAACTTCTTCGTGAACACCCCGGACATCCTGCACGAGTTCCTCCAGCGCGGCGACCGTCCGGCCTTCGAGCTGCGGGCCGTGCTCGCCGCGACGCTGTCGCCGTCCTGGGGGATGTACGCCGGGTACGAGCTGTGCGAGAACACCGCCGTCGCGACGGGCAGCGAGGAGTACCTCGACTCCGAGAAGTACCAACTGCGGCCCCGCGACTGGGAGTCAGCCGAACGCGCGGGCAGGACCATCACTCCGCTGATCACCCGGCTGAACCGGATCAGGAGGCGCCACAAGGCCCTGCACGAACTCAGGAACCTCCACTTCCACGAGGCCGACAACGAAGCGGTCTTCGTGTACGGGAAGCGCACCCGGGAGGACGTGGTCGTGGTGGTGGTCAACCTCGATCCCCACCACACCCAGGAGGCCACGGTCTCGTTGGACATGCCGCGACTCGGCCTGGACCGGCACGAGACCGTGCCGGTGCGCGACGAGCTCACCGGCGAGACCTACCACTGGGGCAGGGCCAACTATGTGCGTCTGGGCCCGGGCGGCGCGCATGTGTTCTCCGTCGGCCCGGCAGCGCGGATCGGAGGGTCACCCGCATGATGGTCAATGAGCCCGTCCCGGACACGTTCGAGGACACCCCGGCCAAGGACCGCGACCCCGACTGGTTCAAACGCGCCGTCTTCTA
>NZ_BAABKB010000054.1:0-712 GCF_039543605.1 Streptomyces siamensis | reverse complement strand
GTATTCGACGAGGTCCATCTTGTTGACGGCGAGGACGACGTGGGGGACGCGGAGGAGGGCGGCGACGGCGGCGTGGCGTCGGGTTTGTTCGATGACGCCGTTGCGGGCGTCGACGAGGACGACGGCGAGGTCGGCGGTGGAGGCGCCGGTGACCATGTTGCGGGTGTACTGCACGTGGCCGGGGGTGTCGGCGAGGATGAAGCGGCGGCGTGGGGTGGCGAAGTAGCGGTAGGCGACGTCGATGGTGATGCCTTGTTCGCGTTCGGCGCGCAGGCCGTCGGTGAGCAGGGCGAGGTCGGGTGCGTCCTGGCCGCGGCTGGCGGAGGCGCGTTCGACGGCTTCGAGCTGGTCGGTGAGGACGGACTTGGAGTCGTGCAGGAGCCGTCCGACGAGGGTGGACTTGCCGTCGTCCACGGAGCCGGCGGTCGCGAAGCGCAGGAGGGTGGTTGCCGACAACTGCTCGACCGACAGGGGCTCGGTGGGTTCGGTGGTGCTGGTCATGTCTAGAAGTACCCCTCGCGCTTGCGGTCTTCCATCGCGGCCTCGGACATTTTGTCGTCGGCGCGGGTGGCGCCGCGTTCGGTGAGTCGGGAGGCGGCGATCTCGGCGATGACGGCGTCGAGTGTGGTGGCGTGGGAGTCGACGGCGCCGGTGCAGGACATGTCGCCGACGGTGCGGTAGCGCACGAGGCGTTTCTCGATCGTCTCGCCGT
>NZ_BAABKB010000053.1:0-688 GCF_039543605.1 Streptomyces siamensis | reverse complement strand
GGACTTCAAGTCCGATCAGGAAGTGCGCTGGTGCCCCGGCTGCGGTGACTACGCGATCCTGGCCGCCGTACAGGGCTTCATGCCCGAACTCGGCCTCGCCAAGGAGAACATCGTCTTCGTCTCCGGCATCGGCTGCTCCTCCCGCTTCCCGTACTACATGAACACGTACGGCATGCACTCCATCCACGGCCGCGCCCCCGCCATCGCCACCGGACTCGCCTCCTCCCGCCGCGACCTGTCCGTCTGGGTCGTCACCGGCGACGGCGACGCCCTCTCCATCGGCGGCAACCACCTCATCCACGCCCTGCGCCGCAACGTCAACCTCAAGATCCTGCTCTTCAACAACCGCATCTACGGCCTCACCAAAGGCCAGTACAGCCCCACCAGCGAAGTCGGCAAGATCACCAAATCCACCCCCATGGGCTCCCTCGACGCCCCCTTCAACCCCGTCTCCCTCGCCCTCGGAGCCGAAGCCTCCTTCGTCGCCCGCACCATCGACTCCGACCGCAAACACCTCACCGACGTCCTGCGCCAGGCCGCCGCCCACCCCGGCACCGCCCTCGTCGAGATCTACCAGAACTGCAACATCTTCAACGACGGCGCCTTCGACGCCCTCAAGGACCAGCAACAGGCCCAGGAAGCCGTCATCCGCCTCGAACACGGCCGGCCCATCCGCTTCGGCACCGAC
>NZ_BAABKB010000052.1:0-678 GCF_039543605.1 Streptomyces siamensis | reverse complement strand
CCACAAATTAAAGATGAAAAAAAGCAGAAGACATAGTACAGAGCAAGCCACTCAAAAGTTAAAAGAGGTGGTGGTGCTTCTTGCCATGGGACTCTTCATCTTCTTCCTTGGCATCTTTCTTCTCATGATGCTCATGGAATGCATACCCACCAGATCCAACTGCAGCCACAGCTGCTATCTCTTCCTCTATCTTATGCTTGTGGGCATGCTCTGGGTCTTTCTTTGACTGATGCTTCTCATACAAGGCAAAAGTGCCAGCAGCAACAGCACCAAGCTCACCAAGGTGCTCACGGTGCTTGTGTTGCTTAACCTCTTTTTCATAATCAGGGGTTTCCTCAGAAAAACGAGGAGGTGCTGTAGTTCCATAAACACCAGTACTCTCACTATACTCACTCCCTCCACCACCGCTTCCATAGGCGTTGGTGGTCTCACCATAGGTGGTCACTTCTTCAACGCCACCGTAGCCGGTGGTGGTGCCACCATATCCGGTGGTGGTGTCACCATATCCGGTGGTGGTGCCGGAATAAGGAGCTGAATCGATGGGCTTGTCTTCGTCGTCCTTGTGGTGGTGGAAGTGGTGGTGGTGGTGCTTCTCTTCGGCCATTGTGGTGCTGATCGGAAAAAAGTAGAATCAACGGTGGTGATTTGAATAGGAAGGGGGTGATTTGAAAGGTTTTG
>NZ_BAABKB010000050.1:0-514 GCF_039543605.1 Streptomyces siamensis | reverse complement strand
GCTGTTACGAGGAAAAAGCCGGCCATGGAAAGACCCCGGTACTCCCATCACATAACAAGAAACTTCCTCACATTTGTTACCAATAACCTCAGACGACAGGCCTTTGAAGAGGGTATTGAAATCATTTCCAAAAAGATCATTCAAGTAAACCTGAAGTTCCAGTGTTTGGCAATTCAATTCCCTGCATTTCTTTTCCATCATTCTCTTGATCGTAGAAATCACTGCGAATGTGTTTGGACCCGCTGCACAACCCAAGTCCGCTGCGTTAAGAGCTTGAAGGTGGAAATCTCTGGAGAAGAGAGTTTCAACTGCATTTTCTAGCGCTGGCTGTGCCATTGAGGCCACTTGTTGCGTGAAAGAAGAGTTTTGTGCATAACTACTTTCTCCTTCTCCTCTGTTCATGAACAACACTTCGTTCACCTTCCCCGTAGTAGCTAGCTCCATGCCTCGTCAGAAAAGTAATTTTTATAGCAAAGAGGCCAGCTGCCACAGCAGTGATATGAATATGAATAAC
>NZ_BAABKB010000049.1:0-507 GCF_039543605.1 Streptomyces siamensis | reverse complement strand
GCGTTGGAAGACCTCGCGCTGGTGGGCGAAGTAGATCTGGGGGAGTTCGATGTGTTCGCGGGCGATGTACTGCCACACGTCGAGTTCGGTCCAGTTGGACAGGGGGAAGACGCGGACGTGTTCGCCGGGGGCGTGGCGGCCGTTGTAGAGCTGCCACAGTTCGGGGCGCTGGCGGCGGGGGTCCCACTGGGAGAATTCGTCGCGCAGGGAGAAGACGCGTTCTTTGGCGCGGGCTTTTTCCTCGTCGCGGCGGCCGCCGCCGAAGACGGCGTCGAAGCGTTCGGTCTGGATCTTCTCGGTGAGGGGGAGGGTCTGCAGGGGGTTGCGGGTGCCGTCGGGGCGTTCGCGCAGGATGCCGCGGTCGATGTAGTCCTGTACGGAGGCGATGTGCAGGCGCAGTCCGTGTTGTTGGACGGTGCGGTCGCGGTATTCCAGGACCTCGGGGAAGTTGTGTCCGGTGTCGACGTGCAGGAGGGAGAAGGGGACTTGGGCGGGGGCGAAGGCCTT
>NZ_BAABKB010000048.1:0-194840 GCF_039543605.1 Streptomyces siamensis | reverse complement strand
CCCGGCACGATCGGTGCCGGGCCCACGGGCGGCCTCCGTACGTGTGGGTGGTGTCGGCGGTGTCCGCCGTGTCACCTGTGTCACTGCGGCGGCCCGGGTCCTCCGGTGGAGCGTGCCCGGTGCCGCGGAAGCGTGCGCGGTGACGGGTCCGCCACCATGCGGGCACAGCAAAAAACCGGCCCACCCGGAGAGGTGGACCGGCTCAGTGCAAGCGAACCAGCAGTGGCCGCGCGCTAGCGGTTGTCAGCGCGAGACCTTGCCGGCCTTGATGCACGAGGTGCAAGCGTTCACGCGCTTCGGCGTCCCGCCGACCACGGTACGAACGCGCTGGATGTTGGGGTTCCAGCGACGGGGCGTACGGCGGTGCGAGTGCGAGATGTTGTTGCCGAAGCCCGGCCCCTTGCCGCAGACGTCGCAGTTGGCAGCCACGGGTCACTCCAAAGACTTCAGATGCACTTACGGTTGATCCCGGCATGCCGGAATCAGGATCTAGGATCTGAGTGGCGGTGCCAGGGGGAAGGCCCGATCGGATCGGGCAACTGGAGCAGCATACAACGACTGCGTCCGGAGAACGAAACTACCATGACCGGCGCGCACCTGGTCCGCGCCCTCATCAGGGGTCCCTACCGACAGTAACCCGTTCTGGGTCTACGCTGCGTCCCACGTTCAGCAGCTCAAGGAGGCGCAGGTGCCGCAGGTGCCGCAGACACTCGATGCTCTCGCGGTGCGCACCTGGTGCGGGCTCGCGCTGGAAGCGCTGGGACGGGCCCGCGAGGAGATCGACGCGATCAACGTCTACCCGGTGGCCGACGGGGACACGGGGACCAACCTGTATCTGACCGTGGAATCGGCGGCAGCGGCCGTCGAGGCGGTGTTCGCGGGCCACGAGACGATGGCGGTCGCGGACGCCCGGGACCCCCACGGCACCGGTGCCCCCGTCGGCACCGGCACCGATGCCGACGCGCGCGGAGGTCCGGGGGCGGTGCGGGCGGCCGGCGGTCCCAGCCTCGCCGACGCCGTGCGGGCGATGGCCCACGGAGCGCTCATCGGGGCACGCGGCAACTCCGGGACGATCCTCGCGCAGCTGCTGAGGGGCATGGCACAGGTCCTCGCGGCCGACGGTGACACCACTCACACCGACGGGCAGGGACTGCGGCTCGCTCTGCGGCACGCCGCGGACTCCGCGCGCCTGGCCGTCGCCCACCCCGTCGAGGGCACCGTCCTCACGGTCGCCGCCGCCGCGGCCGACGCCGCGGACGGAGCCGAGGGCGACTGCGCGGCGGTCGCGCGCGCGGCCCACGAAGGGGCCCGCGCCGCTCTCGCCGCGACCCCGGGGCAGCTGGCCGTCCTGCGGCGCGCCGGAGTCGTCGACGCCGGCGGGCGCGGGCTGGTCGCCGTGCTCGCGGCCCTCGTGGAGACGTTCACGGGGGAGTCGCCCGGCCTGCTCGCGGTGCCCGCGCCCGCCCGCGCGCGTGAGGGGACGACCACGGCCCAGGATTCCCCGGCGGCCGACGCGTGCACGGACGACGGACCGGAGGACGGCGGGCCCGCCTTCGAGGTGATCTACCTCCTGGAGGCGGAGGACGCGGCCGTGGAACGGCTCCGGCAGCGCCTCGACGGTCTCGGGGACTCCCTCGTCGTCGTCGGCGGGGACGGGCTGTGGAACGTCCATGTGCACGTCGACGACGCGGGCGCCGCCGTGGAGGCCGGCGTCGAGGCCGGACGTCCGTACCGGATCCGGATCACGCACTTCGGGCTCGGCGACGTCCACACCGCGGGCGCGGCCGGGCGTCCGCCGCGGGAGCGGGCCCAACGCGCGGTCGTGGCCGTCGTGCCCGGCGAGGGACTGGCCGGGCTGTACACGGAGGCCGGGGCGACCGCCGTGCTCGCCCGGCCCGGGGAGCCGCCCGCCAGCGGGGAGCTCGTCGAGGCCGTACGGCGGGCCCACGCGCGTGAGGTGGTGCTGCTGCCGAACGACGCCGAGCTGCGGCACACCGCGGCGGCCGCCGCGGAGCAGGCCCGCACGGAGGGCGTCCGGGTCGCGCTCATCCCGACGCGCTCCGCGGTGCAGGGCATCGCCGCGCTCGCCGTGCACGAACCGGACCGCCGGTTCGACGAGGACGTCGTCGCCATGACCTCGGCTGCCGGTGCCACCCGTCACGCCGAAGTCGTCGTCGCCGAACGGCAGTCCTGGACCATGGCCGGCATCTGCCAGGCCGGGGACGTCCTCGGCCTCATCGACGGCGACGTCGCCGTGATCGGCTCCGACGTCGCCGCCACCGCCGAGCTGGTCCTCGACCGCATGCTCGCCGCCGGCGGCGAGATGGTCACGCTCGTCCTCGGCGACGAGGCCCCCGAGTCCGTGGTGCCCCATCTGGAGGCCCGGGTCAGGGAGTCGTACCTGGCGGTCGACACGGTCGTGTACCGGGGCGGCCGGCAGGGCGCGTTGCTGCTGATCGGGGTGGAGTAGCGGCGGCGCCCACGCCCACGAGCGCCGGCCGCCTTCAGCCCGTCCGGCCCCGCCCACGTTCTCGAGCGCCGGCCGCCTTCAGCCCGTCCGGCCCCGCCCACGTTCTCGAGCGCCGGCCGACCTCAGCCCGTCCGGCGCTTGAGGACGAGGCCGTCCAGGCCGAAGCGGGGGTCTGGGGGCGCAGCCCCCAGGAGCAGGGGAAGGGCAGGGGCGGAGGGGGCGAACCACCGGCCCGCGGAGGACGGCGAACATTCCGGTCCACGGAGGACGGCGAACGCTCCGGTCCACGGAGGACGGCGAACGCTCCGGTCCGCGGAGGGCGGCGCACCCTCCGATTCGTGGAGGGCGGCGAACCCGCTGGTCCGCGGAGGCGGGGGCGAACCCGCGGGTCCGCGGAAGGGGAACCCTGATCCACGGATGGGGGCGCCCCCGGGCCCCCGGCCGCACCGGCTCAGTCCCCCGGGAGCCCCTCGACCAGCCCCAGCATCCGCTCGGCCTCGGTCCGCCGGGCCCCCGCCGTCTCCCCGTCCAGCCCCGCGCAGACGGACAGCACCGCACGCGCGCGTGCGGCAGCCGCAACGGGGCGGCCGAGGTCGGCCTCCAGCCAGCCGGCGGCGAGTTCGGCCCCGGTCCGGGCGCCGACGCCGTCGTCGCCGAGCGAGGTGAACACGGCGATCGCCCGCGTGACATGGGCGAGGGCCTCCTCCAACGCCGCCCCGGCGGAGGCCCCTTCCTCGTCCCCGGACACGGAACGGGCCACGAGATCACCGAACTGACGGTGGGTGTGGCCGAGTTCGGCGACCAGACGCTCCCGCGCGTCCTCGTCCTCCGGAGCCCCGGTGGCGGAGCCGGACGGGGAGGCGGACTCCGCCCGGAGGGCCGACTCGCACGCGCGCACGGCCGTCTCCATCAGCTCCCGCGCGGCGTCGAGCCCGGCCTCCGTGCGCGTCGCGGCCCACGCGCGCGCCCGCAGCGACCTGACCAGCCCGTGGACGTTGCCGAGCGCGCGCCACAGGTCGCCGGCACGGGCGTACGCCTGCTCGGCCCGGTCGGCGAGACCGGCGTGCCCCAGGGCCTCGGCGGCCAGATGCGCGAGCATCGCGTGGTCGTGCTGTTCGGGCCAGTGCCGGGCGATGTCCGCGGCCCGCAGCCAGTGCCCGGCGGCCTCACGGTGTTCGCCGAGTTCGGTGAGACAGTCGCCGAGCCACCACCGCGTCTGGACGATCGCGCCATCCCCGTGCATCTCGGCGGTCAGGTCGGGCAGCGCCGACTCCAGCACCTCGGCCGCCTCGGCCCACCGCCTCCGGCGGAGCAGCAGCCCGCCGAGCTGATGCCGGGCCCAGGCGCCGAGCGTGCCGGCCTCGCCCGCCTCGTCGGCCCAGTGCGCGGCTTCCAGTGCCTGTTCCGCGGCGGGACCCAACTGCCCTCCGGCGCCCAGGATCTCGGCGAGCTGGAGGTGCAGCTGGGCGTGGCCCATGGGCTCCAGGTACGCACCCGCGTGCTCCAGCGCCGCGCGGGCCGCCCGCTCCGCGGCGCCGACGTCGCCCAACTGCATCGCGATGCCGGCCAGCCGGGAGTCGTACTCCACGGCGAACCACGGCAGCCCGGCCGAGACGAACCCGTCCACGGCGGCCGAGAGGTGCTCCACGGCGGCCTCGGCGTCGTCGGCGCGCCCCGCGAGCTCGCCGAGCATCGCCCTCGCCTCCGCGGCCCGCGAGGCGAGCGCCACGTCCTCGCCGACGTGGGGTCCGACGAGCGCGAGCAACTCCCGCGCGGCCGCCCCGGCCGTCCGGGTCGCGGCCGCGGCGTCCGGGCCGGCGGCCTCGCCCGCGCTCTCCAGCTCGTCGACCCGGTGCATCCACGTCCGCGCCCGCCCGATCAGCACGGACGCCGTCTGCGGCACTCCGGTACCGCCCCGGGCGTGGAGGGCGAGCACCTCCTCGTACAGCTCCGCCGTCTCCGCCAGCGCCTCCTCGGTACCGGCGGACAGGGCGTGGACGTACGCGGCGCGGGCGCGGGCCGCGAGCGCCTCACCGGGGTCGCCCGCCTCCTCGTACAGCTCCGCCGCGCGGCGGAACAGGCCGGACCCCTCGGGACCGCGGCCCATCGCCTCGTGGTCGGCGATCTCCGCGCGGTCGCGGACCGTCAGCTCGTGGCCCTCGGCGGCGCGGGAGACAGCCGCCCACGCCTCCACCGCGTCCGGGCTGCGCAGCCCGGACAGCCGCCGGGCCTCCGCGAGCAGCGCGGGCAGATCCGGTGCGGCGCCGGCACCCGCGGCCCGCGGCCGGTGCTCCGGCGCCGGCTCGGCGCGGCCGGCGGACGCGGGGCGGGCGGAGCGCACGCCCAGCGGCAGCCGGTCCACCAGCGGCGCCCGGTCCATGCGGGCCCGGGCTCGCTCGCTCACGTAGGGGGTGCCGTTGCGGGAGTCGAAGCGCGCGGCCAGTGCGAGGGTCTCCTCGCGCGCGTGGACGGCCAGTTCCGCCGCGGTCCACGCGCGTCCGGCGGGGCCGGGCACCGTCTGCCCGCCGAGCCCGAGCAAGGTCAGGCGGTCCATCAGGAGGGCCACGACCGCCATGAAGTCCAGCTTGCTGCGCGGGTCCCCGGAGTCCGTGAAGTACGCGGGCCGCTCGGCGAGGAGCTCCAGGGCACGGGCCTCGTTCCCCGACAGCGCGCAGAACTCGACATGGTCCGCGTACGCCCCGCGCATGCTCTCCATGGCACGCACCAGCCGGAAGCCCCGGAGGTGATGGGCGCGGGCCTCCTGCAGGCGGCCCAGGCGCAGCAGGGGGAGCAGCGACGACGCGAGGACGGTGTGCGGCTCATGGGCGCACGTGTAGGCGCCCTCCAGGACCGGAGCCCACAGGTCGAGCGCCTCCGCGTCGGCGTCGCGCTCCGCGCGCCACCATCCCTGGCTGTGCAGCTCGCACGCATGGCAGTCCGCCATGCTGTCCCGGTCGGCGGCCAGCCACGCGGCATACGCCCGGTCCGCACGCGCCAGGTCCCCGAGATGCGCGGCGACGCTGAACTCCGCGCCCCGTACGGCCCGTTCGGAGTGACCGGCCAGCCGGTAGCGGCGCTCCATCTCGCCGAGCCACTTCTCGATCGAGGCGAGCGGGATGTGCGGCTGGTCCAGCATTCCGGCCGACATCCACTTGAACACCCAGTGCAGCGAGTGGATCTCGTACTCGTCGAAGTCCTCCGGGTGCTCGTCCCACATGCGCAGCAGGCGCGCGAAGGGGACGAACATCTTGTCCTTCTCGGAGCTGTAGTTGTAGACCTTCAGCTGGTGTCCGAGCGCCTCGACCACCGCGAGCGGGATGTTCAGCTTCTCGGCCTCGACGAGCAGTTGCTCCGCGCGCGCGTTGCGTGCGGGCCCCTCGGGCTGCTCGTGGTTGTCCGCCATCTCCTGGCGCAGGGTGTCGAAGTCCATGGCCCCGCTCATCCGCGGTCGTCCCTCCCCGGGTCGGTGTGGGTGGCCCATTCGAGGAGGCCGATGAACGAGCGGTTCAGGAGCGCGGAGTCCGCGGGCCGCAGCGGGCGCTGGGCCATCAGCAGCGCCTGGCCGTACAGCGACTCGGTGGCGGTGCCGATCAGCTCCGGGTCGGCCAGGGAACCGATCCGCCGGACGAGCGGGTTGAGGTGGTTGAGCACCAGCCGCGCGCGGGGCGCGCTGCCGCGCAGCGAGCCGAGAATGCCGGCCCACAGGTCGTCGGCCTGCTCCTCGGCCTCCGCACGGGCCTGCTCGTGCCGGGCGGCCCGGTCGTCCAGGTGCAGGGCCGGGACCGAGAGCGGGTGGAAGGCGCGCAGGACGACGTCGCAGCCCAGCGGGTCGAGCTTCGCCCGCGCCGCCGCCAGGAAGGCCGACAGGGCCAGCTCCTCGCCCGGGTCGACCGCGTCCAGGTGCGCGGTCACCGTGTCGGCGTCCAGCTCCGAGACGACCGTGCCCGGGCGCACCGAGGGCAGCGCCTCGACGAGCTCGCTGTCGTACGTGTAGCCGCCGTTGACGACGCCGACGCCCTGCGCGGACGCGATCGGCGCGACCTGCCGGTACTCCTCGACGGTGCGGGTGAAGTGCACGACGGGGTGCCGCTGCGCGAACTCCTCCAGGGACAGCCGGCCGTCGGTCGTCTCGAAGGGCAGCCACGGCAGCATCGTGCGCAGCATGTCCGCGTCGTGCCGCGCGAGGGACTTCACCCCCAGGTGGTGCACCGACAGGAACGCCGACAGCCGCTCCGGGTCCCCGGCCGCCAGCCCGGTCAGCCAGGACCGGATGCGCTCGCCGAGCGCCTCGCGCACGGCGGCGAGGGTCTCGTCCTCGTACAGAGACTCGCGTGAGGCGGTGGGCCGCAGACTGTCGGTGTCCAGCACACAGCGCACGAAGAACGCCCAGTCGGGCAGCAGCTGTTCGGCCCGCTCGGTGAGCAGCATGCCCTTGAGGTGCACCCGGTGGCTCGCCCGCTGGGCGGGACTGACGGCGGTCGGCAGGACGTACGCGACACCGCGGATGCCGGCCAGCGGCACCTTCAGGTCGATCGCGTCCAGCGGAGTGAACCCGAACAGGTCGTGGCAGTGCCGGGCGAGGGCCACCCGCCGGGTGGCGGGGCTCGGGTACGCGCGGTCCCACGGCGCCGGCAGGTCGGTGACCGCCTCGTCGCCCACGCGCAGGTCGTACGGCAGCAGCGAGCCGAAGTCCCGCGCCAGCGACCGCACCCGCTCCTCGGTGAGCCACTCGCCGGCCCCGGCGCGGGCCACCAGGTGCACGGTGGTGCCCGGTTCGGGGCGCGCCTCGGCGGGCAGCGTCCGCACGGTGTAGGAACCGTCGTCGGCCGCCGTCCACTCCACGGGCGCCGCGTCGGGCGTGCGCGCGCTGCGGCTGACGACGCGGATGCGCTCCGCGACCACGAAGCAGGCGAGCAGGCCGATGCCGAACTGGCCCAGGAAGTCCGAGCGCGCCGCCTCCAGGCCGTCGTCCCGCTTGGAGCTGCGGCCGATGGTCGCGAGGAGGCTGTGCACGTCGGCCTCGGTGAGCCCCACACCGGAGTCCTCCACCCGCAGCGCGCCGCCCTCGGCATGCAGGCGCACGGTGGCCGGGGCGTCCGGCTGCTCGGCCCGCCGCGCGGTGATCGCGTCCACCGCGTTCTGCAGCAGCTCGCGCAGATAGACCTTGGGACTGGAGTAGAGGTGATGGGAGAGCAGGTCCACCAGACCGCGCAGGTCGACCTGGAACGTATGAGGTGACTGAGGTGCCTGGGATGACTGTGAGGTCTGGGAGTCCATCGTCGCTGCGCCGGTGGGTGGGGGGACGGGCGACGGCGCGGGGTCGGGCGGTCCCGGGGGACGGTGACCGCGAAGAGGGCCGGAACGCGTCATCCTAGGCCCGGAACGACCCGCCTGACCAGCGGATTTCCAGGACGTATACGGCATTGTCAGTGTGGTGGTGTGCAATGGATCTCGTGCCCGTGCTCGAAGAACCACTGAAGAAGGTGCTCGGTCCCGCCACCGCGAAGGTGATGGCCGAGCACCTCGGCCTGCACACCGTCGGCGACCTCCTGCACCACTATCCCCGCAGGTACGAGGAGCGCGGTCAGCTCACCCACCTCGCCGACCTGCCCATGGACGAGCATGTGACGGTGGTCGCCCAGGTCGCCGACGCGCGCCTGCACACCTTCGCCTCGTCCCGGGCGCCGCGCGGCAAGGGCCAGCGTCTCGAAGTCACCATCACGGACGGCAGCGGCCGCCTCCAGCTGGTCTTCTTCGGCAACGGCGTGCACAAGCCCCACAAGGACCTCCTGCCGGGCACGCGGGCGATGTTCTCCGGCAAGGTCTCCGTCTTCAACCACCGCCTCCAGCTGGCCCATCCGGCGTACGAGCTGCTGCGCGGCGACGGCGACGAGGCCGTCGAGAGCGTCGACTCCTGGGCCGGCGCCCTCATCCCGATCTACCCGGCCACGGCCAAGCTGGAGTCCTGGAAGATCGCCAAGTCCGTGCAGACGGTGCTGCCCAGCGCCCAGGAGGCGGTCGACCCCCTCCCGGACTCCCTGCGCGACGGCCGCGGGCTGGTCACCCTCCCCGAGGCTCTCCTCAAGATCCACCGTCCGCACACCAAGGCGGACATCCACGACGCCCGCGCCCGGCTCAAATGGGACGAGGCCTTCGTCCTCCAGGTCGCCCTGGCCCGCCGCCGTCACGCCGACGCGCAGCTCCCGGCCGTCGCCCGCGTCGCCCGCGCGGACGGCATGCTCACCGCCTTCGACGCGAAGCTGCCCTTCACGCTCACCGAGGGCCAGCAGAAGGTCTCCAAGGAGATCTTCGACGACCTCGCCACCGAACACCCCATGCACCGGCTGCTCCAGGGAGAGGTCGGATCGGGAAAGACGATGGTCGCCCTGCGCGCCATGCTCGCCGTCGTCGACGCCGGCGGGCAGGCGGCCATGCTCGCCCCCACCGAGGTGCTCGCCCAGCAGCACCACCGGTCCGTCACCGAGATGATGGGGGAGCTCGCCGAGGGCGGCATGCTCGGCGGGGCCGAGCACTCCACCAAGGTCGTGCTGCTCACCGGCTCCATGGGCGCGGCGGCCCGCCGCCAGGCACTGCTCGACCTGGTCACCGGGGAGGCCGGCATCGTCATCGGCACGCACGCGCTGATCGAGGACAAGGTGCAGTTCCACGACCTGGGCCTGGTCGTGGTGGACGAGCAGCACCGCTTCGGCGTCGAGCAGCGCGACGCTCTGCGCGGCAAGGGCAAGCAGCCCCCGCACCTCCTGGTGATGACCGCCACGCCGATCCCGCGGACGGTCGCGATGACCGTCTTCGGCGACCTGGAGACCTCCGTCCTCGACCAGCTCCCCGCCGGGCGCTCGCCGATCGCCAGCCATGTCGTCCCGGCCTCCGACAAGCCGCACTTCCTCGCGCGCGCCTGGGAGCGCGTGCGCGAGGAAGTGGAGAACGGCCACCAGGCGTACGTCGTCTGCCCCCGCATCGGCGACGCCGCCGACGCCGCCGCCGACGCCGACGCGAAGAAGACCAAGAAGAAGTCCCCCGAGGACGAGGCCGAGAAGCGCCCGCCGCTCGCCGTCCTCGACATCGCCGATCACCTCGCCCAGGGCCCCCTGCGGGGACTGAAGGTGGAGATCCTGCACGGGCGGATGCAGCCCGACGACAAGGACGCCGTGATGCGCCGCTTCGCCGCGGGCGAGACGGACGTCCTCGTCGCCACGACGGTCATCGAGGTCGGGGTGAACGTACCGAACGCCACCGCGATGGTGATCATGGACGCCGACCGCTTCGGCGTCTCCCAGCTGCACCAGTTGCGGGGGCGCGTCGGCCGCGGCTCGGCGGCCGGACTCTGCCTGCTGGTCACCGAGATGCCGGAGGCCAGTGCGGCCCGCCAGCGGCTGAACGCGGTGGCGTCCACCCTCGACGGCTTCGAGCTCTCCCGCATCGACCTGGAGCAGCGGCGCGAGGGCGACGTCCTCGGCCAGGCCCAGTCCGGCGTCCGTTCGTCCCTGCGGATGCTCGCCGTCATCGACGACGAGGAGATCATCGCCGAGGCCCGCGAGGAGGCCACCGCGGTCGTCGTCGCCGACCCGGCCCTGGAGCAGCTGCCTGGCCTGCGCACCGCGCTGGACGCGCTGCTCGACGAGGAGCGCGAGCAGTACCTGGAGAAGGGCTGACAGACTGGACCCGACACATCCCCGCCGCAAAGGACCCTCATGACCCGCGTGATCGCCGGCCGGGCCGGAGGACGCCGACTGGCCGTCCCGCCGGGCACCGGTACCCGGCCCACCTCCGACCGGGCGCGTGAGGGCCTCTTCTCCACCTGGCAGTCCCTGCTCGGCGGCCCCCTCGACGGCGAGCGCGTCCTCGACCTCTACGCGGGCTCGGGCGCCGTCGGCCTGGAGGCGCTCAGCCGCGGCGCCGGGCACACCTTGCTCGTCGAGGCCGACGCCCGGGCCGCCCGGATCGTCCGGGAGAACGTGAAGTCGCTGGGCCTGCCCGGAGCCGAGGTCAGGTCGGGCAAAGCGGAACAGATCATCCGCACGACGCCGCCCGCGGCACCGTACGACCTGGTCTTCCTGGATCCCCCGTATGCCGTCACGGACGACGATCTTCGCGAGATTCTGCTCACACTCCGCTCGGAGGGCTGGCTCGCGGCCGAAGCCCTCGTCACCGTGGAGCGCAGCACCAGAGGCGGCGAATTCGGTTGGCCGGACGGCTTCGAAGCGATCAGGGCCCGTCGTTACGGCGAAGGCACGTTTTGGTACGGTCGCGCCGCCTCTACGTGCGAAGACGCACGATGACCGGACCGGAGAGCGAGGGACCACTGTTGCGCCGCGCCGTCTGTCCGGGGTCATTCGACCCCATCACCAATGGACACCTCGACATCATCGCCCGCGCCTCCAGGCTCTACGACGTCGTGCACGTCGTCGTGATGATCAACCAGGCGAAGAAGGGCCTGTTCAGCGTCGAGGAGCGGATCGAGCTGATCCGCGAGGTCACCGCCGACTACGGCAACGTCCAGGTCGAGGCCTACCACGGCCTCCTGGTCGACTTCTGCAAGCAGCGCGACATCCCCGCCATCGTCAAGGGCCTGCGCGCGGTCAGCGACTTCGACTACGAACTCCAGATGGCCCAGATGAACAACGGCCTCTCCGGCGTCGAGACGCTCTTCATCCCGACCAGCCCCACCTACAGCTTCCTGTCCTCCTCGCTCGTCAAGGAGGTGGCGAACTGGGGCGGCGACATCTCCCACCTGGTGCCGCCGGTGGTCCTGGAGGCGCTCACCGAGCGGCTCGGCAAGGGCTGAGACCCTGACAGTCCGTCACCAGGTGTCGGGAGGGGCGGCAGTGGTCGTACAGTCGACCCGTCCGTCTTCAACACAGCTGTAGAGAGTGGCGAGCACACGGTGGACGTGCAGAAGAAGCTCGACGAGATCGTCGCGACGGTCGGCGGCGCCCGTTCCATGCCCATGTCGGCCTCGTGCGTGGTCAACCGCGCCGAGCTGCTCTCGATGCTCGAAGAGGTGCGCCAGGCGCTGCCCGGCTCCCTCGCCCAGGCCCAGGAGCTGATCGGCGGGCGCGAGCAGATGGTCGAGCAGGCCCGCCAGGAGGCCGAGCGGATCATCGAGTCCGCGCACGCCGAGCGCGGTTCCCTGATCTCCGACACGGAGGTCGCCCGCCGTTCGCAGAACGAGGCGGACCGGATCCTGACCGAGGCCCGCCAGGAGGCCGAGGAGATCCGGGTGGAGGCCGACGACTACGTCGACTCCAAGCTCGCCAACTTCGAGGTCGTCCTCACCAAGACCCTCGGCTCCGTCGGCCGCGGCCGCGAGAAGCTCCTCGGCACCGGCCCCGGCCTCGACGAGCAGGGGTACGAGGACGAGGACGCCCCCGAGCGCAGCCACGACCCGGAGACCCTGCGCCGCAACGCCGACGAGTACGTCGACGTCAAGCTCGGGGCCTTCGAGGCCGTCCTCGCCAAGACCCTGGAGGCCGTCGGCCGCGGCCGCCAGAAGCTGCACGGCCGGATCGCCTCCGACGACCTCGGCGACCTGAGCGCCTTCGACGAGGACGGGACGCCCGGCCGGCACACCAGCGACGCCGACTACCTGGCCGGGCTGGCCGAGCTCGCGGACGCCGCCCCCGAGCAGCCCGCGCGGACCCCCGAGGTCCCCGCCCAGCCGTCCTACGGCCAGCAGGACGCCTACGCCTACCAGCAGCAGCCGGCCGACCCGTACGGCTACCAGCAGCAGTACGCCCAGCAGGACGCCTACGGCTACCAGCAGGCCGACCCGTACGCCGCCTACCCGCAGCAGCAGGCCTACGGCCAGCAGGCCGCGTACGACGGTGGCGGGCAGGCCTACGCCGACCCGCAGGGCCACACCGCGGACCCGCAGGCGCACGCCCTCGACGAGACCAGCCTCTTCGACACCAGCATGATCAGCGCCGAGCAGCTGCGGGCGTACGAGCAGGGGCGCGGCGGGCACTGAGCCCGGCGCGGGCCTCTCGCCCGGGCGGGACACCGACGGGCGCGCTCCGGCGCCCGGAACCGGGGACGGGCACCGGATTGGGCCGAGAGCGAAAGGTCCAGTATCCTGGCTCTTCGGTCGCGTGTACGTCCGCGATCACCGCTGCCCGGAACACCAGGGGCAGTGGGTCTTGAGCTTCGAGGATCGAAAGCAGGAATGGCCCTGAACACCCGCCACGACCACCGCAACCCTCTCGTGTTCGACACACACGAGCTGGGGCGGCGTCCTGGTGCGATGCAGCGCCTGACCCGCACGATCGACGCCCCCGCGGATCTCGGGATCCCGGGAGTCATCGGAGTGCCGGAAGGCGCCCCGGTGGAGCTCGAACTCCGGCTTGAGTCGGTCATGGAAGGGGTGCTTGTCACAGGCACCGCCCGTGCGTCGGCCAAGGGGGAGTGCGTAAGGTGTCTGGAGCCGCTGGAGCAGGAGCTCGAAGCGGACTTCCAGGAGATGTTCTCGTACCCTGACGCCGATGACCGGGGCCGCGTCAAAGCGGAGCCGGCCGACGACGCCGAGGAAGACGAGGACAGGCTCTTTGTCGAGGACGGCCTGTTCGACCTCGAACCCGTGCTGCGTGATGCGGTGGTGCTCGCACTGCCGATGCAGCCGGTGTGCCAGGACGACTGCCCCGGCCTGTGCTCCGAGTGCGGAGCCCGGCTCGCGGACGACCCGGACCACCACCACGACGCCGTCGACATCCGTTGGGCGGCACTGCAGGGACTCGCCGGTTCACTCGAAGATGGCGAGAAGGACGAGATGAGCGGCGGCGCGCTTCCTTCAGCGCACGTCGACGAGAAGCAGGAGAAGTAGCCGTGGCTGTTCCGAAGCGGAAGATGTCGCGCAGCAACACGCGCCACCGCCGGTCGCAGTGGAAGGCTGCGGTCCCCACCCTGGTTGCGTGCGAGCGCTGCCACGAGCCCAAGCAGCAGCACATCGCCTGCCCGGCTTGCGGCACCTACAACAAGCGCCAGGTCCTCGAAGTCTGAGTGGCTGGTGAGAGGTCTGATGTCTGACGCCAAGGCGGAATCAAACGCCAAGAAAAAGGCGGACAACACAGCCTCGTCCCACACGCTTCTGGAAGGGCGGCTCGGCTACAAGGTCGAGTCCGCCCTTCTGGTGCGTGCACTGACCCACCGTTCCTACGCGTACGAGAACGGCGGTCTGCCGACGAACGAGCGCCTGGAGTTCCTCGGGGACTCCGTGCTGGGTCTCGTCGTCACGGACACGCTGTACCGCACCCACCCCGACCTGCCCGAGGGCCAGCTGGCCAAGCTGCGGGCCGCGGTGGTCAACTCACGTGCGCTGGCCGAGGTGGGCCGCGGCCTCGAACTCGGCTCCTTCATCCGGCTCGGCCGGGGCGAGGAAGGCACGGGTGGCCGGGACAAGGCATCCATCCTCGCCGACACCCTTGAAGCGGTGATCGGCGCGGTCTATCTCGATCAGGGTTTGGACGCGGCGGGCGAACTCGTCCACCGTCTCTTCGACCCACTGATCGAGAAGTCCTCGAATCTGGGCGCGGGCCTGGACTGGAAGACCAGTCTCCAGGAGCTCACCGCGACGGAAGGGCTCGGCGTTCCCGAGTACCTCGTCTCGGAGACCGGCCCGGACCACGAGAAGACCTTTACTGCTGCCGCCCGCGTCGGAGGCGTCTCGTACGGCACCGGCACCGGCCGCAGCAAGAAGGAGGCGGAGCAGCAGGCCGCGGAGTCCGCGTGGCGTGCCATCCGCGCCGCCGCGGACGAACGCGCAAAGTCGGCCGAGGCCGCCGCCGAACAGGCGGCCCGGGCCGCCGAGGGGACCGCCGACACCCCCTCGGCACCGACGAGCGATGCGGCCACGGCCTGACTCCTTCACAGCCGGACGCAGTACCCGAACCCCGTCGCAGCGCTCGCGCCGCGACGGGGTTCGCGCGTCGGGCCGCCGTCCGGCACGGCGACCGCCTCGGGCCACCGTCCGGCATGATCACCGCGACCGGCCGCCGTCCGGACGGCGACCGGGTCCGGCTGCCGTCCGGACCGGGAGGGAGCGCGGCGCGGGCCCCGGCTCCCGTGGTCCCGTCTGCCCGAAAGGCCGCGCCGTCGCGCGCCGTTGAGCACGAGGTACCCTTCGGGCACAGCCCCTCGAACCACCCTGCTGAAGGAGTCCCGTGCCCGAGCTGCCCGAGGTCGAAGTCGTGCGGCGGGGCCTGGAGCGCTGGGTCAGCGGACGTGTCGTGCAGACCGTCGAGGTGCGGCATCCGCGGGCCGTACGACGCCATCTCGCGGGCCCCGAGGGCTTCGCGAAGGCCCTCGCGGGCCACCGCGTGGGCGAGGCCCGACGGCGCGGCAAGTACCTGTGGCTGCCCCTCGACGACTCCCCGTTCTCGGTGCTCGCGCACCTCGGCATGAGCGGGCAGCTCCTCGTGCAGCCTCAGGACGCCCCGGACGAGAAGCACCTGCGCATCCGCATCTGCTTCGAGGACGGCCTCGGCACCGAACTGCGGTTCGTGGACCAGCGCACCTTCGGCGGGCTCTCGCTGCACGAGAACACCCCGGACGGCCTGCCGGACGTCATCGCGCACATCGCCCGCGACCCGCTGGACACCCTCTTCGACGACGCCGCGTTCCACACGGCACTGCGTGCCCGCCGTACGACGATCAAGCGGGCCCTCCTCGACCAGTCGCTGATCAGCGGGGTCGGCAACATCTACGCGGACGAGGCGCTCTGGCGGTCCCGGCTGCACTACGAACGCCCCACGGGCACCTTCACCCGTCCCCGCACCGCGGAACTCCTCGGGCACATCCGTGACGTCATGAACGACGCCCTGGCCGCCGGCGGCACCAGCTTCGACAGCCTGTACGTCAACGTCAACGGCGAATCGGGCTACTTCGACCGCTCGCTCGACGCATACGGCCGCGAGGGCGAACCGTGCCGGCGGTGCGGGACGCCGATGCGGCGGCGCGCCTGGATGAACCGGTCGAGCTACTTCTGCCCGCGCTGCCAGCGGGCGCCACGCCTCCCGGCCTGACGGCGGGCGTGCGCTCTCCCGTGGGCGTACGCCCCGCCTTCTCCCCGTGACCGTGCCGGTGGCGCGGACCCCCTAGCTCTCACGCGTCCCGTCGTAGCGCTCACGGGCCTCCAGCACGTCGTCCATGTGCCCCTCGACGAAGTCGATGAGGGTCAGCAGACGCTCGGAGACCTCGCGGCCGAGCGGCGTGAGCCGGTAGTCGACGCGGGGCGGGTTGGTGGGCTGGGCCTCGCGGTGCACCAGACCGTCGCGCTCCAGCGCGTGCAGCGTCTGGGAGAGCATCTTCTCGCTGACGCCGTCGACACGGCGGCGCAGCTCGTTGAAGCGGAACGTGCCGTCGTGCAGTGCGCCCAGCGTCAGTGAGCCCCATCGCCCGGTGACGTGCTCCAGCGTGCCCCGGGACGGGCAGCTGCGGGCGAACACGTTGTACGCGAGGTCCTTGCCCTGCACACAGGCGGCGCCCCGACCGCTCTCGGTGCCCTCGGCGGTCTGCGCGACAGATTCCATACCAGGAGCATACGCGGGCACAGCGCTAACCACTAGGTTGCACTAACTAGAAGTTAGTGCTTTCCTTTCGTCATCTTCAGTGAGCAGCGCAGATGATGCTGCCCGCTTTCGTCCCTGAGGAGTACGAACCGTGACGACCCCCGTTGTCTCCATCGCCTACCACTCCGGCCACGGCCACACCGCCGTGCTCGCCGAGGCCGTCCGCGCGGGTGCCGCCGAGGCCGGCGCCCAGGTCGAGCTGATCAAGGTCGACGAGATCACCGACGCGCAGTGGGAACTGCTCGACGCCTCGGACGCGATCGTGTTCGGCTCGCCGACGTACATGGGCACCGCTTCCGGCGCCTTCCACGGCTTCGCCGAAGCGTCCTCGAAGCGCTGGTTCGGCCAGGACTGGCGGGACAAGCTCGCCGCCGGATTCACCAACTCCGGTTCCAAGAGCGGCGACAAGCTGCACACGCTCCAGTTCTTCCAGATCCTCGCCGCGCAGCACGGCATGAACTGGATCAACCTCGGTCTGCACCCGGGCTGGAACAGCAGCACGGCCTCCGAGCACGACCTCAACCGCCTCGGCGTCTTCGCCGGCGCCGCCGCGCAGACCAATGTCGACGAGGGCCCGGACGGCGTGCACAAGGCCGACATCGCCACCGCCGAGCACCTCGGCCGCCGGATCGCCGAGGCGGCCCGTGTCTTCGCGCTGGGGCGTGTGGCGGCGTCCGGGCTGGCCGCCTGAGGTGCTGCCCCTGGTGGCGTCCGCGCCGCGGGACGTGAGACGCCGTCCCTCGTGGTGTCCGTGCCGCGGGACGTGAGGGGGGGCTTCCGGTGCGCGTCCTTGATGCGAGAAAAATCGAACACATGATTGAATCGCGTCATGCGACCGTTTCCCGACGACCTCGTCCAGGCGCAGCAGGAGTGGAGCACCACCTACCGTCGGCTGGCCGAGCAGCCCGGCCGGACCGAGCTGCGCCGGCGTCTGTACCGACTGTCGACCGCGGTGCTCTTCCATCCGTACTGGCAGGAGCGGGGCCGGAACCCGGCGGCCTGGTGGGAGCTGCGGAGCCTCGGGCGGCGGGGGAGCGGCCGGGGGTGAGCGTCCGCCCCCGCCGGCCCGCGCGGGCGGCACTCTCGGGCGGACATGCCGACGGCGGCCCCGAGGGGCCGCCGTGAAAGTCGCTGAGGCCGGCCTGTAGGGGCCGCCGTGGAAGAAGCCGTGAAGCAGTCGCGGCCACGGGCCTCGGAGCCGGTGGCCGTCCCGGCCACCGGACTCCCGTGTCTCAGTAGCCGAAGTCCTGCGTCCACCAAGGGCCGCCCGAGCCGAAGTGGGCTCCGACGCCGAGAGTCTTGAAGTCGCAGTTCAGGATGTTGGCGCGATGGCCGGGGCTGTTCATCCAGGCCTCCATCACCGCCTCGGCGGTGGTCTGGCCACGGGCTATGTTCTCGCCGCCCAGACCGGTTATCCCGGCCTGCGCCGCACGGTCCCAGGGGCTGAGCCCGCCCGGGTCGGTGTGGTCGAAGAAGTCGCGCAGTGCCATGTCCTCACTGAACGACTGGGCCAGCTCGGACAGGGAGCTGTTCGCCGCCACCGGGCTGCAGCCGACCTTGGCCCGTTCCTCGTTCACCAGGCGCAGCACCTCGGCCTCCGCCGCCGTCTCCGCGGACACCGCCACCGGCTCCTTGGTCTTCGGCGCCTTGGTGGCCTGCTTGGCCGGCTTGCTCGGCTTGGGGGCCTTGGCCTGGCCGGGCTTGGAGGGGTGTTCCTTCGGGGGCGCCGTGGTGGTCGGCGCGGCCGGCGACGTCGAGGGGGCGGCCGGGGGCGAGACGGTGCGCTGGGCGTCACGGCTCGTCGGGTTGCCGTCGTCGCGGGAGTCGTCCGCGGTACCGGACGTGCCGCCCTGCTGGGTCTCCAGGGACGACGGGGAGCTCGCGGCCTGCACGTTGTCGGAGTTGTTGCTGCCGCCACCGAGCGAGTAGTTCTCGCTGCCCGGCAGCACGCCGGTCGCGACGGCGACGGTGCCCAGCGCCACGGCCGCCGACACACCCAGCAGACCCGTGCGCACAGGCGTCACCGTCTTGCGCTTGCGGTGCGAGCGGGCGGCGGCGGTGGGCGGGAGGTCGGCGACGGCTGCGTAGCCGTACAGATTCTCCGGACCGTAACTCTCCGTGCGGGCCTCGTGTGTGTCCGTGACCCCGGTGGCGCGCCCTGTGGCGGCGCGGCCGGCGGCGGAGCGTCGGTGGCGTCCCATCTCCTGGGCCTTCCTCGATCTTGCGGTCAGCGATCCCCGGATGAACCTCACTCGAAAGAGTGAGTTTCCTGTGAGGCTCATTGGGTCGGGACGGTACCGCATGCCGCGTGAGGGGGAAGTGCTCCGAGAGACATTGTCCGGTTAGCGTGCACCCATGAACGAGGTTGCACGGCTGGTCGTCTGGGTGCGCGGAAGGGTCCAAGGTGTGGGTTTCCGCTGGTTCACGCGCGCCAAGGCCCTGGAGATCGGCGGGCTGAGTGGTTTTGCTCTCAATTTGGACGACGGACGCGTCCAGGTCGTGGCGGAGGGCCCGCGGGACGACTGCCAGAGTCTGCTCGACTGGCTCCAGGGCGACGACACGCCCGGCCGGGTCGACGGAGTCACTGAGATCTGGGACACGCCCCGCGGGATCTACGACGGCTTCGCCATCCGCTGACGACGTCGGCCCCGGTGACCTCGCCGGACGGGGGCCGGGCATGCCACCGGCACCTGCCGGGAGCAGAAATGACCTGGTGGTTGCCAAGAACGGCGAGAAGTGGCAGGCTCCCCAGAGAAGGATGATCTCCACGCCCTGAGGGCCCCGCAGGAGTCGCAGCGCAGGCGTCAGAAGGCCGCGCGACAGCGGGTTGCCCCCCAATACGGGGCGTGATCGTGTTGACCGTCAAACTTTTTGGTGAGACGCTGAAAGCCCCGCGCACCTTAGCTGTTTGGCATGTGGAACGGCAGCAGGACATCAGCAGTGTCAAGCATCGCGGGTGCGATTCCCTCACGACCCACACCGCTTCGGTCGGTCACTCAGTGTGGAGGACCATCCATCATGGCAAAGGCGCTTCTCGGTTACGTCGGCGGTTCCGACCCGCGACTCATTGCCGAGATGCGACGGCTCCAGCAGCGCGTACAGGACCTCGAATCCGAGCTCGTACGGATCCAGGCCGAGAACGACGCGCTCGCGGCTGCCGCTTCTCACGATTCGCTTCTTGAGAGCATCGACGTACCCCAGGCGGAGCCTGCGCTCACCTGATCACTGCACCGCACCACGACAGCAGTGGTTGGGCTGCCCGTATCAACCGCTAAGTTGTCAGATTTGCAAGGGACGCCTCTTCGGCGTCCCTTCTTTCTTGCCCCCGCGTCCCCTTCCCCTCTCTTCACCGTCTGGTGTGCCCTGCACGTTCATGGGTGAAACCGCGCGTTCATGGAGTGAGACCCGGCCCGAAAGGTAGAGTCCAGCGGCGTGCACCTCAAGGCCCTGACCCTGCGCGGGTTCAAGTCGTTCGCCTCGGCGACCACGCTGCGGTTCGAGCCGGGCATCACCTGCGTCGTGGGCCCCAACGGTTCGGGCAAGTCCAATGTCGTGGACGCGCTGAGCTGGGTCATGGGCGAGCAGGGGGCGAAGTCGCTGCGCGGCGGCAAGATGGAGGACGTCATCTTCGCCGGCACCACCGGCCGCCCGCCGTTGGGCCGCGCCGAGGTGTCGCTCACCATCGACAACTCCGACGGGGCCCTGCCCATCGAGTACGCCGAGGTCACCATCACGCGGATCATGTTCCGCAACGGCGGCAGCGAGTACCAGATCAACGGCGACACCTGCCGGCTCCTCGACATCCAGGAACTGTTGTCCGACTCCGGCATCGGCCGCGAGATGCACGTCATCGTCGGGCAGGGTCAGCTCGACTCCGTCCTGCACGCCGACCCGATGGGCCGCCGCGCCTTCATCGAGGAGGCCGCGGGCGTCCTCAAGCACCGCAAGCGCAAGGAGAAGGCGCTGCGGAAACTGGACGCGATGCAGGCCAACCTCGCTCGCGTGCAGGACCTCACGGACGAGCTGCGGCGGCAGCTGAAGCCGCTCGGCCGGCAGGCGGCGGTGGCGCGCCGGGCGGCGGTCATCCAGGCCGATCTGCGCGACGCGCGGCTGCGGCTCCTCGCCGACGACCTCGTACGGCTGCGGCAGGCGCTGCAGACCGAGATCGCCGACGAGGCCGCGCTGAAGGCGCGCAAGGAGTCCGCCGAGGCCGAGTTGAAGAAGGCGCTCCAGCGCGAGGCCCTCCTGGAGGACGAGGTGCGGCAGCTGACTCCGCGCCTCCAGCGGGCCCAGCAGACCTGGTACGAGCTGTCGCAGCTCGCCGAGCGGGTGCGCGGCACGATCTCGCTGGCCGACGCACGCGTGAAGAGCGCCACGTCCGTGCCCGCCGAGGAGCGGCGCGGGCGCGACCCCGAGGACATGGAGCGCGAGGCCGCGCGCATCCGCGAGCAGGAGGCCGAGCTCGAAGCGGCGCTGGAGGCGGCCGAACGCGCTCTGGAGGACACGGTCGCGCACCGCGCCGAACTGGAGCGCGAACTCGCGCTCGAGGAGCGCCGCCTCAAGGACGTGGCCCGTGCCATCGCCGACCGCCGTGAGGGCCTCGCCCGCCTGAACGGCCAGGTCAACGCGGCCCGTTCGCGTGCCGCCTCCGCCCAGGCCGAGATCGACCGCCTCGCCTCGGCCCGCGACGAGGCCCAGGAACGCGCCTTCGCCGCCCAGGAGGAGTACGAGCAGCTGAAGGCCGAGGTCGACGGCCTCGACGCGGGCGACGTGGAGCTCGCCGAGCGGCACGAGGAGGCCAAGGAGCAGCTGTCCGAGGCGGAGGCCGCCCTGACCGCCGCCCGCGAAGCGGTCACCGCGGCCGAACGCCGGCGCGCCGCCACCCAGGCCCGCCACGAGGCGCTCGCCCTCGGCCTGCGCCGCAAGGACGGCACGGGCGCGCTGCTCGGGGCCCGCGACCGGCTCACCGGCCTGCTCGGGCCCGCGGCCGAACTGCTCTCGGTCACACCCGGCTTCGAGGTCCCGCTGGCCGCGGCGTTCGGCGCGGCCGCCGACGCGATCGCCGTCACCACCCCGGCCTCCGCGGCGGAGGCCATCCGGCTGCTGCGCAAGCAGGACGCGGGCCGGGCGGCCCTCCTGCTGACCGGAGCGCCGGACGAGCCCGGGGACGGCACCCCGGGCGGCGCCTCCCCGGCACAGCCGGACGGCTCCCGGTACGCCGCCGAACTGGTCCGTGGTCCCGCCGAGCTGATGCCGGCCGTACGGAGGCTGCTGCGCGGCATCGTCGTGGTCGGCACTCTCGAGGACGCCGAGGACCTCGTCTACGCGCGGCCCGAGCTCACCGCCGTCACCGCGGAGGGCGACCTGCTCGGCGCGCACTTCGCGCACGGCGGTTCCGCCGGGGCGCCCAGCCTGCTGGAGGTGCAGGCGTCCGTGGACGAGGCGGCGGCCGAGCTGGAGGAACTCGCCGTCCGCTGCGAGGAGCTGACCGAGGCACAGCACCTGGCGGCCGGAGTGCGCGGTGAACGGGCCGCGCTCGTCGAGGAGCTGGGCGAGCGGCGGCGGGCAGCCGAGCGGGAGAAGTCGTCCGTCGCGCAGCAGCTCGGGCGGCTGGCCGGCCAGGCGCGTGGCGCCGCCGGGGAGGCGGAACGGAGCACGGCCGCCGCGGCGCGGGCCCAGGACGCCCTGGACCGGGCGGTCGAAGAGGCCGAGGAACTGGCGGAACGGCTCGCGGTGGCCGAGGAGATGCCCGTGGAGGAGGAACCCGACACCTCCGTGCGCGACCGGCTCGCCGCCGACGGGGCCAATGCCCGGCAGACCGAGATGGAGGCCCGCCTCCAGGTGCGTACGCACGAGGAGCGGGTCAAGGGGCTCGCCGGACGTGCCGACGGACTCGACCGGGCCGCGCGCGCCGAACGCGAGGCACGCGCGCGTGCCGAGCAGCGGCGCGCCCGGCTGCGGCACGAGGCCGCGGTCGCCGAGGCCGTCGCCTCCGGCGCGCGCCAACTGCTCGCCCACGTCGAGGTCTCGCTGACCCGTGCGGAGGAGGAGCGGGCCGCCGCGGAGAACGCGAAGACGCACCGGGAGCAGGCCCTCGGCGTCGCCCGGGGCGAGGGCCGTGACCTGAAGGCGGAGCTCGACAAGCTGACGGACTCGGTGCATCGCGGCGAGGTGCTCGGCGCGGAGAAGCGGCTGCGGATAGAGCAACTGGAGTCGAAGGCGCTGGAGGAGCTCGGTGTCGAGCCGGCCGGGCTCGTCGCGGACTACGGTCCGGACCAGCCGGTGCCGCCGTCGCTGCCCGCGGAGGGCGAGGAGCTGCCGGAGGATCCGGAGCACCCGCGCAACCAGCCCCGGCCGTTCCACCGTGCGGAGCAGGAGAAGCGGCTCAAGTCGGCCGAACGGGCATATCAGCAGCTCGGCAAGGTCAATCCGCTCGCCCTGGAGGAGTTCGCCGCGCTGGAGGAGCGTCACAAGTTCCTCAGCGAGCAGCTTGAGGACCTCAAGAAGACGCGTGCCGATCTGCTTCAGGTGGTGAAGGAGGTCGACGAGCGCGTCGAGCAGGTGTTCACCGAGGCGTACCGCGACACGGCCCGGGAGTTCGAGGGGGTCTTCAGCCGGCTGTTCCCGGGAGGGGAGGGGCGGCTGATCCTGACCGATCCCGACAACATGCTCACCACGGGTGTGGACGTCGAGGCCCGGCCGCCGGGCAAGAAGGTCAAGCGGCTCTCCCTGCTGTCCGGCGGGGAGCGGTCCCTGACCGCGGTGGCGATGCTCGTGTCGATCTTCAAGGCCCGGCCGAGTCCGTTCTATGTGATGGACGAGGTCGAGGCGGCGCTCGACGACACCAACCTCCAGCGGCTGATCCGGATCATGCAGGAGCTCCAGGAGGCCTCGCAGCTGATCGTGATCACGCACCAGAAGCGCACGATGGAGGTCGCCGACGCGCTGTACGGCGTCTCCATGCAGGGCGACGGTGTGTCGAAGGTCATCAGCCAGCGTCTCCGCTAGCACCACAAAAGTGCGTGTAGCCCACACCGGTCTTGACCTGGGCTTCCTGCTGCCTTCATTCTGACTTCAAGTGTTGAACACAACTCTGTCGAAGCCGTGGGCAAAATTCATAGCTTGCCGCCTGTTGACTTCGAAACTTGAAGGCATAGTCTCTGCAACGTTGCTTTTACCTTCAGGTGGTGGGCGGCGTGAACCTGTGCGCCACTGGAACCACCAGCGAAGGGCTCGCCCCCCACCCCCGGCAGTGACGCCGGTGGCCCGAGGAGTTACCCGTGACCAGCACAGCGCAGGCACCTCAGTCAGGAGCCAGGTCGGCTCACCCCGAACATCTCGGGCATGTCATCTTCATCGCGGCGGCGGCCGCCATGGGCGGTTTCCTCTTCGGTTACGACAGCGCCGTGATCAACGGTGCCGTCGAGGCCATCCGCAGCCGCTACGACATCGGCTCCGCGGCCCTGGCCCAGGTCATCGCCATCGCGCTGATCGGCTGCGCCATCGGCGCCGCCACCGCCGGCCGCATAGCCGACCGCATCGGCCGCATCCGGTGCATGCAGATCGCCGCGGTCCTCTTCACCATCAGCGCCGTCGGTTCGGCGCTGCCCTTCGCGCTGTGGGACCTCGCCTTCTGGCGCATCATCGGCGGCTTCGCCATCGGCATGGCCTCCGTGATCGGCCCCGCCTACATCGCCGAGGTCGCCCCGGCCGCGTACCGAGGTCGCCTCGGCTCCTTCCAGCAGGCCGCGATCGTCATCGGCATCGCCATCTCGCAGCTGGTCAACTGGGGCATCCTGAACGCCGCGGGCGGCGACCAGCGCGGCAACCTGATGGGCCTGGAGGCCTGGCAGGTCATGCTCGGCGTCATGGTCGTCCCGGCCGTCCTCTACGGCCTGCTCTCCTTCGCGATCCCCGAGTCGCCGCGCTTCCTGATCTCCGCCGGCCGCCAGGACCGCGCCCGCGAGGTCCTCAAGGAGGTCGAGGGCGACAAGATCGACCTGAACGCCCGCGTCGCCGAGATCGAGCACGCCATGAAGCGTGAGCACAAGTCGACCTTCAAGGACCTGCTCGGCGGTTCCTTCTTCTTCAAGCCGATCGTGTGGGTCGGCATCGGTCTCTCGGTCTTCCAGCAGTTCGTCGGCATCAACGTCGCGTTCTACTACTCCTCGACGCTGTGGCAGTCGGTCGGCGTCGACCCGACGGACTCGTTCTTCTACTCGTTCACCACGTCGATCATCAACATCGTCGGCACCGTGATCGCGATGATCTTCGTGGACCGGATCGGCCGCAAGCCGCTCGCCCTCATCGGCTCCGTGGGCATGGTCATCGGTCTCGGCCTGGAGGCCTGGGCCTTCTCCTTCGACCTGGTGGACGGCAAGCTGCCGGCGACCCAGGGCTGGGTCGCCCTGATCGCCGCCCACATCTTCGTCCTCTTCTTCGCCCTCTCCTGGGGCGTGGTGGTCTGGGTCTTCCTCGGCGAGATGTTCCCGAACCGCATCCGCGCCGCCGCGCTCGGCGTCGCCGCCTCCGCGCAGTGGATCGCCAACTGGGCCATCACCGCGAGCTTCCCGTCGCTGGCCGACTGGAACCTCTCCGCGACCTACGTGATCTACACGATCTTCGCCGCCCTCTCCATCCCCTTCGTGCTCAAGTACGTGAAGGAGACGAAGGGCAAGGCCCTGGAGGAGATGGGCTAGGCCTCGGAGCCGCCCTCCCGAAGAGGTCCCCGTACTCGGGGAGAAGGGCCAAGTCCCCGCTGCCCCTCTCCTCGTACTCGTAAGAGGCGTACCGCCCCGGCTCAGCCCTTCAGGCGAGCCGGGGCAGCACGTTTTCGCAGAACAGGTGGAGGCTGCGCCAGCCCTCGTCGACCGGCATCCCGCCGGACAACGGGTGCAGCACGTAGTTGTCGAGACCCAGGGCCACGCACGCGTCCGGCGTCAGGACGCGGTAGACGCCCTCGGCGCGCAGCTCGTCGACCGTGGTGGCCGCGGACTTCACCGCCGAGCGGATGTCCCCCGACTGCCAGGAGGCGTAGGTCCGGGCCTCGTGCAGGAAGTGCCCGCCGTGCTCGGCCCAGGTGCGGTCGGGGTCCTCGGAGACGTGCAGCAGCGGGGTCTCGGCCGCGGGCATCATGGTCCAGCCCTCGGTGCCGTACTCGGTCAGCCGCTCCTTGTAGTACGCCTCCAGCTCCGGGAGGTGCGCGCTCGGGAAGAACGGCAGCCCGAGGCGGGCGGCACGCCGGGCCGCCGCCTTCGACGAACCGCCGACCAGCAGCAGGGGATGCGGATCGGA
Organism: Streptomyces siamensis; assembly: GCF_039543605.1. Taxonomy (NCBI): domain Bacteria; kingdom Bacillati; phylum Actinomycetota; class Actinomycetes; order Kitasatosporales; family Streptomycetaceae; genus Streptomyces; species Streptomyces siamensis. The sequence goes on along the minus strand of NZ_BAABKB010000048.1, from coordinate 169,496 downwards.
GAACGGGCGTGGGGTCACCCGGACCGTCCGGCCGCGGTAGGAGAACTCCTCGCCGCTCCACGCCTTGAGCACGGTCTCCAGGAGTTCGTCCTGGAGTCGGCCGCGCCGCTTCCAGTCCACGTCGAACTGGGCGTACTCCTCGGGCCGGTAGCCGATCCCGGCCACGGTCACCAGCCGTCCCCCGCTGAGCAGGTCGAGCACCGCGACGTCCTCTGCGAGGCGCAGCGGGTCGTGCAGCGGGCCGATGACCGCCGACACGGTGACCGCGATGTGCCGGGTCGCGCCGAAGACGGCGCCCGCGAACGCGAACGGCGAGGGCAGCCAGTTGTTGGCGACGCCGTGGTGCTCCTCGGTCTGCACGGTGGTGATGCCGCGGTCGTCGGCGTACGCGGCCATCTCGACGGCCGCCTTGTAGCGGGCGCTGAGGGAGGCGGGGGTGGCTTCGGGCTCGACGAGGTTGAAGCGAACGACCGTCACGGGCATGGGGTGCCCCCCTTCGTGTGTGGGGGAGGACGCTAGCTGACGGTGCGTCAGACGGCCATAGTCGTGGCCTCTTCGGCGGAATCCGCCGGCCCGCGGACCGCCGGTTTCGGCAGCACGACGTACAGCAGGAACGACACCGCCGCGGTGGCCACCCAGCCGAGGCCGTACTCACCGACCGGATTGCCGGACGCGAGCGGCCCGCGGAACCAGTCCGACGTGGTGAACAGCACGCCCGAGCCCAGACCGGCCGCCCACGCGACGACCGCGGCCGGGCTGAAGCCGCCCCGGTACCAGTAGGCGCTGGAGCGCGTGGTGTCGAGCAGCGCCTCGCCGTCGTACGCCGGGCGGCGCAGCATGTCCGCGCCGAACACGCCGACCCAGGCCGAGAAGGCGACCGCGAGCAGCGACAGGAAGGCGAGGAACGAGCTCAGGAAGCTGGTCGCGACGAGCATCAGGACGCCACCGAGGACCAGCGAGATCGCGGCGTTGACCGAGACCGCCCAGTGGCGCGGCACCCTCAGTCCGAGGGTCTGCGCGGTGAAGCCCGCCGAGTACATCGACATCGCGTTGATCAGCACCATGCCGACCAGGGCGATCAGCAGGTACGGCACCGCCATCCACAGCGGCAGGACCTCGCCGAGGAAGGAGACCGGATCGGGCGCCGAGGCGAGGTCCGGGGTGGAGACCGCCATGACCGCACCCATCAGGATCAACGGGAGCACGACGATCGCGGCTCCGCCGACGGTGTTGCGCACGATCGCCACCGACGACGCCGTACGCGGCAGGTAGCGCGTGAAGTCGGGCGAGGACGGCACCCAGCTCATGCCGCCCGCCGCGAGCAGCCCCACCCCGGTGACCATCAGCGCCGTGGGACCCGCCGGCTGCGCGAACACCCTGTCCCAGTCCGTGTCGACGACGAGGTGGCCGAGGACGAGCACGGAGAAGACACCGAACAGGTACGTCGCCCACTTGGCGCACCGGCGCACCGCGCCGATCCCGAGCCCCGAGATCGTGAACGTCGAGGCGACGAACAGCAGCAGGGCCGCGACGACCAGGGACGTGCTGCTCCTGACGCCGAAGAGGATGTCCAGCACGGTGAGCAGGGCGTAGGCGCCGGTCACCGCGTTGATCGTCTCCCAGCCCCACCGGGCGACCCAGATCAGCGAGCCGGGCAGGAGGTTCCCGCGCTGGCCGAAAACCGCGCGCGACAGCGCCATCCCCGGAGCCCCGCCCCGCTTGCCCGCGATGCCGATCAGCCCGACCAGCCCGTACGACACGGCCGGTGCCGCGACGCCGACGACCAGGGCCTGCCAGATGTTGAGTCGGAAGGTGACGGACAGGCTCGCCCCCATGGTCAGCAGCAGGACGGTGATGTTGGCGGCGACCCAGGTGGGGAAGAGCCCGCGGGTCCTGGCCCGGCGCTCGCCGGGCGGGACGGGCTCGATGCCCCGGGTCTCCAGGGCGCGCGGCGCCTGTGCGCCGGAGGTGTGCCCCGCGGGAGGTTCCGGGGTGTCCTCGTCGCGCGGACCGCGACCGGCGCGGGCATGTGCTCCGGGGGAGTGCGGGGCGTGCGGTTCGCGAAAGCCGCGGGCACGAGGTCGGTGGGCGCCATCGGTCGATGCGGTGGAGCTCATGGCCCACTATCGTACGTTGGTCCTACTAATTCCTCTAAATGGCTTATGTTCCCTGGAGGAAAACACAAGCTGGGTTCCCGTGAGGGCCATGGCCGATACTGGGTGGGTTATGGAAACCGTCATCCTTGCTGTAGTCATCGCCGTGGTCGTGATCGGCGCGCTCGGCGGGCTCGTCATCGGCAGCCGCAGGCGCAAGCAGCTGCCCCCGCCGCCCCCGGCCGCCCCCGACATCACCGCCCCTCCGGCCGAGCCGCACGTCGGCGACGAGGCCGAGGCACCGCACGACGAAGAGCGCCGCACGATCGAGGAGGTGGATCTTCCCGAGGGCTCGGCCGCCGCGCCGGTCGTCGTCGAGGAGCCCCTCCCCGTCGAGGCGCCCGCCGTCGAGATCCCGGAGCCGACCGCCGGGCGCCTGGTGCGCCTGCGTGCCCGGCTCTCCCGTTCGCAGAACGCGCTCGGCAAGGGGCTGCTCACGCTGCTCTCCCGCGAGCACCTCGACGAGGAGACCTGGGAGGAGATCGAGGACACCCTCCTCACCGCCGACGTCGGCGTGCAGCCCACCCAGGAACTGGTCGAGCGGCTGCGCGAGCGCGTGAAGGTGCTCGGCACCCGGACGCCGGACGAGCTGCGCGGCCTGCTGCGCGAGGAGCTGCTCCAGCTCCTCGTCCCCGAGTTCGACCGCGCGGTCAAGACCGACTCGAACCTCGACACCCCGGGCATCGTCATGGTCGTCGGTGTCAACGGCACCGGTAAGACCACCACCACCGGAAAGCTCGCGCGCGTGCTCGTCGCCGACGGCAAGAGCGTCGTGCTGGGCGCCGCCGACACCTTCCGCGCCGCCGCCGCCGACCAGCTGCAGACCTGGGGCGAGCGCGTGGGTGCCCGCACGGTGCGCGGCCCCGAGGGCGGCGACCCCGCCTCGATCGCCTTCGACGCCGTCAAGGAGGGCATCGAGGAGGGCGCCGATGTCGTCCTCATCGACACCGCCGGCCGGCTCCACACAAAGACCGGCCTCATGGACGAGCTCGGCAAGGTCAAGCGTGTCGTCGAGAAGCACGCCCCGCTCGACGAGGTGCTGCTCGTCCTCGACGCGACCACCGGCCAGAACGGTCTGGTCCAGGCGCGCGTCTTCGCCGAGGTCGTCGACATCACCGGCATCGTGCTGACCAAGCTGGACGGCACCGCCAAGGGCGGCATCGTCATCGCCGTGCAGCGCGAGCTGGGCGTGCCCGTCAAGCTGGTGGGTCTCGGCGAGGGCGCGGACGACCTGGCGCCGTTCGAGCCCGAGGCGTTCGTGGACGCGCTCATCGGCGAGTGACACCACCCCCGGCCGAGGGCCTGTCCCCCGGGGCACGCCCGGGCCGCGGGAGCGCGGCCGTCCGTTCGTCGAAGAGAAGCGCCCGCCCCCAAGGTGCAGTTGGGAGCGGGCGCTTCGTCATGCGGCCCCGTGGCGGGGAGGGCCGGGGAGTGTCGCTCGGATCACCGCGGGCCCCGGGGGTCCGAACGGCACCCCCTAGACGCGCGAGCGGTGCGCCACGTACGCCAGCGTGCCCAGGAGCAGCCGGGCCTGCGGCGGCCGGGTCGCCGAGTCGAGGGCGGGGGAGCGCAGCCAGCGGACGGGGCCGAGGCCGCCGCGGTCGGAGGGCGGCGCCGTGATGAAGGAGCCCGGGCCCAGACCGCGCAGGTCCAGGGACGGATCGTCCCAGCCCATCCGGTAGAGCAGCTCGGGCAGCTCGGCGGCGGCGCCGGGGGCGACGAAGTAGTGCGCGCGGCCGTCCGGCGTCGCCGTCACCGGGCCGAGCGGGAGGCCCATCCGTTCCAGGCGGGCGAGTGCGCGTCGCCCGGCGGGCTCGGCGACCTCGATCACGTCGAAGGAGCGGCCGACCGGCAACATCACCGCGGCGCCGGGGAAGTCGGCCCAGACCTCGGAGACCTCGTCGAGCGTGGCGCCGGCCGGGACGGTGGGGGCGAAGTCCAGGGGGTGCGCACCCGGGGCCGGGCAGCCGGCCTTGCCGCACGAGCACGTCCCCGCGGCGGCACGGGCGCCCGGGACCGCGTCCCAGCCCCACAGTCCGGTGAACTCGGCCACGGCGGTGCACTCCGACGAGCGGCCGCGGCGCCGCGTGCCGGGCCGGATTTCGCGCAACCCCCGGCTGCTGCCGATCGTGAAGCCCATGCCCCCTCCAACGGGTCCGACGCACCAGTGGTTACGTGGAGGAATCGGAATGTGACCCTCTGTTCCCGAATTCCCTGTGCCGCCCGGTCCAGGCGGCGCGTTGTGGTGCACCGGGTGGTGTGCTCGGCTCCGCGCGCCCCGGCGTACACCGCTCCACCCACCCCTGCTTTTGCTGTGTCAAGTGAATCGCGCGCAGGCCGCACGGAGTTCATTCGAAGGGGTGGCGAATGGTGGCGTTTCATGGATCGCCATGGCTGAGGCAGTGATCGTAGGATTACTTTGAGTACACGAGTCCTGGGGGCGTGTGCACTCGTGGGTATGCCAAGGGCAAGTCGGCTTCCCGTTCGAAGGGTGAGAACTACGGGACGGGCGGCCGTATTTACCGGCATTCTGATAGGGCTTGGCGCACGCAGCGTACAAGTGGTCTCAGGGATGGGGGCGTTCCAGTGGGCGGCAACGGCGGAAGCAGTACGAACGCTGACAAGCGCCCCAATGAGCTGCTCGGCTCATGGTTCGTGCGCAGCGGCTGGTCCAAGGGTGAACTCGCACGTCAAGTGAACCGCAGGGCCCGCCAGTTGGGGGCCAATCACATCTCCACGGACACCTCGCGGGTGCGCCGCTGGCTGGACGGGGAGAACCCGCGCGAACCGATCCCGCGCATCCTGTCCGAGCTGTTCTCCGAGCGGTTCGGCTGCGTCGTCGCCGTCGAGGACCTCGGCCTGCGGGCCGCCCACCAGTCACCGTCCGTGTCCGGCGTCGACCTGCCATGGACGGGCCCGCAGACGGTGGCCCTGATCAGCGAGTACTCGCGCAGCGACCTGATGCTGGCGCGACGCGGCTTCCTCGGCAGCTCGCTGTCGCTGTCCGCCGGACCGGCCCTGATCGAGCCGATGCAGCGCTGGCTCGTCCCCACCCCCGCCACACCCCACGAGGAGCCCGAGCCCCCGGCCTCGGCACGCCGCGGCGGCCGGCTCTCCAAGCCGGAGCTGGACCTGCTGGAGTCCACCACGGTGATGTTCCGCCAGTGGGACGCACAGTGCGGCGGCGGTCTGCGCCGCAAGGCCGTCGTCGGCCAGCTGCACGAGGTGACGGACCTGCTCCAGGAGCCCCAGCCCGCCGCCACCGAGAAGCGCCTGTTCAAGGTCGCCGCCGAACTGGCCGAGCTGGCGGGCTGGATGAGCTACGACGTGGGACTCCAGCCCACCGCGCAGAAGTACTTCGTGCTCGCGCTGCACGCCGCGAAGGAAGCGTGCGACAAGCCGCTCGGCGGGTACATCCTGTCCAGCATGAGCCGCCAGATGATCCACCTCGGGCGGCCCGAGGACGCCATCGAGCTCATCCATCTCGCGCAGTACGGCAGCCGTGACTGCGCGAGCCCGCGCACCCAGTCGATGCTGTATGCGATGGAGGCCCGCGCCTACGCCAACATGGGCCAGCCCGGAAAGTGCAAGCGCGCCGTGCGGATGGCCGAGGACACCTTCTGCGACGTCGACGAGTGGGACGACCCGGACCCCGACTGGATCCGCTTCTTCTCGAAGGCCGAGCTGTACGGCGAGAACTCCCACTCCTACCGCGACCTCGCCTACGTGGCCGGCCGCAGCCCCACGTACGCGTCCCTGGCCGAGCCCCTGATGCAGGAGGCCGTCGACCGCTTCGCCAAGGACTCCGAGCACCAGCGCTCGTACGCGCTCAACCTCGTCGGCCTGGCCACCGTGCACCTGCTGCAGCGCGAGCCCGAGCGGAGCGTGGCGCTGGCCAAGGACGCCATGAAGATCGCCAAGAAGGTGCGCTCCGAGCGCGTGAACACTCGTATCCGAAAGACGGTCGACGCCGCGGTCCGCGACTTCGGGGACCTCGCCGAGGTCATCGACCTCACCGACCAGCTCGCCATCGACCTGCCCGAGACCGCAGAGGCGGTCTGACCCGGGGCCGCGGCAGCGGCCCCGCCCAGTACCCCGGCCACGGCCGGTCGTCCCGAACTGCCCGACTCGGCTCCCCCATGCCAGGTCATCGGACGACCCGCCGTGGCCGGTTCTTTTGCCTTCGAAGAAGGTTGCGCCACGATAACGATCGCTCGGCCCGGCAGCAGGCAGTTCATGGACGCGTAACACACAGGACCTCTTCGTCACTGCGGCGAAACATCGAGGGGCTTCGACCGAAACCGCGCTGCGCCAATCTCATGGCGCATAACCGGCCCACCCCTCACGACCACTCAGGCTTCGCCCGCACGGGGCCGTACCAACGACGAGGAGACGCCGATGGCACCAGCCATCACCCTTGCCGCAGAGGCACCCAAGCTGTCTGCCGCCAACACAGGGTTCATGCTCATCTGTTCCGCCCTGGTGCTGATCATGACACCCGGACTCGCCTTCTTCTACGGAGGCATGGTCCGCGTCAAGAGCACCCTGAACATGCTGATGATGAGCTTCATCAGCATGGGGATCGTCACCATCCTGTGGGTGCTGTACGGCTTCTCGGTCGCCTTCGGCACCGACAAGGGCTCCCTCGTCGGCTGGACCTCCGACTTCGTCGGATTCAGCGGCATCGGCAAGATGGAGCTCTGGGACGGCTACACCATCCCGATCTACGTCTTCGCCGTCTTCCAGCTGATGTTCGCGATCATCACGCCCGCCCTGATAAGCGGCGCCCTCGCGGACCGCGTGAAGTTCACCGCATGGTCCCTGTTCATCGCGCTGTGGGCCACGGTCGTGTACTTCCCCGTCGCGCACTGGGTCTGGGGCACCGGCGGCTGGGCCTTCGACCTCGGCGTGATCGACTTCGCGGGTGGTACGGCGGTCCACATCAACGCGGGTGCGGCCGCACTCGGCGTCATCCTCGTCATCGGCAAGCGCGTCGGCTTCAAGAAGGACCCGATGCGCCCGCACAGCCTCCCGCTGGTCATGCTCGGCTGCGGTCTGCTGTGGTTCGGCTGGTTCGGCTTCAACGCCGGATCGTGGCTCGGCAACGACGACGGCGTCGGCGCGCTGATGTTCGTCAACACGCAGGTCGCCACCGCCGCCGCCATGCTCGCCTGGCTCGCCTACGAGAAGATCCGGCACGGCGCGTTCACCACCCTCGGTGCCGCCTCCGGCGCCGTCGCGGGCCTGGTCGCGATCACCCCGTCCGGCGGTGCCGTCTCCCCGCTCGGCGCGATCGCCGTCGGCGCCATCGCCGGTGTGCTGTGCGCCATGGCCGTCGGCCTCAAGTACAGGTTCAACTACGACGACTCCCTGGACGTCGTCGGCGTCCACCTCGTCGGCGGTGTCGTCGGCTCCCTGCTCATCGGCTTCTTCGCCAGCGGCGGCGGCCAGTCCGACGTCAAGGGCCTGTTCTACGGCGGCGGACTCGACCAGTTCTGGAAGCAGTGCGCCGGTGTCTTCGCCGTCCTCGGCTACTCCCTCGTCGCCTCCGCGATCCTCGCCTTCCTGATCGACAAGACGATCGGCATGCGGGTCACCGAGGACGAGGAGATCGCGGGCATCGACCAGGCCGAGCACGCCGAGACCGCATACGACTTCAGCGGCGCCGGTGGCGGCGCGGCCCGGACCGCGGTCCCGACCCCGGTCGCCGACGCGCAGACCAAGAAGGTGGACGCATGAAGCTCATCACCGCCGTCGTCAAGCCGCACCGGCTCGACGAGATCAAGGAGGCCCTCCAGGCCTTCGGAGTACACGGACTGACGGTCACCGAAGCCAGCGGCTACGGTCGACAGAGGGGCCACACCGAGGTCTACCGCGGTGCCGAGTACACCGTCGACCTGGTCCCCAAGATCCGCATCGAGGTCCTGGCCGAGGACGACGACGCCGAACAGCTCATCGAGGTCGTCGTCAAGGCGGCCCGGACCGGCAAGATCGGTGACGGCAAGGTCTGGTCCCTCCCGGTCGACACGGCAGTCCGGGTCCGGACCGGCGAGCGCGGCCCGGACGCGCTCTGATCAGCACGAGGACAGGAGTCGCTGGGTGACGAGTACGGACGTGCGTGCGGAAGCAGAGGACTCGGGACCCAGCGGCTACGCGGCGGCCCGGCTGCGCCTCCTCCAGGAGGGGGCGCGGTCCGGGCCGCCGCGCCGTACGGCCCTCGCCGAACTGACCGACGACTGGCTCACCGGCCTGTTCACGGCCGGATCCGAGGGACTGCGCGGTGTCTCCCTCGTCGCCGTCGGCGGCTACGGCCGCGGAGAGCTCTCCCCCCGCAGCGACCTCGACCTGCTGCTCCTGCACGACGGCAGCGACCCCGGCGGCGTCGCCGCGCTCGCCGACCGCGTCTGGTACCCCGTCTGGGACCTGGGCCTGGCCCTCGACCACTCCGTGCGCACTCCCGCCGAGGCCCGCAAGACCGCGGGCGAGGACCTCAAGGTGCAGCTCGGCCTGCTGGACGCCCGGCACATCGCGGGCGACCTCGGCCTGACCGCCGGACTGCGCACGGCCGTGCTCGCCGACTGGCGCAACCAGGCACCCAGACGCCTGCCCGAGCTCCAGGAGCTGTGCGCCGAACGCGCCGAACGCCAGGGCGAGCTCCAGTACCTCCTCGAACCGGACCTGAAGGAGGCACGCGGCGGTCTGCGCGACGCCACCGCCCTGCGCGCCGTGGCCGCCTCCTGGCTCGCCGACGCGCCCCGCGAGGGCCTCGCCGACGCCCGCAGGCGCCTCCTCGACGTCCGCGACGCACTGCACCTCACCACCGGACGCGCCACCGACCGCCTCTCGCTCCAGGAACAGGACCAGGTCGCCGCGGAGCTCGGGCTGCTGGACGCCGACACCCTGCTGCGCCAGGTGTACGAGTCCGCCCGCGTCATCTCGTACGCCAGTGACGTGACCTGGCGCGAGGTCGGACGGGTGCTGCGCTCGCGCGCCGTACGTCCGCGTCTGCGCGCCATGCTCGGCGGCGGCAAGCCGGTCCCCGAGCGCTCGCCCCTCGCGGAGGGCGTGGTCGAGCAGGACGGAGAGGCGGTGCTCGCCCGTGCCGCACGCCCGGAGCGCGACCCGGTGCTCCCGCTGCGGGCGGCGGCGGCCGCGGCGCAGGCCGGAATTCCGCTGTCGCTGCACGCCGTGCGGCGCATGGCGGCCGTGGCGCGCCCCCTGCCCACCCCCTGGCCGGCGGAGGCGCGCGAGCAGCTCGTCACCCTTCTCGGCTCGGGCCGCCCGACCATCGAGGTCTGGGAGGCACTGGAGGCGGAAGGGCTGATCACCAGGCTGCTGCCCGACTGGGAGCGGGTGCGCTGCCGGCCGCAGCGCAACGCCGTGCACATCTGGACCGTCGACCGCCATCTCATCGAGACGGCGGTACGCGCCTCCGAGCTCACCCGGCGCGTAGGCCGCCCCGACCTGCTGCTCGTCGCCTCCCTGCTGCACGACATCGGCAAGGGCTGGCCCGGCGACCACTCCGTGGCCGGCGAGATCATCGCGCGCGACGTGGCCGCCAGGATCGGCTTCGACCGCACGGACGTGGGAGTCCTCGCCACTCTCGTACGCCACCACCTGCTCCTCGTCGACACCGCCACCCGGCGCGACCTCGAGGACCCGGCCACCGTCCGCTCGGTCGCCGAGGCCGTCGGCTCCCAGGGCACCCTGGAGCTGCTGCACGCCCTCACCGAGGCCGACGCGCTCGCCACCGGGCCCGCCGCCTGGTCGTCCTGGCGCGGCTCCCTCGTGGCCGACCTGGTCAAACGGGTCTCGGCGGTGCTCGCGGGCGACGATCCCGAGGAGCCCGAGGCCGTGGCGCCCACGGCGGAACAGGAGCGGCTCGCGATCGAGGCGTTCCGGACCGGCGGCCCGGTTCTGGCGCTGCGCGCGCAGACGGAACCGGCCGACGCCGACACCCCCGCGGACGACCCGGAGCCACTGGGCGTGGAGCTCCTCATCGCGGTGCCCGACCAGCCCGGCGTGCTTCCCGCGGTCGCCGGTGTGCTCGCCATGCACCGGCTGACCGTGCGCACCGCGGGGCTGCGCGCCCTGGATCTGCCCGAGGAGGTCCAGGGCTCGGTGCTGCTGCTCGACTGGCGGGTCGCCGCCGAGTACGGCTCGCTGCCCCAGGCCGCCCGGCTGCGTGCCGACCTCGTCCGCGCCCTGGACGGCTCCCTCGACATCGCGGCCCGCCTCGCCGAGCGCGACGCCGCCTACCCGCGGCGCCGGGGCACGGTCGCGCCGCCGCCCCGGGTGACGGTCGCCCCCGCGGCTTCCCGGCACGCCACCGTCATCGAGGTCCGCGCGCACGACGCACCCGGACTGCTGCACCGCCTCGGCAGGGCCCTGGAGGACGCGGAGGTCCGGGTGCGGAGCATGCACGTCTCCACGCTCGGCGCGAACGCCGTGGACGCGTTCTATGTGACCGGCACGAAGGGAGCGCCCCTCCCCGGGGAGGAGGCCGCCGCGGTGGCCCGCGCCCTGGAGGAGGCACTGCGGACCTGAGCCCGGGCCGGATCCGGCCCGGCCGGGCCCACCTGTGGACCGGCCTGGGTGGGCCCGGCCGTGTTCCGCGCATGTGCACGGCCCTGTACCCGGCGTGGTCGGTGCGCCCGCGCCGGCCCGGCGGGGAGCCGCGCGCACGGCCGGATCCGGGCCGTTGTCCCGGGCCGTCCCCGGTCTCGTACGAACGCGGTGGAGACCGCACCGCACGCGGCCAGATACCCTGGAGGGCGATTCCCTTCGCCCCCGACCCCTGAGGACCGACGAGCGCCGTGTTCGATACTCTCTCCGATCGCCTCTCAGCGACGTTCAAGAACCTGCGGGGCAAGGGCCGACTGTCCGAAGCTGACATCGACGCCACCGCACGCGAGATCCGTATCGCGCTCCTCGAGGCCGATGTGGCCCTGCCGGTCGTGCGGACCTTCATCAAGAACGTCAAGGAGCGCGCGCTCGGTGCCGAGGTCTCCAAGGCGCTGAACCCGGCCCAGCAGGTTCTCAAGATCGTGAACGATGAGCTCGTCACGATCCTCGGCGGCGAGACCCGCCGCCTCCGGTTCGCCAAGAACCCGCCCACCGTGATCATGCTCGCGGGTCTGCAGGGTGCCGGTAAGACGACCCTCGCGGGCAAGCTCGGCAAGCACCTCAAGGACCAGGGCCACTCGCCGCTGCTCGTCGCCGCCGACCTCCAGCGCCCGAACGCGGTGAACCAGCTCAGCGTCGTCGCCGAGCGCGCCGGTGTCGCGGTCTACGCGCCCGAGCCGGGCAACGGCGTCGGCGACCCGGTCAAGGTCGCCAGGGACTCCATGGAGTTCGCGAAGACCAAGGTCCACGACATCGTGATCGTGGACACCGCGGGCCGCCTCGGCATCGACCAGGACATGATGCAGCAGGCCGCCGACATCCGTGACGCGGTCTCGCCGGACGAGATCCTCTTCGTCGTCGACGCGATGATCGGGCAGGACGCGGTCAACACCGCCGAGGCCTTCCGCGACGGCGTCGGCTTCGACGGCGTGGTGCTGTCGAAGCTCGACGGTGACGCCCGAGGCGGCGCGGCCCTCTCCATCGCCTCGGTCACCGGCAAGCCGATCATGTTCGCGTCGAACGGCGAGAAGCTCGACGACTTCGACGCCTTCCACCCTGACCGGATGGCCTCCCGCATCCTCGACATGGGTGACCTGCTCACCCTGATCGAGCAGGCGGAGAAGACGTTCAGCCAGGAAGAGGCCGAGAAGATGGCCTCCAAGCTGGCGTCCAAGAAGGGCCAGGACTTCACCCTGGACGACTTCCTGGCCCAGATGGAGCAGGTCCGGAAGATGGGCAGCATCAGCAAGCTGCTCGGCATGCTCCCGGGCATGGGCCAGATCAAGGACCAGATCAACAACCTCGACGAGCGCGACGTCGACCGCACGGCCGCGATCATCAAGTCGATGACCCCGGCCGAGCGCCAGGAGCCGACGATCATCAACGGCTCGCGCCGCGCCCGTATCGCCAAGGGCTCCGGCGTCGAGGTGAGCGCCGTCAAGAGCCTGGTCGAGCGCTTCTTCGAGGCCCGCAAGATGATGTCCCGCATGGCCCAGGGCGGCGGCATGCCGGGTATGCCCGGGATGCCGGGCATGGGTGGCGGCCCCGGCCGCACCAAGAAGAAGGCGAAGCAGGCCAAGGGCAAGCAGCGCTCCGGCAACCCGATGAAGCGCAAGCAGCAGGAGGAAGAGGCCGCCGCGCGCCGCGAGGCGGGTGCGCAGCCGGGCGGAGCCTTCGGTCTGCCGCAGCAGGGCGGCAAGGACTTCGAGCTCCCGGACGAGTTCAAGAAGTTCATGGGCTGACGGCTCGCGAAGTCCCCGGCCGTCGGCCCGCACCGGGCCGGCCGGCTCCCGTACGTCATCGAGGGCGCCCCTCTCCGAAGGGGCGCCCTCGGCGTATGTCGGAGGGGCCCGCCCAGGTGCCGCGCCCGCCGGATGAGCGGCCTCCCGTCGCGTCTGCGGAGGTGTCCGGCGCCGGCTCCGGTGCCGATGTCGGGGCGGGGGGTCGCAGGGGTGCCGGGCTTCGGGGCCGGCTGGGGTGTCGGCGCAGGGGCCCGCTGGGGTGCCGGTGTCGCACACGTGTCGTAACGTCCCGATATGGCCAATCCTGCGCCGCCTCGCAAGTCTCCCGACCAGCCCTGGCGCACCGAGGGCACCCCGGAGGAGAAGCCGAAACCGGCGCCCGGCGGGCGGAAGATGCGCGGCGGCTGGTGGCGGCTGGTCCTCGCCGCCCTCGTGGTGTTCCTGATCGCCAACTTCGTGCTGTCGTTCTTCAACGAGGGCGACGAGCCGACGATCTCCTACACGGAGTTCAACAAGCAGGTCGACGCCGGGAACGTCACCAAGATCTATGCCAAGGGCGACGCGATCCAGGGGCAGCTCAAGACCGCACAGGACAACCCCGACGGGGGCGGCAAGTACACCAAGTTCAACACCCAGCGTCCCTCCTTCGCGGACGACCAGCTCTGGCAGGACCTCACCAAGAACAACGTCACCGTCACCGCGCAGCCGGTCGTCCAGCACCGCAGCTTCCTGGCGAATCTGCTGATCTCGCTGGCCCCGATGATCCTCCTGATCGTCCTGTGGATCTTCATCGCCCGGCGGATGAGAGCGGGCATGGGCGGCACGGGCGGCATGCTCGGCCGCAAGCCGCCGCCCAAGCCCGTCGAGCTGGAGCCGGGCGCCGAGCGCACCACGTTCGGCGACGTGGCGGGCATCGACGAGGTCGAGGGCGAGCTCAACGACGTCGTCGACTTCCTGAAGAACCCCGACGCCTACCGGAAGATGGGCGCCAAGATGCCTCGCGGAGTGCTCCTGACGGGCCCGCCGGGCACCGGGAAGACGCTGCTCGCCCGCGCCGTCGCCGGCGAGGCGGGCGTACCGTTCTTCTCCGCGTCGGCCTCCGAGTTCATCGAGATGATCGTCGGCGTCGGCGCCTCACGTGTCCGCGAGTTGTTCGCCGAGGCCCGCAAGATGGCCCCGTCGATCATCTTCATCGACGAGATCGACACCATCGGACGGGCGCGGGCCGGCGGCTCCGGCATGGGCGGTCACGACGAACGCGAGCAGACGCTGAACCAGATCCTCACCGAGATGGACGGCTTCTCCGGCTCCGAGGGCGTCGTCGTCATCGCGGCGACGAACCGCGCCGACATCCTGGACCCGGCGCTCACCCGCCCCGGACGCTTCGACCGGGTCGTCACCGTCTCGCCCCCCGACCGCGGCGGCCGGGAGGCGATCCTGGAGATCCACACCCGTGACATCCCGCTCGCCCCGGACGTGGACCTCTCCCAGGTGGCCCGTACGACCCCGGGCATGACCGGCGCGGAACTCGCCAACCTCGCCAACGAGGCGGCCCTCCTCGCGGTGAAGCGCAAGCAGCGGCAGGTGACGCGGACGGACCTCTCCGAGGCGCTGGAAAAGGTCCAGCTGGGCGCCGAACGCCCCTTGGTGATGCCCGACGAGGAACGCCGTCGCACCGCGTACCACGAAAGCGGCCACGCCCTGCTCGGCATGCTGCAACCGGGCGCCGACCCGGTCCGCAAGATCACCATCGTCCCGCGCGGCCGCGCCCTGGGCGTCACGCTCTCCACCCCGGAGTCGGACCGGTACGCGTACACGGAGGAGTACCTCCGCGGCCGCATCATCGGAGCCCTCGGCGGCATGGCCGCCGAACAGGTCGTCTACGGAGTGGTCACCACGGGCGCGGAGAACGACCTGGAGCAGGTCACGAACATCGCCCGCGGCATGGTCGCCCGGTGGGGCATGAGCGACCGCGTCGGCCGCTTGTCCGCTCTGCCGACCGACGCCCAGCAGGCCTACGGGCTCGCCGCGGCACCCCGCACCCTCGACGTGATCGACGGGGAGATGCGCCGCATCGTCGACGAGTGCTACGAGGAGGCCTGCCGCAAGCTCCGCGACCACCGCGGCCAACTCGACGCGCTGGCCGAGGCGCTCCTCGCGAACGAGACCCTGGAGGAGGCGGACGCCTACCGGATCGCGGGCATCACCCGCCTGACGAAGGAGACGTAGCGGTCCGGTGCCCGTCAGACCGTGCGGGCGATCAGGTACCGGAAGACGTTCGGCATCCACACCGTGCCGTCCTGCCGCAGGTGCGGGTGCAGCGCCTCGGCGAGCTCCTTGTCGACCTGTGCCCGGTCGGTGGCCTCGACCGCCGCGTCGAACAGCCCCGTCGACACCAGTCCCCGCACCGCGCTGTCCACGTCGGCGTACCCGAAGGGGCAGGCGACCCGCCCCGACCCGTCCGGCCGCAGCCCGGCCCGCTGAGCGACGTCCTCCAGGTCGTCACGCCGGGCCGCCCGCCAGCTTCCCGCCCCCGGCAGGGGATCGGCCAGCTTGGCGGCGATCCGCAGTACGCCCGAGGTGGCGCAGCGCTCAGGCGGCCCCCATCCCACGAGGACCACGGGCGTCCCCCGCTCCGCGAGTGGTGCCGCCCGGCCGAGCAGCGCACCGAGTGCCTCGGAGTCCCCGGCCGTGCATCCGACCGGCTCGAAGGCGGTCACCAGGTTGTACGCCGGCGTCCCCGCGGCGACGGCCGCGTCCTCGGGGGAGCCGTCCACCAGCCGGGTGTCCGCACGCGCGCGCGTGCACCATCCCTCCGGCAGCAGCCGCTCGCGCGCCAGGGCCGTCAGCTCCGGCGACGCGGAGTCGACACCGGTCACCGTCGCACCGCGCGCCGCCGCCATCAGCAGCGCGAGTCCCGATCCGCACCCCAGTCCCAGCAGCCGTGTCCCACGGCCCACTTCCAGTCTTTCGTAGACGGCCTCGTAGAGCGGCACCAGCATCCGCTCCTGGATCTCGGCCCAGTCACGCGCGCGTGCACACAGGTCCACGCGAGGCGATGGACCCGCGTGAGGCAGTTGCTGCCGCACGAGCGTAGGTGTCATCGAAAGCGCCCCAATCCGCCGAGAGTTGCCGCCTTGCCTGTTTCGCCGCCCCCCGTGCAGTGCGCTCGCACTCCCCCCGTATGTCAGGTAACTCCGCACTCGACCCGGCGTCCAGGGGTTGCGGGGCCCGGCTTGTCCACCGACCGCGCCCGCCGCGAGAATTCACATTCCGGCAACGTGGGCCCGTACGATCGCCGCATGGCAAAGGCACCCGTTCTCACGCCCCGGGCGGACGACTTCCCCCGCTGGTACCAGGACCTGATCAACAAGGCCGAGCTGGCCGACAACGGCCCGGTGCGCGGCACCATGGTCATCCGACCGTACGGGTACGGGCTGTGGGAACGGATGCAGCAGGAGATGGACGCCCGCATCAAGGAAGCGGGTGCCTCGAACGCGTACTTCCCGCTCTTCATCCCGCAGTCGTACCTGACGAAGGAGGCCGAGCACGTCGAGGGCTTCGCCCCGGAGCTCGCGGTCGTCACGCACGGCGGCGGCAAGGAGCTGGAGGAGCCGGTCGTCGTCCGCCCCACCTCCGAGACGATCATCAACGACTACTTCTCCAAGTGGGTGCAGAGCTACCGCGACCTGCCGCTGCTGATCAACCAGTGGGCCAACGTGGTGCGTTGGGAGATGCGCCCGCGTGTGTTCCTCCGTACGACTGAATTCCTCTGGCAGGAGGGCCACACCGCCCACGCCACCTACGAGGACGCCCGGGACTACGCCGCGTACATCCACCGCGAGGTGTACGCCGACTTCATGGTGAACGTCCTCGGCATCGACGTCGTCCTCGGCCGGAAGACGGCGAGCGAGCGGTTCGCCGGCGCCATCAACACCCTCACGCTCGAAGGGATGATGGGCGACGGCAAGGCCCTCCAGATGGGCACCAGCCACGAGCTCGGACAGAACTTCGCCAAGGCCTTCAACACCCAGTACCTGTCCAAGGAGGGCAAGCAGGAGCTCGTCTGGCAGACCTCCTGGGGGTCCTCGACCCGCATGGTGGGTGGCCTGATCATGTCGCACGGCGATGACAACGGGTTGCGGGTGCCCCCGCGGCTCGCCCCCGTGCAGGCCGTCGTCCTCGCGATCAAGGGGGACGAGGCGGTTCTGGCCAAGGTCCGCGAGATCGGCGACCGGCTCAAGGCGGCGGGCGTACGCGTCCAGGTGGACGACCGCACGGACACCCCGTTCGGCCGCCGCGCCGTCGACTGGGAACTCAAGGGCGTACCCGTCCGCATCGAGGTCGGGCCCCGTGACCTGGAGAACGGCACCGCGATGCTCGCCCGGCGCATCCCCGGAGGCAAGGAGCCGGTCGCCATCGACGCCCTGACGGATCTGCTCCCCACGGTCCTCGATGAGGACCAGGCGCTGCTGCTGAGGCAGTCGCGCGAGCGCCGCGAGTCCCGAACCTCGGACGTGACGACGATCGAGGAGGCCGTCGAGGCCGCCGCCGCGGGCGGCTGGGCCCGCATCCCCTGGGCCGACCTCGGCGAAGAGGGCGAGGCCAAGCTCGCCGAGCACTCCGTGACCGTACGCTGTCTGGTCGCCGAGGACGGGTCGGTGCCCGACGCCGACGACGCACCGGGTAACGTCGCCGTCGTGGCGCGCGCTTACTGAGTAGGTCCCAGGCCGACCGAAAGGCCTCTTGCGCATCTGCTGACTCCAGGTGCCCCGGCGCGCCGACCCCGTCTACGCGCCGGGGCGTACGTGTCCCTACGTACCGCCTTGGTACGAGCTGTGAGGCTTCTCCGCAGATCAGCGCACCCGCCCTCGTCAGGACACATCAGCGGCAACTGACGGGTACGTGCAAATTATTTGGGATGCCCCGGAATAGGAACACAGAGGCACCCCGGCTCGTTGTCACGACGTGAGCACGACACCACCTGTTCTCGCCGCAGAGCTGGCAGGGGCGTGGGCCGACATTCAGCGGCACCACCCCGAGCTGCCCGATCTTGCCGCGCCAGAGTCCCTGATCGGGGAGTCGTCGTCCGCCTGCGGACACGAACTCTCCTTCGAACGACTGCTTCACGAGGCAGTCCACGGCATCGCCGCCGCCCGCGGAGTCCGCGACACCTCGCGCGCCGGCCGGTATCACAACCGCAGGTTCCTCGCGATCGCCGAGGAGTTGGGTCTCGACCACCCCGAGGAACCGCATCCCAGCAGCGGCTTCTCCCTGGTCACGCTCAACCCCGAGGCGAAGCGCCGGTACCGCCCGACCATCGAGCGGCTCCAGCGCGCGCTGAAGGCGCACTCGGCCGCGACCGCCGCCGACAGCGCCCGGTCGTTCCGCGGCCCGGCCGCGCGTCACGGCTCCTCCGGAGGGGGCGTCCGCGTCAAGGCCGTGTGCGACTGCGGCCGCAATGTGCGCGTCGTCCCATCGGTGCTGGCCCAGGCGCCGATCGTGTGCGGAGGGTGCGGCAAGCCCTTCCGGATCCCCGAAGTGGTGGGCGCGGCGGCGTCCTGAGAGCACGGCTGCTCGTGGCAGCCGTGCTCAGCCATCCAGGACGGCGGCACCATGGGGCGCCGGGCGGCGTGACGGGCGCCCGGGGGCCGGCGCCGGGTGCCGACGAGCCATGGCCGGGCGCACCCCGCGGGTGAAGGCGACCCGCAGGGATGTGGCACAATGGCTAGCTGTACTCGACAGCCGCACAGGACCCCTCTCTCCTCCGGCTGACGCGTCCATCGGGCACTCGGGTACCGCAACCCCACGCGGCCATCTCGCCGTGCCCAACCACGTCAAGACCAGGAGACACCACTTCCGTGGCAGTCAAGATCAAGCTGAAGCGTCTGGGCAAGATCCGTTCGCCTCACTACCGCATCGTCGTCGCCGACTCCCGTACCCGCCGTGACGGCCGGGCCATCGAGGAGATCGGCCTGTACCACCCGGTGCAGAACCCCTCGCGCATCGAGGTCGACTCGGACCGCGCGCAGTACTGGCTGGGTGTCGGCGCGCAGCCGACCGAGCCCGTGCTCGCCATCCTGAAGCTGACCGGCGACTGGCAGAAGTTCAAGGGCCTGCCGGCCCCGGCTCCGCTGCTCGTGGCCGAGCCGAAGGCCACGCGCCCGTCCTTCGAGGCCCTGGGCGGCGAGGACGAGGGCAAGGGTGAGGCCATCACCCAGAAGAAGAAGGCTGAGAAGAAGGACGAGGCCAAGGCCGAGTCCGAGTCGACCGAGGCCTGAGCATGCTCGAGGAGGCTCTCGAGCACCTCGTGAAGGGCATCGTCGACAACCCCGACGAAGTGCAGGTCGCCTCGCGCGACCTGCGCCGCGGGCGCGTACTCGAGGTCCGGGTGCACCCCGACGACCTCGGCAAGGTGATCGGCCGCAACGGCCGCACCGCGCGCGCTCTGCGGACCGTCGTGGGCGCCATCGGCGGCCGCGGCGTCCGTGTCGACCTCGTCGACGTGGACCACGTCCGCTGACGTAACAGGCAGCACCGGCTCGGGCCGGGGAGGGCTTACGAGCCTTTCCCGGCCCGTAGTCGTATCGACAGGAGATCAAGCACAGTGCAGCTGGTAGTCGCTCGCGTCGGCCGCGCCCACGGCATCAAGGGCGAGGTCACCGTGGAGGTGCGTACGGACGAGCCGGAACTCAGGCTCGGACCGGGCGCCGTCCTGCTCACCGACCCGGCCTCCGCCGGACCGCTGACCATCGAGACGGGCCGCGTCCACAGCGGCCGTCTCCTGCTGCGCTTCGAAGGCGTACGGGACCGGAACGCCGCCGAGGCGCTGCGCAACACCCTGCTCATCGCCGACGTCGATCCGGAGGAGACGCCGGAGGACCCCGAGGAGTACTACGACCACCAGCTGATCGACCTGGACGTGGTCACCGCGGACGGCGTCGAGGTCGGGCGGATCACGGAGATCTCGCACCTGCCCTCGCAGGACCTGTTCGTGGTCGAGCGGCCGGACGGGACCGAGGTCATGATCCCGTTCGTCGAGGAGATCGTCACCGGCATCGACCTCACGGAGCAGCGGGCCGTCATCGACCCGCCGCCGGGACTGATCGACGACCGCGCCGAGATCGCCTCCACCAGGGACGAGGCGTAATGCGGCTCGACGTCGTCACGATCTTCCCCGAGTACCTGGAACCCCTGAACGTCTCGCTGGTCGGCAAGGCACGCGCGCGTGGACAGCTGAACGTGCACGTGCACGATCTGCGGGAGTGGACGTACGACCGGCACAACACCGTCGACGACACCCCGTACGGCGGCGGCCCCGGCATGGTCATGAAGACCGAGCCCTGGGGCGACGCGCTGGACTCCGTCCTGGCCGACGGCTACGAGACGGGCTCCCACGGTCCCGCCCTGGTGGTTCCCACGCCCAGCGGACGCCCCTTCACCCAGGAACTCGCCGTCGAGCTCTCCGAATGCCCCTGGCTGGTCTTCACCCCCGCCCGCTACGAGGGCATCGACCGCCGGGTCATCGACGAGTACGCCACCCGCATGCCCGTCCACGAGGTGTCCATCGGCGACTACGTGCTCGCCGGCGGCGAGGCGGCCGTCCTGGTGGTCACCGAGGCCGTGGCCCGGCTGCTGCCCGGTGTCCTCGGCAACGCCGAGTCCCACCGCGACGACTCCTTCGCCCCCGGAGCCATGGCCAACCTCCTGGAAGGCCCGGTGTACACCAAGCCTCCGGCCTGGCGCGGCCGCGAGATCCCGGAGGTGCTGCTCAGCGGCCACCACGGGAAGATCGCCCGCTGGCGCCGCGACGAGGCGCTGCGCCGTACGACGGCCAACCGTCCCGACCTGATCGAGCGCTGCGACCCCGCCGTCTTCGACAAGAAGGACCGCGAGATGCTCTCGATCCTCGGCTGGCAGCCGGGCCCCGACGGCCGATTTTGGCGCACGCCCGAGGCCGTGGAAGAATAGGGCGCTGCTGTACGTCGTCCGGCGTGCGCCCCTGCCACAGGGGGACACGACGCCCGTCCCGGCGCGGCAGCGACTTCCGGAAAACCTATCTCCCGTTGATGACCTGTGGCATCAACGAAGAAAGCAGACGAAATGTCTCACCTGCTCGACTCCGTCGACAGCGCGTCGCTGCGCAGCGACATCCCGGCCTTCCGCCCGGGTGACACCGTCAACGTCCACGTGCGCGTCATCGAGGGCAACCGCTCCCGTGTGCAGCAGTTCAAGGGCGTAGTCATCCGTCGCCAGGGCGCCGGTGTCCGCGAGACCTTCACGGTCCGCAAGGTCTCGTTCTCCGTCGGCGTCGAGCGCACCTTCCCGGTGCACACCCCGATCGTCGAGAAGATCGAGCTCGTCACCCGCGGTGACGTGCGTCGCGCCAAGCTGTACTACCTGCGTGACCTGCGCGGCAAGGCGGCGAAGATCAAGGAGAAGCGCGAGAACTGATCTCGCGCCGCCGCACGGGGAAACCGCAGGTGAACCCGTCGGCGCGAAGGTGTCACAGCGGGGCCGGATAACATCTGGCTCCGATGGACACCGAAGCACAGCATGTGGAGCGCGACCGCTCCTCCCGCCCTTCCGGATCCGAGGAGATCCCGGACACAGAGGGGCCGGAGGGACGGTCGCGTTTCGCGTTGGTGGACCGCGTCGCCGACTGGCTCCCGGGCGGACGGATCACCTTGACCGTACTGGCCTGCCTGGCCTTCCTGCTCCTCGTGAGCCGCTTCGTGATGCAGCCCTTCGAGATTCCCAGCGGCTCGATGGAGTCCGGATTGAGGATCGGGGACCGCGTTCTCGTAAATAAGTTGGCGTACCGTTTCGGTGCCGAGCCGCGACGGGGCGATGTCGTCGTGTTCGACGGCACCGGCTACTTCGGAGACGCCGACTACATCAAGCGCGTGGTCGGTGTGGGGGGAGACCATGTGGTCTGCTGCGACCAGGAAGGGAGGCTCGAAGTGAACGGCCAGTCGGTCGACGAGTCGGCGTTCGTGCATCACGGGGACAGCCCGTCCGACGTCGCCTTCGACGTCGTCGTGCCCGCCGGCACTCTCTTCGTCCTCGGTGACCACCGCAGCGATTCCAGCGACTCCCGCGACCACCTGGGCTCACCCGGCGGCGGCATGGTCCCCGTCGACGACGTCATCGGCCGGGCCGACTGGGTCGCCTGGCCCGCCGGTCACTGGACGCGGCTGACGCGCCCCGACGCCTACGCGCGCGTGCCCGCCGCGGACGGTGCCCATGGGTAACCGCGGCAAACCGCGCGGCGTGCCGACCAGCGCCGCCGAGAACCTGCTGCCCACCGGCACCCGGCGGGCCTCCGGAGGCGTCGCGCGCACCGGACGCGCCGAGCGGCGCAAGCTCCAGCGCAAGGTCAAGCGGCGCAGGCGCCGCTCGGCCATCAAGGAGATACCCCTCCTCGTCGGCGTCGCCGTCCTCATAGCGCTCGTGCTCAAGACCTTCCTCGTCCAGGCCTTCGTGATCCCGTCGGGCTCCATGGAGAACACGATCCAGATCGGCGACCGCGTCCTGGTCGACAAGCTGACCCCGTGGTTCGGTTCCGAGCCCCAGCGTGGTGACGTCGTGGTCTTCAAGGACCCCGGAGGCTGGCTCACCGCCGAGGAGACCAAGAAGAAGGACGACCCCGTCGTCGTCAAACAGGTCAAGGAGGGGCTCACCTTCATCGGTCTGCTTCCCTCCGACAACGAGAAGGACCTGATCAAGCGCGTCGTCGGGGTCGGCGGCGACACGGTCAAGTGCTGCGACGCGCAGGGCCGGGTCACCGTCAACGGCACGCCGCTCAGCGAGCCCTACATCCACGCCGACAACAAACCGTCGGACTTCGCCTTCGAGGTGAAGGTGCCCCAGGGGCGCCTGTTCGTCATGGGCGACCACCGCGCCAACTCCGCCGACTCCCGTTACCACCGCTCCGACAAGTTCAGCGGCACCGTCTCCCTGAAGTCGGTCGTCGGCCGCGCCAGGTACATCGCGTGGCCCCTCGGACACTGGACCAGCCTGGAGGAGCCGGGCACGTACGCGTCCGTGGCCGACGCGCCTGGAGGGTCGACCTCCGTTCTCGCTCAGTCGCATAGGGTGGCCCCTGCGGATCCAGACGGATTGACCCCGCTCCCGACCCCTGCGGAACTCCCGCTCGTTATGGGAGTGGTGGGCCTGCGCCGAATACGGCGTGGGCGGCGGCACGGAGTGAGGAGTGGATGTGGGGGATGTGGCGGTCGGCGCACGGTCCGGACAAGACGGTCCCGAAGGGAAGCCGGAGCGGCCCGACGATTCGGCTTCCCCGGCCGTAGAGGACGCGTCGAATTCCGGGAGTGACGCCGAGGACGGCGGAGCCGCGGCCGAGCGGGACGCGAAGTCGAAGAAGCAGCGCTCCTTCTGGAAGGAGCTGCCGATCCTGATCGGCATCGCCCTGGTTCTCGCGCTGCTCATCAAGACCTTCCTGGTGCAGGCGTTCTCGATCCCCTCGGACTCGATGCAGAACACGCTCCAGCAGGGTGACCGCGTCCTGGTCGACAAGCTGACCCCGTGGTTCGGCTCCGAGCCGGAGCGCGGCGAGGTCGTCGTCTTCCACGACCCCGACAACTGGCTCGCGGGTGAGCCCACGGCGAACCCGAACGCCCTGCAGACGGTGCTCAGTTGGATCGGCCTGATGCCGTCGGCCGAGGAGAAGGACCTCATCAAGCGCGTCATCGGCGTCGGGGGCGACACCGTCGAGTGCAAGGGCTCCGGCCCGCTGACCGTCAACGGCAAGGCGCTGAACGAGGAGTCGTACGTCTACCCGGGCAACACCCCGTGCAGCGTCGACGAGGACGGCGGCCAGTTCAAGGTCAAGGTGCCCAAGGGCATGATCTGGGTGATGGGCGACCACCGCCAGAACTCGAAGGACTCGCGCTACAACCAGATGGACAAGCACCACGGCATGGTTCCCGTCGACAAGGTCGTCGGGCGCGCCATCGTGAAGGCCTGGCCCATCAACCGCTGGGGCACCCTGCCCGTTCCGGACACCTTCGACCAGGACGGTCTGAGCAGCAAGGCCGCCGCGGCCGTGACCTCGCCCGACGCCGTGGCGCTGGTCGGAGCCGTACCGCTGGTGCTGCTCGGGCGGCGTCGCAACGCGTCCGGGCGGAAGACGGACGCGTCCTAGGAGGGCGCAGCGGCCGGCACGGGCGCCTCTCGGGAGGCGTCGCGGCCGCTGTGGACGCCCCGGAGGCGTCGCGGCCGGTGCGGGACCCGTCTTCGGAGGCTTCGGGACGGCGCACCCCAAGGGTCCGCGATGGGTTGTTTCGCGGCGCGGGCGGACGGACGGCGCGGCCCGAGTCCGCCCGCGTGGTCCCGGAGCCGGTGATCGTGATGCCGGCCATGGGCTGACCGCGGACCGTACCCCCGGGTAAGGTGCGGACCCATGGGTGGCGAGAGCACGACGCGTACGGCCCCGCGCAGCGGTGGCACAGACAAGGGCCCGGTGGGCGGCCGGACCGGACAGGTGCTGTCCGGACTGGCTGTCGCGCTGGGCATTGTGCTGTTCCTCGGAGGGTTCGCCTGGGGGGCGGTGGTCTATCGGCCGTACACCGTGCCCACCAGTTCGATGACGCCGACGATCGACGCGGGCGACCGCGTGCTGGCACAGCGGGTCGACGGAGGCGAGGTCAAGCGCGGCGACGTCGTCGTCTTCAAGCAGTCGTCGTGGGGCGACGTGCCCATGGTCAAGCGCGTGGTCGCCGTCGGCGGCGACAAGGTCGCCTGCTGCACCGACGGCAAGCTCACCGTCAACGGGAAGCAGATCGACGAGTCGTATCTGCCCAAGGGGTCGGCGGCCGAGCTGACGAAGATCCCGACGGTCACGGTCCCGGAGGGCAATCTCTTCCTGCTCGGCGACGAGCGCAGCGGCTCCCTGGACTCCACCGCCCACCTGACCGACGCCGCCAACGGCACCGTGCCGCGCAAGGCCGTCAAGGGACGCGTCGACGCCGTCGTATGGCCGATGAACGGCATGCTGGAGCGGCCGACCGGCTTCGAGCCGCTGGGCAGCCTCTCCGAGCCGGGACCCCTGCGGCTGATCGTCTCGGCGGTGATCGCCGGCGCGGTACTCGTCCTGGGCGGCGCGGCCTACGGCCCGATCGCCAACCGGGCGCGCCGGCGGGCTGGGGCCCGCACGGAGCTCGCCGGTGCCCGCTGAGGTGCCGTACGACGCGAGGGGCGAGCGCGGGCAGGAGCCCTCGCCCGCCGTCGCCGACGAGGAGTACCGGGGCGGGCTGCGGAAGGTGGCGCGCGTGGTGCTGCTCGACCCCGAGGAACGCATTCTGCTGCTGCACGGGCACGAGCCCGGCGACCCCGCCGACGACTGGTGGTTCACCCCGGGCGGCGGCCTGGAGGGCGAGGAGACCCGGGAGCAGGCCGCGGTCCGTGAGCTCGCGGAGGAGACCGGCATCACCGAGGTCGAACTGGGCCCGGTGCTGTGGCGGCGCATGTGCTCGTTCCCGTTCGCGGGCCGCCGCTGGGACCAGGACGAGTGGTACTACCTGGCCCGTACGACCCAGACGGTGACGGCGGCCGCCGGTCTGACGGAGCTGGAACGGCGCAGCGTCGCCGGAGCGCGCTGGTGGACGTGCCAGGAACTGACCGAGGCACATGAGACGGTGTATCCGACCAGGCTCGCCGAGCTGCTGCACAGGCTGCTCGACGAGGGTCCCCCGGCCACGCCCGAGGTCCTCGACACGGAAATCGTCTAGGGGCCCGCGGGGCTGGCGCACAATAGGGGGACGCACGGCTGAAGGGGAACATGCCATGAGCGCCGAGGACCTCGAGAAGTACGAGACCGAGATGGAGCTGAAGCTCTATCGGGAGTACCGCGATGTCGTCGGTCTGTTCAAATATGTGATCGAGACCGAACGGCGCTTCTACCTCACCAATGACTACGAGATGCAGGTGCACTCGGTCCAGGGAGAGGTTTTCTTCGAGGTGTCCATGGCGGACGCCTGGGTGTGGGACATGTACCGACCCGCACGCTTCGTGAAGCAGGTCCGCGTCCTGACGTTCAAGGACGTGAACATCGAGGAGCTCAACAAGAGCGACCTGGAGCTTCCGGGCGGCTGATGACGGAGGCGCCGGCGTGCCGGGAGTCGCCGGCGGTCCCCCCGCGGAGTCCCTGAGTCCCTGACGTGGAGCGGTCACCCCTGCGGGTGACGGGGTTTTCCACATTCGCGCGTTCGTCCACCAAGATCCACAAGCGGGGCGGGACGGCCGCAGTGTTGGCGCCGGAGGTGGTGCCGACATGAACTCGTCCCAGGCACGCAACGCACTCGGCAGGTACGGACAGGCACGCAGCGCACTCGGCAGGTACGGAGAGGACCTCGCCGCCCGCCGGCTGACCGAGGCCGGCATGAAGGTACTGGCGCGCAACTGGCGCTGCGGCAGGACCGGCGAGATCGACATCGTGGCCCGTGACGGCGACGCGCTGGTGATCTGCGAGGTCAAGACCCGCAAGGCGGGCTCCTTCGAGCATCCGATGGCGGCCGTCACACCGGTCAAGGCCGAGCGACTGCGAGGGCTCGCCGAACGCTGGGTCCAGGAACACGGAGGGGCGCCCCCCGGCGGCGTCCGCATCGATCTGATCGGCGTCGTCCTGCCCGCCCGCGGCGCGCCCGTCGTCGAGCACGCGCGGGGGGTGGCCTGATGGGATTCGCGCGTACGTGTGCGGTGGCGCTGGTCGGTGTCGAGGGCGTCGTGGTCGAGGTCCAGGCCGACCTGGAACCCGGCGTCGCGGCCTTCACCCTGGTCGGCCTGCCCGACAAGAGCCTCACGGAGAGCCGCGACCGGGTGCGGGCGGCGGTGGTCAACTCGGGCGCCGACTGGCCGCAGAAGAAGCTCACGGTCGGCCTGAGCCCGGCGTCCGTCCCCAAGGCCGGATCGGGCTTCGACGTCGCCGTCGCCTGCGCGGTGCTCGGCGCCGCCGAACGGATCGACCCACGGGTGCTCGCCGACATCGTGATGATCGGCGAACTGGGCCTGGACGGCCGGGTCCGGCCGGTGCGCGGTGTCCTGCCCGCCGTGCTGGCGGCGGCGGACGCGGGATACGAGCAGGTGGTGGTGCCGGAGTGCGCCGCCGCCGAGGCCGCGCTCGTCCCAGGGGTCTCGGTGCTCGGGGTCCGCAGCCTGCGCCAGCTGATCGCGGCCCTCACCGACGAACCGATGCCCGAGGAGGACCCGGACGAGCAGGGCCGCCCCGACCCCCTGCTGGCCGGACTGCGCGTGCCCGGCACGGGGGAGGCCACCGGTCTGTGCGGCACCACCCTGCCCGACCACGACCCTGGGCACGATCTCGCGGACGTCGTCGGCCAGCTGTCGGCGCGCACCGCGATGGAGGTGGCCGCGGCGGGCGGACACCACGTCTTCCTGCAGGGACCACCGGGCGCGGGCAAGACCATGCTCGCCGAGCGCATGCCTTCCCTCCTGCCGGCCCTGAACCGGCAGGAATCCCTGGAGGTGACGGCGATCCACTCGGTCGCGGGACTGCTGCCGCCGGGCAGGCCCATGGTGGACGTCCCGCCCTACTGCGCACCGCACCACTCGGCGACGATGCAGTCGCTCGTCGGCGGCGGCAGGGGCCTGGCACGACCCGGCGCCGTGTCGCTGTCGCATCGCGGCGTGCTCTTCCTCGACGAGGCGCCCGAGTTCAGCGGCTTCGTCCTCGACGCGCTCCGCCAGCCCCTGGAGGCGGGTCACGTCGTGATCGCACGCAGCGCCGGAGTCGTGCGGTTCCCGGCGAAGTTCCTGATGGTGCTGGCGGCCAACCCCTGCCCGTGCGGACGCTTCAGCGCGACGAACGACTGTTGCGAATGCCCTCCCTCAGCCATCCGTCGCTACCAGTCCCGGCTCTCCGGACCCCTGCTCGACCGGGTCGACCTGCGGGTCGAGGTCGAGCCGGTCACCCGCTCGGAGCTGACGGCGCTCGGCGCCCGGGGCGAGTCGACGCGCACGGTGGCCGACCGGGTCCGAGCCGCCCGCGAGCGGGCCGCCGGCCGTCTGTCCGGCACGCCGTGGCACACCAACGCCGAAATGCCCGGACGCGAGCTGCGCAGCCGCTGGCAGGCGCTGCCCGGGGCGATGGACGAGGCGGAGCGCGGACTGGAGCGCGGCCTGCTGACCGCGCGCGGCCTGGACCGTGTGCTCCGCGTCGCATGGACCGTCGCGGACCTGTCGGGGCACGACCGGCCCGACGCCGGTGACGTCGCCCTGGCGCTCCAGCTGCGCACCGGCGTCCCCCGAGGGGTGCCGATGACGATCGGCTCACCGACATGAGCGACGAGGCACGTATGGCCCGCGTCGCCCTCGCCCGCGTCATCGAACCGGGCGACGAGGTGGGCGGGCGATGGCTGCGCGAGTTCGGGCCCGTGGAGGTGGCCCGGCGGCTGGTCGAAGGGGGCAGACCGCTGCCGGGGGTGACCGGGAAGCGATGGGCCGGGCTGCGGGGACGGGCCGGGCGGGTCCGCCCCGAGCAGGACCTCGCCCAGGCGCGGGCCGCCGGAGTGAGGTACGTCTGCCCCGGCGAGCCCGAATGGCCCGCGCAGCTCGACGACCTGGGCGATGCCCGGCCCACCGGCCTGTGGGTGCGCGGGAGCCCCAGTCTGCGGATGTGGGCGCTGCGCTCCGTCGCCGTCGTCGGCGCCCGGGCCTGCACCGAGTACGGCGCCCACATGGCCGCCTGCCTCGGCGCGGGCCTCGCGGAGCGGGGCTGGGTGGTGGTCTCCGGCGGCGCGTACGGCGTGGACGGCGCCGCGCACCGGGGAGCACTCGGGGCGGGCGGAGCCACCGTCGCCGTGCTGGCCTGCGGCGTCGACCGGCCCTACCCGCGCGGACACGCGACCCTCATCACGAGAATCGCGGAACAGGGGCTCGTGGTGGGGGAGTTGCCACCCGGCGACCATCCGACACAGAGCAGATTCCTGCTGCGCAACCGTGTCATCGCCGCGCTCACCCGGGGCACGGTGGTCGTCGAGGCGGCGTATCGCAGCGGCGCCCTGGTCACGGCCCGCGCGGCGCAGCGCCTCGGGCGGTTCACCATGGGGGTGCCGGGCCCGGCCACGAGCGGACTGTCGGCCGGAGTGCACGAACTGCTGCGCGGCGACGCGGTCCTCGTCTCCGACGCCGCGGACGTCGTGGAGCTGGTGGGTGACATCGGCGAGCTGGCCCCGGACCGGCGCGGGCCCGTGCTGCCACGAGATCTGCTGGACCCGGGCGCCGGACGCGTGCTGGCCGCGCTGCCGGCGCGCGGCCGGGCCGGAGCGGAGGAGATCGCCCGGGGCGCGGCGACCACACCGGACGACGCGGTCGGGAGGCTGTACGAACTCCGAGCACTTGGTTTCGTCGAACGACACGGCGACGGCTGGAAGTTGACACGCCAGGCGATGATCCCCGTCCATGAAGATCGCCGAGGCTGCTGACCGAGCGTGTTCGGCCGTCCGGGCTAACGCCGACAGCCTTGGGATTTCCCGCAGTTGGCGCCTCCCGACAGTCACGCAGGGCGACCACCGTCACGCGGAGGCAGGTCACGTCAAGTGACTCCGCGTGAGGGTGATCCCCCCTTCTTCGCGCACTGCGACTCCTCAGTCACGCTACGCTCACGAGGATTCCGGCTCAGACAGACAGTTCTCGACACCAGACCGACAGGTCACTCAGGCAGCCCCAGTTCACGGCAGAACGGCACAAGGCGACGAATGCCCCAGCACACCTCCGGGTCCGACCGGGCGGCGATCCCGCCAGCCGCTCGCGACGGCGGCAGCGTGCGCCCGCCCGCTCCCGCGACACTCGACGAGTTGTGGCGGTCGTACAAGGCGACGGGTGACGACCGGCTGCGGGAGCAGTTGATCCTGCACTACTCACCGCTGGTGAAGTACGTCGCGGGACGGGTGAGCGTCGGACTGCCGGCCAATGTCGAACAGGCCGACTTCGTCTCGTCGGGGGTGTTCGGGCTGATCGACGCGATCGAGAAGTTCGACATCGAACGGGAGATCAAGTTCGAGACGTACGCGATCACCCGGATCCGGGGCGCGATGATCGACGAACTGCGGGCGCTGGACTGGATCCCGCGCTCGGTGCGGCAGAAGGCCCGCAATGTGGAGCGGGCCTACGCGACGCTGGAGGCACGCCTGCGCCGCACCCCGTCGGAGGGCGAGGTGGCCTCCGAGATGGGCATCGCGGTGGAGGAACTGCACGCGGTGTTCAGCCAGTTGTCCCTGGCGAACGTGGTGGCCCTGGAGGAGTTGCTGCACGTCGGCGGCGAAGGCGGTGAACGCCTGAGTCTGATGGACACGCTGGAGGACACGGCGGCCGACAACCCGGTCGAGGTGGCCGAGGACCGGGAGCTGCGCAGATTCCTCGCGCGGGCCATCAACACGCTGCCCGACCGGGAGAAGACCGTGGTCACGCTCTACTACTACGAAGGACTCACACTCGCGGAGATCGGCAACGTGCTCGGGGTCACCGAGAGCAGGGTGAGTCAGATCCACACCAAGTCGGTGCTCCAGCTGCGGGCGAAGCTGGCGAGTTTCGGCCGCTGAGGGGTGGCGGGAGCACGCCGAATCGTCCCTGCCCCGCCGGTGTCGGGGCCCCGCCACCACCGCCGGGTGGGCGGAGTGGCTGCCGTCCGGGGCGGTCCGTCCGTACAGTGGTTGACGTGCCAAGGATTCGAGCGGCCTCCGTGGCCGAGCACCGGTCGATGCAGCGAGCCGCCCTGCTGGACGCGGCGCGGTCCCTGCTGTCCGAGGGCGGGACGGAGGCGCTGACCTTCCCGGCCCTCGCCGAACGCACGGGACTCGCGAGATCGTCCGTCTACGAGTACTTCCGCTCCCGCGCGGCCGTCGTCGAGGAGCTGTGCGAGGTCGACTTCCCCGTGTGGGCGGCCGAGGTCTCCGCCGCGATGGAGCGGGCGGACACCCCCGAGAACAAGGTCGAGGCGTACGTCCGCCAGCAGCTCGCGCTGGTCGGTGACCGCCGGCACCGCGCCGTGGTCGCCATCTCCGCGAGCGAGCTCGACGCCGGAGCGCGGGAGAAGATCCGCGCGGCTCACGGCAGCCTGGTCGCGATGATCGTCGAGGCGCTCGGCGACATGGGACACGCGGAACCGCGGCTGGCCGCGATGCTCCTCCAGGGCGTCGTCGACGCCGCCGTGCGCCGCATCGAACTGGGCGCCGCGGAGGAACCCGGCGCGATCACCGACGCGACCGTTTCCATGGTTCTGCGGGGCGTGCGGGGCTGAGTCCGGCGCTTCCCGGCAGGCGGAGGCGACGCCGGGACCTGTGGTGCGCGGACTCGAGACCGGGACCTGTGGCAAGCGGAGGCGACGCCAGGACCTGTGGTGCGCGGACCCGATGCCGGGACCTGTGGTGCGCGGACTCGATGCCGGGCCCGTCTCCCTCACGTGGTGGGTGTCCGCGGCACCCCCGCCACCGGCAGCAGGCGTGACGGGCCCGCGCGCAGCAGCCAGGGCGGGAGCAGTGACAGCGGGTCCAGATAGGTGCTGCCTCTCAGCAGTCCCCAGTGCAGGCACGACCTGGCACAGTGCGAGCCGCCGCCTTCGACAGTGCCGAGCAGGTCGCCCGCCGCGACCTCGTCGCCCTTGCGCACGGACGCCAGCACCGGCTCGTACGTCGTCCGCAGCGGCGGAGTGCCCGTGCCCGGCAGTTCGACCGAGACGACACCACGGCCGGCGACCCGGCCCGCGAAGGACACCCGGCCCGCGGCGACGGCACGGACCGGCGCACCCGGGGCCGCCCCGAGGTCCACGCCGCGATGGCCGCGGGAGTACACCGTCGCCGGCGGCTCCCAGCCCCGTACGACCGGAGGGCGCGTGCCCACGGGCCAGGCGCGGCCGACCTTCGGCACCGGGTCGGCGGCAGACCTCGGCACCGGGTCGGTAGCAGGCCTCGGCGCCGGGCCGGCGGTGGAACCGTCTCCCGGATCCGAGGCCGAGCCCGAGGCAGGGAACACGGCGGGCGCCGGGGGCGCGGGGTCGTTCGCCCGGGCGGGGGCCGACGGGCCCGCGCCCAGGACGGTCGCCACCAGACCCAGCAACAGCCCGAGCCACGTACGCACACATCGTTTCGCTCGCATGCCGCCACCGTCCCGCAACGAGCCGATCACGGCCGGGATCTGTGGAGTACCGGCCGGTTGTGGACAGCGGCGTCACCCGGCGCCTCTCGGGTCCCGTACACTTCTGATGGCGATCCGGGTCACCGGGTCGACTTCGCACGCCCCGACACCTGGTCGTCAGCGACCGGTGTCAGCGCCTCTCGGTCCCTCGTGGCAAGGCGCATCGCGGGCGTCAGGCGCGCGTGCCGTCCGGCACACGCGGCACAACCGAGAACACCAAGGAGAACGGCCATGGCCGTCGTCACGATGCGGGAGCTGCTGGAGAGCGGCGTCCACTTCGGTCACCAGACCCGTCGCTGGAACCCGAAGATGAAGCGCTTCATCTTCACCGAGCGCAACGGCATCTACATCATCGACCTGCTCCAGTCGCTGTCGTACATCGACCGCGCCTACGAGTTCGTCAAGGAGACCGTCGCCCACGGCGGCACGGTCATGTTCGTCGGCACGAAGAAGCAGGCGCAGGAGGCCATCGCCGAGCAGGCCACCCGCGTCGGCATGCCCTACGTCAACCAGCGCTGGCTGGGCGGCATGCTCACCAACTTCTCCACCGTCTACAAGCGTCTGCAGCGCCTCAAGGAGCTCGAGCAGATCGACTTCGAGGACGTCGCCGCTTCCGGTCTCACCAAGAAGGAGCTTCTCGTGCTCTCGCGCGAGAAGGCCAAGCTGGAGAAGACCCTCGGTGGTATCCGCGAGATGCAGAAGGTGCCCAGCGCCGTCTGGATCGTGGACACCAAGAAGGAGCACATCGCGGTCGGCGAGGCCCGGAAGCTCAACATCCCGGTCGTCGCCATCCTCGACACCAACTGTGACCCCGACGAGGTCGACTACAAGATCCCGGGCAACGACGACGCGATCCGCTCCGTCACCCTGCTCACCCGCGTGATCGCCGACGCCGTCGCCGAGGGCCTCATCGCCCGCTCCGGTGCCGGCAAGGCCGAGGGTGACAAGGCCGCGGGCGAGCCGCTCGCCGCGTGGGAGCGCGACCTGCTCGAGGGCGAGAAGAAGGCCGACGAGGCCGAGGTCCAGACCTCCGCCGAGACGGAGAAGGTCGCCGACGCCGAGCAGGCCGACGCTCCGGCCGCCGAGGCCGAGGCTGTCGCCCCCGCCGCCGAGGCTCCGGCCGCGGACGCCGAGCAGGCCTGACCCCTCACCCCTTCGGGTTTGTGAACGGCGGGGGCCCACGAAGCCCCCGCCGTTCATCCCGTAGATCTTCAGACTCCGAGAGAGATTCCAGGAATCATGGCGAACTACACCGCCGCTGACGTCAAGAAGCTCCG
Source organism: Streptomyces siamensis (assembly GCF_039543605.1). Taxonomy (NCBI): domain Bacteria; kingdom Bacillati; phylum Actinomycetota; class Actinomycetes; order Kitasatosporales; family Streptomycetaceae; genus Streptomyces; species Streptomyces siamensis. Next base: position 136,529 of record NZ_BAABKB010000048.1, on the reverse strand, counting down.
TGAGCTCACCGGCGCCGGCATGATGGACTGCAAGAAGGCGCTGGACGAGGCCGACGGCAACGTCGACAAGGCCGTCGAGGCGCTGCGCATCAAGGGCCAGAAGGGCGTCGCCAAGCGCGAGGGCCGCTCCGCCGAGAACGGCGCTGTGGTTTCCATCATCGCTGACGACAACACCTCCGGTGTCCTGGTCGAGCTGAAGTGCGAGACGGACTTCGTCGCCAAGGGCGAGAAGTTCCAGGCCGTCGCCAACCAGATCGCGCAGCACGTCGCCGCGACCGCCCCGGCCGACCTCGAGGCGCTCCTCGGCTCCGAGATCGAGTCCGGCAAGACGGTTCAGGCGTTCGTCGACGAGGCCAACGCCAACCTGGGCGAGAAGATCGTCCTGGACCGCTTCGCCCAGTTCTCCGGCGCCTACGTCGCGTCGTACATGCACCGCACCATGCCCGACCTGCCCCCGCAGATCGGTGTCCTGGTCGAGCTGGACAAGGCCGACGCCGACCTCGCCAAGGGCATCGCGCAGCACATCGCCGCCTTCGCGCCGAAGTACCTCTCCCGTGAGGACGTCCCGGCTGAGGTCGTCGAGTCCGAGCGCCGCGTCGCCGAGGAGACCACCCGCGCCGAGGGCAAGCCCGAGGCCGCCCTCCCGAAGATCGTCGAGGGTCGCGTCAACGGCTTCTTCAAGGAGGCCACCCTGCTGGGCCAGCCCTACGCGCTGGACCAGAAGAAGTCCGTCCAGCAGATCCTGGACGAGGCCGGTGTCGCCCTGAAGCGCTTCTCGCGTATCAAGGTCGGCATCTGAGTCCGTACCGCGATCGACGCGCGACCCCGATAGGGTCGACAGCAGTCGTCCCGGTACGCCGGCACCCACGCGTGCGTGCCGGACGACAGCAGATCTGACGAGGAGGCCATTGCCGAGCATGGGATGCGAACGACACCCCACCGGCAATGGCCTTCTTCGTATGTGCGACACGTAAAAGAGGCGAGATCTCCATGACCACCACCCAGGCCGACAAGGGCGAGAAGACCGACGACGGCAAAGGCGCGGGACGCTTTCTGCTGAAGCTTTCCGGTGAGGCGTTCGCCGGTGGCGGCGGGCTGGGCGTCGACCCCGACGTGGTGCACAAGATCGCCCGCGAGATCGCGGCCGTCGTGCGCGGCGGCGCCCAGATCGCCGTCGTCATCGGCGGCGGCAACTTCTTCCGCGGCGCCGAACTCCAGCAGCGCGGCATGGACCGGGCCCGCTCCGACTACATGGGCATGCTCGGCACCGTCATGAACTGCCTCGCGCTCCAGGACTTCCTGGAGAAGGAGGGCATCGACAGCCGCGTGCAGACCGCCATCACCATGGGGCAGGTCGCCGAGCCGTACATCCCGCTGCGCGCCGTGCGCCACCTGGAGAAGGGCCGCGTCGTCATCTTCGGCGCCGGTATGGGCATGCCGTACTTCTCCACCGACACCACCGCCGCGCAGCGCGCCCTGGAGATCGACGCCGAGGCGCTGCTGATGGGCAAGAACGGTGTGGACGGGGTCTACGACTCCGACCCCAAGACCAACCCCGAGGCAGTCAAGTTCGACTCGCTCAGCTATGGCGAGGTCATCACCCGTGACCTCAAGGTCGCCGACATGACGGCCATCACGCTGTGCCGGGACAACAAGCTGCCCATCCTGGTCTTCGAGCTCCTGGCCGAGGGCAATATCGCGCGGGCCGTCAAGGGTGAGAAGATCGGCACACTCGTGGGCGACCAGAGCGGCCGGGCCTGACGGGGACCGTCCCGGACGGGGAACCGACCCCGGGGCGGGGACGGACCCCGGCCGAGGACGGACCCTGACCGGGGGATGGACAATGTCCTGCCGGTCCGGAACCGTGCAGGAATAAGACGCGACGCAGCCGGCCGCCGACCCGACGAGGAAACAGCTGCCGGGCCTACTCAAGACACGCAGGAGCAAGTGGTGATCGAAGAGACCCTCCTCGAAGCCGAGGAGAAGATGGAGAAGGCCGTCGTGGTCGCCAAGGAGGACTTCGCCGCGATCCGCACCGGCCGTGCGCACCCGGCGATGTTCAACAAGATCGTGGCCGACTACTACGGCGCACTGACGCCGATCAACCAGCTGGCCTCGTTCGCGGTGCCCGAGCCGCGCATGGCTGTGGTGACCCCGTTCGACAAGAGCGCGCTGCGCAACATCGAGCAGGCGATCCGCGACTCCGACCTGGGCGTCAACCCCAGCAACGACGGCAGCATCATCCGTGTGGTGTTCCCCGAGCTGACCGAGGAGCGCCGCAAGGACTACATCAAGGTCGCCAAGACCAAGGGCGAGGACGCCAAGGTCTCGATCCGTTCCGTGCGCCGCAAGGCCAAGGACGCCATCGACAAGCTGATCAAGGACGGCGAGGTCGGCGAGGACGAGGGCCGTCGTGCGGAGAAGGAGCTCGACGACACCACCGCGAAGTACGTCGCACAGGTGGACGAGCTCCTGAAGCACAAGGAAGCGGAGCTGCTCGAGGTCTGATGAACGACTCTTCCTGGGGAGCGCCGCCACAAGCCGGGTACTGGGGGCCGTCCGAGCAGGGGCCTGTCCAGGGGGCAGGTCCGGCGGGTCCCACGTACGATGCGCATGACGCGCAGCAGACTCGGCCCATGCCCATCGTGCCCGACGAACCCGCACACGGCGGAGACCAGGATGACGACCCGGGGGCCGCTCGGCTGAGTGGCCCCCTGTTCCGCGACGAACCATCGTCGACGGTGCCCCTCGGGGAGCCGTCGCATCACCCGCAGAGCCCGCAGGAGCCCATGCCCAGCGCCGCCCCCCAGCCCGCCCCCGCACCACAGAAGAAGAGTGCGGGACGCGACCTGGGCGCGGCCATAGGTGTGGGCGTCGGGCTCGGCGTCGTGATCGTCGCGTCGTTGTTCGTCGTCAAGGCCGTCTTCGTCGGCGTGGTGGCGGTCGCCGTGGTGGTGGGGCTGTGGGAGCTCACCTCGCGGCTGGAGGAGCGCAAGGGCATCAAGGCGCCGCTCGTCCCGCTGGCACTCGGCGGGGCGGCCATGGTCGTCGCCGGTTATGTCCGCGGCGCCGAGGGTGCCTGGGTGGCGATGGCGCTCACCGCGCTGGCCGTCCTGGTCTGGCGGATGACGGAGCCGCCCGAGGGCTATCTGAAGGACGTCACGGCGGGGGTCTTCGCGGCCTTCTACGTGCCGTTCCTGGCGACGTTCGTGGCCATGATGCTGACCGCCGACGACGGGCCGCGCCGCGTCCTGACGTTCCTGCTCCTGACGGTCGTCAGCGACACGGGCGCGTACGCGATCGGCTGGCGCTTCGGCAAGAACAAGCTGGCGCCGCGCATCAGCCCCGGAAAGACCCGTGAGGGCCTGTTCGGAGCGGTCACCTTCGCGATGGCGGCGGGCGCGCTGTGCATGCAGTTCCTGATCGACGGCGGCAGCTGGTGGCAGGGTCTGGTCCTCGGCCTCGCGGTCGCGGCCAGCGCCACGCTCGGCGACCTCGGCGAGTCCATGATCAAGCGGGACCTGGGCATCAAGGACATGGGCACGCTGCTGCCGGGGCACGGCGGCATCATGGACCGGCTGGACTCCCTGCTGCCGACGGCTCCGGTGGTCTGGCTGCTCCTGGTGATCTTCGTGGGCTCCGGCTGACCTCCACGTCCGTCACCGGCCTGCTGTTTTGAGGGCGAGGGCCCGTCGTTCCACGGAACGGCGGGCCCTTTCCGTGCCGTGCCGGGCCGGGTGCGGCCGCCGTGCCGGGTTGTGCGCCGCCACCCTGCCGGGGCGCGTGCCCCCGCCGGGCCGGAGGTGCGTGCCGTCGTCGGGTCGGAGGTGCGTGCCGTCGTCGGGTCGGAGGTGCGTGCCGTCGTCGGCCGGAGTGCGGGTGCGGGGCGAGTGATCTAGCGTCGGAAAGAGAAGGGCGCTCCGCCGAGCCGACGGGTGCGGGGGCCCGGGGCCGCGGCCGTACACAGGCCGTGTCCGGTGCTCGGCGCCGAGCACGCACGAGCCCCGACCCCCAAGAGCAGGTGTCCCCATGCGCATGTCGGCCCGTATCGCCGGTGTCCTCATCGGTCTGCCCCTTGTACTCGGCGGCGTGGCCTTCGTCGCCCCCGCCGCCCACGCGGACATCCCGGCCTGCACGAAGATGGTCCAGCAGGCGGGCGTCCAGGTCTCGGACGCCGTCACGGCGGCGTGCACCCAAGGCGTGCACAACGACCTGAAGGGCTGTGTGAGCGCCCTGACCGCTGTCGGCGTGCCGGGCGGTGCCGCGAACGGTGCCTGCCGGTTCGCGGCCAACCCGCCGTGACGTCCCGCCTCGCGACCGGCCCAGGCCGTTGAGAGGTGAGCGGCCGACGCGGGGGCTGACCACCCCGGCCGCTGCGACCGGTGGGGTGGCCGCATGCCACGACCACGGTGCTCGCTGCGGCGGCCGTCCCGGCCGGGTGGCCGTCCGTCCCGGCCGCAGCGATCGGTGGGGTGGCCGTCCGCCACGGCCGCCGCGATCCGGCGGCCGCACGTGAGGGCACGCCGCCGTCAGCAGTGGCAGAGCAGATCGAGGACGACAGCCTCGGCATGCAGGTCGTCGAGGTACGCGTTGGCCCGCTCCCAGTAGCCGTCGCTCTGCCCGTCCGACCACGTGCCGTCGAGGGCGAGCAGGGCGAAGCCGGGCACGGCACTCAGGACCGCCGACCGCCGGGCCTCCTCGTGCTCCTGCGCGAAGTACGCGATCGGATCGTTCAGCAGGAACGACATGCCGAAGTGCGGATCGCCGGCGACGGCCCGCTGCGCCACCTCCTGCACCAGCGGCTGGGCCAGATGATCCCTCTTGGCGTCCTCACGGGAGTAGCCGTCGGGGTCGGAGTCGTGACGGGCGACGAAGTGGGACAGCGGCTGGGCCTCGGGGTGCTGCGCGGTCAGTTCCTCCCAGGCGGCGAGCAGCGCGTCGTACCTGTGCGCCGACCGTCGCCGCATCGCGTCGAAGTCGAGCATCCCCCTTGGCCCGCCGGAGCACTCCAGCGGCCCGAGGGGATCGAGGTCCGCCTTCCTGCGGGGGACGGTGGAGGCCGTGACGAGCCGGCGGTCGCCGTCGTGGGCCGGCAGGACGAGGTACGGGGTGCTCGCGCCGGAGCGGATGGTCCACCAGTCCCACTCGCCGACCGGATTCCACTCGTCGGTGAGGTTGATGTCGTAGGGCGCCATGGCGGCGGTTATCGCTTCCGGAAGCTTCCGTGGCTTGGTCGGTGGCAGGCACACCGTGACGATGAACTTGGTCATACGCGGGATCGTAGAGCCGGGGCATTCCCCGAGGTCGTGCGCCCCGCGACGCCGCGGTCGGCCCCGCGCCGCAGCGGTGCGCGGCCGTGTACGGCGGTGCAGGTCCGGCTCAGTCGAGGACCCCGAGTTCGCTGTCCGGCCGGCAGTGCGAGCAGGCGTCGACCCCCTCGGTGAGGGCCCGCAGCGCCTGGTCGCGCGGGATGCCGCGTACGCGTCTGCCGGCCATGTGGCAGCCGCCCACGTGCACCGCGACCGGCGGCCTCTCGCTGCCGATGCCGACTTCGAGCAGCCAGTCGGGCACCTGTGGCCGTGCCTGCCGGCCGCGGTCCCGCTCCACCTCGCGCCGCTCGATGTCGGCGATGCGTCGCTGTACCCGGGTGAGCGAGAGGATCAGCCACGTCTCCAGCGTGCGGAGCCTCGGCAGGTCGGGCGGCAAGTCATCGTGCACGTGTTCGATTCTATGGCCGCATCGCGTCGGGGGCACTCCTCGCCTCGGGAGCCGCACCCCTGCGACTCGCCCGTCGCTGCTCGCTGACACCTCGAAAATGCCGGGATTGGTAGGTTATGGCGCGATCACAGCCAGTCACCTACCGAAGACATCCATGCTGAGAGGGCCGGAGATGGGCGAACTGACGCGCCGCGATGTGTTCAAGGGGACCGGGGCTCTCGGCGCCGCTGCCATCGTCGACGGAGCACTGGGGGCGCCGGCGCGGGCGCGTTCGCGGGGCAAGGAGGCCGACGAGGCCGACGTCGTCGACGTTGCGGTCATCGGCGCCGGGGTGTCCGGGGCGTACGCCGCCTGGCGTCTGCTCGGCCCGGAAGCCGAGCACAGCAACGCGCTCAAGAAGCTTCGGCGGAGTGGCCGCGGCCCCCTCAGGGTGCACCTGTTCGAGGGCAGCGAGCGCGTCGGCGGCCGGCTCTTCTCGGTGACGCCGCCCGGCATGCCGCATCTGCACGCCGAGCTGGGCGGGATGCGCTACCTCGACAACCAGCCGGTCGTGGCCGACCTCGTGGAGCATCTCGGATTGCCGACCGACCCTTTCCCGGTCGACGAGCCGCAGAACCTCGTCTACCTGCGCCGGCACCGCTTCACCCAGGCCCAGTGGAACGACCCGACGGTCGTGCCCTACGACCTGCCGGCCGCGATCCGGGGCAAGTCGCCGGACGACGCGCTCGTGTCGGTCATCGAGCGTTTCGTCCCCGGCGCCGCCGGGATGAACCAGAAGGCGTGGGACAAGATCAAGCCGACGGCGTCGGTCGACGGCCGGCACCTCTACGACATCGGGTTCTGGAACCTGCTGCTCGACGCGGTCGGGCAAGAGGGGTGGTCGTTCCTCCGAGACGGCTTCGGCTACGGATCGGTGGTGGCCAACGTCAACAGCATCGAGGCCATGGAGGCGTCGGTGGCCGACTTCGTCGGCTCCCCGGCACCGCAGTACCTGCTGCTGCGCAACGGCTACCAGACGGTGCCCGAGGAACTCGTCCGGCGGTTCGAGGCGGAAGGCGGGACCGTCCACCTCCACCACCAGGTGCGCCGGATCGACCGGGAGACCGTCCACGGCGAGGACGTGCTGGCCCTCGCTCTCTCCGTCTGGCCCACGGGCCGGCCGCTCACGGTCCGGGCACGCCACGTCGTCCTGGCGATGCCCCAGCGCTCGATCGAGCTGCTGGACCCGGACACCTTCCTCTTCACCAGCGACCGGTTCCTGTCCGACCTCGGCTCGATCGTCCCGAGGCCCGCCTCCAAGCTCTTCCTCGGTTACGACCGGCCGTGGTGGGAGGATCTCGGCCTGCGCGCCGGCCGCTCGGTGACCGATCTGCCGCTGCGCCAGACCTACTACTGGGGCGTCGAGGGGAAGCAGCCCGGGGCCGACCCGGCCAACCGCAACGCCCTGCTGCTGGCCTCCTACAACGACCTCAGCGACGTGGAGTTCTGGAACGAGCTGCTGACGCGGCCGCACCGCCTCGCCCCGGTGGCGGTGACCCGGCCGCCCCGGCCGATGGACGCTTCGGCGCCGGGGGCGCTGGTCGACGAGGCGCAGCGGCAGTTGCGCGAGCTGCACGGCCCCGACGCCCGTGTCCCCGACCCGACGTCGGCCTACTTCCAGGACTGGGTGCAGGACCCGTACGGAGCGGCCTTCCACTTCTGGCAGGTGGGGGCGAAGAGTTGGGAGATCATGCCACGCATGCGCCACCCGCTCCCCGACGCCAACCTGTACGTCTGCGGAGACGCCTGGTCGACCGGACAGGGATGGGTCTACGGCGCGCTCACCCAGGCCGAGCTGATGCTCGAGGAGCACTTCGGCCTGCCCCGCCCGACGTGGCTCTCGCCCAGCACCTACCTCGGCCCGTAGACCGCCGGCCCGTCTTCGCAGACTTGCATGGCACGGACCGCACGAACCCGAGCGGGCTGCCAAGGCACGACGCGGCGTTGCCCAGCGGCCGGCCGGCGGACCGACCTCACCGAGCACGGGTTCCGGGGCAACAGCTCGTCGTCAACGGACCGTGGTTCGCATGGAGGGGCAGGGTTCACGTGCCCTCAGGATCCCGCAGAACGGAGACCCGTTCCCGACACCGGGGACGGGCCTCTCGTCGCGCGTGCCGGAGTCGCAGTGCATTGCCGCGGTCACTGAAGACCGCGCCGGCTCCGTTGGAACCAGCGCGCTGAACCGGCCTCCGGCGGGGATCGGCCGGCACCGGGATGGAGGGGGTGCCGATTCCGCCCGTGGGTCCGTTGTGGCGTGCGCGGGGGCTCCCGTCCCGTCCACCGCCGACCCAGGCAGAGCCGAGCAGACGCGGCCCATGGCGTCCAGGTCGTTCGTACAGTGGGGCGCTCCACCTGGACGCCATGAGCCACGCCCGCTCCACATACGTGTGGGTCGACGGCGGACGGGATGGGAGCCGGGGAGGGTTGTGGTTGAGGAAGTGGCTGGCTGGAGCACGGCACTAGGGTGCCGCAATGAGGTCACGCGGAGTGTTCATCGCATTTTTCCTCGTCCCGCTTGCGTGGGGGGTGATCACCCTGCTGAGGGCCGGGGCGGCCCACGGCGTCCCGGACTGCCCGGGGCTCCAGCTGGGCGAGGACGGCGAGGACCACCCCGGCCCCATGCGGCAGGGCTATACCTGCGCGCTCGACTACAGCGTCCGCGGCGGCGATTCGACCGGCACGGCCACGTACGACCAGCTCAAGTACGCCCAGGAGGTGAAGCGCGGCGACCTCCTGGGCCAGGGCCTGCTGTACACGCTGTACGGAACGGCGGGCACGGCCGCCACCGTGATCGCCACCCGGAAGCGCGCCGACGGACGCTAGAAGGCTTTCGCGAACGCTGGACCAGCAAGAGCGCCAAGGCTCCATCTAAGCCTCGCGATCGAACTTAGACGGCGGATGTCGGCGGTTCGAAACCGTCGGCGCCCACCGGTCTCAGGACACGAACAAGGCCCAGGTCAACCGGTGTGAATCCGGATGCCTGGGCCTTGATCATTCTCAGCGGCTCTTCGGCGCCGTGCCACTTACGTGTCAGATGGGCCGTGCGGAGGCCGCTTCACCTTCCTGATCTGAACGTCGACGTAGTCGGTGATCTGGTGGTCACGGCCGGCGTGTCGGCCGGAAGACCTCGTAGTGGATGTACGTGGGCTTTCGGTCAACCGCTACTCGCCCCCTTCTGCCCCACCGGCGGGTGCGACGTTGGTAACAGCCACCGCACGGCGCAGGGCCCGCGCAAGCTTCACGGCGTTTCCGACGGCCCAGACGTGGATGAAGAACATGCGGGGCGTGTCGGCCAGGCCATGGTTGTGCAACTCGACGATCCCGATTCCGCCGCGCTGGAGCGCGTCCAGCACGTCCTGCGCCTCCCCGGCCAGCACGGCGAAATCCCCGCTGACCGCGGCACAGCCTCCTCCCACCGGCTGGAAGCTGAGGGCCGTGGTCGCCCCGGAACCGAGCGGCAGGATGTAGCTGCCGTCGGTGATCGTCTCGCGGCGCCGGAAGACGGACTTGTAGACGCTGCCATAGACGGTACCTGCGGTGCCCAGGGCGGCGTCGATGCCCGCTGTGTCCAGCTTCAGCTTCTCTGCGGGAGTCGTCGAGGACTTGGCGGGCGGCGTGCCTGTGCAGGCGAACGCGGCGCGCAGGCCGCGGGCCAAGGTCAGGGCATCCGGACCGTGCCCGTGCGTATGGATCCACACGAGACGGGGAGTGTGAGCGAGCAGGTGGTTGTGAATAGCCGTCTGCTCGATGCCGTGTGACTGCAGTGCGCCGGTCACACGGTTCAACTCCGTCTCGGTGACGGCCAGTTCTCCCATGGTCAGGATGGTGTTGTCGGCATAGCGGATGAAGGACACGTGCGAGCCGATGGCGAGTTGCGGCGACACGGTGACGCCGTGGGAGACGACATGCAGGTCGGTGCGGGGGAAAGCCGTCCGGTAGATCTGCCTGCCCAGCATGCTTCCCTCGCGGCCCAGCTCCGCCGCAACGTGAGCCCAGTCCCTCGCCGTGCTCTCGACCGGACGCACCAACGTGCCGGCATCCCGGCCGGCCCTGCCGTCAGCGCCTGCGCGCTCACCGCCGCGGTCGTGATCCGTGCCGCCATGCGCCCCTTCGTGTGAGGCGCCCGGCTCGGCGCCGACAGCCCGTCCCGGCAGTGCCGCGAATGCCGATCCCAGGGCAGCCGTGGTCAGGACGCGGCGTCGTGATGCCCCTGCATCTGTTCCGGCCGACACCGGCCTCGCTTCAGTAGCCATGTATTCGCCATCCCAACCACATGGTGGAGAGGCCCGCCGGATCCTCTCGACGAGCCGTGATCGATAGGCGCAGCATGACGGCTTAAACAGCCAATAACCCCCTATTGCGCCAAAAGTGGCATGTCACAGCATCACACAATGTGGAGCCCGATCACACCGGAAACACGTACATCTCGGATCAGGCGGGGAGTCACGGGGAACTGCCGATCAAGGTTCCGATGATCCCCGCAAGAGAGAGGAGCGGCGGGTCGGCACCGGCGCAGCTCGGTACGGCCGGGCCGCTCGGCAAGCTGCCGGTAGGTGGCACTCCACTCCTGCTGCGCCTGGGCAAGGTCGTCGGGGAACGATCGCATGCCAAATTCAAGCATGCGTTCGATTTTCTCGGCCACCAGTGGGCGCGGTACGCGACGCCATGACGCTCCGACCGAGTACCGCGCCGGGCCGTTCCTGGGCCGTGCGAGGCCGACCAAAGCTGACAGACGGCGCCCACGGGTGACCGTCCCCACCCCGCTCCGGCCTGGGGCGGTGGAGTTGATCTGCGACACTGGTAACGCCATGCCTAAGCCCGGAGAACTCACTTTCGTCGCCCCGCGCGGAGCCAAGAAGCCGCCGCGGCACCTTGCCGATCTCACGCCCGCCGAGCGCAAAGAGGCTGTCGCCGCGATCGGCGAGAAGCCGTTTCGCGCCAAGCAGCTCTCGCAGCACTACTTCGCGCGGTTCGCGCACGACCCCGCGGAGTGGACGGACATCCCGGCCGCGTCGCGCGGCAAGCTCCAGGAAGCGCTGCTTCCCGAGCTGATGACCGTCGTGCGGCACCTGTCCACCGACCAGGACACCACCCGAAAGACCCTGTGGCGGCTCTTCGACGGCACGCTCGTCGAGTCCGTGCTGATGCGATACCCGGACCGGGTGACCATGTGCATCAGCTCCCAGGCCGGCTGCGGGATGAACTGCCCGTTCTGCGCGACCGGCCAGGCCGGCCTCGACCGGAACCTGTCGACCGGCGAGATCGTGCACCAGATCGTGGACGGCATGCGCGCCCTCAGGGACGGCGAGATCCCGGGCGGCCCGGCGCGACTGAGCAACATCGTCTTCATGGGCATGGGTGAGCCGCTCGCCAACTACAAGCGGGTGGTCGGTGCGATCCGTGCCCTCACCGACCCCGAGCCGGACGGGCTCGGACTCTCGCAGCGCGGCATCACCGTGTCGACGGTGGGGCTGGTCCCCGCCATCCACCGCTTCGCCGACGAGGGCTTCAAGTGCCGGCTGGCCATCTCGCTGCACGCACCCGACGACGAGCTGCGCGACACGCTCGTGCCCGTCAACACGCGGTGGAAGGTGCGCGAGGTGCTGGACGCCGGATGGGAGTACGCGGCCAAGTCCGGGCGCCGTCTGTCCATCGAGTACGCCCTCATCCGCGACATCAACGACCAGGCATGGCGCGGCGACCGGCTCGGGCGGCTGCTCAAGGGCAAGCCGGTGCACGTCAATCTCATCCCGCTGAACCCCACCCCGGGATCGAAGTGGACCGCCTCGCGGCCCGAGGACGAGAAGGCGTTCGTCGAGGCGATCGCCGCCCACGGCGTGCCGGTGACCGTCCGGGACACCCGCGGTCAGGAGATCGACGGGGCGTGCGGACAGCTCGCGGCCACCGAACGCTAGACCTCGGGCGCCGCGCGCCGGGCCCGCGGGGGCCAGACGGTACGCTGAGGGCTGTACGTACATCTTCATATTCCGACAGGGGAGCGCCACAGCGCTGAGAGTGCGGGACAGACCGCAGACCCTCTGAACCTTGCCCAGGTCATTCTGGGTAGGAAGTTCGGTCATCACTCAAGCTGTTGCGCCCTGCCCGGGAACTGTCAGAGGTCCCGGGCGGGGCCGCGTCTCTTCCTGGTCACCCAGGAGGAAATCAGTGAGCACCACCAGGAAGTTCGCAGCAGTGGCCGTAGGCCTCGGCCTGGCCACGCTGTCCGCGTGCGGGTCGTCGGGCGGCGGCGGCTCGGCGGACCCGAAGACCGTCACGCTCGTCAGCCACGACTCGTGGGCCGTGTCGAAGAGCGTGCTCAAGGACTTCGAGAAGCAGTCCGGCTACAAGGTCAGGGTCCTCAAGGACGGTGACGCCGGGCAGGCCGTGAACAAGGCGATCCTCACCAAGGACAATCCGCAGGGCGACGTCTTCTTCGGCGTCGACAACACCCTGCTCTCCCGCGCCCTCGACAACGGGCTCTTCCAGCCGTACGAGGCGAAGGGCTCGGACCTGGTGCTTCCGCAGTATCGCGTCGATCAGGACAAGCACCGGGCCACGCCCGTCGACTCGGGCGACATCTGCGTCAACTACGACAAGGCCTACTTCAGCGAGCACAAGCTGACGCCCCCGCAGTCCTTCGACGACCTGATCAAGCCCGAGTACAAGAACCTCCTCGTCACCGAGAACGCGTCCACGTCCTCGCCCGGCCTCGGCTTCCTGCTGGGCACCGCCGCGAAGTACGGCGACGGGAACACCTCCGGCTCGAACGGGGGCGGCTGGCAGGACTACTGGAAGAAGCTCAGGGCCAATGGCGTGAAGGTCGTCGACGGCTGGGAGCAGGCCTACGACGAGGAGTTCTCCGGGTCCGCCGGCGGCAAGAAGGCCAAGGGCGACCGGCCGCTGGTCGTCTCGTACGCCTCGTCCCCGCCCGCCGAGGTGATCTACGCCAGCCCGAAGCCGAAGACGGCGCCGACCGGGGTCGCCACCGGCACCTGCTTCCGCCAGGTCGAGTACGCCGGGCTGCTGAGCAACGCCGGGAACGCCAAGGGCGGCAAGGCGCTCATCGACTTCATGCTCACCAAGGAGTTCCAGGACGACATGCCGCTGAACATGTTCGTCTACCCGGTGCGGGAAGCCGCCCAGGTGCCCGCGGAGTTCGACCGGTACGGCCCGCAGGCCAAGAACCCCGAGACCATGGCGCCCGACAGGATCGCCGCCAACCGTGACCAGTGGGTCAAGTCGTGGACCTCGCTCGTACTGAAGTAGCCGACGCGTCCGAGGCCGTGGCCAAGGCGCCGACGCCCCGGGAGACCGGGAGCGGGCGGCGCGGAGGCGGCGGCCTCGGAGGCGAGGGACACGGCCGGCGGCGCGGGCCGGTCGGGCGCGCGAACGCGGCCCGGCTCGGCCTCATGGCCGTGCCCGTCGCGTTCTTCGCCGTCTTCTTCGCCTACCCCGTCGCCGCGATCGTGGCCCGCGGCCTGAAGACCGACGGACAGTGGCGGCTGGAGCGGATCGCGGACGTGCTCACGCAGTCCGACATCCGGCACGTGCTCTGGTTCACCACCTGGCAGGCGCTCGCCTCGACGGCGCTCACGCTGCTGATCGCGCTCCCCGGCGCGTATGCGTTCGCGCGCTTCGATTTCAGGGGCAAGCAGGTCCTCAGAGCCGTGGTGACGGTGCCCTTCGTGCTGCCGACCGTCGTCGTCGGCACGGCGTTCCTGGCGCTGGTCGGCCGAGGCGGTCTGCTCGACGAGCTGTGGGGTGTGCGGCTCGACACCACGGTCTGGGCCATTCTGCTCGCGCACGTCTTCTTCAACTACGCGGTCGTCGTACGGACCGTCGGCGGGCTGTGGGCGCAGCTCGACCCCCGCCAGGAGGAGGCCGCGCGGATGCTCGGCGCCTCGCGGTTCGCGGCCTGGCGCAAGGTGACGCTTCCGGCGCTGAGCCCGGCCGTGGCGGCCGCCGCGCTCATGGTGTTCCTCTTCACCTTCACCTCCTTCGGCGTGGTGCAGATCCTCGGCGGTCCCACCTTCTCCACCCTCGAAGTCGAGATCTACCGGCAGACCTCGCAGATCTTCGACCTCGCCACGGCGGCGGTGCTGACGCTCGTCCAGTTCGTGGCGGTGGGCGCGATCCTCGCCGTGCACGCCGGGACGGTGCGGCGCCGGGAGACCGCGCTGCGCCTGGTGGCCCCGGAGACGACAGCGCGCCGGCCGCGGGGTGCGGGCCAGTGGGCGTTGCTCGGGGGAGTGCTCGCGAGCGTCGCCGTCCTGCTCGTGCTTCCGCTCGGGGTGCTCGTCCAGCGCTCGCTCGACACGCCTGGCGGCCATGGGTTCGCCTACTACAGGGCGCTGGCCTCCGACGACGGAGGTGCCTTCCTCGTCGCGCCGGTCACGGCGATCGGCACCTCGCTGGAGTACGCCCTCGCCGCCACCGCGATCGCCGTCGTCATCGGCGGGCTGGCGGCCGCCGCCCTCACCCGCCGTGACGCGGGCCGTCTCGTGCGGGGCTTCGACGCGCTGCTCATGCTGCCGCTCGGCGTCTCCGCCGTGACGGTCGGGTTCGGGTTCCTCATCGCGCTCGACGAGCCGCCGTTGGACCTGCGCAGCAGCTGGATCCTGGTGCCGCTCGCGCAGGCGCTGGTCGGGGTCCCCTTCGTGGTGCGGACGATGCTGCCCGTGCTGCGGGCGGTGGACGGGCGGCTGCGCGAGGCGGCGGCCGTGCTCGGCGCCTCGCCCTGGCGGGTGTGGCGGGAGGTCGACCTGCCGATGGTGCGGCGGGCGCTGCTGGTCGCGGCCGGGTTCGCCTTCGCCGTGTCGCTCGGCGAGTTCGGGGCGACCGTGTTCATCGCGCGGCCGGACAACCCGACGCTGCCGGTCGCGGTGGCACGTCTGCTCGGGCGGGCGGGCGATCTCAACTACGGCCAGGCGATGGCCCTTTCGACGATCTTGATGGTGGTGTGTGCGGTGGCGCTGCTGCTCCTGGAGCGGGTTCGGACGGACCGGACGGGGGAGTTCTGACCATGCTCGAACTCGCAGGCGCGACCGTGCGCTTCGGCGCGCGGGCCGCGCTCGACGCCGTCGGTCTCGACGTGGCGGAGCACGAGATCGTCTGCGTGCTCGGGCCGAGCGGCAGCGGCAAGTCGACACTGCTCCGGGCCGTCGCGGGACTTCAGCCGCTGGACGCCGGACGAGTGTGCCTGGACGGCCGGGATCTGGGCGGTGTCCCCGCGCACAAGCGGGGCGTGGGCCTGATGTTCCAGGACCATCAGCTGTTCCCGCAGCGGGACGTGGGCGGCAACGTCGCCTTCGGGCTGCGGATGCACGGCGCGCCGAGGGGCGAGCAGGCCGCACGCGTTCGGGAGTTGCTGGAGCTCGTCGGCCTTCCGGGGGCCGCGTCCAGGCCCGTCGGGGAGCTGTCCGGAGGTGAGCAGCAGCGGGTCGCGCTGGCCCGCGCACTCGCCCCGCGCCCTCGTCTGCTGATGCTGGACGAGCCCCTCGGTCAGCTGGACCGATCCCTGCGCGAGCGGCTCGTCGTCGAACTGCGCCAGCTCTTCGGTGAGTTGGGCACGACGGTGCTGGCCGTCACGCACGACCAGGGCGAGGCCTTCGCGCTCGCCGACCGGGTCGTGGTGATGCGGGACGGCCGCATCGCCCAGTCCGGTACGCCGCTGGAGGTCTGGCAGCGTCCCGCGGACGCCTTCGTGGCCCGTTTCCTCGGCTTCGACAACGTCGTCGAGGCGACGGTGAGCGGCGAGGCCGCGGACACGCCGTGGGGCAAGGTGCCGGTGCCGCAGGGCTCCCGGCAGGGGACCGGCACGCTCCTCGTGCGGCCCGCGGGCGTACGGCTCGTGGACCGGGCCGACGGGCTGCGCTGCACCGTCGCCGCACGCACCTTCCGGGGCACCCATGTCGCCGTACAGCTCCAACCGCAGGGCGCGCCGCGGCTCGAGGCGGCGTGCGCGCTGCGCGACGCGCCGGCGCCCGGTGACGTGGTCGGAGTGGCGTTCGACGCCGCCGAGATCGCCGTGCTCGGGGGGCCGGGCGGCGCCTAGCGTGCGCTTCGCGCCGTCGCTCGGGAATGAACCGCTCCCGCGCCGCCGACTGCCCCGGAGACGGCCCAGCAGACCGCCTGCGGCCCGCAGACACGCGTGTGGCCCGTCCCCGGGAAGGAGACGGGCCACACCTGCTTACGGTGGTGCGTCAGCCGGCCTTCGAGGCGCGACGGCGCATGCCGAAGAAGACCGCTCCGCCGCCGACCACGACGAGCGCGCCGGCGATACCGGCGATCATGCCGGTGTTGGAGTTCGCACCGGTCTCGGCGAGGTTGGAGTCACCGGTCGCGGGCGACGGGGAGTTGTCCCCGGTCGTCGCGGGAGCGGTGGTGCTCTCGGAGGCCGACGGGGTCGGCTCGTCCGAAGGCGTCTCCGACGGCTTGGGAGTGTCCGACGGCTTGGGGGTCTCCGAAGGCGACGGCGTCTCCGTGGACTTGCAGGCCTCGGAGGGCGCGGTCAGGTTCGGGGAGATGTCCTCGTCGACGATGTTCCCGGCCTTGATGTGCACGCGGTACACGGCCTTCGGGGACCAGTCCTCCGAGAACGTCACGGTGGCGCCCTCGCGGGTGCCGGTGACCGTCTTGGTGCCGACCAGCTTCTCGTCGGCGCCGTTCGACTCGAGGTAGACCGAGACCTCTGCGTCCTTGCCCGAGGAGTCGGTGTCGGTCACGGTGATGATGCCCTTCCCGTTGTCGTCGCAGGAGGCGACGGCCGAGAAGTCACGGATGTTGCAGGCGAGTGCGTTGCCCGCGACACCGAGCGCGAGCGCGGCCGAGGCGGATGCAACACCGAGGATGCGCACGGAACGTGCGGTACGGCGAGATATGGACACGATTGCCCTTCACAGATTGCGCAACTGCGGGGGGTGAGGGGGGATTTGTTGTGAAGCGTGCTGCGACAACAGCACCCCCAGGAGTCTCACAGGTTTATAAGCGTCACCTAAGGGCTGTCAATGCGTAGGCCCTGCGCGGACGTCGGCTTTGCCTTGTCATTAACCACCGAGGTGTTTGAGCGCCTCCGGAGCGTCCTCGATACGGTCCACGAGCGTGATGCGCGACTCCATCGAGCGGTCCCGGGCCAGTGACTGGAGCAGCGGCCAGGTGGGGTACTTCTCGGTCCAGTGCGTCTGGTTCACCAGGACCATGGGGGTCGGCTCGCCCCGCGACTCGTAGTAGTTCGGGGTCGCGTTGTCGAAGATCTCCTGCACGGTTCCGGCCGCGCCCGGCAGGAAGACGACGCCGGCGTTCGAGCGGGCCAGCAGGCCGTCCTCGCGGGTCGCGTTGGCGAAGTACTTGGCGATGTGCGCCGCGAACGCGTTGGGCGGCTCGTGGCCGTAGAACCAGGTGGGGATGCCGACCGACGCGCCGCCGGAGGGCCACCGCTCCCGCACGTCGAAGGCGGCGCGCGCCCAGTCCGTCACCGACGGTCCGAACGACGGCGCCTTGGCGAGCAGTTGCAGAGCCTCGCCGAGCATGCGGTCGTCGAAGGGGGCCGCGTACGCACCGAGGTTGGCGGCCTCCATCGCGCCGGGTCCGCCGCCGGTGGCGACCGTGTAACCGGCACGCGCCAGCTCCCGGCCGAGGCGCGCGGCCCCCGCGTACTCCTCGGTGCCGCGTGCCATCGCGTGGCCGCCCATCACGCCCACCACCCGCGCGCCGGCGAGGAGTTCGTCGAGCGCGTCCGAGACGGCATCGTCGTGGACGGAGCGCAGCATCGAGGCGAATATGTCCCCGTCGGCCCTGGTCTGCTGGAACCAGGCGTACGCGCGGGCGTCCGGCGTCGACCCGTAGCCCGTGTCGAGCGCCTCGAAGAGCTCGTCGGGGGAGTAGAGCACGCCGCGGTACGGATCGAAGGGCAGCCCGGGCACGGGCGGGAAGACCAGGGCGCCCGCGGTCCGGACCGCGGCCGCCGCCTCGGGGGCCATGGGGCAGCCGAGGAAGACGGCTCCCGCGCTGTCCACGGACAGCAGCGTCTTCGTACGGGCCGTCAGATCGACGGCCTGGACCCGGAACCCGGAGAGCGAACGGCCCGCCGCGACGACCTCGTCGAACTCGGCGAGGGACTCGATCTCACGGTCGTCGGACGTGTGTGGTGGTGTCGGCTGCACCCGGTCATGCTAGGGCCTGAACGGCCCGCACCCCGGGGCCGGGACGGAAATCCGTCCCGTGCCGACCGGGGTGCGCGGGGCGTGCGGGTCAGCCCTGGACGGCCGCCGGGTCCATCCACATGACCTCCCAGGTGTGGCCGTCCGGGTCGTCGAAGGCGCGGCCGTACATGAAGCCGTGGTCCTGCGTCTCGCCGCTGGCCGAGCCGCCCGCCGCGATCGCCCCGTCGACCAGTTCGTCGACCTTCTCGCGGCTCTCGGCACTCAGACACAGCAGCACCTCGCTGGTCTTCGTCGCGTCCGCGATCTGCTTCTTCGTGAAGTCCGCGTAGCGCTGCTTGCTCAGCATCATCGCGACGATGGTGTCGCTGATCACGACACAGGCGCAGTCGTCGGTCGTGAACTGCGGGTTGATCGTGTAGCCGAGCTCCGTGAAGAACTTCTTCGAGGTGTCGACATCGGCCACGGGCAGGTTCACGAAGATCATCTGCTGGTACATGCGAGGTCTCCCGTCGGTGATGTGGCGTTCGGAGAGGTAGACCGCGGGTCCGCGCGGAACTCATCGCCGGGCGCGGACCTTTTTCGTACGGGCTGTCACTGCACCAGGGGCAGTGCGGCGAGTTCGGCGATCACCCAGGTGAGCGGGGCGAACAGGGCGAGCAGCGCGGCGACCCGGAGCGCCGCGGCGCCGCGCAGCACGGTGGCGGGCGCCCCGAGCCGCAGCAGGGCGGCCGTGGTGTCCGCGCGCGCCTGCTTCGCCTCTACCGCGGCCGTCGCCAGCGTCAGCAGGGTGGACCCCGCGACCAGCAGGGTTCCCAGGGTGGTCAGCGGCCCGAACCCGGGCTGCTCACCGGTGTACAGCGTCGCCATGGCGTAGCCGCCGCAGGCCACCGCGGACACCACGCCGAGCGGCTGCCCGATGCGCCGGGACTCCGCCTGGAGGACGCGTCCGGCGAGCAGCCGCAGCGCGCCCGGCCGTACGGCCTGGAGCAGCCGGCCGCACAGATAGGTGAGCGCCGGTCCCGCCATGGCCAGGCCGAGCGCGGTGAGCACCCAGCCGACCAGCACCCCGGCCGGGCCGTCGGCGAATCCGCCGGGCAGTGTGAGCCCGGCGGCGGAAGGGGAGCGGCCCGCGTACGTCTCCACGGCGAGCCCCGCCGCGACCGTCGCCGCGCCCCAGGGCAGACCGCCGGGCGTGGTCTCGACGGGCGGGAGGCGGCGCGGGTCGAACTCGACGGCCGGGCGGATCTGCCGACGGCGGCGAGCGGGGGCTTCGGCGGCCTCCTGGGCGTCCGGCGCGTCGGGGCGGGGGTCCTGGGAGCCCCGCCGGCGGCCGGCCCGCGTACGGCCCCTGCGCTCGTCCTGGACCTCCGTGTCGGCGTGCGCCTGTGTGCGGTCGCGCTCCGTGTCGCCGTACGCCTCCGCGGTCCAGTGGAAGTCGGGACCCGCGTCGGCCATGTCGTCGTCGGCGACGGCGTCCAGGATGTCGGAGTAGAAGTGCGCGTCGGGCACGCGGGAGGCCTCCCCGTCGGTGCGTGCCGCCGCGTCGCCGTCGGGGCGCCAGGCGGCGGGCGTGCCGGTGTGTCCGGGGGCGTCCGCACCGGCGGAGCCCGCCGTGGTGTCCGTCCCGGCCGTGTCCGCCGTGACGCGTTCCGTCCGGCCGGCGGCGCGGCCCGCGGAGCCGCTCGCCGCGATCTGCCGTGCCGTGATCCAGGTGCGGCCGTAGGAGTCCACGACGCGGCGCGGCCTGCCGCCCCGCGGCCGCAGGGCCACCGCGACCGCGGCGGACGCCGCGATCGGCACCAGCGCCAGCAGGGTCAGAGCCGCGGGCAGCGGCAGGGAGCTGTCCGTGGCGAGGAACTCCGCCGCGGTGCCGCCCAGGGGCATGCCCGTGAGGTCGCCCCGCAGATGCAGGAACAGGAGCAGCGCGAGCAGCGAGCCGAGAGTCGTGGACAGGGCGGTGGTGGCCGCCGAGATGGCCATCAGGCGCCCCGGGCCGAGCCCGATGGCCGCGAGGCCGGGGCGCGGCCGGGTGCCGGGGTCGGTGCGGGCGACCGCGACGGCGAAGTACACGGTCGTCGCCACGGGCACCGCGCACCAGGCGAGCCGCAGCGCCGAGCCGGTCGAGCCGTCCGGGTGCGTCATCGCGTACCCCAGCGTGCACAGCAGCAGGAACCCGGTACCCGTCGAGGCGGCGGCCACCAGCAGCCGGCGGACCTGGACGAGGGGCTGTGCGCCGCGGGCTAGACGGAGAGCGAGCACGCGGCCCGGCCTTCCGTCTCGGTGACCGGGGGCAGGTGGACGGTGTTCACGCGCCGTCCGTCGAGGAGCGACACCGTGCGGTCGGCGAGGGCCGCGGTGTCCGCGTCGTGCGTGGCGAGGACGACCGTGATGCCGTGCGAGCGGGCGGCCGCGGTGAGCGTGCGCAGCACATGGGTGCGGTCGGCGCGGTGCAGGGAGGCGGTCGGCTCGTCGGCGAAGAGCACGGTGGGGGCGGAGACGAGGGCCCGCGCGATGGCGACGCGCTGCCGCTCCGCCTGGAGCAGGGTGTGCGGGCGCTTGCGGGCGCAGCCCCCGATGTCGAGCCGTTCCAGCCACTCCAGGGCGGTGGTCTTGGCGGCCCTGCGTCCGGTGCCGCGCAGCATCAGCGGCAGCGCGGCGTTCTCCCAGGCGTTCAGCTCGGGGATCAGCACGGGGGCCGGGTCGATCCAGCCGAAGCGGTCGCGGCGCATGCGTTCGCGGCTGAGCGGGCCCATGGTGTGCACGGGCACGCTGTTGAACCAGACCTCGCCCTCCTGCGGCAGCAGCTGGCCCGACAGGCACTGGAGCAGGGTCGTCTTGCCGCTGCCGCGCGGGCCGCCGACGGCGAGGATCTCGCCCTCTCGGACACCGAGCGAGACACCGCTGAGCGCGGGCGAGCCGTTGTGATTGACGTGCAGGGCGCGTGCCCAGAGCACGTCGTTGTCCGGCGGGGCCACCATCGCGTACACCTCGGTTCAGATCTGATTTGCCAGGCCAAGTCCCCCGGACGGGGGAACGAAGGCAGGGCCGATCGGTCACTGGGCACGCTAGGGAGTCGGGGCCGGGAGGCCGGACAGCACGCGGCCCCGGGCCGCCCATTCTCACTCGAACGGGGGGCACCGGGGCCGGTGTTGATCAACCAGGAGGAAGACCGGAGCTTCGCAGGGGCGCCGTGGCCGCGAGGCCGCGCCCCGGGGTCACGACCCCGGGGACGCGCCTCGGGCGCACGGCCCGCGCGTGGATTAGAGCTTCGCCCACGCCTCCGTCAGCACCTGACGGATGATCCCCTCGATCTCGTCGAAGGTCGACTGGTCGGAGATCAGCGGCGGCGACAGCTGGATGACCGGGTCACCGCGGTCGTCGGCGCGGCAGTACAGGCCGTACTCGAAGAGCTTCTTGGACACGAAGCCGTAGAGCACGCGCTCCGACTCCTCATCCGTGAAGGTCTCCTTGGTGGCCTTGTCCTTCACGAGCTCGATGCCGTAGAAGAAGCCGTTGCCGCGGACGTCGCCGACGATCGGCAGGTCGTGCAGCTTCTGGAGGGTGCTGAGGAAGGCGCTCTCGTTGTCCAGCACGTGCTGGTTGAGGCCCTCGCGCTCGAACAGGTCGAGGTTGGCGAGGCCCACCGCCGCGGAGACCGGGTGGCCGCCGAAGGTGTAGCCGTGCAGGAAGGTGTTGTCGCCCTTGTAGAACGGCTCGGCGATGCGGTCGGAGACGATGCACGCGCCGATCGGGGAGTAACCCGAGGTCATGCCCTTGGCGCAGGTGATCATGTCCGGCACGTAGCCGAACTTGTCGCAGGCGAACGTGGTGCCCAGGCGGCCGAAGGCGCAGATGACCTCGTCCGAGACGAGCAGCACGTCGTACTGGTCGCAGATCTCCCGCACCCGCTGGAAGTAGCCGGGCGGCGGCGGGAAGCAGCCGCCGGCGTTCTGCACCGGCTCCAGGAAGACGGCGGCGACCGTCTCCGGGCCCTCGAAGAGGATCTGCTGCTCGATCTGGTCGGCGGCCCAGCGGCCGAAGGCCTCCGGGTCGTCGCCGTGGATCGGGGCGCGGTAGATGTTCGTGTTGGGGACCTTGTGCGCGCCGGGCACCAGCGGCTCGAAGGGGGCCTTCAGGGCCGGCAGGCCGGTGATGGACAGGGCGCCCTGCGGGGTGCCGTGGTAGGCGACCGCACGCGAGATGACCTTGTACTTGGTGTGGTGGCCGCGCAGCTTCCAGTACTGCTTGGCGAGCTTCCACGCGGTCTCGACGGCCTCGCCGCCTCCGGTGGTGAAGAAGACCTTGTTCAGGTCGCCGGGCGCGTGGTGGGCGAGGCGCTCGGCCAGCTCCACGGCCTTGGGGTGGGCGTAGGACCACACGGGGAAGAAGGCCAGCTCGGCGGCCTGCTTGGCGGCCACCTCGGCCAGCTCCCGGCGGCCGTGGCCGGCCTGGACCACGAACAGGCCCGCAAGACCGTCGAGGTACTTCTTGCCCTTGTCGTCGTAGATGTAGGTGCCCTCACCCCGGACGATGGTGGGAACGGGCGCGTTCTCGTACGAGGACATGCGGGTGAAGTGCATCCACAGGTGGTCGTACGCGGTCTTGCTGAGGTCCTTGGTGCTCACGGCTATCGGGTTCCCCACATGTAGGTCTGCTTCTTGAGCTTCAGGTAGACGAAGCTCTCGGTGGAGCGCACCGCGGGCAGGGCCCGGATGCGTTTGTTGATGACGTCCAGCAGGTGGTCGTCGTCCTCGCAGACGACTTCTACGAGGAGGTCGAACGAGCCCGCGGTCATCACCACGTACTCGACTTCCGGCATGGCGGTCAGCGCGTCGGCCACCGGGTCGAGGTCACCCTCGACGTTGATGCCCACCATCGCCTGCCGACGAAAGCCCACGGTGAGCGGGTCCGTGACGGCGACGATCTGCATCACGCCCTGGTCGAGCAGCTTCTGGACGCGCTGGCGCACGGCCGCCTCGGACAGGCCCACGGCCTTGCCGATCGCGGCGTACGGGCGGCGCCCGTCCTGCTGCAGCTGCTCGATGATGGCGAGGGAGACGGCATCCAGCTGGGGGGTGCCGTTCCTGGACTCGCGGGAGTCCCTGGGGTCTGCGCTTCGACTGGCCACGGCCTCACTGTGCACGACGTATCGACAGTTCCGCAAGGCCGTAGCGATGAAATTCGTTGTTTACGAGCACGTGTCTTGCGGATTTCGCAGCTCTGGCCGGACCAGGGGTGTTGAAAACGTGGATCCACGGATTAGGGTGGGCCCCTCAGGTATCTCAGGTAGTGGACACCTGGGTGTCCCAGGTAACCGGACAGCTGAGTCAACGCACATCTGACAGGAGGGCCGGGCAGTGAGCACCGAGCTGCGTCGTCTGCGCAATTACATCGACGGAGAGTTCCGCGATGCCGCCGATGGGCGGACCACGGAGGTGGTCAACCCCGCGACCGGTGAGGCGTACGCGACCGCGCCGCTCTCCGGACAGGCCGACGTCGACGCCGCGATGGCGGCCGCCGCCACGGCCTTCCCGGCCTGGCGCGACACCACGCCGTCCGAGCGCCAGAAGGCCCTCCTGAAGATCGCGGACGCCTTCGAGGAGCGGGCCGAGGAGCTCATCGCGGCCGAGGTCGAGAACACCGGCAAGCCGATCGGGCTGACCCGCTCCGAGGAAATCCCGCCGATGGTGGACCAGATCCGCTTCTTCGCGGGCGCCGCACGCATGCTCGAGGGCCGCTCGGCCGGCGAGTACATGGAGGGCATGACCTCGATCGTCCGCCGCGAGCCGGTCGGCGTCTGCGCGCAGGTCGCGCCGTGGAACTACCCGATGATGATGGCCGTGTGGAAGTTCGCCCCGGCGCTGGCGGCCGGCAACACGGTCGTCCTCAAGCCGTCGGACACCACGCCCGCCTCCACCGTCCTGATCGCCGACATCATCGGCGGCATCCTCCCCAAGGGCGTCTTCAACGTCATCTGCGGCGACCGCGACACCGGCCGCGCGATGGTCGAGCACCCGACCCCGGCGATGGCGTCCATCACCGGCTCCGTGCGGGCCGGCATGTCGGTCGCCGAGTCGGCGTCCAAGGACCTCAAGCGCGTCCACCTGGAGCTCGGCGGCAAGGCCCCGGTCGTCGTCTTCGAGGACACCGACATCGCCAAGGCCGTCGAGGACATCTCCGTCGCCGGCTTCTTCAACGCCGGCCAGGACTGCACGGCCGCCACCCGCGTACTCGTCCAGGAGTCCATCCACGACGAGTTCGTCGCCGCGCTCGCGAAGGCGGCCGCCGAGACGAAGACCGGTCAGCCGGACGACGAGGACGTGCTCTTCGGCCCCCTGAACAACCCGAACCAGCTGAAGCAGGTCTCCGGCTTCATCGAGCGCCTGCCCGCCCACGCCAAGGTCGAGGCGGGCGGCCACCAGGTCGGCGAGAAGGGCTACTTCTACGCCCCGACCGTCGTCTCCGGCCTCAAGCAGGACGACGAGATCATCCAGAACGAGGTCTTCGGCCCGGTCATCACCGTCCAGTCCTTCTCGGACGAGACGCAGGCCGTCGAGTGGGCGAACGGCGTCGACTACGCCCTCGCCTCCTCCGTGTGGACCAAGGACCACGCCCGCGCGATGCGTCTGTCGAAGTCGCTCGACTTCGGCTGCGTCTGGATCAACACCCACATCCCGCTGGTCGCCGAGATGCCGCACGGCGGCTTCAAGAAGTCCGGCTACGGCAAGGACCTGTCGGCGTACGGCTTCGACGACTACACGCGCATCAAGCACGTGATGACCTCGCTCGACGGCTGACCTTCCGCCGCCACGGGCCGTGCCGCCGCCAGGGCGGCCGGGCACGTGAAGCCAACAGTGCGGCCCCGGACGGGAATCGACCGTCCGGGGCCGCACTGTCGTACACGGTCCGCCCGGTCCGGGCCGATGATCGACAGGGTGTCGGGTCGGCGCGCGACCGCTCGACGCAGCGTCCATTGTCCGCGCGGAGCCGTCGGCGGCATGCTGCCCGCGTGCCAGCGATTCGGAACACCTCAGCCCTGTCCCGCCGGTCCCTGCTGCGCGCCCTGGGCGGGGGCGCGGCGCTCGGCGCCCTCGCCGGTTGCGGGGTGCCCGCCGCGTACGTCGCGCCCGGCGACCGGACCGGAGCGGACCTCTCCGCCGCGGACAAACGGCTGACATGGGCGAACTGGCCGCTCTACATCGACACCGATGACGACGACACCGGCAAGCGGCCCACCCTGGACGCCTTCGAGGAGCGCACCGGCATCTCCGTCGACTACATCGAGGAGATCAACGACAACGACGAGTTCTTCGGCAAGATCAGTCCGTCGCTGATGAACCACCAGCGGACGGGCCGCGACCTGATCGTCATCAGCGACTGGATGTGCGCCCGCTTCGTCCGTCTCGGCTGGGTCCAGGAGATGGACCGGGCCGCGCAGCCCAACGTGACCAAGTACCTCGACCCGCTGCTGCGCTCGCCCGCCTTCGACCCCGGCCGCAAGTCGACGGTGCCCTGGCAGTCGGGCATCACCGGGATCGCGTACAACCACCGCAAACTCGGTCGCGAGATCCGGCACGTCTCCGACCTGTGGGCCGACGACCTCAAGGGACGCGTCACCCTGCTCTCCGGCTTGGACGAGGCCTTCGCGCTGCTCATGCAGGGCAACGGGGTCGACATCACCCAGTGGACCGCGGACGACTTCCACCGGGTCTGCGACCAGGTCGAGAAGCACGTGCACGGCGGGCAGATCCGGCGCTTCACCGGCAACGACTACATCAAGGACCTCTCCAGCGGCGACGTCCTGGCCTGTCAGGCCTACTCCGGCGACGTGATCCAGCTCCAGGCCGACAACCCCGACATCCGCTTCGTCGTCCCCGAGGAGGGCGCCGAACTCTGGTCGGAGTCGCTGATGATCCCCAACCTGGCCCGCCACAAGGCCAACGCGGAGAAGCTCGTCGACTACTACTACGAGCCGGAGGTCGCCGCCGAGCTGGCCGCCTGGGTCAACTACGTCTGTCCGGTCCCCGCCGCCCAGGACGTCCTCGCCTCCTCCAAGGACAAGGACACCGCCGCCCTCGCCGAGGACCCGCTGATCTTCCCGGACGCGGCCATGCGCAAGCGGCTCGCGATCGCCCGGGACATCGAGTCCGGCGAGCGCGCCGAGTTCGCGAAGCGCTGGAACGCCATCGCCGGGCTCTAGCCACGGTGCGGGCCGGCCCGTCGAGCACCGTCGCCCTTCTGGACCGCCGGCGCGCTCTCTCCACGCTTCGCGCCCGCCGGCGCGCCCTCTCTACTTGAGGCCGCTGAGCATGACGCCGCGGATGTAGTGCTTCTGCAGCAGCAGGAAGAGGATCAGGACCGGCAGGACGCTCAGCACGAGGCCGGCCATGACGATCGGCATCGTGCGGGTCGGGTCGACGTGGTCCTGGAGGAGCTGGATGCCGACGGGCAGGGTCATCACCTCCGGGTTGGCGGTCGACACGAGCAGTGCCCAGATGTACTCGTTCCAGGCGTCGACGAAGGTCAGCAGCCCGAGCGTCACCACGACCGGCTTGGTCTGCGGCACCACGATCCGCCACCACACGGCGAACTCGCCGGCCCCGTCGATGCGCGCGGCCTCCAGGACCTCGTCCGGGATCGAGAGCATGAACTGCCGCGTCAGGAAGATCCCGAAGCCGTTGACGAGGAACGGCACGGCCAGCGCCGCGATGCTGACGGTCAGGCCCGCACCGCCGCGGCCGAACAGGTCGTTGCCGCCCGCGAGCGGCCAGTGCACCAGGATCAGGAAGTGCGGGATGAAGAAGAGGAACGGCGGGAACATCATCGTCGACAGCACCAGACGGAAGATGAAGTTCCGTCCGGGAAAGCGGAGTTTGGCGAGCGCGTAGCCGGCCAGGGACGACGTGAGCAGCACCGATCCGGTGGTCAGGGCGGTCGCGACGACGCTGTTGCGGAAGAGCACCGGCAGATCGAGCTGGTCGACCGCCGCCCGGTAGTTGGACAGGTCGAACGCCTCGGGCAGGAACCGGTACGGCAGCGTGCCCGCCTCACCGGGCCCCTTGAAGGACGTCATCACCATGTCGAGGAACGGCACCACCGTGAGCACGGCGCCGGTCACCACCACCAGATACGACAGCCACGGGAAACGGCGGCGGATCATGAGTCCTCTCCCTTGCGCCGGAAGATCCACAACTGCACCAGGGTGACCACGAGGACCACCACGAACAGCACGAAGGCGGCGGCGCTCGCGGCGCCCCAGTCGCCGTAACTGAAGGCCTGCCGGTACATCTCCAGCGCGGCCACGTTGGTCGCGTCCCCCGGTCCGCCCTTGGTCATCACGATGATCAGCGCGAACGACTGCAGGCCGGTGAGGAACTGGGTGATGCACACGAACAGCAGGGACGGCCGCAGCAGCGGCAGCGTGATCCTCCAGAAGACGGTGACGGGCCCGGCGCCGTCGAGCGCGGCGGCCTCGTAGTACGACTCCGGAATGGACTTCAGCCCGGCGGTCAGGACGAGGATCGCCGAGCCGAGCGACGCCCAGGCCTGCACGACCACGACCGAGGGCAGCGCGGTGTCCGGGTCCTGGAGGAACGCCACCGAGCCGAGCCCGAGGGCGTTCAGGACGCCGTTGACCAGGCCTCCCGGCTCGTACATGTACTTCCACACGTTGCCGACGGCGACGACGGTCGTGACGATCGGCAGGAAGTACAGGGTGCGCCACAGGCCCTGGAACCGGAGCTTGTCGATGGAGGTGGCCACGAGCACCGATCCGGCGAGCGCGAGCGCCACGGTGCCCAGGGCGAACAGCAGGGTGTTGGTGAGGATCGGCGTCAGGAACGTCGACCCCTTTGCGAACAGGCCGGTGAAGTTGTCCAGGCCGACCGGATCGATGTCGCCGAGCTCGAACCCGGCCCAGCGGGACATCGACAGCAGCAGTGCGAAGCCGAGCGGCAGGATCAGGAAGACGGCGAAGAACAGCAGCGTCGGCGCCAGGAAGAGATAGGCGACGGCCACTTGGCGGCGCCGGGCGCGGGGCCCGGTCCGCCTTCGGTCCTCTACGGGGAGCCGGGCGGACCGCACACCACGGGCCCGCTCCGTGGTCTCGGGCGCCAGGGTGTTCACCATGAGCGCGACACCTCCTGATCGACCTGGCGGCGGGTGGTGCGCAGTGCCTCGTCGACCGACTGCTGACCGGTCCACAGCGCCTCGATGTTCTTGCGGAGCAGCGACTTGGCCTGCTGCGCGCCCGGGACGTTCGGCTCCGGCACCGCGTATCCCAGCGCGTCGAGGAACGGGCGCAGATTCGGATCGCCGCCCTTGCCGAGGAGCGTCCGCATGTCGTCGGCGCGGCCCGTCAGGGAGCCCACCGACACCTGGAGGGCGCTCATCCGGGTCGCCGTCGCGCCCTTGCCCGCGCCCTTCACGCCCACCTTCTCGGTGTTGAGCCAGCGCAGGAACTCCCAGGCCTCGCGCGGGTGTTCACTGGCCGCGTTGACCCCCAGCATGAAGCCGGTGGCGAGCGTGGCGCGCGTGTCGTCCGCCGCGGGCACGGGCAGCGGCGCGACGCCGACGTCACGGTAGCCCTCGCCCATCTGGGCCTTCAGGCTCCCGGTCCACCAGCCGGCGCTGATGACCATGGCCACCTGCCCGGACTGGAACGCCTTGTAGACGTTGACGCCGGGGGCGCTCGCCCCCTTGGCCACGAGGCGGTGCTCCAGGTCGAACACGGCCCGGCCGGCCGGCGAGTCGATGGCGGTGCTCCTGCCGTCCGCGGCGACGAACGCTCCGCCGGCGGCGTTGAGCAGGGCGAGCGTCTGGCCGACGGTGGTGGAGTCGTCGTAGGTCGACAGCCCGAACCCCTGGACCAGCGTGTTTCCGTACCCGTCCCGCTTCGCGGTGCGGTACGCCGTTTCCTCCAACTCCCGCCAGGTGCGCGGGGGGTGAGCGACACCGGCCTCGCGCAGCAGCCGCTTGTTGTAGTACAGGGCGTACGTCTGGACCTCGGTGGGGTAGCCGTAGACCGTGCCGCCCACCGACGAGGAGCCGACCGCGGCCCGGCCGTAGTCGCGCCTGATCTCCTCGGCGTGCCCGGGCGGCGCGGGCCGCAGGACGCCGGCCTGGACGAGCTGGCCGTTCCAGAGGCAGTACGGGTGCAGGATGTCGGCGCCCTGGCCCGCGGCCTGCCGGACCATGAACGTGGTCAGCAGGTCCGTGAACTCGACGGCCTTGGTCCGCACCTTGACCCGGTCGTGCAGCGCGTTCCACTCGTCGACCGGACCGCGCAGGGCTTTTGCCGCCTCCCCGCTCGCGTAGTGCGAGAGCAGGGTGAGGACGATCGGATCACCGGGCCGCCCGGTGCCCCGGTGCGGTCCGGCGCATCCGGAGACGAGCAGCGCCGAGGGGAGCGCGAGCGCGAAGTGGCGCCGGCTCAGGCCACCGGTGCGGCGCGACGGCGTCATCCGTCTGTCTCCCGGCGCATCACCCGGAACACCCGGGTCGTGGTGAAACCGGTCCTGCGGTACAGGTGGCCCGCGGGGGACTGCTCGCCAGTCCACAGGAACCACGCGGAGTGCGCACGGCGCGCCCGCATCCGCTCCAGGACCAGGTGGAGCAGGACCTTGCCCAGGCCGGTGCCGCGCAGGTCCTCCAGTACGCCGAACGGGCCGAACCGCTCGTCCACCTTGTCGAAGGTGCCGTGCATCGCCCAGCCGACCAGCCGGCCCGAAGGGTCCCGGGCGACGACGATCCGGTCCAGCGGCGTGCCCGCGGCCAGCGACTCCCGGATCGTGCACGCCCAGTCCGGGCCGAAGTGGGTCCCGGCGAGCGCGAACAGGTCCACCAGGTCGTCGTCGCGCGGTGTGGCGAACCGGTGTCCGGACGCCGTCAGTTCGTCGCGGCGGCGCGCGACGTCCTCCGGGATGCGATAGCCGACCAGGTCGCGGTGCATCGCCGCCGCCTCGTACAGCGTGCGGAAGCCCAGGGATTCGAGGAGCCCGGCCGCTTCCGGGTACGCCTCGGCGTCCAGGCCGGGGAGGACGTAGTTCGGTGTGTACGAGGAGAAGTCCACCCGGGTGCGGCCGTGCCGGTGCAGCCACTCCAGGGCGTCGGTCAGCAGGCGGCGACCGATGCCGCGTCCGCGGACTGCCGGGTCGACGAAGAAGAACGGGATCCAGCCCTGGTCCGGCTCCAGATCGGTGCCGGCCATCGGCGTCAGACGGCGCACCGCGTAGGCCGCGCCCACGATCCGGTCGCCGTCGACGGCGACCCGCAGGCCCTCCGGATCGAAGTTGGCGTCGAGCAGCACCAGGGAGCGGAAGCGGTCCGGGGTGATCGCGTCGGCCGGCGCACTGCGGCGCCACGCCTCCATCAACTGCGGGCCGTCGCCCGCGCGAAAGCCACGCGTCCCGGTCCGTGAGGTCGTCGTGGGTGTCGTCGTGCGGTCGGTCATCGACGGGGGTGTCCTTCCATACGCGGGTCGCGGACGGCGTCGGGCGTCGACCGCAGCCCTGCTTCGGTGCGGGGCGCTCCGTGCCGCGGCGCTCGGCACGCGGTCCGCGAGGGCGAGCCGGGCGGCGCGGCCGGGGCGGGAGGTCTCAGGCGTAGAGCAGCACGTCGTCCCCGGCCCATCGGCCGGGCGGCCCCGGTGGATCGCACAGCGGCAGCGGGTCGTCGCCCGCGTCGACGGTGCGCCGCAATCGGTCGGAGCCCCACAGCAGGTCGACGAAGTGACGGTGGCCGGTCGCCTCCTCGCCGCCGTCCGCGCTGCGCCAGGCGAAGTCCTCGGGGTACAGGCGCCGCAGCGTGGCGAGCATCGCGACGGCGGTGCGTACGGGGGCGAACGCCTCGCGGTCGGTGATGTGGAGCTGGACCCCGCGCAGCGGCCGTCCGGCGTGTTTGTGGAAGGTCGGTACGTACCGCAGATCACGGAAGTGCACTCCGGGCAGGGCGAGTTCGGCGAGCGCGGGCGCGAACCGCGCGTCGATGTACGGGGCCCCGACGATCTCGAAGGGCTGCGTGGTGCCCCGGCCCTCCGAGAGATTCGTCCCCTCGAACAGGCAGGTGCCGGGGTAGACGGTGGCGGTCGCGGGCGTCGGGATGTTCGGCGAGGGCGCCACCCAGGGCAGGCCGGTGGCCTCCGCGCCCGCGGCGCGCCGCCAGCCGGCCGCCTCGACGACCGTCAAGTCGGCTGCGGTGCCTGCCACTTGGGGGACGAGCGAGGCGTTCAGGAGGCGGGCGACCTCACCGCAGGTGAGGCCGTGCCGGACGGGCATCGGGGCGCGTCCGACGAAACTGGCCCATCCGGGGTCGAGCAGCGGGCCCTCGCTGACGAGTCCACCGAGGGGATTCGGCCGGTCCGCGACGACGAACCGCACGCCCGTGCGGGCCGCCGAGACCAGCAGGTCGAACATGGTCCACACATAGGTGTAGAACCTCGCCCCGATGTCCTGGAGGTCGTACACCAGGGCGTCGACGCCGCTGTCGAGCAGCAGTTCGTCCAGGCGCTCGCCGTCGCACCGGTAGGTGTCGTGGACCGGCAGTCCGGTCGCGGGGTCGGCCTGCGCGGCCTCGCTCTCGCCCGCCTGGCCGGTTCCGTGCAGCCCGTGCTCGGGACCGAACAGGGCGACCAGCCGCATGCCGGCGTCGAGCAGTGCGGGCGCGGCCGGACGCAGGTCGGGGAGGACGCCGGTGTGGTTGGTCACGAGCCCGATGCGGCCGGGTCCGGCGAGTCCGGGCGAGGCGTGCAGTCGTGCGATCCCGGTCGTCACGGCGGCGCGGCCGTCCGTGCTCATCCTCTGCCCCCGTCTGCCGGTGACCTCTCTCAGCGATAGCTGGAAATGTACTGGGATGTCCGCGAATTCTGGGGAACCGCGGGGCACGTCGAGCCGGACGCGCCGCGACGCGGTCGCCGGGACCGGCACCTCGCCCCCCTGTTGAGGTCGGGGCAGCCCATGACCTGTTCCCCTCCCCGCGGACCCCGGGAATGCGAACGGCCGGTGACTTTGCCTGTTCTTTACAACCTGCCCCGGTGCCGCCTCGTCTCTCCGCTCGATCCGTGATCCCGCCCGGCACCGGCCGGGCGGACCGACGAGAGAGAGCGATCCCATGCGCCGAACTGTCCTCAGCGCCGCGGCACTCGCGTGCACCGCCGTACTGGCGGGCACCGTGCCCGCGTTCGCCGACGGTGCGTCCCCGAGCCCGAGCGCCGCCCCCACCCGGGCGAGCAGCGAGCCGTCCCCGGTGCCCAGCGCCGAGCCCACCCGCGCGCCCAGCCCGGTGCCCACACGCGCGTCGAGCCCGGCGCCCACCCGAGCACCGTCCCCGGGGCAGGTCTCCGTCAGGCCGTCGGGTGCGCCCGACACCGGCGTGACGGCTGCCGAGACCTCGGGATCCCGGTCCGGGAGCGGTCTGATCGGCGGAGCCGCCGCCGCGGCGCTCGTCGCGGGCGGCGGGGCGGTCTTCGTCGTACGCCGCCGCCGGGCGACCGGGGCATGACCCCGCTCTCCAGGCGCGCCTTCGGTACGGCGACGGCGGCCGCGCTGCTCGCGGGCTGCGGCCGGCCGGCCCATGGGACGGCGGCCCCGCGGCGGACCCGGAGCGCGCCCGCGCCGTCGCGGGCCTCCTCCACGGCGCCGCACGCCCTCGCGCGTTCGGCCCCGGTCCGGCTGCGGATCCCGGCCATCGGGGTCGACACCCCGGTCGTACGGCTCGGCCTGGCGGCGGACGGCACCGTGCAGGTGCCTCCCGTCACCGCGCACGACCGGGCGGGCTGGTACCGGCACTCCCCGACACCCGGTCAGACCGGCCCGTCGGTCATCCTCGGCCACGTCACGGTCGGGGCCTACGGCGACGGGGTGTTCCGCCGGCTGGCACGGCTGCGCCGGGGCGACCGGATCGTGACGCGCCTGGAGAACGGCACGGCGGCGGAGTTCAGCGTCAGCGACGTACGGACCGTCGCCAAGGCGGACTTCCCCGCGGACGACGTGTACGGCGACGTGGACCGCCCGGAGCTGCGCCTGATCACCTGCGGCGGTTTCCGGACCGGTGACGGATATCTCGACAACGTCATCGTCTTCGCCGCGCTGAGCTCCACCACCCCCTGACCCGACGGCAGCCGTGCCGGGCCGGCGGAACGTACGCCGTCGGCCCGGCATCCTCCCCCACGAGTGCCGTACGAGTGCCATCACGACCATGGAGAGCGTTGAAACGGTCCCGCGACAAGGCAGCGTCCGAACTGTTCGCCGCCCTCTACCCGCGCCTCGCCGGCTGGTGCCGCCGTCTCGTCGACGACGACGAGACGGCCCACGAGATCGCCTCGGAGGCGTTCACCCGGCTGTGGGCCCGCTGGACGTCCGTCGAGGAGCCGCGCGGTTTCCTCTACGTCACCGCGGCCAACCTCGTCCGGGACCACTGGCGCAAGCTGGAGCGCGAACGCAGGGCCGTACGCCGTGCCACCACCGAGGCGGCCGTCCGCCCCCACACCGAACAGGCGGATCCGTCGGTGCGGTTGCTGGTGCAGTCGCTGCCCGAACGACTGCGCGTCCCGATCCTGCTGCACTACTACGCTGACATGCCGATCCGGGAGGTGTCCGAACTGACCGGGCGCAAGGAAGGAACCGTCAAGGCCGACCTCCACGCGGCCCGGGAACTGCTCCGTGTCCACCTGAGGAGAAGCCTTGACCACACGCTTTGACGACGGCCCGGAGTCCGGACCCGACGACCCCCTCGCGGCCGTCCTGCGGCCGCCCGCCGAATTCCTCGGACCGCCCGCCGGCCGTTACGAGGCGGTCCGTCGTGCCGCGGCCCGCCGCAGGCTGCTGCGTGCCGCGGCCGGGCTCGGCGTGTCCTGCGCCGTCGCCGCCCTCGTCGCGCTGCCTCTCCACCTGGCGGGGCCCTCGGCCCCCGCCTCCCCGACGGTCCCCCTGGCACCGCCGCCCGCCGACGGCCGTACGGTGCCTCCCGCCCCGTCGCCGACACCCACTCCGTCCGCGTCGCCCGTCCCCTCGCGGCCCACCGGCTCGGTCACGTCCCGTCCCACCCGGAGCCGGCAGACCGGGGGGTCCCGCGCCTCGGACGACCGGGTCGTGCCCACCCCCGACGCCTCGGCGACGCCGACCGTCGCGCCGTCGGCGGTCCGGAGCGGGGCGAGCACACCCGGGAGCGACCCCCGGCGGTAGCCCCCGGCGGCAACCGGGCCGCGGTCAGGGCGCGCTGACCCGTCGGGCGGCGTGCGCGGCGATACGTGTGGCGACGTACTCCGTACCGGCCACGAACCGCATCATCGGCCCGTACGTCGGGGCGGCGAGCGAGCCGGCGAAGTACAGGCCGGGGACGGAGGATTCGAAGCCGGCCTTCAGACGAGGTGCCTTCGACCCCGGGACGCACGCCAGGGCACCGCGCACCGTGGGGGACAGGAAGGGCACCGCGTCCAGGTCGAGCCGGTAACCCGTGGCCGCGAGCACGTGGTCGACGGTGAGGGCCTCGGACGCACTGCGTGGTCCGGCGACCTCCAGGCGCACCCCGGACCGGGCGGCCTCGGCCCGGGTGACCCGGCACGAGGTGCGCACCCGGAGCACGCCCTCCACGCGGTCCCGCAGCCACCAGCCGCCCGACGGGCCGAGCGCACGACGGAACAGCAGCATCCGGACCGCGGCGGGCAGCCGCCGCACCGCGCCCGGAGCCCTGCACACCGCGGCCAGGATCCAGCCCGTGCCCAGCGGTGAATAGGGCCGGGCCATCCGCCGCCACCGGGCGCGGGCCGAGCCCGGCGTACTGCCCCACAGCACATGGTCCTCGCGGACCAGTACCTGCACCTCGGCGCCGGCCTCGTGCAGCAGCGCGGCGCTCTCCAGCGCGGACTGGCCGCCGCCGATCACGGCGACGCGGCGGCCCGCGTACGGCGACAGGTCGGTGTGATGGCTCGTGTGCGACACGAGAGCCCCGCGCCCCGCCCCGTCGGGGCACAGGTGCGTCAACTCCGCCGGAACATGCGCGAGTCCGTTCAGGCCGGTGGCCACGACGACGGCAGCGGCGGCGAGTTCCCGGTCGTCGTCCAGCCGGACCGTGAACCCGGAGTCCGTCGTGGCCCGGTCGACGCTCACGACCCGGGCGGGGTCCACCTCGCCGACGTGCTGCTTCTGGAACCACTGCCCGTAGCGCACGAAGACGTCGCACGGGATCGGCGTGAGCTCGGTCAGTTCCGGCTCGCCGTGTGCGCGGCGGAAGTCCGCCAGCCGGGCACCGGGTACCGGGGCGGACAGATCGACGGCGTCCGGTGTCGACTTCAGGAACATTCCGGTGGCCATGGCGTGCCGCCAACTGCCCAGCGTCTCACCGAAGACGAGCACCGGTACGCCGCCGGCCCGCAGGTGCGCCGCCACCGACAGTCCGTACGGGCCGGCCCCGATCACGACGACCGGAGGCGGTCCACTCCCCGCGAACGCCCGCTCCCGGGCAGGGCGTTGCTCAGGAAGCGACTGCGTCATGCATCCCCCCGCTGGTCCCCGCGCCGCCTTCCCCAAGGCGGCGCGACACGTCGGGATGGCGCGTCCGCAGAGCTCTCGTCGCGCCTGTCCCCCCTCCGCCGCTCAGTGTCGCCCGTATCCCGCCGTCGCACAGCGATATCGGCGCACGTTGCCCAAAATATGGTCGAACCGTGAACATGCGACGCCTCACGTTTCCCCACCGCCCCATCGGACACGGCAGGCGCGTACGACGAGGAGGCCGGGCGACGGCGGTGGATCCGGAGCGTGCCGGGTGCCGCCGGTGGATTCGGAGCATGCCGGTCGCCGCCGGCGGATCCGGAGCGCCTCGGGCCGACAGGGGGCCGGAGCCTGCACCGGCCCCCTGAAGCGGCGTCAGCCCTTGCCGAGCAGCTTGTTCATCTCGGTGATCTCGGCGTTCTGGGCCGTGATGATGTCGTCGGCCAGCGAAGTGGCAGGTGCTGACCTGCCCTTGGCCTTCTCGGTGCCGGCCATCTCGACGGCGCCCTTGTGGTGCTCGACCATCATGGCCAGGAACATGGCGTCGAACTCCTTGCCGGAGGCGGCCTTCAGCGCGGCCATGTCCTTGGTGGACATCATTCCGGACATTTCAGGCATTCCAGAGTGGTCGGAGTGGTCGGAGGGGCCGGAGTGGTCCATGCCGGGCATGGAGGCCGAGGAGCCCGCGGCGGGCACCTTCGCGCCCCAGGACCTCAGCCAGCCGGTCATGGTCGCGATCTCCGGGTCCTGGGCCTTCTCGATACGTGCGGCGAGGTCCTTGACCTCGGCGGAGGCGGCCCGGTCGGAGGCGAGCGCCGCCATCTCCACTGCCTGCCGGTGGTGCGGGATCATGCCCTGCGCGAAGGAGACGTCCTGCGCGTTGTGGGGGCCGGTGGACGGGCCGGCGGTCGCGGACGGGGAGTTGGTGGAGTGGGCCGAGTGGCCGCTGTCGCCGCCGCAGGCGGTGAGGGCGAGCGCGGCGGTCGCGGTGACCACGACGAGAGCGGCGCGGCGTGCGCGGGTCGACTTGTCGGACATGCGTGAACTCCTGCAAAGGGAAGGTGACGTACTGATCCGGGCGTGCGTGAGCGCCGCGCCGGTGTCGGCGCGGTGCCGGGTGCCTCTAGATCCGCAGGAGTTGGAGTTCGGCGAGTGAGGGTGGCGCGCGTGCGCCGTCGGGCGCATCGGTCGTGGACGGGCACGCGGCGTCGGCGCGGGCGGGGGCGGCCATCGGGTCGGGTGCGAGCGCGGGCAGCACCGGTCCGCCGCCGACGGCCCCCGACGCGCAGGTCGAGTCGGCGTGCCGGACGTGGCTTCCGCCGCAGTGGCCGTCGGGGCAGTCGTCGTGCGGGGTGGCGGTGGCCGCCATGGGCCGGGCGTGACGGTGCTCCGGGACGCCGCCGGGGGCGAGGGCG
Source organism: Streptomyces siamensis (assembly GCF_039543605.1). Classification (NCBI taxonomy): domain Bacteria; kingdom Bacillati; phylum Actinomycetota; class Actinomycetes; order Kitasatosporales; family Streptomycetaceae; genus Streptomyces; species Streptomyces siamensis. Next base: position 99,713 of record NZ_BAABKB010000048.1, on the reverse strand, counting down.
TGCATGCCCAGCAGTCCGGCGAGCAGGCCGAGGACGAGCAGCGTCCGCCACCGCCGCACGGGCGGTCGGGGAGCGGGGGCCTGCTCGCGGCTCTTCATCGGGTTCATCCTAGGGCCCGTCGGAACGGCGTCCGGCGCGGCCCGAAGAGCGGACCGGCGCCATGCCCGGCGTCGCCCGACCGACGGCCCGGCGGCCACCCGGTGCGCGCGCCCCGTGTGCCGGGTGATGCACTCCATGCCGCGTCCGGTGCGGCGAGTGTGCGTGCGGGTCGTCGCCGGGCGGACGGGAAAGGCCGCACAGGCCGTGCGGGGCACGGGCCCGCCGGGGTCGGGGGGCCGTCGTGGAGCGGGGCCCTCGCCCCATAAGGCTGCCTTATGGGGTCATAGCCCGGACCCGACTACTGACTTAGGCTTGCCTTAGCTTAGGCTTCCCGTCGAGTCCGCCTGCCCCTGCTCGAAGGGAACCTGATCATGCCTCGCCCTCTGCGGGTAGCCATTGTCGGAGCCGGCCCGGCCGGTATCTACGCCGCCGACGCGCTGCTGAAATCCGCAGTGGCCGCCGAGCCCGGAGTGTCCATCGACCTCTTCGAGCGGATGCCGGCCCCGTTCGGTCTGATCCGTTACGGCGTCGCGCCCGACCACCCCCGCATCAAGGGCATCGTGACGGCCCTGCACCAGGTGCTCGACAAGCCGCAGATCAGGCTCTTCGGCAACGTCGACTACCCGCGGGACCTCAACCTGGACGACCTGCGCGCGTTCTACGACGCGGTGATCTTCTCCACGGGCGCCACCGCCGACCGGGCGCTCGACATACCCGGCATCGACCTCGACGGCTCGTACGGCGCGGCGGACTTCGTCTCCTGGTACGACGGGCACCCGGACGTGCCGCGGACCTGGCCGCTCGACGCGCGCAAGGTCGCCGTCCTCGGCGTCGGCAACGTGGCGCTCGACGTGGCACGCGTGCTGGCCAAGACCGCGGACGAGCTGCTGCCGACCGAGATCCCGCCGAACGTCCACGAGGGACTCAAGGCCAACCAGGCGCTGGAGGTCCACGTCTTCGGCCGTCGCGGCCCCGCCCAGGCGAAGTTCAGCCCGATGGAGCTGCGGGAGCTCGACCACTCGCCGAACATCGAGGTCGTCGTCGACCCCGAGGACATCGACTACGACGAGGGCTCCATCGCCACCCGGCGCGGCAACAAGCAGGCCGACATGGTCGCCAAGACCCTGGAGAACTGGGCCATCCGCGACACCGGGGACCGGCCGCACAAGCTCTTCCTGCACTTCTTCGAGTCGCCCTCCGAGATCCTCGGGGAGGACGGCAAGGTCGCCGGGCTGCGCACCGAGCGCACCGCCCTCGACGGCACCGGCAACGTGAAGGGCACCGGCGAGTTCAAGGACTGGGACGTCACCGCCGTCTACCGCGCCGTCGGTTACCTGTCCGACAGCCTGCCCAAGCTGCCCTGGGACGTCGACTCGGGCACGGTCCCCGACGAGGCCGGCCGCGTGATCGAGGACAGCGGGGAGCACCTCCGGTCGACGTACGTCACCGGCTGGATCCGGCGCGGCCCGGTGGGTCTGATCGGTCACACCAAGGGTGACGCCAACGAGACGGTCGCCAGCCTGCTGGACGACCACGCGAACGGCCGGCTGCACACCCCGGTGTCGCCGGAGCCGGAGGCCGTGGACGCTTTCCTCGCGGAGCGGGAGGTGCGCTTCACCACGTGGGACGGCTGGTACCGGCTCGACGCCGCGGAGAAGGCGCTGGGTGAGCCGCAGGGCCGCGACCGCGTGAAGATCGTCGAGCGTGAGGACATGCTCAAGGCGAGCGGCGCCTAGGGCTTCGGCTGAAGCACGCGAGGCCCGGACCATGACGGTCCGGGCCTCCGTCGTTCCCGGCGCGCCCGGTCCGCCGCTCGGACGGGGACAGTTTTGAACACGTTCAAGAATGGGCGTACGCTGCTGCCATGAGCGACAGAGCCGCCCTCCTCAAGGGCATCCGCGCATGGCTGGTCTTCTTTGTCGTCTGCCTGGTGCTCAGCGGCGCCACGGCCTTCCCCCTGGTGCACGAACTGCGCTGGACGGAGGACCTGTTGAGGGCCCTGTCCGTGCCGGAGCACCTGCCCGCACTGACGGACTGGATCGAGCGGGTGCGGCAGGGGCTGGACGCCGCCGACTCCGACTACCCGTTCCTGCTGTACGGCACGGACTGGCTGGCCTTCGCCCACCTGGTGATCGCCACCGCGTTCTGGGGGCCCTACCGTGACCCGGTCCGCAACATCTGGGTCGTCGAGCTCGGCATGATCGCCTGCGCCGGCATCGTCCCCCTCGCCCTGATCTGCGGGCCGATCCGCGGAATTCCCTTCTGGTGGAGCGTGATCGACATGTCCTTCGGTGTCCTCGGAGTGATCCCGCTCCACATCGTCCGCAAGAGGATCAAGCGGCTGGAGGCGCTCACCGCGAACCCCGTTCCTTCGCCGGCTCCCGGTCCGCACGTCCCGCCGGCTCCGGCTGCCTGAGGGCGGCCATCGCGATCCGCTGGGCCACCGGATTCATGGACTCGCCTTTCGCGTCGGTGGAGTTCACCGAGTAGACGAGGGTGCGCGACAGGTCCCGGGTGGCCGCGACGGCCGTGCTGTAGCCGTACCGGGCACCCGACTTGAGCCAGTAGACCGTGCCGCCGTACTCGAAGCGCTGGAGCCCCGCGCTCATGTCGGCGCCCTCGATGCCCGCCGGCACGGTGAACATCTCCTCCAGCTGCGGTCCGGGAACGAGGTCTCCGCGGAAGAGGCGGGTGATCAGCCGTTCCAGGTCGGCGGTCGTCGAGACCATGTCGCCGGCCGCCCACCGGTCCGCCTGGTTCCAGTCGGTGACATCGACGAACTCCGTCGTGCCGTCCCCCTTCGGCACGGCCTGGTACCCGTGGTTGTGCGGCCCGCGGATACGGGGATCCGTGCCGGGGAAGTACGTGTGGCGCATCCCGGCGGGCCGCAGGATCCGCCGCTCCGCCTCGTGCGCGTACGAGTGGCCGGTCACCTTCTCGATCAGCATGCCGAGGACGGTGTAGTTGATGTTCAGGTACTCCTGCCGGCTCCCCGGCCGGAACTCCGGCCCCTTGGCCACCGCCGAGGCCACGACCTGCCGCGGTGTGAGCGTGTCGAAGCGGTGCGCGTACGCGTCCTCGAAGGAGTCGCCGAAGCCGTCGCCCGCCTGGATGCCGCTCGTGTGGTTCAGCAACTGGCGTACGGAGACGGGCTCGAACGCGGGCGTCAGCAGGCCGGGGAGATAGCGCTGCACGGGGGCCTCCAGGTCGACCCGGCCCTCGGCCGCCAGCTGGAGGACGACCGCCGCGGTGACGACCTTCGTGGTGGAGCCCGCCCGGAACCGGGCGTCCGGGTCGGCCGCCCGCCCGCTGTGCAGATCGTGCACGCCCGCGCTGCCGCGCCATGCGCCGTCGGTGCCGCCGACGCGCACGAGAGCGGCGGTCGCGTCCCCGTCCGGGAGGCCGGCCAGCGCGGCACGCAGCGCCACGGCGTCGGGTCCGCCCGTCCGCTGCGCGCTCGCCACGGGGCCGCGGGCGGTGGGGGAGGCGAACGCGGGCGCGCTGAGCGGTCCGGCGGCGAGGCCGAGACAGACAGCGGCGGCGACGACAACTGCGGTACGGCGGTGGGGCATCGGGCACTCCTGCGGGCGGTGGGACGGTCGGGATCGATGCCGCTCATCCTCCGTCCGCCCGCTGTCCGCCGGATCCTCACCAGGGAGGGGGCGGTCCCTGGCGCCCGCCCGAGGGTCGCCCCTAAGGGCCGTGCCGATCCCCGCCGCGAGACCCCTTCCTCCAGCGGCCGTTCGTGCCCGCCCTCACGCCCGGCCCGTCCTCAGAACCCCGTGCGGTCACTCCCCGGCCCCCTCGGCCCGCTCCTGCGCGGCCATCACCTCGTCGCCGTGGACGTGGGCCCACGTCCCGAACGCCTCGATCGGGTCGAGCAACGTCCGCCCCAGCGGCGTGAGGCCGTACTCCACCCTGGGCGGCGAACCGCCGTACGCACACCGGGTCACCAGGCCGTTGAACTCCAGCCTGCGCAGCGTCTGCGTCAGCACTTTCGCGCTGATCCCGCCGATCGCTGCGCGCAGTTCCCCCGGGCGCCGCGGCCCGTGCCGCAGTGCCCACAGCACCACGGAGTTCCAGGTGTTGCCCAGCAGGTCGAAGGCGAGCCGGGCCCGGCAGTCGGCGAGGAAGGCGTCGGTGGTCACTTACCGAATGGTGCCCGAGCGGCTTCCTACTGTCGTCCCCGAGCCACAGATGGCGACCGCGCGGATGCCGGCACGGCGACGACCGCGCACGGATGCGGTGCCGCGACGACGGAAGGGACACGAGGCGGATGAGGATCGGGACGCTGGGCGCGGGGAACATGGCGGACGCGCTCGCCACGCAGTGGGCGCGCGCCGGGCACGATGTGTGCGTGGGCGCACGGGATCCGGGCCGGGCGGCCCGGCTGGCCCGGCGGATCGGCGGGCGCGCCGGAGATCTGCGCGAGGCGGCCGAGTTCGGCACCGACGCGGTGCTGCTCGCACTGCCGTACGCGGCCGTCACCGAGGTCGTCGCCGGTCTCGAAGAGCCGCTGCGCGGCAGGGTGCTGATCGACTGCGTCAATCCGGTGGGACCGGGATTCGCCCTGCGGACCGCGGGCGGACCGTCGGCCGCGGAACGCGTCGCAGCCGCCGCGCCCGGCGCCCGCGTGGTCAAGGCGTTCAACCTCTGCCACGAGGACGTCTGGCGGCTGACACCGCCGGTGTTCTCCGGGCGCCCGCTCGCGGTCCCGCTGTGCGGCGACGACGCACAGGCGCTCGACGTCGTCCGCCGGCTCGTGCGGGACCTGGGGTGCGAGCCACTGGACGCCGGCGGGACGGCCAGGGCCGGTCTGCTGGAGGCGACGGCGGCCCTGCTGATCGGACTGTGGGTCGGAGAGGGAGCGGACGCCCAGGCCATCGCCCCGCCCCGGGAGTTCGCGGGCGAGCGCTGACACCGGGGCTCGCCGGCGCGACGACCGACGGATCGTGCGGCGGATTCGGTCACGGTCCGAGAGACGCCTCCGGTCTCGTTCCGTGCGGCGCGCGCGACGGCGTCGGTCACGATCCGTGCGGCGGTTTCGGTCACGTATGGCGCGGCGCGAGTGATGGCGTCGGTCACCCTCCGTGCGGCGCGTGTGATGGCGTGGGCCATGTCCGTGCGGCGGTTTCGGCCATGCTTCGTGCGGCGCGGGCGATGGTGCGGTCCGCGTGGACCGCACCAGGGTCTCGGTCACGGCCCGCGCGACGGCGGCGGTGAGGGGCCGCGCGGCGCGGGTGGTGCGGTCCGCGCGGCGCGCGTGACGGCTTCGGTCACGTACCGCGCGGGCCACACGAAGGCCTCGGCCACGTCCCGCACGGGGCGCGTCCCTGAACTCCGGTGGCGGGGTGGCCTGTCGTCGCGCGGTGGCCGCACGTGCCCCGGCCGGCTCAGTCCCTGCGCAGGGAGCAGAGCGCGTCGATGCGGTTCGTCGTGATGGAGTCGACCCCCACGTCGAGCAGGCGCCGCATGGAGCGGCGGGTGTCCGGCGTCCACACGGAGAGCAGATGGCCGCCGCGGTGGACGCGGGCGGTGAGCTCCCGGGTCACCAGTCCGAAACGGTAGTTGAGCCAGCGCGGACGCACGGCGGCGAGGAGGCCGGGCCGCGGCGGCGCGAGCGTCGTCCAGGTCAGCGCGATCTCCGCGCCGGGATCGGCGGTTCGCACCGCGAGCATCGCCTCGGCGCCCGCGCAGTAGTACACCCGCTCCTGCGCGCCGCACGCCCGGACCACGTCGACGATCGTGCGCGCCGCCCTCACGTCGACCGGGCCGGGCAGGTCGACCATGATCCGGCTGTCCCCGGTCGCGGCCAGGGCGTCGGCGAACGTCGGCACGCCGCCCCCGGTGAGCCCGCGCACCTCGTCGGAGGAGAGCGAGCGCAGCGGACGGTCCTGCTCCCACAGCCGCTTCAGCGTCGCGTCGTGCAGCAGGACGGGTACGTCGTCGCGGGTGAGTCGTACGTCGATCTCCACCGCGTCCGCGCCCAGTCGGAGCGCGGAACGCAGGGAGTCGAGCGTGTTCTCACGGACGCGATAGGGGGCGCCGCGATGGGCCACGGCAGTCACGGTGCGCATGGGCCCATTGTGTCGGGTCAGGGAGTGAGCCAGGTCGAGGCGTAGGTGTCGATCTCGGCGGCGAGGCGGGACTTGCCGTCCGCGTCCAGGAACGAGGCCTCGACCGCGTTCTTGGCGAGGGCGGCGAGACCCTGCTCGTCGAGGGCGAGGAGACGGGCGGCGACCGCGTACTCGTTGTTGAGGTCCGTGCCGAACATCGGCGGGTCGTCGGAGTTGACGGTGACGGGCACCCCGGCCTCCACGAACTCCCTGAGCGGGTGCTCGTCGAGGGTGCGGACCGCGCGGGTGGCGATGTTGGAGGTCGGGCAGACCTCCAGCGCGATGCGGTGCTCGGCGAGGTGGGCGAGCAGCTTCGGGTCCTGGGCGGAGCTCGTGCCGTGTCCGATGCGCTCCGCGCGCAGGTCGTTCAGCGCGTCCCAGACCGTCTCGGGACCGGTCGTCTCGCCGGCGTGCGGCACGGAACGCAGTCCGGCGGCGATGGCCCGGTCGAAGTACGGCTTGAACTGCGGCCGCGGTACTCCGATTTCGGGGCCGCCGAGCCCGAAGGAGACCAGTCCCTCCGGGCGCAGTCGGTCGTCGGTGGCCAGCCGCACCGTCTCCTCCGCGGCCTCCAGCCCGGCCTCGCCCGGGATGTCGAAGCACCAGCGCAGGACAACGCCGAGCTCGGCCTCGGCCGCCTTGCGGGCGTCCTCGATCGCGTCCATGAAGGCCCGCTCGTCTATGCCGCGACGAGTGGAGGACCACGGAGTGATCGTCAGCTCGGCGTAGCGGACCTGCTGCCGGGCCATGTCCCGCGCGACCTCGAACGTCAGCAGCCGCACGTCCTCGGGGGTGCGGATCAGGTCGACGACGGACAGGTACACCTGGATGAAGTGGGCGAAGTCCGTGAACGTGAAGTAGTCCGCGAGGGCCTCGGGGTCGGTCGGCACCTTGGAGTCGGGGTGCCGGGCGGCCAGGGCGGACACGATGCGCGGGGAGGCGGAGCCGACGTGGTGCACGTGCAGTTCGGCCTTGGGCAGTCCGGCGATGAAGGCGTGCAGATCGTGGGCGCCGTCGCGTGCGATGTGGTGGTCGGTCAAGGTTCCTCCCCGGAACGGCGTCCCGGACCGTGGTCGGCGGGACGCGGGTGATCGGCTGATCGGTGACTCGGGGATCATCGTAGGCGGACGCCCGGGCGGCCCGGCTCCGGTCCCGGGCCTTAGCATGACGGAACGTACGACTGAGGGGACTCGCGCATGCCCGACGACGCCCGGACGCCGGAAGCGCCCCGCGACACCGCCGCCTGGGCCTCACCGGGCGGCCCGTCCCCGGACAGCGCGCCGCCCACGTCGGAACGGGCCTCCGCGGCGGGCAAAGCGGCCGAGTCGGGAGAATCCCCTGTATCGGGACAGGGCGGGCCGTCGGTGACGGAGGAGACGGGCACGCAGGAACAGGCCCCCACGTCGGATCGGCCCCCTGCGTCGGGCCAGGCCTACGAGCCGGGGCACGACGACACAGCCGGCCAGGCCCCTCAGCCGGGACAGGGCCACACCTCGGACGAGCCCTCCGCCCCTGGGGAGCGGTCTGCGTCAGGGGAGACGCGCAGGTCGTTTCAGGCTCCCGAGCCGGGACAGGGTTACACCGCGGACTGGCCCGCCGCTCCTGGGGAGCGGTCTGCGTCAGGGGAGACGCGCAGGTCGTTTCAGGCTCCCGAGCCGGGACAGGGTTACACCGCGGACTGGCCCGCCGCGCCGGGCGAGAACCCCGCGCCGGTCGAGCCCCGAGGGTGGGAGCCGGGCCCCGTGCCGGAGCGTGCGGGAGCGGACCCGGTGTCGCTCGACAAGCCGGACCGCACTCCGCCGCAGGCGTTCGATCCGTGGGCTCCGCCCGCGGAGCCCACGGACACGGTGCCCTCCGGGTGGGGCTCCGCACCGGCGCCGCACCCCGTGCACGACGGGCCCACGGCCACCTCCGTGCCCGGCGCGCCGGGGCCCGGTACGCCCGGCGCCTGGGACAACCCCTTCGCCCCGCCGCCACAGTCGGCCTTTCCGGGCGGCCCGATGCCGGGCCCGATGCCGGGCGCCCCGGGCAACCCCTTCGCGCCCCCCACTCCATACCCGCAGCCCGCGCCGGGAGAGCCGGTCCCGCCGCCTCCGACAGCCCCCGACGGCCCCGGCCGGTTCCCCTACGACCACGCGCACTACGCCCCCGCCCCGCCGCAGGGCCCCTACCAGGGTTTCCCCGGCTACGGATGGCCGGGGACACCCGCGCCGAGCAATGGCATGGGCACCGCCGGTCTGGTGCTCGGCATCATCGCGGCGGCCGTCTTCTGTCTGTGGCCGCTCGCCATCGTCCTCGGCGTCCTCGGGGTGATCTTCGGGGCGATCGGGCGGCGCAAGGCGAGCCGGGGCGAGGCCACGAACCCGGGACAGGCCCTGGCCGGGATCATCTGCGGAGCCGTCGGCATCGCCCTGGGGATCGCGATGCTCGTCTTCCTCATCGTGACCCCCGACGGCGACGGCGACGGCGACCCGGGCGGTGACGGCGGCTTCTCCACCTCGCTCGTGACCGAGCGGTCCCGGTAGGACACCCCACGGAGACCGCTGCGGTGTGGCGGTCCTTGTTGCCGGCGAGGGTTCGACCGTGTCGGGTGCGCCGCGGGACGGCGCGCTAGCGGAGCCGGTCCCGGGCCTCCATCAGCGCGAACCCGAGCAGATTCGGTCCCCGCCACCGGGCGGGATCGGCGGCCCGTTCGTCGTCCGCCGCCAGTCCGATGCCCCACACCCGGTCGAGCGGGCTCGCCTCGACGAGCACCCGCTCGCCGGTGCCCAGCAGGAACTCGCGCAGATCGGCGTGGGCCCGGAACTTGTGGACGCTGCCCTCCACCACGATCCCGAACCGCTCGCGCTCCCATATGACGTCGTCGAAGTCGCGCACCAGCCGTCCGGCCTTCTTGGCGAGCGCCGGGTTCGCGGCGTCCACCGCCAGGCGCTCCGCCTCCGCGTCGCCGAACAGCCGTGCCTTCGAGGCCATCATCCAGTGCTCCGCCGTCGCGTACGAGACGCCTTCGACCACGAACGGCGACGGCCACCACTGGCTCAGACAGCTCGCGCCCACACTGCCGTCCGGTCGCGGACGGTGACCCCAGAAGTGCAGGTACTTGACCCTCGCCCCCGATTCGACCTTGCTGACCAGCGCTTCCCAAGAATCGATCTTCCCCATGCACGCCACTGTGGCACGCACCACTGACATTCCGTCCCGCCTTTACCAACGTGACTCGACACCTGGTCGACAGATTCCGTCGCGTAACCAAAAGGCAACAACGGAATCACTTGTTGGCGTCCCTTGGCTCTGTCAGGATCGGCACTCAAATCGAGCTGGAGCTACGCCGACCCCTCGCGGAGACGGGGAGGACGGCGGAGGAGAGCGACATGCACAATCCGGGCCATCGCTTCCAGGCGCAGGACCGCTTCGCGGACGGCGCGCAGTACATCGCGGGCCGGCTGACCAAGGGCACTTCCGGCCGCATGCACGCGGTCGTCGACCCCGCCACCGGCGACGAGATCTACACGTACGAGCTGGCGGGCACCGCCGACGTCGACGCGGCCGTCGCCGCCGCGCGCGAGGCGTTCCCCGGCTGGTCGGGCGCCACCCCCGGCGAGCGCTCCGACGCGCTGCACCGCTTCGCCGCCGTGCTCGCCGAGCGCGCCGAGGAGTTCGCCCAGGCCGAGTCCCTCCAGTGCGGCAAACCGCTCAAGCTGACGCGCGAGTTCGACGTGCCGGGAACCATCGACAACGCCGCGTTCTTCGCGGGCGCGGCCCGGCACCTTCAGGGCCAGTCCGCGGGGGAGTACTCCGGCGACCACACGTCGTACGTCCGCCGTGAGGCGATCGGCGTCGTCGGCTCCATCGCGCCGTGGAACTACCCGCTCCAGATGGCCGCGTGGAAGATCCTCCCGGCCATCGCCGCGGGCAACACGATCGTCCTGAAGCCGGCCGAACTGACCCCGCTCACCTCGCTCCTGTTCGCCGAGGCGGCCACGCAGGCGGGGATCCCGGACGGTGTCGTCAACATCGTCACGGGCCTGGGCAAGGAGGCCGGCGAACACCTCGTCGGACACCCCGACGTCGCGATGACCTCCTTCACCGGGTCCACCGCCGTCGGCAAGCGGGTCGCCGAGATCGCCACCTCGACCGTCAAGCGGCTGCACCTGGAACTGGGCGGCAAGGCCCCCTTCGTGGTCTTCGACGACGCCGACCTGGACGCCGCCGTGCACGGCGCGGTCGCGGGGTCGCTCATCAACACGGGCCAGGACTGCACGGCCGCCACGCGCGCGTACGTACAGCGGCCCCTCCACGACGAGTTCGTGCGTCGGACCGCCGCCCTGATGGAGAGCGTGCGGCTGGGCGACCCGTTCGCCCCCGGCACCGACCTCGGCCCGCTGATCTCGCACGCCCAGCGCGACCGCGTCGCCGGTTTCGTCGACCGGGCCCGCGGCTACGCGCGCGTGGTGACCGGCGGGGTCGTCCCCGAGGGCGACCTCAAGAGGGGTGCGTACTACGCGCCCACCCTCGTCGCCGACGCCGCCCAGGACAGCGAGATCGTGCAGGCGGAGATCTTCGGTCCGGTGCTCGTCGTGCTGCCCTTCGACACCGACGACGAGGGCATCGCCCTCGCCAACGACACCCCGTACGGGCTCGCGGCCTCCGCCTGGAGCCGCGACGTGTACCGGGCGAACCGCGCGACCCGCGAGATCAAGGCGGGCTGCGTCTGGGTCAACGACCACATTCCGATCATCAGCGAGATGCCGCACGGCGGCTACAAGGCGTCCGGCTTCGGCAAGGACATGTCCGCGTACTCCTTCGAGGAGTACACACAGGTCAAGCACGTCATGTTCGACAACACCGCGGTGGCCGAGAAGGACTGGCACCGCACCATCTTCGGGGACCGGCCCTAGCCGGTGCGACGTTCGGCCACGGCCGAGCGGCAGACCAGGCCGCGACCACGGCCGCGACCCTTCCGAAAGGGCATCAGAGCATGGAGCACCACGAGCCCGAACGCCTGTCCCCGGTTCAACTGGCCGCGATGCGGCGCAGCTTCCGGAACGGCAGGGCCTCCCTCACCCGCCGTTCGCTGCTGCGCGCCTCCGCGGGCGGAGCCCTCGCCGTGGGCGGTCTCGGGGCATTGAGCGGCTGCGGGATCCCCGCGGCGGGCAAGACGCAGGGCGGCACGTCCGCCGAGGACCACTCGGCCAAGGAGAAGACCGTCAACTTCTCCAACTGGACCGAGTACATGGACGTGGACGACAGCGAGAAACACCACCCCACGCTCGACGCGTTCACCCGCCGGACCGGCATCAAGGTCAAGTACACGGAGGACATCAACGACAACAACGAGTTCTTCGGGAAGATCAAGCCGCAGCTCTCCGCGGGCCAGGACACCGGACGCGACATCATCGTCCTCACCGACTGGCTGGCGGCCCGCCTGATCCGCCTGGGCTGGGTCCAGAAACTGGACCCGGCCAACCTGCCGCACGCCTACACCAACCTGTCGGCGCAGTTCCGCAACCCCGACTGGGACCCGGGCCGCGCCTACTCGTACCCGTGGCAGGGCATCTCCACCGTCATCGCCTTCAACAAGAAGGCGCTCGACGGCATCGAGGTGAGGTCGGTCTCCGACCTGCTCGACAACCCCAAGCTCAAGGGGCGCGTCGGCTTCCTGTCGGAGATGCGCGACAGCATCGGCATGACGTTGCTCGACATGGGCAAGGACCCGGAGAAGTTCACCGCCGACGACTACGACGCGGCGATCGCCCGTATCCAGAAGGGCGTCGACAAGGGTCAGATCCGGCGCTTCACGGGCAACGACTACACGTCCGACCTCACCAAGGGCGACCTGGCGGCCTGCGTGGCCTGGGGCGGTGACATCGTGCAGCTCAAGGCGGACAGCCCGGACGTCGACTTCGTCATCCCGGACAGCGGATACATGACGTCGACCGACAACATGCTGATCCCGAACAAGGCGCGCCACAAGACGAACGCCGAGCGGCTCATCGACTACTACTACGAGCCCGAGCCGGCCGCCCGACTCGCCGCGTACATCAACTACGTGTCGCCCGTCGACGGAGTGAAGCCCTACCTCGCGAAGATCGACAAATCCGCGGCGGACAACCCGCTGATCATTCCCGACAAGGTCATGGCCGCGAAGTCGCATTCCTTCCGCGCACTGTCGCCGAAGGAAGAGACGGCCTACGAAGCGAAGTTCGCGAAGCTCACAGGGGCGTGACGATGATGACGACAGACAACAGCGGCGACGTCCGCCTCTCCGGGATCAGCAAGACGTACGGCTCCTTCACGGCCGTGCACCCGCTCGACCTGACCGTGCCGCAGGGTTCGTTCTTCGCCCTGCTCGGCGCCTCCGGCTGCGGCAAGACCACCACCCTGCGCATGATCGCCGGCCTGGAGGACCCGACCTCGGGCACCGTCTTCCTCGGCGACCAGGAGGTCACCCACCTGCCGCCCTACAAGCGCCCGGTGAACACGGTCTTCCAGTCCTACGCCCTCTTCCCGCACCTCGACATCTTCGAGAACGTCGCCTTCGGTCTGCGCCGGCGCGGCATCAAGTCGGTGAAGAAGCAGGTGGAGGAGATGCTCGACCTGGTGCAGCTGGGCGAGCAGGCACGCAAGAAGCCTCACCAGCTCTCCGGTGGCCAGCAGCAGCGCGTCGCCGTGGCCCGCGCGCTGATCAACCACCCCAAGGTGCTGCTCCTCGACGAGCCCCTCGGCGCCCTCGACCTCAAGCTGCGCCGCCAGATGCAGCTGGAGCTCAAGCGGATCCAGACCGAGGTCGGCATCACCTTCGTCCACGTCACGCACGACCAGGAGGAGGCCATGACGATGGCCGACACGGTCGCCGTGATGAACGCGGGCCGTGTCGAGCAGCTCGGCGCGCCCGCCGACCTGTACGAGAACCCGCAGACCACCTTCGTCGCCAACTTCCTCGGCACCTCCAACCTCATCGAGGCCGAGGTCGACTCCCGCGGCGGCGACGAGATAGTCCTCAAGGCGGGCGGCGGCAAGCTCACCCTGCCCCAGGCGCGATGTTCCGCCCCGGCGACCACCGGCGGCAAGGTGTTGGTCGGGGTGCGCCCGGAGAAGATCTCCCTCACGCACGCCGAGGACGCCGGCGAGATCCCGGCCGGCCGCAACCGCATCACGGGCCGGATCGCCGACTCCAGCTTCATCGGCGTCTCCACGCAGTACGTGATCGACAGCCCGGTCTGCCCCGAGTTCGAGGTCTACGCCCAGAACATCGACCGCGACTCCCGGCTCGTGCCCGGCGCCGAAGTCGTCCTGCACTGGAACCCGGCCCACACCTTCGGCCTGGACGCGGCTCAGGACATCGACGCGGGCGTCGAGGAGGAGGCCGCCTGATGTCGACGCTCACGGAGGCGCCGCCGCCTCTCGACCCCACCGTCACGAAGACCCCGGAGAGCAAGCCCCCGCGCAAGAGGGGCCGCTGGACGCCGTACTGGCTGCTCCTGCCCGGCATCCTGTGGCTGCTGGTCTTCTTCGCGCTGCCGATGATCTACCAGGCCTCCACGTCCGTGCAGACGGGCTCCCTGGAGGACGGCTACAAGGTCACCTGGCACCTCGCGACCTACTGGGACGCCCTGTCCGAGTACTGGCCGCAGTTCGTGCGCTCGGTGCTCTACGCGGGCTCCGCGACGATCCTGTGCCTGCTGCTGGGGTACCCGCTGGCGTATCTCATCGCGTTCCGCGCGGGCCGCTGGCGCAACCTGATCATGATCCTGGTGATCGCGCCGTTCTTCACCAGCTTCCTGATCCGCACGCTGGCCTGGAAGACCATCCTCGCCGACGGCGGCCCGGTCGTCGGCGCCCTCAACTCGCTGCACCTCCTGGACGTCACCAGCTGGCTCGGCATGACGTCGGGGGACCGCGTCCTGGCCACGCCGCTCGCGGTGGTCTGCGGTCTGACGTACAACTTCCTGCCGTTCATGATCCTGCCGCTCTACACCTCGCTGGAGCGCATCGACGGGCGGCTGCACGAAGCGGCGGGCGACCTGTACGCCAAGCCGTTCACGACCTTCCGGAAGGTCACCTTCCCGCTGTCGATGCCCGGTGTCGTCTCCGGCACGCTGCTCACGTTCATTCCGGCCTCCGGCGACTACGTGAACGCCGAACTCCTCGGCTCCACCGACACCCGCATGATCGGAAACGTCATCCAGACGCAGTTCCTGCGTGTGCTCGACTATCCGACGGCCGCCGCCCTCTCGTTCATCCTCATGGCGGCGATTCTCCTCATGGTCACCCTCTACATCCGCAGGTCCGGGACGGAGGATCTGGTTTAAATGGCCTTCGTCAACTGGCTCAAGCGCCATCTCGTCGTCATAGCTGGACTGGTGACGCTCGGATACCTGCTCCTGCCGAACGTCATCGTCACGGTGTTCTCCTTCAACAAACCGAAGGGACGCTTCAACTACGAATGGCAGCAGTTCTCCACGGACGCCTGGAAGGATCCGTGCGGCGTCGCCGACATGTGCGGCTCGCTCTCGATCAGCCTCCAGATCGCCCTGTGGGCGACGGTCGGAGCGACCGTCCTCGGCACGATGATCGCCTTCGCGCTGGTCCGCTACCGCTTCCGCGCGCGGGGAGCGATCAACTCGCTGATCTTCCTGCCGATGGCGATGCCCGAGGTCGTCATGGCGGCCTCGCTGCTCACGCTCTTCCTCAACCTCGGTGCCCAGCTGGGCTTCTGGACGATCCTGATCGCCCACATCATGTTCTGCCTCAGCTTCGTCGTCACCGCGGTCAAGGCACGGGTGATGTCGATGGACCCGCGCCTGGAACAGGCGGCGCAGGACCTGTACGCCGGTCCCGTGCAGACCTTCCTGCGGGTCACCCTGCCCATCGCGGCACCCGGTATCGCGGCGGGCGCGCTGCTGTCCTTCGCGCTCTCCTTCGACGACTTCATCATCACCAATTTCAACGCGGGTTCGACCGTCACCTTCCCCATGTTCGTGTGGGGATCGGCGCAGCGCGGAACACCCGTTCAGATCAATGTCATCGGTACGGCCATGTTCCTCGTCGCCGTACTGTTCGTCCTGGCCGGCATGGTCGTAGGAAATCGCCGGAACAAGCAAAAGGCATAACGCTCGTAGGGAGTTGAAATCATGGCCCCTAGCGCCATGACCCGTGGTAATCAGTGGACGAAGTCTCTTTCCGACGTCCAGCCGGTCTCGTACTGGCTGGACGACCCCGGCAAGCCCCACCCCGAGCCCGCGCTCACCGGCGCCGAGACCTGTGATCTGCTCGTCGTCGGTGGCGGCTACAGCGGACTGTGGACCGCGCTGCTCGCCAAGGAGCGCGATCCCGGGCGCGAGGTGGTCCTCGTCGAGGGCCGTGAGGTGGGCTGGGCCGCCTCCGGCCGTAACGGCGGCTTCTGCGCCGCTTCCCTCACGCACGGCCTGGCCAACGGTCTCACCCGCTGGCCGGACGAGATCGGCACGTTGGAGGAGCTGGGCGCCCGCAACCTCGACGAGATCGAGGCGACGGTCGCCCGCTACTCCCTCGACTGCGACTTCGAGCGCACCGGTGAGATCGACGTCGCCACCGAGCCGCACCAGGCGTCCGAGCTGCGCGACTGGCACGCGGAGCTGGAGCGGGCCGGCCTCGCCGACGGCGTCGAGTTCCTGGACACCGACGCGGTGCGGGAACAGGTCGACTCGCCGACCTTCCTGGCCGGCCTGTACGACCGCCGGGGCGTCGCCATGCTCCACCCGGCCAAGCTGGCCTGGGGTTTGAAGGAGGCGTGCCTCCGGCTCGGCGTGCGGGTGTACGAGCACACGCCCGCGCTCCAATTGAAGGCGTACGGCGCGGGGATGGCCGTCCGCACCCCGTACGGCTCGGTCCGCGCCCGCCGGGTCGCCCTCGGCACCAACATCTTCCCGAACCTGGTCAAGCGCGTCCGCTCCTACACCGTCCCGGTCTACGACTACGCCCTGATGACCGAGCCGCTGACGGCGGACCAGCTGGCGTCCGTCGGGTGGAAGAACCGTCAGGGCCTCGGCGACTCGGCCAACCAGTTCCACTACTTCCGGTTGTCGGCCGACAACCGGATCCTGTGGGGCGGCTATGACGCGATCTACCCGTACGGCGGCCGGGTGCGCGCCGAGTACGACGACCGTCCGGAGACGTACGCGAAGCTCGCGGAGCACTTCTTCACCTGCTTCCCGCAGTTGGAGGGCGTCCGCTTCACGCACGCCTGGGGCGGCGCCATCGACACCTGCTCGCGTTTCTCGGCCTTCTTCGGCACCGCCCACCAGGGCAAGGTGGCGTACGCGGCCGGGTACACGGGCCTCGGAGTGGGGGCGACGCGGTTCGGTGCGGACGTGATGCTCGACCTGCTGGCGGGGGAGCGGACGGAGCGCACCGAACTGGACATGGTCCGCAGGAAGCCGCTGCCCTTCCCGCCCGAGCCCTTCGCCTGGACCGGGATCGCCCTGACCAAGTGGTCGCTGGCGCGGGCGGACGCGCACGGCGGTCGGCGCAATCTGTGGCTGCGGGCGATGGACAGGCTGGGGCTCGGCTTCGACAGCTGACCCACGGGCGGGGTGAGCCGGCCGGCGGGCGGGGCGCGTGGAGGCGTTCCTGATCCGTCGGCGCACGCCCTGCTCGCACGGTGTGACCCGGTTCACTGCCCACAAGCAGCCAGAACCCGCGTAATGCCCGGCCCGAACCTCCCTCTCCCCTGTGACGCGACCGGCGTCGCAGCAGAGAGGGAGGTTCCGTCATGACAGGGGCGAAGGCGGCGGTCGAGTGGCTGACGTCGGTGGCACCGGACCCCGAGGCCTGCCGATGGGAGTGGGAGCGCAACCCGATGGGAGTCGCCCTGCTGCCCGCCGGCCGGGCCTGGGACGTGCTCATCCTGCCGGGCGAACTCGGCTATCCGACGCTCGACGTGCTCACCCGGGTGATCGACCAGCCGGGGCCCGTGCTCGTCGACTTCGGCGACGCCCGGATGGGGTTCTTCGTGCCCGCGGGCACCGCGGCGCGGTGGCTCGGCACCGGGGTGCGCACGGCGGGCAGCGGCACGTGGATCGTGGTGCCCTACCCGGGCCGGTCGACCGGTGGGGTCCGCTGGCTGGTTCCGCCCGACGGCTCGGGCACGCTCACCGATCCGGCACTGCTCGAACTGGCCATGCACGAGGCGGCGGCGGGGCTGGCCGGGAACGAGGGTCGCTAGAGGCGCGCGGGTGGGTCCCGCGCCTGTCAGAGGTCTTGACAACCGAATTGGTCTGGACCAAGTTGGGCGCGCTCCACCCTCCCATTTCCCCCATGCCCGGAGGCAGTTGTGGATCGCACCGGACGCACCGGACCGTTCTCGCGTCGCAGACTCATCGCCGTGTGCACGGCGACCGCCCTTGCCGTGCCCGGCCTTGCCGCGCTCTCGTCGGCCGCCCGTGCGGCCGACGCGGACCTCGCCCGCAACGGCGGGTTCGAGTCGGGCCTGGACGGCTGGACCTGCACGGCGGGCAGCACCGTCACCTCACCCGTCAGGAGCGGCAGTTCGGCGCTGAAGGCGACCCCGGCCGGCAGCGACTACGCGCAGTGCTCGCAGACCGTGACCGTCAAACCCGACGCGCAGTACACCCTCTCCGGCTACGTCCGGGGCAGTTACGTCTACCTCGGCGCCACCGGCACCGGCACCACCGACGTGTCCACCTGGACCCAGTCGGCCGCCGACTGGCAGAAGCTGACCACGACCTTCCGCACCGGGCCCTCCACCACCAAGGTCACGCTCTACACGCACGGCTGGTACGGCACCGGCACCTACTACGCCGACGACGTCTCCCTGGTCGGCCCCGGCGTCGACGCGGGGCAGCCGCCCGCCGCGCCCACCGGCCTGACCGTCGGCACCGTCAGCTCCTCGTCCGTCGCCCTGTCCTGGTCCGCGGTGGCCGGCGCCACCGGGTACGCCGTCTACCGCGACGGAGTCAAGGTCCAGACCGTCACCGGCACCTCGGCCACCGTGAGCGGACTGACGCCGTCCACCGCCTATTCCTTCCAGGTCGCCGCGACGAACGACGCCGGCGAGTCCGCGAAGTCCTCGACGGTCACCGCCACCACCTCGGCGGGCTCCGGCGGCGGCTCCTCGGACCTTCCCCCGCACGCCCTCGTCGGCTACCTGCACGCCAGCTTCGCCAACGGCGCCGGCTACACCCGTATGGCCGACGTGCCCGACAGCTGGGACGTCATCGACCTCGCCTTCGGCGAACCGACCTCCGTCACCTCGGGAGACATCCGCTTCAACCGCTGCCCGGCCACCGAGTGCCCCACCGTCGAGAGCGACGCCGACTTCAAGGCGGCGATCAAGTCGAAGCAGGCCGCGGGCAAGAAGGTGCTGATCTCGATCGGCGGTCAGAACGGCCAGGTCCAGCTCACCACCACGGCCGCCCGCGACACCTTCGTCTCCTCGGTCTCGAAGATCATCGACACCTACGGCCTGGACGGCCTCGACATCGACTTCGAGGGCCACTCGCTCTCCCTCGACGCGAGCGACACCGACTTCAAGCACCCGACCACACCGGTGGTCGTCAACCTCATCTCGGCGCTGAAGACCCTGAAGGCCAAGTACGGCTCGAAATTCGTCCTGAGCATGGCCCCAGAGACCTTCTTCGTGCAGCTCGGCTACCAGTACTACGGCACGGGCAAGTGGGGCGGCCAGGACCCGCGCGCCGGCGCGTACCTCCCGGTCATCCACGCCCTGCGCGACGACCTGACCCTGCTGCACGTCCAGGACTACAACTCCGGCCCGATCATGGGCCTCGACAACCAGTACCACTCCATGGGCGGCGCGGACTTCCACATCGCCATGACGGACATGCTCCTCACCGGCTTCCCGGTCGCGGGCGACGCGAACAACGTCTTCCCGCCGCTGCGCCCCGACCAGATCGCCATCGGCATGCCCGCCTCCACCAACGCGGGCAACGGCTACGTCGCCCCGGCGGAGGTGACCAAGGCCCTCGACTGCCTCACCAAGAAGACGAACTGCGGCTCGTACGCCACCCACGGCACCTGGCCGGGGCTGCGCGGCCTGATGACCTGGTCGGTCAACTGGGACCGGTTCGGGAGCTGGGAGTTCTCGACGAACTTCGACCGCTACTTCGGCTGAGGAACATCCACAGTCCCGTCAGCAGCGCCGTGCACAGGCACCAGCTCGCCACCACGTCCAGCGGCCAGTGATAGCCGCGGCGGACCAGACCGCAGGCGACCAGGGCGTTGACGACGAGACAGGCGGCGACCAGAGCGCGACGGGCGCCCGGAGTGCGCAGACGGGGAAGGAGGAGCAGCGTGGCGGCGCCGTACGCGATGGCGGCCGTGGCCGTGTGGCCGGAGGGGAAGAAGCCCGTGCCGGGGCCCATGACCGGGGGTCCCGGACGGGCGACGAGCTCCTTCAGCGGGACGATCAGTGCCGGTACGGCCGCCATCAGCACCGCCGCTGCGGTGGGTGCGAGCCACCAGCGGGCCGCGCCTGCACGGCGGGCACGGACGGCCACACCGACGAGGACGACGGCCAGGACCGGGACGGCGACGGCGATGTTGCCGAGGTCGGCGAGGAGCTCGGCCGTGCGGTCCGGGCGGACCAGCCGGCCGCTGAGGCGCTCGTCCGCCCGGGCGAGCGCGCCATGGGCGGCCACCTGCCAGGTGATCAGCGCGAAGAGGAGAACCGGAAGACCGAGGAGGAAGGTCGGCCGCCCCGGAACAGGGGGGGTGGTTCCGGGGCGGCCGTCCTGATCGGATTGCCGCGCGCCCCGGGGGGTTTGGGGCGGGCGACTGTCCGATCGGTGAGGAGATCCGGAGCCGGAAGCCCCGGGTGTGTGCGCGAGGGCACGACCAGGCTGAAGCTGGGGAGGCCCCGACCCGGTGTCACCCACAGTCCCCTGTGGGCGGGGTGTATCTCTCATCTGGGTAGAACCTACGACAGGGGGTGCGGCTCCGACAGACGGAATCGCGTCCCGTCATGCACCTCGCACACGTTCTTCACACGCCCTTACGCCGAATGCCCCGGCACCGGAACCGACCGGAACCCGGCGGGGCCGGTGGACCGTGTTCCGGTGCCGGGGCGGGTGGGGCGTCAGACGCGGGCGAAGGCCTGCTCGATGATGTCGAGGCCCTCGTTCAGGAGGTCCTCGCCGATGACCAGCGGGGGCAGGAAGCGGAGGACGTTGCCGTAGGTGCCACAGGTCAGGACCAGCAGGCCCTCCTGGTGGCAGGCCTTGGCCAGGGCGGCGGTCGCCTCGGGGTTCGGCTCCTTGGTCGCCGGGTCCTTGACCAGCTCGATGGCGATCATGGCGCCACGGCCACGGATGTCGCCGATGATGTCGAACTTCTCCTGCATGGCGGACAGGCGCGACTTCATCGTCGCCTCGATCGCCTTCGCCTTGGCGTTGAGGTCGAGCTCCTTCATCGTCTCGATCGCGCCGAGCGCGCCCGCGCAGGCCACCGGGTTGCCGCCGTAGGTGCCGCCGAGGCCACCCGAGTGCGCGGCGTCCATGATCTCGGCGCGGCCGGTGACGGCGGCGAGCGGCAGGCCGCCCGCGATGCCCTTGGCGGTGGTGATCAGGTCCGGGACGATGCCCTCGTCCTCGCAGGCGAACCACTGGCCGGTGCGGCAGAAGCCGGACTGGATCTCGTCCGCGACGAAGACGATGCCGTTGTCCTTGGCGAACTTGCTGATGGCCGGGAGGAAGCCCTTGGCGGGCTCGATGAAGCCGCCCTCGCCGAGGACCGGCTCGATGATGATCGCGGCGACGTTCTCGGCCCCGATCTGCTTGTTGATCATGTCGATGGCCTGGGCGGACGCCTCGGCGCCGGCGTTCTCCGGGCCGGTCAGCCAGCGGTAGCCGTACGCCACCGGAACGCGGTAGACCTCGGGAGCGAAGGGACCGAAGCCGTGCTTGTACGGCATGTTCTTCGCGGTCAGCGCCATCGTGAGGTTGGTACGGCCGTGGTAGCCGTGGTCGAAGACGACGACGGCCTGGCGCTTGGTGTACGCGCGGGCGATCTTGACGGCGTTCTCGACTGCCTCGGCGCCGGAGTTGAACAGGGCGCTCTTCTTGTCGTGGTCACCGGGGGTCAGCTCGGCCAGCGCCTCGGCGACGGCGACGTAGCCCTCGTACGGCGTGACCATGAAACAGGTGTGGGTGAAGTCCTGGAGCTGGGCGGAAGCCCGGCGCACGACGGCCTCCGCGCTGGCGCCGACGCTGGTCACGGCGATGCCGGAGCCGAAGTCGATCAGCCGGTTGCCGTCGACGTCCTCGATGATGCCGCCGCCCGCGCGCGTGGTGAACACGGGGAGCACGGAGCCCACACCGGCCGCGACCGCGGCGGTACGGCGGGCCTGAAGCTCCTGCGACTTCGGGCCGGGGATGGCGGTGACGACGCGGCGCTCCTGCGGAAGTGCGGTCATGAGGGGCTCCCTGATGATCTTGCTTGGGGGTGTTTCGGACGCTTGCCTTCTTTTCTCGCAGGCTAGGACGGTAGGTGAGGACTGGGCATGCTCCATGTGGGCGTTGTCCGGGAGGACGCTTGTCCGCGGTGGACATAGCGGAGCAACCGTGCATCCCCGCGAGCCCGGCCGCGTATGCGGTGAACTCCCCTTGCGGGGGCGTTAGATTGACTCGCTGATGGTGGACGGAACGGCTGGTCAGGGGGCAAGGGCGATGAACAGCGACGGGACGCAGGACGCGCGGGGCACGCATGCGGACCCGGTGCCGCGCCCGGCGGGACCCGCGGACGCGACACGGGTGCCCCCGCAGCCGGGGCGGAGCCCCGGCGCACGGGTGGCCGACTGGCTCAACGCGAACCGGCCCGAGGCCGAACCCGGCATCTGGCGCTTCGGCTACCGGCGCCCGAAGGCGGCCCGCAAGGCGGAGCGGCTCTCCGCGATGACGGTCGCCGGGATGCTGGTCCCGGTGGCCCTCGGGATCATCGTCTGGTCCTTCTGGCGGCGCGGTGAGGTCCCCTACGAGTTCACGCTGCTGCGCCTGTTCACCCCGGACGACTGGTGGTGGGGCGGCACGCTGGCCACACCCAAGGCGCTCAAGGGCGAGGCGGTGCCCTACCCCGGCGTGGAGGCGCTGGAGGTCTACGCCGGTCTCTCCTTCGCGGTGATCGTCTACGCCGTGATCCGGTTGGGCGGCTGGTGGGCGGTCGTGCGGCACTACGTCGGCCGCAAGCCCCAGCCCGCACGGGCCCTGCTCGCCGCGCTGCTCGCCCTGGTCGTCCTCAGCTTCGTCTTCCCGGACGCCTTCCCGGTCGTCGGCTGGGACCCGGTGCCCGTGATGACCCCCCTGTTCTCCCTGATCGTGCTGATCACCGGCGGGTACGGGGTGTACGAATCGCCGTCGAAGGAGGTCCTCGACGTCCTGGTCGTCCTCCTCGTGCTGTGGCCCTGCGCCCTGCTCGGTGACTGGTTGCCGCTGCTCCGGGCCCGGCGCGACGCCCGTCGCCGCGCCGCGCAGGACGGCCACCCCGCCCCGGCGGCCGAGCAGCCCCGGGCCCGCTGGCCCGAGCTGCGCGAGGCCGGACAGCAGCAGGTCGCCGACGCGCTCACCGCCGAGGTGCTCGCCGGGCGGATGAACGACGTGGATTGTGCCCGGATCGAGCACCGCTGGACCGGGGCTCGGCGCCTGGGCCGGCTCGCCGACTTCACAGACACGGTGCTGCGGCAGGGCGCCGCCGCCTTCACGCACCCCTCGGGCGCCCGCGACCTCGCCCACCGCGCCGCCCGGCACGACCTGCTCACCGGGCAGGTACGCATCGGACGGTGGGTGAAGGCCGAGCGCACCCCGCTGGCCTACGGCGGCGTCGACGCGGCCCTCGGTCCGGAGACGCTGCGCACCTCGCTGCTGCTCGTCGGGCCGTCGGGCGCGGGCAAGACCCGGCGGGTGCTCGCCCCGGTGGCGGAGTCCCTGACGCTCCAGGCCCTCACCGGCGCCTGCGCCGTCGTCGCGGTCGGCGCCCCGGGCGGCGAGCTGGGCCCCGACTCGGCCTACGACGTGGTGGTGCGCGTCGGCGACCCCGCCTCCGTCCACGACCTGGACCCCTACGCAGAGAGCGCCGACCCCGACGAGGCGGCCGGATTCCTCGCCGAGGCACTGGCCGGGGACCTGGACGGAGTGGGCGCCGAGCGCGCGGCCCGCCCCCTGGCCCAGGTGCTCGGCCCGTACCAGGCCGCGCACGGCCGCTTCCCGGCGCTGCCCGTCCTGCGGGAACTGCTGGACGGGGACCCCGCCGCCCTCGCCGACCTGCGTGAGCGGCTGGCCGGCGCCGAGCACGCGGTGATGCGCCGCGAACTCGACGCCCGGGCCCGGCAGGCCGGCGGCCCCGGCGACCCCGGCCCGGCGCTCGCCGACCGGCTCGCCCTGCTCGACCGGCCCGCCTTCGCCGGCTTCTTCGGCACGGGCGGCGACACGATCCGCCCGTTCTCGCTGCGGGCCGTCGTCCACCACCCGCTGCGGGTCCGCATCGACCTGCCCCAGCACGGCCACGAGGAGGCCGCGCGGCTGATCGCCCGGCTGGTGCTGGCCCAGTTCACCGGGGTCGCCCGGGAGGACTCCCGCGACCACTTCCTCACCCTGGTCCTCGACGACGCCACCGGCACCGTCACCTCCGGGTCGGTACGGCGCATTCAGCGCCTGCGCTCCCAGAACGCCGGGGTGGTGCTCGCGCTGCGCACGGTCTCCGACGTACCGGAGGCGCTGCACGGACCGCTGTACGGGGCGGTCGGCTGCCGGATGGCGCTGGCCGGGGTGACGACCTGGGACGGCACCCGGTTCGCCGACGCCTGGGGCACGGAGTGGGTCGAGACCAAGGATGTCGCCCAGCACGCTGTCTTCGCCGACCAGCCGATGACCCGGGCCATGCACGCCCTGCGCAAGCTGGTCACCGGCAAGGCCATCACCACGGAGGCCGTCACCGTGCGCCAGGTCGAGCGGGAGCGTTGGTCCGCGTCCGAACTGGCTCACGCGGTGCCACCGGGGCACGCGGTGCTGTCGCTGACCAATGTGAAGGGGGAGCACGCACCGCCCCTCCTGGTGGATCTACGCGGCTGAGCAGGACGAAGGGGCATCGGGTCACGCGGCGACCGTACGGTGAGGCAGAATCGACACAGGTCGTTCATACGCCGCGGCCAAAAGATCACAGAGATCACACAGACCTGAAGGCCCGCCCCATGCCCCCCACGCTCGCCTCGCTCGTCCACCATTCCGCGCTCAAGCTGACCGTGCGCGCGGGCGAGGACCGCTTGGACGTGCCCGTCCGCTGGGCGCACGTCAGCGAGCTCTCCGACCCCGTGCCGTACATGGAGGGCGGGGAACTCCTCCTGATCACCGCGCTCAAGCTGGACGCGGAGGACCCGGAGGCCATGCGCCGCTATGTGAAGCGCCTGGTGGGGGCGGGGGTCGTCGGACTCGGTTTCGCCGTCGGCGTCAACTACGAGGAGATCCCGAAGGCACTCGTCGACGCCGCCGAGGAGGAGGGGCTGCCGCTGCTCGAAGTGCCCCGGCGCACGCCCTTCCTCGCCATCAGCAAGGCCGTCTCCGCCGCGATCGCCGCCGACCAGTACCGGGCCGTCACCGCCGGGTTCGCGGCGCAGCGCGAACTCACCAAGCAGGCCCTCAGCGACGGACCCGAGGGGCTCCTCGCCGCGCTCGCCGGACAGGTCGACGGATGGGCGGCGCTCTACGACGCCTCCGGAGCCGTCGTCGCCACCGCACCCGAGTGGGCGGGCCGCCGGGCCGCGCGGCTCACCCCGGACGTGGAGCGGCTGCGGGAGCGGCCCGCGCCCGCCAGCTCCGTCGTCGGCGGCGACGACCGGGTCGAGCTCCACTCCCTCGGCACCGGGCGACGGCCGCGCGCCGCGCTCGCCGTGGGCACCGCCGCCGCCCTCGGCACGGCGGAGCGCTACGCCGTGCACTCGGCGATCGCCCTGCTCACGCTCACCACGGAGCGGTCGCGGTCGCTGCACGCGGCCGAACAGCGGATCGGCGCCGCCGTGCTGCGCATGCTGCTCGCCGGGGAGCCCGACCACGCCCGCGCCGTCGCAGGGGACCTGTACGGGGAGCTGCTGGACGCCCCGTTCCGGCTGATCCTCGCCGAATCGGCGTCCGCGTCGGCCGCGCGGGCGCACGCCGACGGACACGCGCGCGTGGGCGCGGCGGCGCCCGCGCAGACCGCCGTCACCGTGCCCGACACCCACGGCGACCCGCTCGGCGGGCTCGCCGAGATCGTCGAGTCCGCCGCCGCGCGCTCCGGGGAGTCCGTCCTCGTCGTGCCCGACGGCGAACGGCTCGTCGTGCTCGCCGTGGACGGCGGCGCGGCGGTCGCCTCGTGCGGGGAGTACGCCGCCGCGCTGGAGGCCTCACGCGCCGCCGTACGGGAACAGCCCGCCGGGGACGAGGACGAACTCGTGGTCGGGCTGTCGGCGCCCGCCGGCCCGATCGCCGCGACGGCCGCCTACAAACAGGCCGAGCAGGCCCTGTCGGTGGCGCGGCGACGCGGACGGTTCCTCGTCGAGCACGAGGAGCTGGCGGCCGGCTCGGTCCTGCCGCTGCTCGCGGACGACGCGGTGCGGGCCTTCGCGGACGGCCTGCTGCGCGCGTTGCACGAGCACGACGCGACCGGCCGGGGCGACCTGGTGGCCTCACTCCGGGCGTGGCTGTCCCGCCACGGCCAGTGGGACGCCGCGGCCGCCGACCTCGGAGTGCACCGGCACACCCTCCGCTACCGCATGCGCCGCGTCGAGGAGATCCTCGGCCGCTCCCTGGACGACCCCGACGTACGCATGGAACTCTGGCTGGCCCTGAAGGCGACGTCGGCACCGGGGGAGTAGCCCGCTCCGGCCCACCCGGCGAACGGGTGGCTCCGGTCTGTCCGGCGGCGGCGAGGCTGCGGCTCGTCCGGCGAGCGGTTCGGTTCGGCCCGTCCGAGGGCGGAGAGGCTGCGCCCCGCCCGGCGGCGAGGTCGTAGCCCGTCCGGGGGCAAAGAGGCTGTAGCCCGTCCGGCGCTTGAGGACGAGGCCGTCCAGGCCGATCCGGGGCCCGGGTCTCCGGCGGGCATGCGCTGCCGGAGGCGAGCGCCAGCCGGCCTGGTGGCCGGGCCGCTTCGAACAAGTCCGGCGAGCGCGTCGCTCCGACCCGTCCGGCGGCGGCGAGGTCGTAGCCCGTCCGGGGGCAGAGAGGCTGTAGCCCGTCCGGCGCTTGAGGACGAGGCCGTCCAGGCCGATCCGGGGCCCCGGTCTCCGCCGGGCAAGCACCGCCGGAGGCGAGCGCCAGCCCACCTGGTGACCGGGTCGCCCCGTCCCGCCCGGCGGCGGCGAGGCCGCAGCCCGTCCGGGGCTTGAGGACGAGGTCGTCCAGGCCGATCAGGGGGTCCGGGGGCGGAGACCCTGGGGAACAGGCACACACCGCCCACCGTGCCAAAGCGGAGCATCCCACCCGCTGACTGCTACGACTCGGACAAGCGACCGTCCCGCGCCCCGGCCCTACCGTGGATCGTGAAAGCGCAGGACCATCCAGCGACACCCCCCAACACGGAAGGGCCGGGACTCGACAATGACTTCCACCCACGCCTTCTGGCTCGCCGGCCGCCAGGCCACCGGTGAGACCACGTTCGACGTCACCTCGCCGTGGGACGGCCGAGTCGTCGGACAGGTCAGCGTGCCGACCGAGGCCCAGGTCGAGGAGGCCGTCGCCGCCGCGTACGCCGTGCGGGACGAGTTCGCCGCCACCCCGGCCCACGTGCGCGCCGCCGCCCTCGACCACGTCAGCAAGCGCCTGGTCGAGCGCACCGAGGAGATCGCGCAGCTCATCTCCGCGGAGAACGGCAAGCCGATCAAGTGGGCGCGCGGCGAGGTCGGCCGCGCGGTGTCGGTGTTCCGGTTCGCGGCCGAGGAGGCCCGCCGCTTCAACGGCGGCGAGGCCCAGCGCCTCGACACCGACCTCGGTGGCCAGGGGCGCCTCGCCCTCACCCGTCGCTTCCCCAAGGGCGTCGTCCTCGGCATCGCGCCGTTCAACTTCCCGCTGAACCTGTGCGCCCACAAGATCGCCCCGGCCATCGCCGCCGGCGCGCCGATCATCCTGAAGCCGGCCCCTGCCACCCCCCTGTCCGGCCTGATCATCGGTGACCTGCTCGCCGAGACGGAGCTCCCGGCCGGTTCCTGGAGCATCCTGCCGGTGTCGAACGAGCGGATGCCCGCTCTGGTCCAGGACGAGCGCCTGCCCGTCATCTCGTTCACCGGCTCCGAGAAGGTCGGTTACGCGATCATGGACTCGGTGCCGCGCAAGCACTGCACCCTGGAGCTCGGAGGCAACGGCGCGGCCGTCGTCCTGGCCGACTTCGCCAGCGACGAGGACCTCGACTGGGCCGCGACCCGCATCGCGACCTTCTCGAACTACCAGGGCGGCCAGTCCTGCATCTCCGTGCAGCGCGTGATCGCCGACGCGTCGGTGTACGACCGGCTCCTGCCCCGCATCGTCGCCGCCGTCGAGGCCCAGGTCACCGGTGACCCCTCCGACGACAAGACCGACGTCGGCCCGCTGGTCAGCGAGGACGCGGCCAAGCGCGTCGAGGCGTGGGTGGACGAGGCCGCCGCGGCCGGCGCCCGTGTGCTCACCGGCGGCAAGCGGGACGGCGCCTCCTACGCGCCGACCGTGCTCGCCGACGTCCCGGCGGACACCACGATCTCCTGCGAGGAGGTCTTCGGTCCCGTCCTCACCGTGCGCAAGGTGGACGGCGAGGCCGCTGCCTTCGCGGCGGTCAACGACTCCAAGTACGGCCTCCAGGCGGGTGTGTTCACGCACGACCTGCAGACGGCCTTCCGCGCCCACCGTGCGCTGGAGGTGGGCGGCGTCGTCGTCGGCGACGTGCCGTCCTACCGCGCCGACCAGATGCCGTACGGCGGTGTGAAGCAGTCCGGCGTGGGCCGCGAGGGCGTGCGCTTCGCGATGGACGACTACACCTACGAGCGCGTGATGGTTCTGACGGGCCTCGCCCTCTGACCCACACGTCCCGAGCCGACGGCCGGAGCCCGCTGTGCGGGGGCTCCGGCCGTCGGCGTATGCCCGCATGTCGTGACATGGAGACGGCCGCCCGCGGGTGCTCCGGCGGGTGGAATCGGCAACAGGGCGCGGTGGCGCGGTCCGGCTCGTAGGCTGAAGGCGCCTGGCACGGACGCGTGCCCTCGGACGAGGATCAACCGATCGCATCACAGGAGGAACCGTGGCCGGTCAGTTCGAGGCGACAACCGAGGTCGACCGTCCCATCGACGAGGTCTTCGCGTTTCTCGCCGCGGGCACGAACGATCCGAAGTTCAGCCCCCGGGTCCAGGAGATCACGAAGACTCCGGACGGCCCCACGGCCGTGGGCACGGTCTTCACCAGCACGGTCAAGGACGCCGGCATGAAGACGGGCCGGCAGTTCCGGATCACCGCGTTCGAGGCGCCCCACCGGATCCGCTGGGCGGAGATCTCGAAGAACGTCGTGACGGCCGACGAGGGCGGCTACGACCTGGAGTCCACCGGTGAGGGCACCACGCGCGTCAGGATCTTCAACGTCCTCGAAGGCCATGGCATCGGCAAGCTCCTGGTCGGGTTCGCGCTGAGCGCGGCGCGCAAGGACGCGGACGCCTTCGGCCGGCGCATCAAGGCGGCGGTGGAGGCCTCCTGAGTCGGGCCCGCCCCCGCCACCGCCGGCAGCCGCCCCGGCCCCCGGCCGACGGCGGCCGGGTGCGTGACTCCCGGCACCGATGCCTCCTCCTGCCGGCCCTGCGGCCGGGTGCGTGAGCCGCGTAGCCGGAGGCCCGACACCGATGCCTCACGCCTGTCGGCCCCGCCCCCCCCGAGAAGGGCCCGGCACCCGTGTCCCGGTGCCGGGCCCTCCGTCGGCTTCCGCGGACCCTCAGCCGGAGAAGCCGACGTGCGCGAGCCGCAGCGGTCCGCGCAGTCTGAGGTGGACGTCGCGCACACCGTCGGCGGTGACGGCGGCGCCGAGCGTCGCGTAGTCGTACGGCCCCTTCGTCGAGGCGACGGTCAGCGCGACGTACGACCGGCCGCCGTCCAGCGACAGTTCCACGACGCCCTCGCCCGCCGCCTCGACGGAGACGTC
The DNA here is from genome assembly GCF_039543605.1 of Streptomyces siamensis. Taxonomy (NCBI): domain Bacteria; kingdom Bacillati; phylum Actinomycetota; class Actinomycetes; order Kitasatosporales; family Streptomycetaceae; genus Streptomyces; species Streptomyces siamensis. The sequence goes on along the minus strand of NZ_BAABKB010000048.1, from coordinate 70,368 downwards.
CGTGACCCCGGTGCCGAAGTCGCACGCGGTGAAGACGAGTTCGGCCGTTCCGCCGTCCACCGGTGACACCGCGTCCCCCGCCGTCCGCGTACGGTCGACCAGGACGGCCCCCCGCTGTTCGTCGAAGTCGGCCGCGTTCAGGCCGTGTTCGAGGACGGGGCGGGGCACGGCCGGTTCACCGTCGAGCTCGACCGTCGTACGCAGCCGCACGTCCTCGCTGGACGCACCGGCGAGCAGCTCGTACCCACCCGGTTCCAGGCGCGGGCGGCTGAGTGCCACGTCCCAGAACTCCAAGGCGGAGCAGGGAACTTCGAAGGAGAGCTCCGCCGAGGCGCCGGGTGCGAGACGGACGCGGTGGTGCGCCGCCAGCTCGCGTCGGGGACGCGGTACGGAAGGGGCGACGGCGCGCACGTAGAGCTGGGCCACCTCGTCGGCGGTGGTCCCGCCGGTGTTGGTGACGCCGAACGAGACCGTCAGGCCGCCCGGGTGCCTGCGGACCCGGAGGTCCGCGTAGGCGAACGACGTGTACGACAGGCCGTGCCCGAAGGGGAACAGCGGCGTGCCCTCGAAGTAGAGGTAGGTCTGACGGCCACCGATCACGTCGTAGTCGAGGAGGTCGGGCAGGTCGTCGTCGAAGGCGTACCAGGTCTGCGGAAGACGGCCCGCGGGCGAGACGTCCCCGGCGAGGGTGCGGGCCAGGGCCGTGCCCGCGGCCTGTCCGCCGTGCGCGGTCCACAGGACGGCCGGCAGCGCGGCGACGTCGACGGCGTACGGGTACGCGGACACCAGGACGAGGGCCGTGGCCGGATTGGCGGCGCGGGCGGCGCGCAGCAGCCGCTCCTGGTGCGCGGGCAGCCGCAGGGTCGTGCGGTCCTCCGTCTCGCGGCCGTTGATGTGCGGGTCGTTGCCCGCGACGACGAGGACGACGTCCGCGGAGGCCGCCGCGCGCGCCACGGCGTCCGTGCCCCGCTCGGTGAAGTCGAGGAAGAGGACGGCCGGGTTCTCCGCGGCAACCTTCACGCCGTCGGCGGCGACCGTGACGTACCTGCCCGTCCCCAGGTGCTTCAGGAGGTGGCCGTTCTCATGGGACCGAGAGGGTTCCAGGCGGAAGGTCTCCTGGACGACCCAGCCGCCGGGCCGGTCTGCGGAGGCACGCACGAAGCCGTCCTCGGCGACCGACAGGTAGCGGCCGTCCGGGGCGCGCAGGGTCAGCACGCCCTCGCCCCAGTCGATCAGCGCGAACTCGGTGCCGGGGCCGTCGGCGGTGAGCGGCGGCAGGTCGGTGCGGCCGGACAGCAGGGCCGGGTCCAGAGCGCCCGCGGCGCCGCTCACCTCGTCCGCGGCGCCGTCGGTGGCGGGCACCGACAGGTGCGTGCCCTGCGTGGTCCGCAGGCGGACCCGGTCCACGCCTTCGGCGAAGTGCACGCGATCGGCGCCGAACCGCTCGTACAGCCCCTCCAGCGGCGTCGAGCGGTGGATGAGCGTGCCGCTGTACCAGTCGAGCTTGCACTCGTCGGCGAGCAGCCCGACGACGGCGACGCGGACGTCCGGGCCGAGCGGCAGCAACCCGTCGTTCTTGAGCAGGACGATCGCCTGTTCGGCGGCCTCCTGGGCGAGCGCGCGGTGGGCCGGGGTGTCGAAGTCCTCGGCGTCGGCGTACGGGTCCGACTCGGGGTCGAACTCGCCCAGCCGGAAGCGGACGTCCAGCTGGCGACGGACCGCGGCGTCGATGTCGGCCTCGCTCAACAGGCCCTGGACGAGGGCACCCTGGACACGGGCGACGATCCGCGAGCTGTCCGTGCCGTGGTCCGTGAAGCTGTCGACGCCGGCCAGGACGGCGGCGGCGGTCGCCTCCTCGTGGGTGTCGAAGTAGTGCTCGGAGTCCACCAGGTTGGAGGGGGCGCCCGCGTCCGAGCAGACCAGCAGCTCCTGGTCGGTCCAGGTGCGCAACTGCTCGCGCAGGTACGGCGAGACGTGATTGGGGCGGCCGTTGACCAGGTTGTACGCCGGCATCACCCCGGCCACCGCGCCCGCCTCGACGGTCGCGCGGAAGGCGGGCAGGTCGTACTCGTGCAGCACGCGCGGGCGCACCGAGGACGACGTGGTGTCGCGTCGCGTCTCGTTGTTGTGCGCGAGCCAGTGCTTGAGGACGGGCGCCGTGCGCCAGTACAGCGGGTGGTCGCCGCGCAGGCCCCGCGTGTACGCCGTGGCGATGGCGGAGGTGAGCCGGGGGTCCTCCGAGTAGCCCTCCTCGTTGCGGCCCCACAGCGGGTGGCGCAGCAGATTGACGGTGGGGGACCAGACGTTGAGGCCGACGCGGTCGTCGCGGGCACGCATCGCGCGAGCCTCCGCCGAGACCGCTTCGCCGACCCGGCGCACCAGGTCGTCGTTCCAGGTCGCGCCGAGCCCCACGGCCTGCGGGAACACGGTCGCGGGGCCCATCCAGGCCACCCCGTGCAGGGCTTCCTGCCCGGTCCGGAAGGCGGCGATGCCGAGCCGTTCCACGGCGGGCGTGAACTGGTGCAGGAATGCGATGCGTTCGTCGAGGGTGAGCCGCACCAGCAGGTCGTCGATGCGCTTCGCGAACGGCAGCCGCGGATCACGGAAAGGCGGCGTAGGAGGCGTCTGTGCGGTCACTTGGTGATCCCTTTGCGACGGAGCGACGAGGAGCTTTCGAAGCGCTTCGATGCTGGTTCGACCGAGGGGCAGGTGTCAAGACACCTCGGTGCAACAACTCCGATTCCTCGCTGTGTTGTCAAGTGCCAGAAGGCAGCCGCGGATTGGTCCACACCTCCGAGGAATCTTGGAAACGACTCTTGTGCGTCCCCAGGTGTTCACTTAACCTCGCAGCAACATCGAAGCGCTTCGACTGGCGGGACTGCCGCTCAGGAGTCCGCATCTCCGAGGACCGCTTCAGCTCAGCCAGTTCCACTCAAGACACCGCAGCCGACGGCTCCACCGCCGGGTGTCCTGCTGTGCGCCACGAAGGGTTGACGCAATGACGCCGAACTCCGCCACCTCCGCTCCCAGCCGGAGAAGCTTCCTCGCCTCCACGGCGGTCGCCGCGGCCGCCGTGGCCGGCGGCATGCCGCTGCTCACCGCCTGCGGCGGGCAGGACGGCAACAAGGAGGGCACGACCTCCGGCAAGGACGCCCGGAAGATCCTTCCGGCCTTCGTGGCGTCGAGCGTCGTGACGCCCGACATTCCGGCGAAGAACGGTTCGGCGGCGGGGTTCACCCAGGCGATCGCCCTGGACGGGCTGAAGTCGTCGGTGCCGAAGAAGCTCGGCAGCGGCGGCAAGCTGAAGGTCATGGCGCCCCTGTGGGGCACCCCGCCGTCCAACGGCAACGCCTACTACAAGGCCATGAACGAGGCCGTCGGCGTCGACGTGACCTGGCAGAACCAGGACGGCAACACCTACGACGAGAAGCTGGGCGCGGTCCTCGCCTCCAGCGACATCCCGGACATGGTGGTCGTCCCGGGCTGGAACCTGATGGGCAAGATCCCCAGCGCCGTCAACGCCAAGTTCGCCGACCTCGGCCCGTACCTGTCGGGCGACAAGGTCAAGGACTACCCGAACCTCGCGGCCGTCCCCACCGACGCCTGGCAGCGCGCCATCTTCGGCGGGAAGCTCCGCGCGATCCCGATGCCCGCCTCGTACGTCAACAACATCGCGCCCTTCTACCGCAAGGACCTCTTCGCCAAGAAGGGGTACCAACTCCCCAAGAGCGCGGACGAGTTCCTGTCCTGGGCCAAGGACGCGACGAGCGCCAGGGCGAAGGTGTGGGCCTGCGACGACCTGAAGTGGACCGCCTTCAACATGTTCGGGGTGCTGTCCGGCAGCGACAAGGCGCTGTGGTGGAACCTCGACGGCGGCAAGCTGATCAACCGCATCGAGACCGACGAGTACCTCGAAGCCCTGGAGTGGACCCGCAAGCTCTACGCGGCGGGCGTGGTGCACCCCGACGCCAAGGCCGTCAAGGGCGACGCGTCCAACCGGTTCGGCGCCGGGCAGGTGCTCGTCTTCAACGGCGACCTTTCCTACTGGTACGGCAAGACCGCCGAACAGCGCACACAGAACGCCGACTTCGAGATGGCCGCGTTCGACATCTTCGGCCACGACGGCGGCGACCCCACCCTGTGGGCCGTCCAGCCCGCCAACATCTTCACCTTCGTCAACAAGAAGGCGTCCGAGCAGCAGATCAAGGACTTCCTCGCGCTGGCCAACTTCTGTGCCGCCCCCTTCGGCACCAAGGAGCGCATGCTCACCGACTACGGCGTCGAGGGTGCCGACTTCGAGCTCAAGAAGGGGCTGCCCACCAAGACCACGCAGGGCACCAACGAGGTCAACGGCGCCTACGACTACACCGGCGACCCGGCCGCCTACCTCGCCCACCCCGACCTGCCCGAGATCGCCAGGCTCCAGGTCGAGTGGCAGCAGCGCATGGGCGCCTTCACCAAGAAGTCGTCCTTCTACGGCCTGACCGTCACCGAACCCAACCGGTGGACCAACCTCGCCAACGACTTCGAGCAGCTCGAGGACGACATCGTGCGCGGCCGCAAGAAGATCGCCGACATGCAGCAGGCGGTCTCCGACTGGAAGCAGAAGGGCGGCGACGGCCTGCGCGCCTGGTACAAGAAGCTGCTCGACGACAACGGCTCCGCGGCCAAGTGACCCAGGGCTGAGGCAAGGAGGAGGCCGTGTCGCACAGCACGGTGCCCCGGAGCAGGGCCGAGGCGAAGACGGGCGGGCGGACGCCGGGCGGGGACACGCCCGGCGGGAGCGCCGGGAAGGCGGCCGCGAGACGTGCGGCGAGGCGGGCGGGGCGGCGTACCGGCCGGCTGGATCTGCGGCTGCGGTTCCGACGCGACCGCACCCTGATCCTGATGACGCTGCCGGCGGTCGCGCTGGTCCTCGTCTTCACCTACATACCGGTGCTCGGCAACGTCGTCGCCTTCCAGGACTACGACCCGTACCTGAGCGACAACGGCTTCGTCGCCATGCTCCAGAGCCCCTGGGTCGGCTTCGAGAACTTCCAGCGGATCTTCGAGGACTCGGCGTTCTGGCACGCGGTGCAGAACACCTTCGTGCTCTTCTTCCTCCAGCTGGTGCTCTACTTCCCGATCCCGATCCTGCTCGCGCTGCTCATCAACAGCGTGGTCAGGCCCCGGGTCCGGGCGGTCGCCCAGGCGATCATGTACCTTCCGCACTTCTTCTCGTGGGTCCTCGTCGTCACCGTCTTCCAGCAGATCTTCGGCGGCGCGGGCATCATCGCGCAGACCCTGCGCCAGCACGGACACAAGGGCATCGACCTGATGACCGACCCGGGGATCTTCAAGTTCCTGGTGACGGCGGAGGGCGTCTGGAAGGACGCGGGCTGGGGCATCATCGTCTTCCTCGCCGCCCTCTCGTCCGTGTCGAACGACCTGTACGAGGCCGCCGCGATGGACGGCGCCGGACGATGGCGGCGGATGTGGCACGTCACGCTGCCCGCGCTGCGCCCGGTGATCGCCCTGCTGCTGGTGCTCCGCGTCGGCGACGCGCTGACGGTCGGGTTCGAGCAACTGCTGCTCCAGCGCGACTCCGTGGGCCCCGGGGCCTCCGAGGTCCTCGACACCTACGTGTGGTGGAACGGCATCCGCAACCAGGACTTCGGGTACGCCGCTGCCGCCGGCCTCGTCAAGGGCGTCGTGGGCCTCGGACTCGTCCTGACCGCCAACAAGGTCGCCCATCTCATGGGTGAGCAGGGGGTGTACAAGAAATGACCGCCGTCATCGACAAGTCCGCCGTCAGGCCCGCCCGCCCGCCGGGCCGGTGGGCGGCGCCGCCCCGGCCGCCCTGGGAGGAGGAACCGAGCAGGGCCGGGATCGCGGGCAAGGGGCTCGCCCTCACGCTCGCCGCCCTCGCGATCCTCTTCCCGCTGTGGATCGTCATCGTCACGAGCCTGCAGTCGAAGAAGACCATCGACGCCGCCGGAGGCCTGGTGGTGATCCCCAAGGGCGTCACCTTCATCGCCTACCAGGAGCTGCTCGGCGGCGGCCAGGTGCAACGGGCCGCCCTGGTCAGCCTCGGGGTGACACTGGTCGGCACCCTCTTCAGCATGGCCGTCTCGGTCCTGTGCGCGTACGGACTGTCGCGCATCGGCTCGCTCGGTCACCGCTGGCTGCTGATGCTGCTGCTCGCCACCATGTTCTTCGGCGCGGGACTCATCCCCACCTATCTGCTGGTGCAGGCGCTCGGTCTCACCGACACCTACCTCGCGCTGATCCTTCCGAGCGCGGTCAGCGTCTTCAACATCCTGGTACTGCGCGCGTTCTTCATGGGCATCTCGCCGGAACTGGTCGACAGCGCACGCATCGACGGCGCGGGCGACTGGCGCATTCTCTGGAAGATCGTGATGCCGTTGTCGCGGGCCGTGCTCGCGGTGATCTCCCTCTTCTACGCGGTCGGGTACTGGAGCGCCTGGTTCAACGCCTCCATCTACCTCACCGACCAGGACATGATGCCGTTGCAGAACGTCATGATCCAGCTGGTGCAGAAGCAGGAGCGGCCGGTCGGTCTCGCGACCCAGGTGAACACCGGGCAACTGTCACCGCTCGCCATCCAGATGGCCGTCATGGTGCTGGCGCTGCTGCCCGTCGCCGTCCTCTCGCCCTTCGTCCAGCGGCACTTCAAGAAGGGGATGCTCACCGGGGCCGTGAAGGGCTGACCTGGGGTCCGCCCGCTCTGCTTCGCTTCGTGGTTCCGGCCCGGCCGGTCCGCTTCGACCGCTCTCCTTCGGTTCGCCGCTCCGGTCGGTCCGGTCCGTCCGTTCTGCTCGTTGCTCCGGCCGGTTCGGTACGTCGGCCGTGGGTGGTCCGGTCGTCCTTCCGGCGCGGGTGCGTCGTGGCCGGTCGCGCAGTTCCCCGCGCCCCTGACGGTGCTGCCCTTGCCGCCCTTGATCGGTGCCTTCCATGTCTCTTCTCCTCCTTCACGAACGAGGTGTGTCATGCGTACGCCCCGACCGGGCAGACGAGTTGTGCTTGCCGGAAGTGCCGCCGCGGCTGTGGTCGCCGCCATGCCCGGCGTCGCCGCGGCGACGCCGGGCGGTCCGACGGACGGAGCCGACGCGGACCCGGCGCCGTACCGCTGGCGCAACGTCGTCGTCGGCGGCACAGGCTTCGTCACCGGTGTCCTCTTCCACCCCGCCGTACCCGGTCTCGCCTACGCCCGCACCGACATCGGCGGCGCCTACCGCTGGGACGACCGGGCGGCCCGCTGGACGCCGCTGACCGACCACCTCGGCTGGGACGACTGGAACCTGCTCGGCGTGGAGGCACTGGCCGTCGACCCCGCCCACCCGGACCGCCTGTACCTCGCCGTCGGCACCTACGCGCAGTCCTGGGCGGGCAACGGCGCCGTCCTGCGCTCCGAGGACCGCGGCAGCACCTGGGCGCGCACCGACCTGTCCGTGAAACTCGGCGCCAACGAGGACGGGCGCGGCACGGGAGAACGCCTCCTCGTCGATCCTCGCGACAGCTCCGTCCTGTGGCTGGGCACCCGGCACGACGGGCTGCTCAGGTCCACCGACCGGGGGGCCACCTGGTCCGCCGCGACCGGTTTCCCGGCAAAGGCGAGCCCCACCGGACAGGGCGTCACGTTCCTCGCCGCGGCCGGGCGCACCGTCTACGCCGGCTGGGGCGACGGCGACGGCACCCCGGGCACGCCGAACCTCTACCGCACGGCCGACGGCACCCGCTGGGAAGCCGTCCCCGGTCAGCCCGCCGGCAGCTCCGCCAGGATCCCGCTCCGCGCCGCGTACGACCCGCACACACGGGAGCTGTACGTGACGTACGGCGACGCGCCCGGCCCCAACGGCCAGACCGACGGCAGCGTGCACAAGCTGCGCACCGCCACCGGAACATGGACCGAGGTGACCCCCGTCCGGCCGGGCGGCACCACGGCCGACGGCTCGGCGGACACGTTCGCCTACGGCGGGATCGCGGCCGACGTCCGCAGGGCGGGCACGGCCGTGGTGTCCACCAACAACCGCTGGGCGGACGGCGACACCGTGTTCCGGACCACCGACGGCGGCCGTACCTGGACCTCCCTGAAGGACACGGCCGTCCTCGACGTGTCCGAGACCCCCTACCTCAAGTGGGGTGGTGACTCCCCCAAGTTCGGCTGGTGGATCCAGGCGGTGGCCGTCGACCCGTACGACTCCGGGCATGTCGTGTACGGCACCGGAGCGACCCTCTACGCCACCCGCGACCTCAGGCACTGGGCGCCGCAGATCCGGGGCCTGGAGGAGTCGGCCGTGCGCCTGCTGATCTCGCCCCCGTCCGGCGCGGCGCATCTGATCAGCGGAGTCGGGGACATCGGCGTCCTCCACCACGAGCGGCTCACGGCGTCCCCCTCGCGCGGCATGGCCACGAACCCCGTGTCCGGCACGGCGACGGGACTGGCACAGGCCGCGGCAGAGCCGTCGTACGTCGTCCGCACGGGCTGGGGCGACAACGGAAACGGCGCCCATTCCCACGACGGAGGGCGGACCTGGACACCCTTCCCGGCGCAGCCCGCCCTCGGCAAGGACGCGCCGGGGCCGATCGCCGTCAGCGCCGACGGCGGCGTCCTGCTGTGGTCCTTCGTCCACTGGGACGGCACCAAGTACGCGGCGCACCGCTCGACGGACGGCGGCGCCACCTGGGCCGAGGTCCCCTCCTTCCCGAAGGGCGCCACGCCGGTCGCCGACCCGGTGGACCCGACCGTGTTCTACGCGTACGACACGGACACGGGAACGCTGTACACGAGCACGGACGGCGGCAGCTCCTTCGGTGCCCGCGCCGGCGGACTGCCTTCCGGGGACGACCAGTTCAGGCTGGCCGCGGCGCCGGGACGCATCGGCGACCTGTGGCTGAGCCTGAAGTGGAACGGGCTGTACCGCTCCACCGACGGCGGCACGGCCTTCGACAAGGTGACCAGCTGCTGGGCCTCGTACACCCTCGGCTTCGGAAAGGCGGCCGACGGCGCGGACTACCCCGCCCTCTACCAGGTCGGCTCGACCGGGCCGGGCACCGCGGTCCTCCGCTCCGACGACACCGCCCGGACCTGGATCCGGATCAACGACGACGCCCACCAGTGGGGCTGGACCGGTGAGGTCGTCACCGGCGACCCCCGTATCCACGGCCGCGTGTACCTCGGCACCAACGGCCGGGGCATCCAGTACGGAGACCCGGTCTGATGCGCGCACACCAGCGGCCGAGCCTCGCCGACGCGACCCGCGGCCGCATCCTCTTCGGAGGCGACCACAACCCCGAGCAGTGGCCCGAAGAAACCTGGCACGAGGACGTCCGCCTCATGAAGGAGGCCGCCGTCAACTCCGTCACCCTCGGCGTCTTCTCCTGGGCGAAGCTCGAACCACGTCCCGGGGCACGCGAGTTCGGCTGGCTCGACCGGCTGATGGACCTGATGCACGACCACGGCGTCGGCGTCGTCCTCGCCACCCCCACCTCCTCGCCCTCGCCGTGGATGGGCCGCCTGCACCCCGAGACCCTGCCCCGCGACGCGGAGGGCCGCACCGAATGGTGGGGCTCCCGCCAGCACTTCTCGCACTCCAGCGCCGTCTACCGCAGATACGCCGCCGCCATCACGGACGACCTGGCCGCCCGGTACGCGGGCCACCCGGCCCTCACGATGTGGCACATCAACAACGAGTACTGCACCTACGACTACGGCGACGAGGCGGCCGCCGCCTTCCGTCGCTGGCTCCAGGACAGATACCAGACCCTCGACGCCCTCAACCACGCCTGGGGCACGGCCTTCTGGGGCCAGGGCTACGACCGGTGGAGCGAGATCCTCCCGCCCCGCCACGCCCACTACATGAAGAACCCGACGCAGGTGCTCGACTTCCGCCGCTTCACCTCCGACATGCTGCTGGAGTGCTTCGTCGCCGAGCGGGACATCGTCCGCCGGCACACCCCGCACATCCCGGTCACCAGCAACTTCATGCCCCTGTGGGCGGGACAGGACGCGTGGCGGTGGGCCCGGGAGGAGGACGTCGTCTCGGTCGATCTCTATCCCGACCCGCGCGACCCCCTCGGCGCCCAGTACGGGGCGCTCGTCCAGGACATGACGCGCTCCCAGGCGGCGGGCGGCCCCTGGATGCTCATGGAGCAGGCGGCCGGAGCGGTCAACTGGCGCGGCGTCAACCACCCGAGGCCGCGCGGCCTCAACCGGCTGTGGTCCCTCCAGGCCGTGGCGCGCGGCGCCGACGCCGTCTGCTACTTCCAGTGGCGCCAGTCCCGGCAGGGCGCCGAGAAGTTCCACTCGGCGATGGTCGGCCACGCGGGGGAGCGGGGGCGCACCTTCCAGGAGGTCAGGCAGCTCGGCGCCGAACTCGCCGTGATCGGCCCGGAGGTGGCGGGCACCCGCATCACCGCCGACGTCGCCGTGCTGCACGACTGGAACTCCTGGTGGGCGGGGGAACACGACGGCCGCCTCTCCCAGGAGGTCGACTACCCCGAGGTCCTGCGGGCCTGGCACCGCGCCCTGTGGGAGGCACACCTCACCACGGACTTCGCGCACCCCGAGCAGGACCTGTCCGCGTACCGGCTCGTCGTCGCCCCGCAGCCCTACCTGCTCACGGACGCCGCGATCGACAACCTCCTCGCCCACGTACGCGACGGCGGCACCCTCGTCTGCGGCTTCCTCGCCGGTGTCGCCGACGAGGACGACCGGGTCCGGCCCGGCGGCATGGACGCCCGGCTCCGCGAGCTCTTCGGCATCCGCACGCTGCACGAGTGGTGGCCGCTGGACGCGGGGGAGAGCGCCGAGTGCGACGGCTTTCGCGGGACGCTGTGGTCCGAGGAGCTGGAGGCCGAGGACGACGCGGTCGTCGAGGCCGGGTACAAGGGCGGCGAACTGGACGGGCTGCCCGCGGTGCTGCGCAGGGGCACGGCCTGGTACCTCTCCACCCTGCCCGAACCCGACGCGCTGCGGGCCCTGCTGACCGGCGTCGCGGACCGTGCCGGCCTGCGCCCGGTGCTCGAAGGCCTTCCGGACGGAGTCGAGGCCGTCCGGCGCGGCGCGCTGCTGTTCCTGCTCAACCACCGGCCCGACGCGGTCACGGTCGAGGTGCCGGGCCGCCATCGGGACCTGCTCACCGGCGACCTTGTGACCGGCTCGGTGCTGCTGGAGCGCCACGGAGCGGTGGTGCTCCAGCCATGACCGGCCCCACCCGTGACAGCAGCGGGTCCGCGATCGGCCGCACGCGCGACAGCAGTGGGTCCGCGATCGGCCGCACGCGCGACAGCAGTGGGTCCGCGCACGGCTCGGGCCATGGTGCCCGGCGGACCAGCGGGCGCGACGGCGACCCGGCCTCCTCCGTGCCCGGGACGAGCGACCGCACCGGGCCCGTCCACGGCACCTGGGAGCCGCTGCCCGCCGCCCGCTGGGAGGACGCCTTCCTGAGCGGGAACGGCACACACGGCGCCATGGTGTTCGGGGATCCGAACGCCGACCGGATCATCGTCAACCATCACCGCCTGGTCAGGCCGAACGGCAGCGCGGACGCCCGGCCCCCGGCGCTCGCCGACCGTCTCACGGAGCTTCAGGACCGCTTGCTGGCCGGAGACGTCACGGCCGGGGAGGACTTCACCGACGGGCGCCCGCTGCTGTGGGTGCAGCCCTTCCACCCCGCCTTCCAGGTGCGGCTGCGCCGCCCGGCCGCGCGGTGGCAGGCCTACCGGCGCGAGGCCGACTTCACCACCGGCGTCGTCGGCGCCGTGTGCGGCGGCTGGCGCAGCGACGTCTTCGTCTCCCGCGCCGACGACGTCGTCGTCCAGTACGTCACCGACACGGACCTCACCGTCGACGTGACCCTGGACCACCGGCTGCCCGGGGCCCCCGCAGGCCTCGCGGTGGGGCACGGCACGGTCCTGACCGGCGAGGGCGCCGTACTCACCCTGCGGGCCCGCTACCCCGACAGCGACCGCGCGTACACCGGGGTGACGCTCGTCGTCGTCTCCGGCGGCCGGACCCGGACCGCGCTGCCCGGCGTCCGGATCGAGGGCGCCCGCTCGGTCCTCCTGCTGACGCGGGTGAGGCGGCACACGGGTGAACTGGACGCGGCGGCGGAGGCCCGCGCGCTGCGCGACCTGCTGCTCCCGGACGAGAGCCACGACGATCCGGAGCGGCCCGACGATCGGGACCGGGACGGGCGCCGGGACCAGGTCCGCCACGGGGACGGGGAGCGCGACCGGGACCGGGATCAAGTCCGCCACGGGCGCCGTGACCAGGACCGGCACCGGACGGAAGATGCCGCGCCGGACGGCGGTGACGCGTACGCCCGGCTGCTCGCCCGCCACATCGCGCTGCACCGCCCCGCCTACCGGCGGGTCACGCTGGACCTGCGCGCCGACCCCGCCGAACGCGCCCTGCAGGGCTCGGAGCTGATCCGCCGCCCCGAAAGCCCCGCTCTCCTGGAGCGGCTCTTCGCGGCCGGCCGCCACCACCTGCTGTCCGCGGCCGGCACCCTGCCGCCCCGACTGACCGGGCTGTGGACGGGCGACTGGGACACCGCCTGGTCCGGGGCGTTCACCACGGACGCCAACCTCAACCTCCAGACCGCGTCGGCGGCAGCGGCGGCGCTCCCGGAGGTCACCGAGGCGCATGCCGCACTGATCCACGCCCAGATCCCCCAGTGGCGCGACAACGCGCGCGCCGTGTACGGCACCCGGGGCGTCGTCGCTCCCGCACACACCGACGGCGAGTCCGGCCACCTCTACCACCTCAGCCGCGAGTACCCGCTGCACGTGTGGACCGCCGGCGCCGACTGGCTCCTCAAGCCGCTCGTCGACCACGACGAGACACGCGGCGCCCGCGACCCCCGCCTGGCCGCGGCACTCGCCGAAGTGGCCCTCTTCTACGAGGACTTCCTCACCCGCAGCGACGACGACGGCCGGATCGTGATCGTCCCGTCGTACTCCCCGGAGAACCGGCCCGCGAACGCCGGCTGGATCACCGTCAACTCCGCCATGGACCTCTCCGCGGCCCGCCACGCACTGCGCACCGCCGCCGACTACCACCCCGGACCCGCCGCCGAACGCTGGCGCGCGCTCGCCGACCGGCTGCCGCCGCACCGCGTCAACGCCGACGGCGCGCTGGCCGAATGGGCCCGGCCCGGCCTCGACGACAGCTACGACCACCGGCACCTCAGCCACCTCTACGGGGTCTGGCCGCTCGACGAGATCACCCCGTACGACACCCCCGGACTCGCCGCGGCGGCCCGCCGGGCCCTCGAACTGCGCGGCTCCGAGAACGACTCCGCGCACGGGCACCTCCACCACGCCCTGGTGGCCGCCCGCCTCGGGGACGCCGGCCGAGTGACCCGGGCGCTGCACGAGGTCCTCGGCGGGGACTTCTTCCACGTCTCCCTGATGAGCGGGCACTACCCGAAGCGGCACGTCTACAACGCCGACGCCGCGCACACCCTGCCGGCCGTGCTCATCGAGGCACTGATCCAGTCCACCCCGCGGCGGCTCGTCCTGTTCCCCGCGCTCCCCGCCACGCTCCCCGCGGGTGAACTCCGCGGCATCCGCACGAGGTTCGGGGCCGAGGTCGACCTCGCCTGGAGCCCCGCGGGAGCGACGGCGCTGGTGAGACCGGGCCGTTCCTGCCGCGTCGACCTCAGGACTTCCACCGGCGCGCGACCGTTCTCCTTGAGCGCCGGCGAAGACTGCGTCCTCACCCTGGGGCCGCAGTGACCGAGTGAATCCGCAGTTCCCCCCACCCATGGAAGGGACACCATGGCACTTCGCACACTGAAGAGGATCACCAAGGCCCTCATCGCCCCCGCGCTCGCGCTCGGCGCCACGGTCGGCCTCGCCTCCGCCCCCGCCCAGGCCGCCGTCTGGTCCTCCTGCGACCAGTGGGGCAACACCACGCTGAACGGCTACACGCTCTACAACAACATCTGGGGCTCCGGCGCCGGCAGCCAGTGCATCTGGGCCAACTCCGGCACCAGCTGGGGCGTATGGGCGAACCACCCCGACACCGGCGGCATCAAGTCCTACCCCAACTCCAAGAAGTACGTCGGCAGGACGATCTCGGGGCTGTCCTCCCTCACCAGCACCTACAGCGTCACCGTCCCGTCCTCCGGCGCGTACAACACGTCGTACGACATCTGGGACACCGACTACGACTACGAGACCATGCTCTGGGTCAACTACAACGGTGCCGTCGGCGCGCTCGGCACCTCCCAGGGCACGCTCACCCTCGGCGGCAACACCTGGACCGTCTACAAGGGCAACAACGGCTCGAACGACGTCTTCTCGTTCCTGCGCAGCTCGGACTCCACCTCCGGCACCATCGACATCCTCCCGATCCTGAAGTGGATCGCGAACACCAAGGGCTGGATGTCGAGCAGCGAGACGATCGGCGACGTGCAGTTCGGCTTCGAGATCACCTCGTCCTCGGGCGGCCTGGACTTCGCCGCCGACAATCTGACGGTCAGCAGCAGCTGACCCGCTCGGGGGAGTGCGGCCGGTCCCCTCGGGGTCCGGCCGCACTCGGCTGCCGGACTACCCGGCCACGGGCAGCCGTGCCCCGTCCCGCAGGAACAGCGGGATGCGGTCCAGCGGCGCGTCGACCGTCACGGCCGCGCCGCCCTCGTACGTCTCGCCGGTCCACGCGTCCGTCCAGCGGGCCCCCGCCGGGAGGTACGCCGTACGGGCGGTCGCCCCCGCCGTGAGCACCGGCGCGACCAGCAGATCGGGGCCGAAGAGGTACGCGTCGTCCACCGACCAGGCGGCGTGGTCGTCGGGGAACTCCAGGAACAGCGGGCGCATCACCGGCAGCCCCTCCTCGTGCGCCTGCCGCATGACGTCCAGCACGTACGGCTTCAGGCGTTCCCGCAGCAGCAGGTACTTCTCCATGATCGCGCCGGCTTCCTCGCCGTACGACCAGACCTCGTTCGGGCCGCCGGTCATGTCCGGGCCCAGCGGCATGCCCGGGTCGCGGAAGCCGTGCAGACGCATCAGCGGGGACAGCGCGCCGAACTGGAACCAGCGGACCATGACCTCGCGGTACGCGGGGTCGTCCGGATCCCCGCCGTGGAAGCCGCCGATGTCGGTGTTCCACCACGGGATGCCGGACAGCGCGGTGTTGAGACCCGCCGCGATCTGACGGCGCAGGGTCGGGAAGTCCGCGCCGATGTCGCCCGACCAGAGGGCCGCCCCGTAGCGCTGACTGCCCGCCCACGCAGAGCGGTTGAGGGTGACGATGTCCGTGCGGCCGGCGGCGAGCAGGCCCTCGAAGAAGGTGCGGGAGTTCTCCCGCGGATAGAGGTTGCCGACCTCCAGTCCGGGCCCGGCGTGATAGCGGAGGTTCTCCTGGAAGCCGGGTTTCAGCTCCGGCTCGCAGGCGTCCAGCCAGAAGGCCTTGATCCCGTACGGGTCCAGGTAGTTGTCCTTCACTCGCGACCAGAGGAAGTCCCGCGCCTCGGGGTTCGTCGCGTCGTAGAAGGCCACCTGGACGGTGGACGCGACCCCCTTGTCCGGCCAGTCCGCGTGCGCCATCGGCCCGTACTGGGTGCCGATGAGATGGCCCCGCTGCTCCATGAGCTGGTGGTTCTCGGAGAGCGGCGAGACCGAGGGCCAGACGCTGACCACCAGCTCGACCCCCAGCTCGGACAGCTCCCGCTGCATGGCGGCCGGGTCCGGCCACTCGGCCGGGTCGAACTTCCAGTCGCCGAGGTGCGTCCAGTGGAAGAAGTCGCACACGATGACGTCCAGGGGCAGACCGCGACGCTTGTACTCCCGCGCCACGGCGAGGAGTTCGTCCTGCGTGCGGTAGCGCAGCTTGCACTGCCAGAACCCGGCCGCCCACTCGGGCAGCATCGGTGTGCGGCCGGTGGCGGCGCTGTAGCGGCGCTGGGCGTCGGCCGGGGCGCCCGCCGTGATCCAGTAGTCGATCTGACGGGCCGAGTCGGCCACCCATCGGGTGCCGTTGTCCGCGAGTTCCACACGACCGATCGCCGGACTGTTCCACAGCAGGGTGTAGCCGCGGCTGGAGGTGAGCACCGGGATGGTGACCTCGGCGTTGCGCTGGACTAGGTCCAGGACCGCGCCCTTCTGGTCCAGCAGCCCGTGCTGGTGCTGTCCGAGGCCGTACAGCTTCTCGCCCTCGTACGCGGCGAACCGCTGCTCCAGACGGTGGTGGCCGTTCCCGGTCGGGGTGTACAGGCGGGAGCCGGGCCACCAGAAGTGGGCGCGCTCCTCGGCGAGCAGTTCGCCCCCGTCCGCGGTGCGCACGAAGCGGATCAGGCCCTCGGCGTCGACCTCGACGGTCAGCGCGCCCACCGTCAGCCGGCCCTCGCCGTCGAGGATCTTCACGGTGCTCTCGGTGGCCGGCGGCTCGTCGAGCAGCGCGCCCGGGAGGGCTTCGAGGAGCGGTCCGCCGAGGTGCGCACGGACCCGGACCGCGTCCGGTCCCCATGGTTCGATGCGGACGGTCTCCTGGCGTCCGCTCCACTCCAGCGCGCCGTCCCGCTCGCGGAACGTGCCGACGGTCGGGGAGGACTGCGCGAGGCTGACCGAGCTCGACTGGGTCTGGTTTTCGGCAGGCTGATTCACGTGGAGTGCTCCTGAAGGAAGGAGTGACGACGAACCCGGAGCGGCCGTGACGGCCGCCGGGGCAGACGGGGCTACCGCAACGCCCTTACGGACCAGGGCGGTTGCGCGGTACGTGGACTCGGGGAGCGGCGGGGGCCGTCCGATGCCTTCGGGAACCGGCTGCTGCCGGTCCCGTTCTTCGGGGACGCGGCCGGAGCCGGTCCCGTGCCCTGACGGGCGTGGTCGGTGCGATGGCGCCTCGGGCCCGCCGGTCAGGGGCGGGCCGGTTGCCCACACGGCGGCCCCGGCCGCGCCGCCGGTGCCTGTCCGTCCGTCTCCGGGGACGGACGGACACACTCCGCAACCGGAACCGACGACCGGCCCGTCCCGGGTCGGGGCTTCCGGGTCTCGGCCTCGGTCCGGGAGCCCGGTCCCGTTCCGGATCCCGGTCCCGAGTGCGGGAGTTGTTCGGTGAAACACCCCTGAGCGGGGAGCAGCCCGGTGCTGCGCCCGAGCCCGGGAGCCGTCCGGGGCCCGACGCCCGGGCCCCTTTGCGAGGGAGGGGACCCCCGAGCCGGGGAGCCGCGCGGTGCCCGGACGCCGTCCCGGGCCGGCCCGCGCGGGGTCAGGAAGCGGACGGCGCCGGACCCGTACTCGCCCGTACCGTCAACTCCGGTGCGATCAGGGCGACTTCGTCCTCACCGTGTCCGTCGAGCTTGGCGATCAGTTGCTCGACGGCGTGCCGGCCCATCTCCTGTGCGGGGATGGCGACCGAGGTCAGCCGCACCGAGGCCTGCGTGGCGACCTGGTCCGGGCAGATCGCGATCACCGACACGTCCTCGGGCACGGCCCGGCCCTGCTGGCGCAGCAGGGCGAGCAGCGGTTCCACGGCGGACTCGTTCTGCACGACGAAACCCGTGGTGGCCGGGCGTTCGTCGAGGATCCGGGCGAGTGTCACGGCCATCGCGTCGTACCCGCCCTCGCAGGGGCGGTGCAGCACGCGCAGGCCCAGCTCCCGCGACCGGGACCGGAGCCCGTCGAGGGTGCGTTCGGCGAAGCCGGTGTGCCGTTCGTAGACGGCGGGCGCCTCGCCGATGACAGCGATGTCACGGTGCCCCAGCATCGCCAGATGCTCGGCGCACAGCGCGCCGGTGGCACCGAAGTCGAGGTCGACGCAGGTCAGCCCCGAGGTGTCGGCGGGCAGACCGATGAGCACGGACGGCCGGTCGGTCTCGCGCAGCAGTGGCAGCCGCTCGTCGTCGAGTTCGACGTCCATCAGGATCATCGCGTCGGCGAGCCCGCTGCCGGTGACCCGGCGGACCGCGTCGGGGCCCTCCTCACCGGTGAGCAGCAGGACGTCGTACCCGTGGTTGCGGGCGGTCGTCGCCACCGCGATGGCGATCTCCATCATCACGGGTACGTACATGTCGGTGCGGAGCGGAACCATCAGCGCGATGATGTTGGACCGGCTGCTCGCCAGTGCACGGGCGCCCGCGTTCGGGTGGTAGCCGAGCTCCTGGATGCTCTGCTCGACCCGCTGCCGGGTGTTCGCGGAGATGGACCGCTTGCCGCTGAGGACATAGCTCACCGTGCTCGCCGAGACTCCGGCGTGCTGGGCGACCTCGGCGAGGGTGACCATCCAGCTCTCCAAGCTTTGTGAAGCGCTTCGACAGTGCGCGTGTTGCGGACAGGTGAGTGAGGGTGGCTCGACAGTAGCCCGGTGGAGATGGTGTGTCCATAGGCTGTCGAAGCGCTTCGACAACGAAATTCCGGCGACGGGAATCCCCGGTGCTCCCCGGCGGGCCGCGGGCCGCGGACCCGGGCGCTCCCCGACTCCTCGCGAGGCGCAGTCCCGGACGCTCCCCGGCGGCCTGCGAGGCGCGGTCCCGGACGTTCCCCGGCGGCCTGCGAGGCGCGGTCCCGGACGTTCCCCGGCAGTCCGCGAGGTCTGCCGTCCCGCGGGATCCCGGGCGGCCTTCTCGAAGAGATCCCGGGAGGCTGCCCGGCGCCCCGGGAAGGACGGAGCAGCCGCTCGGTGGCCTGTGCAGACGTTCCCCCGAATGGCCCCCTGACGCAACATCGCGGACGGCACCCGTCCAGGGCGGCACGGACACGGCGCGCCGGCCCCGAACCCGGGGACGCGTACCGGCCGAACGCCGCGCGAGGACTGGTGGGGTCACCCCGGATCGGGTACATACGATCGAGTAGCACCGGTCGGTAGTGATCGATGCTGATCAGCGATGAACGGCCCCAAGATCCCTATTCGCGGCGAGGTGAGCCTCATGTCCGCAACACCCCACAAGCCCACGGTCACGGAGCGTGAGGCCCGACAGGTCGCCGAGGCCGCGCGTGAACAGGACTGGCGCAAGCCCAGCTTCGCCAAGGAGCTGTTCCTCGGGCGCTTCCGGCTCGACCTGATCCATCCGCACCCCATGCCGTCCGACGAGGCCTCCCAGCGCGGCGAGGAGTTCCTCGCCAAACTGCGCGACTTCTGCGAGACGAAGATCGACTCCGCCCGCATCGAGCGTGAGGCGCGGATCCCGGACGAGACGATCGACGGGCTCAAGGAGCTCGGCGCCCTCGGGATGAAGATCGACACCAAGTACGGCGGCCTCGGGCTGACGCAGGTGTACTACAACAAGGCGCTGGCCCTGGTCGGCTCGGCGAACCCGGCGATCGGCGCGCTGCTCTCCGCCCATCAGTCGATCGGCGTCCCGCAGCCGCTGAAGATCTTCGGCACCCAGGAGCAGAAGGACGTCTTCCTGCCGCGCTGCGCCCGCACCGACATCTCGGCGTTCCTGCTCACCGAGCCCGACGTGGGCTCCGACCCGGCGCGCCTCGCCACGACCGCCGTGCCGGACGGCGACGACTACGTCCTCGACGGCGTGAAGCTGTGGACGACCAACGGTGTCGTCGCCGATCTGCTCGTCGTCATGGCGCGGGTGCCGAAGTCCGAGGGCCACAAGGGCGGCATCACGGCGTTCGTGGTCGAGGCGGGCTCCGAGGGCATCACCGTCGAGAACCGCAACGCCTTCATGGGCCTGCGCGGCCTGGAGAACGGCGTCACCCGCTTCCACCAGGTCCGGGTGCCCGCCGCGAACCGGATCGGCGCCGAGGGCGCCGGCCTCAAGATCGCCCTGACCACCCTCAACACCGGCCGGCTCTCCCTGCCCGCGATGTGCGTCGGCGCGGGCAAGTGGTGCCTGAAGATCGCCCGTGAGTGGTCGGCGGCCCGCGAACAGTGGGGCAAGCCGGTCGCCCTCCACGAGGCCGTCGGCGCCAAGATCTCCTTCATCGCGGCCACCACCTTCGCGCTGGAGGCCGTCGTCGACCTGTCCTCGCAGATGGCCGACGAGGACCGCAACGACATCAGGATCGAGGCGGCCCTCGCCAAGCTGTACGGCTCCGAGATGGGCTGCCTGATGGCGGACGAGCTCGTCCAGATCCGCGGTGGCCGCGGCTTCGAGACGGCCGCCTCGCTCGCCGCCCGCGGCGAACGCGCCGTGCCCGCCGAACAGATCCTGCGCGACCTGCGCATCAACCGGATCTTCGAGGGCTCGACGGAGATCATGCACCTGCTGATCGCCCGCGAGGCCGTGGACGCCCACCTCTCGGTGGCCGGCGACCTCATCGACCCCGACAAGTCCCTCTCGGACAAGGCGAAGGCGGGCGCGAACGCCGGCGTCTTCTACGCCAAGTGGCTGCCGAAGCTGGTGGCGGGACCGGGGCAACTCCCGCGGTCGTACCACGAGTTCAACCAGCAGGTGGACCTGTCGCCGCATCTGCGGTACGTCGAGCGCAGCGCGCGCAAGCTCGCCCGCTCCACCTTCTACGCCATGTCCCGCTGGCAGGGCCGCATGGAGACCAAGCAGGGCTTCCTCGGCCGGATCGTCGACATCGGCGCCGAGCTCTTCGCGATGAGCGCGGCCTGTGTCCGCGCCGAGCACCTGCGCGCCACGGGCGAGCACGGCCGCGAGGCCTACCAGCTCGCCGACGCCTTCTGCCGCCAGTCCCGCGTCCGCGTCGAGGAACTCTTCGGCCGCCTGTGGTCCAACACCGACGACCTCGACCGCAAGGTGGTCAAGGGAGTCCTGTCCGGCACCTACACCTGGCTGGAGGAGGGCGTCGTCGACCCGTCCGGCGAGGGCCCCTGGATCGCCGACGCGACTCCCGGAGCGAGCCGGAAGGAAAACGTCCGCAGGCCCATTCGCTGACCATTTTCCCCAGGAATTCACTGGGGTCCCGTTCGCCATTCCGCTGCTTGCCGCACCGAACGTGTGCGCCGACAATGAACGGAATGGCGAACGGGGACGGCAGATGCGCCAAGGAGTCGGGGAAGAATACAGTCACGGTATTTCCGTACAGCTGACGCGCGCCCGCGGGGAGGCGTGGCGTCAGCTCGACGAGATGGATCTCGTACGGGCGCTGCGGACGGTGCGCGACGAAGTGCAGCCGCTGGCGCAGAAGCTGCGCGAAGGAGCGCCGGAGACCTTCGAGACACACCGCGACGCGCTCGCGGTCCTGCTCAACGACTGCGCGCTGGCCGTGGTCGACGTGGAGCCACGGCCACCCGTGGCCTCCTTCGACGCGGTACGCATCCGAAGGATCGACCTCCGTGACGTCGACGCTCTGCTCGACGCCGGACGGCCGGGCGAACGGCCCGTGATCCAGCAGCTCTTCCGCGCCGCACTCGACGTCGTCGTCGACCCCGTGCTGCGCGAAGTGATCACCGCGAATCAACAGGGCATCCATATTCTCCAGCGCGCCAATCGCTGGATCAGGATGCTCGCGGACGCCGTTTAGTTGCGGGGGAATTCCCATGTCAGGTAAAGGTCTCGACGCCCTGACCGGAAAAATCATGCGGGCGGGTGAGGGCAGGATGCTGCGGCGGCTGGAGCGCACAGCCGCCCAGGTGGGTTCCCTGGAGGAGGAGTTCAAGGCCTTCACCGACGAGGAACTCCAGGCGCTCACGCCGGAGTTCAAGACGCGGTACGCCGACGGCGAGAGCCTGGACGACCTGCTGCCCGAGGCCTTCGCCGCGATGCGCGAGGCGGCCCGGCGCACCCTCGGCATGCGTCACTTCGACGTGCAGGTCATGGGCGGCGCGGCGCTCCACCTCGGCAACATCGCCGAGATGCACACGGGCGAGGGTAAGACGCTCGTCGGCACACTGCCGGTCTACCTGAACGCCCTGACCGGCAAGGGAGTCCACCTGGTCACGGTCAACGACTACCTGGCCGAGCGGGACGCCGACTGGATGGGCCGGGCCTACCGGTTCATGGGGCTGACCGTCGGGGTGATCAAGACCGGGTCGACCCCGGCGGAGCGGCGCGCGCAGTACGCCTGCGACATCACCTACGGAACCAACACGGAGTTCGGCTTCGACTACCTGCGCGACAACATGGCGTGGTCGCAGGACGAACTGGTCCAGCGCGGCCACCACTTCGCGATCGTCGACGAGGCCGACTCGATCCTCATCGACGAGGCACGCACCCCGCTGATCATCTCCGGCCCCGCCGACCAGCCCACCCACTGGTACGAGGCCTTCGCCGGCTTCGCGCGGCGGATGAAGGGCGTACAGGTCCAGGAGGAGCAGTACACCACCCAGACGGACAAGGACCGCCTCGCCGAACTGCGCACCCGGTACGACTACGAGTACGACCCGAAGAAGCGCACCGTGGCGATCCTGGACCGGGGCGTCGAGTACCTCCAGGACCAGCTCGGCATCGACAGCCTCTACGAGTCCGACCACACCCCGCTCATCGGCCACCTGAACAACGCCCTCAAGGCCAAGGAGCACTTCAAGCGCGACAAGGACTACGTGGTGGTCGACGGCGAGGTCCTCATCGTCGACGAGCACACCGGACGCATCCTCGCCGGACGCCGCTACAACGAGGGCCTGCACCAGGCGATCGAGGCCAAGGAAGGGGTGACGATCAAGGACGAGAACCAGACGCTCGCCACGATCACCCTGCAGAACTTCTTCCGCCTGTACACGAAGCTCGCCGGGATGACCGGCACCGCCATGACCGAGGCCGCCGAGTTCCACCAGATCTACAAGCTGCACGTGGTCCCGATCCCCACCAACCGGCCCATGGTCCGCCGCGACGACCCAGACCAGATCTACCGCACCGAGGAGGCGAAGTACGCCGCGATCCTCGCGGACATCGCGGAGAAGCACGAACAGGGCCAGCCGATCCTGGTGGGCACCACCTCCGTGGAGAAGTCCGAGGTGCTGTCGGCGCGGCTGAGGAAGCAGGGCATCCGGCACGAGGTGCTGAACGCCAAGAACCACCAGCGCGAGGCACAGATCGTCGCCCAGGCCGGCCGCAAGGGCGCCGTCACCGTGGCCACGAACATGGCGGGACGCGGCACCGACATCATGCTCGGCGGCAACCCCGAGGCGATGGCGCTCGCGGAGACCGGGGACGAGGCGGACCTGGAGGAGAGGCAACAGGTCCTCGACCGGATCACCGCCGCGGTCGCGGCCGAGCACGACGAGGTCAAGGAACTGGGCGGCCTCTACGTCCTCGGCACCGAGCGCCACGAGTCCCGGCGCATCGACAACCAGCTGCGCGGCCGCTCGGGCCGCCAGGGCGACCCCGGCGCCTCCCGGTTCTACCTCTCGCTCCAGGACGACCTGATGCGGCTGTTCCGCGCCAACGTGGTCGACCGGGTCATGGCCATGGCGAACGTGCCCGACGACATCCCCATCGAGAACAAGATGGTCACCCGCGCCATCGCCTCCGCGCAGGCGCAGCTGGAGCAGCAGCACTTCGAGTCCCGCAAGGACGTCCTGAAGTTCGACGAGGTCCTCAACCGCCAGCGCACCCTCATCTACGCCGAGCGCCGTCGCGTCCTGGCTGGCGAGGACCTGCGCGAGCAGATCGTCCACTTCATGGACGACACCGTCCGCGCGTACGTCGAGGTCGAGACCGGAGAGGGCTTCCCGGAGGAATGGGACCTGGAACGGCTGTGGAGCGCGCTGAGGCAGCTGTACCCGGTGGGCGTCTCGGTCGAGGAACTGGAGGACGCCGCGGGCGGCCGGGACGCCCTCACCACCGAGGGAGTGACCGACGCGATCACCGAGGACGTCCACGCGCGGTACGAGGAGCGCGAGGCCGAGCTCGGCGCCACGGCCCTGCGCGACCTGGAACGCCTGGTCGTGCTCTCCGTCCTGGACCGCAAGTGGCGCGAGCACCTCTATGAGATGGATTACCTCCGCGACGGCATCGGACTGCGCTGGACGCTCGGCCGCGAACCGATCGTCGAGTACGAGCGCGAGGGCTTCGACATGTACATAGCCATGACCGACGCCATCAAGGAGGAGTCCGTCGGCTACGTCTTCAACCTCGACGCGGCGGGCCCGGGCGCCGAGAGCCTCGACCGCCGGGACCGTACCGACGGCCTGCACTTCACCGCGCCGACGCTGGACACGGCGGACGGCGTGGTCGAGGGTGCCTTCGCCCCCGCCGACGCCGCCCCCGCCGGCACGGCCCCGGGCGACGCGCCCGGGACGGCGCCCGCACCCGACGGCCCCGGCCCGGCGCCGCGCGACGCCTCCCCGCGGTCCCGCGCCCGCACCGGGAACCGCAAGCAGCGCAGGCGCAGGCGCTAGGGGACGTCCAGAACCACGGGGGACGATGCCGCCCCGTCCGGACCCCAGGGGCG
This sequence comes from Streptomyces siamensis, assembly GCF_039543605.1. Lineage (NCBI taxonomy): Bacteria > Bacillati > Actinomycetota > Actinomycetes > Kitasatosporales > Streptomycetaceae > Streptomyces > Streptomyces siamensis. Next base: position 46,107 of record NZ_BAABKB010000048.1, on the reverse strand, counting down.
GCAGCGCGGCGCGAAGTGGGGGAGCCCTGTCCTGCCGGGGACGCGTTGCGGCCACAATGGGGGGATGAGCGACAGTCCAGCCCCCCTCGCTGATCCGCACCTTGTCTTCGACCCCGTGGACGGAGTCAGGGATGTCGTGATCCTCGGCTCCACCGGCTCGATCGGCACCCAGGCCATCGACCTCGTGCTGCGCAACCCCGACCGGTTCCGGGTCACCGCGCTGTCCGCCGCCGGCGGCAGGGTCGGACTGCTGGCCGAGCAGGCCCACCGGCTCCGGGTCCGGGCGGTCGCCGTCGCCCGCGAGGACGTGGTCCCCGCGCTGCGCGAGGCACTCGCGGCGCAGTACGCCCCCGGCGAGACCCTTCCCGAGATTCTCGCCGGGCCGGACGCCGCCACCCGGCTCGCCTCCTTTGACTGCCACACCGTGCTCAACGGCATCACCGGTTCCATCGGCCTCGCGCCCACCCTCGCCGCCCTGGAGGCGGGCCGCACCCTCGCGCTCGCCAACAAGGAATCGCTCATCGTCGGCGGCCCGCTGGTGAAGGAGCTGGCCAAGCCGGGACAGATCATCCCCGTCGACTCCGAGCACGCGGCGCTGTTCCAGGCGCTGGCCTCCGGCACCCGCGCCGACGTGCGCAAGCTGGTCGTGACCGCCTCCGGCGGCCCCTTCCGCGGCCGTACGAAGGCGGAGCTGGCCGACGTCGCCCCGGCCGACGCCCTCGCGCACCCCACCTGGGCGATGGGACCGGTCATCACGGTCAACTCCGCGACCCTGGTCAACAAGGGGCTGGAAGTCATCGAGGCGCACCTCCTCTACGACATTCCCTTCGACCGCATTGAGGTCGTCGTGCATCCGCAGTCGTATGTCCACTCGATGGTGGAATTCACTGACGGATCGACGATCGCCCAGGCGACGCCCCCCGACATGCGGGGGCCGATCGCCATCGGCCTCGGCTGGCCCGAACGCGTCCCGGACGCCGCGCCGGCCTTCGACTGGACAAAGGCGTCGAGCTGGGAGTTCTTCCCGCTCGACAACGACGCGTTCCCGTCCGTCGGGCTCGCCCGGCACGTGGGGCAGCTCGCGGGCACGGCCCCGGCGGTGTTCAATGCCGCCAACGAGGAGTGCGTCGACGCGTTCCTGAACGGCACACTGCCGTTCAACGGGATCATGGAGACCGTCACACGGGTGGTCGAGGAACACGGCACCCCGGCCACGGGAACTTCCCTGACCGTCGCGGACGTCCTCGAAGCGGAGACCTGGGCGCGCGCCCGGGCCCGGGAACTGACCCCCCGGACGACAATCGCGGAGGCTCGTGCATGACGACCCTGATGATGATCCTCGGCATAGTCGTCTTCGTGGTCGGCCTGCTCATCTCGATCGCGTGGCACGAGCTGGGGCATCTGTCGACGGCCAAGCTCTTCGGCATCCGCGTGCCGCAGTACATGGTCGGCTTCGGCCCGACCATCTGGTCGCGCAAGAAGGGCGAGACGGAGTACGGGATCAAGGCGGTCCCGCTCGGCGGCTACATCCGCATGATCGGGATGTTCCCGCCCGGCCCTGACGGCCGTATCGAGGCCCGTTCGACGTCACCGTTCCGCGGCATGATCGAGGACGCCAGGTCGGCGGCCTTCGAGGAGCTCAAGCCCGGCGACGACACCCGCCTCTTCTACACGCGCAAGCCGTGGAAGCGCGTGATCGTGATGTTCGCGGGCCCCTTCATGAACCTGATCCTCGCCGTCGTGATCTTCCTCGGCGTGATGATGACGTTCGGCATCCAGACCCAGACCACCACGGTCGGCAAGGTCTCGGACTGCGTCATCCAGCAGAGCGAGAACCGCTCGAAGTGCGAGTCCGGGGACCAGGCGGCGCCCGCCAGGGCCGCAGGGCTGAAGGGCGGCGACAAGATCGTCGCGTTCGACGGCAAGCCCGTCGAGGACTGGTCCGTCCTCCAGTCCGACATCCGCGCCAACCCCGGCAAGGACGTCACGATCACCGTCGAGCGCAAGGGCGAGAAGGTCGACCTGACCGCCCACCTGATCAAGAACCAGGTGAGCAAGACCGACGGCAACGGCGGCTATGTCGAGGGCAAGTACGTGTACGCCGGGTTCCTCGGCTTCACACCGGCCTCCGGCATCGTCCAGCAGTCCTTCTCACAGTCCGTGGACCGCATGGGCGACATGATGCAGAACGGCGTCGAGTCGCTGGTCGCGCTCCCCGGCAAGGTCCCCGACCTGTGGGACGCCGCCTTCGGCGACGGACCGCGCAAGGCGGACTCCCCGATGGGCGTGGTCGGCGCGGCCCGCATCGGCGGCGACGTCTTCACCCTGGACATCCCCGCCTCGCAGCAGGTCGCGATGATGCTGCTGCTGGTCGCCGGCTTCAACCTCTCCCTGTTCCTCTTCAACATGCTCCCGCTGCTCCCGCTCGACGGCGGGCACATCGCGGGCGCCGTCTGGGAGTCGCTGCGGCGGAACACGGCGAAGGTGCTCCGCCGCCCCGACCCGGGTCCGTTCGACGTCGCGAAGCTCATGCCCGTCGCCTACGTGGTGGCCGGGATCTTCGTCTGCTTCACGCTCCTGGTGCTCATCGCGGACGTCGTCAACCCGGTGAGAATCTCCTAGCGGCACGAGCATTTCGGGTGGCCGGACACACGTCGTGTCCGGCCACCTTCCATTGAGTGGGTTTGGGGGCGTGATGTGCTCGGCCGCGCGCCGGTGCCGTAATCTCGAAGCCTGGAGCCCACGATTCCGGGACCTTGATCCACAACTTGGGGTTGCACAGCAGATGACTGCGATTTCTCTCGGCATGCCGTCCGTTCCGACCAAGCTGGCCGAGCGCCGCAAGAGCCGGCAGATCCAGGTCGGAACGGTCGCCGTGGGCGGAGACGCACCGGTGTCGGTGCAGTCGATGACGACGACGCGTACGTCGGACATCGGTGCCACGCTCCAGCAGATCGCCGAACTGACCGCGTCCGGCTGCCAGATCGTGCGCGTGGCGTGCCCCACCCAGGACGATGCGGACGCGCTCGCGACGATCGCTCGCAAGTCGCAGATCCCGGTCATCGCGGACATCCATTTCCAGCCGAAGTACGTCTTCGCCGCGATCAACGCGGGCTGCGCCGCCGTCCGCGTCAACCCCGGCAACATCAAGCAGTTCGACGACCAGGTCAAGGAGATCGCGCGGGCCGCCAAGGACACCGGCACCCCGATCCGCATCGGCGTCAACGCCGGCTCCCTCGACAAGCGACTGCTCCAGAAGTACGGCAAGGCCACCCCCGAGGCGCTCGTCGAGTCGGCGCTGTGGGAGGCCTCCCTCTTCGAGGAGCACGACTTCCGCGACATCAAGATCTCCGTGAAGCACAACGACCCGGTGGTCATGGTCAACGCCTACCGGCAGCTCGCCGCCGCGTGCGACTACCCCCTGCACCTCGGTGTGACCGAGGCCGGCCCCGCCTTCCAGGGCACCATCAAGTCGGCCGTCGCCTTCGGCGCCCTGCTGTCCGAGGGCATCGGCGACACGATCCGCGTCTCCCTCTCCGCCCCGCCGTCGGAGGAGGTCAAGGTCGGCCTCCAGATCCTGGAGTCCCTCAACCTCAAGCAGCGCGGCCTGGAGATCGTCTCCTGCCCGTCCTGCGGCCGCGCCCAGGTCGACGTCTACAAGCTGGCCGAGGAGGTCACGGCCGGTCTGGAGGGGATGGAGGTCCCGCTCCGCGTCGCCGTCATGGGCTGCGTCGTGAACGGCCCCGGCGAGGCCCGCGAGGCCGACCTCGGCGTCGCCTCCGGCAACGGCAAGGGCCAGATCTTCGTCAAGGGCGAGGTCATCAAGACCGTGCCCGAGTCGAAGATCGTGGAGACCCTCATCGAGGAGGCCATGAAGCTCGCCGAGCAGATGGAGGCCGACGGCGTGGCCTCCGGCGAGCCGTCGGTCGCCGTATCGGGCTGACCGCCCGCCCTGCCGCCCCCGCCGCTCTCCCGCGGTGGCACAGGCTCCAGCCCGTCCGGTCTCCGACGACGAGACCGGGCGGGCTGTCTCCTTTACCCCGGCGGTCTCCGCGTCCGAGGCCGGGCACTCCGATCCCGTCCGGTCTCCGACGACGAGACCCGGTGGGCTGTCTCCTTGGTTCCGGCGGTCTCCGCGTCCGAGGGCGGGGGCAACCCTTCAGCCCGTCCGGCGTTCGAGGACGAGGCCGTCCAGGCCGCAGCGGGGGTCCGGGGGCGGCAGCCCCCAGGGACAAGGGACGGGCAGGGGCGGAGGGGGCAAGAACCATCGGTCCCGGGCACCCCAGGTGCCACGACCGCATCAGGTCCGCCCGTCCCGTCCGGCGGAAAGCCTCCCCACGAGCCCCCGGAGCCCTCCCCGAGGACCCCAGGGAGGGCAACGGGCGGCACACCCCAATCGGGCCAGGTACAGTGCGGAGATCAGCAGACCGTATGGTGAAGGCCCCCGCACTTGTTGACCCAGACCACCACCAGGGTCCTCGAACCGAGCGACCTGGACGCCGCGCTCGCCGTCCTCGACCGCGAGCCGGTCGCGAACGCGTTCGTCGCCTCCCGGGTACGGATCGCCGGCCTCGACCCGTGGCGTCTCGGCGGCGAGATGTGGGGCTGGTACGAGGACGGCATGCTCCGGTCCCTGTGCTACGCGGGCGCCAACCTGGTCCCGATCTGCGCCACTCCGAGGGCCGTGCGCGGCTTCGCCGACCGGGCCCGCCGAGCCGGCCGCCGCTGCTCCTCGATCGTCGGCCCCGCCGAGCCCACCGCCCAGCTGTGGCGGCTGCTCGAACCGGGCTGGGGCCCCGCCCGGGAGATCCGCGCCCACCAGCCGCTGATGGTCACCGACCGGCTCCCCGACACCGTCGCACCCGATCCGTACGTCCGCCGCATCCGCAAGGACGAGATGGAGACGATCATGCCGGCGTGCGTGGCGATGTTCACCGAGGAGGTCGGCGTCTCGCCGCTGGCCGGGGACGGCGGCCTGCTCTATCAGGCACGGGTGGCCGAACTCGTCGGCTCCGGAAGGTCGTTCGCCCGCCTCGACCAGCACGGCAAGGTCGTCTTCAAGGCCGAGATCGGCGCCGCGACCACCCAGGCCTGCCAGATCCAGGGCGTCTGGGTCGCCCCCGAGTACCGCGGCCAGGGCATCGCCGCCCCCGGCATGGCGGCCGTCCTGCGCTACGCCCTCGCGGACGTGGCCCCCGTCGTCAGCCTCTACGTGAACGACTTCAACACGGCGGCCCGCGCCACCTACCGCCGCGTGGGCTTCCAGGAGGTCGGCGCGTTCATGAGTGTCCTGTTCTGACGCCCCGCACGGGCCTTGCGGCACCTCACGCGCCCCACCCTTCGCCAGGTAGTCTCCCCGGCATGCTGCGCATTCCAGGTCAGGGCTTCCGCAACCCCGACGACGTGGTCATCGGCCCGCTGGATCTCGCCGCGCGCGTGGACGAGGCGCTCGCCGTGCAGGCCCTCGCCTTCGGACTCGGCGCCGACGAGGTCGCCGTACGCCGCCAGATCGTGCTGCGCCACCTCACCTGCCCGGGAGCCCGCGCGCTGGGCGCCACCACCGCCGACGGACGCCTCGTCGGCTTCGTCTACGGCATGCCCAACGACCGCGCGCACTGGTGGTCCACCGTCGTCGAACCGTATCTGCGCGCCCAGGGCCGCGAAGGCTGGCTCGACGACTCGTTCGTGATCACCGAACTGCATGTGCACCCGCGCTACCAGAACCGGGGCATCGGCCGCACCCTGATCACCCGGATCACGGACACCGCCGCCGAACCCCGCTCGATCCTGTCCGCGATCGACACGGACAGCCCGGCCCGTGGCCTCTACCACTCACTGGGTTACGAGGACCTCGCGCGCCAGGTCCTGTTCCCCAGCGCACCCAAGCCGTACGCCGTGATGGGCGCCCCTCTGCCGCTGCGCAGGCACTAACCGATTTCCACCGTCCCGTCCCGCCCGGCTAACCTCCTGCCATCACCCTTACGCAGCAGGAGTCGAGAATCATGGCCCAGGTCCAGCGCATGTCCCGTTTGATGGTCAAGACACTGCGTGACGACCCGGCGGATGCCGAGACGCTCAGCCACAAGCTGCTCGTCCGCGCCGGTTACGTGCGCCGCAACTCCGCGGGCATCTGGACCTGGCTGCCGCTCGGCAAGAAGGTCCTCGACAACATCTCCCGCGTGGTCCGCGAGGAGATGGACGCGATCGGCGCCCAGGAGGTCCTGCTTCCCGCGCTGCTCCCCAAGGAGCCGTACGAGGCGTCGGCCCGCTGGGAGGAGTACGGCGACCTGCTGTTCCGTCTCAAGGACCGCAAGGGCGCCGAGTACCTGCTCGGCCCGACCCACGAGGAGATCTTCACCCTGGTGGTGAAGGACCAGGTGGCCTCGTACAAGGACCTGCCGGTCATGCTGTACCAGATCCAGACGAAGTACCGGGACGAGGCCCGCCCGCGCTCCGGCGTGCTGCGCGGCCGCGAGTTCCAGATGAAGGACTCGTACTCCTTCGACACGACCGACGAGGGGCTCGCCGAGTCCTACCGGCTGCACCGCGAGGCGTACCAGAAGATCTTCGCGCGTCTCGGTCTCGACTACCGCATCGTCTCGGCCGTCTCCGGCGCGATGGGCGGCTCGGCCTCGGAGGAGTTCCTCGCCCCGGCCGCGGCCGGCGAGGACACCTTCGCGGACTGCCCGTCCTGCGACTACGCGGCCAACACCGAGGCGGTGACCTTCAAGCTCACTCCGGTGTCCGAGGAGCACGGCCCGGTCGAGGAGCTGGACACCCCCGACACCCCGACCATCGAGTCGCTCGCCGAGCACCTCGGCGTCCCCGCCTCCGCGACCCTGAAGAACCTCCTGGTCAAGGTCGACGGCGAGATCGTCGCGGTGGGCGTCCCGGGCGACCGCGAGGTCGACCTCGGCAAGCTGGGCGAGCACCTCGCCCCGGCCGTCGTCGAGCTCGTCACCGCCGAGGACTTCGAGGGCCGCGGCGACCTCGTCCGTGGCTACGTGGGCCCGCAGGGCCTGGAGAAGGTCCGCTACATCGCCGACCCCCGGGTGGCGCCCGGCACCGCCTGGATCACCGGCGCCAACAAGGCCGACACGCACGCGAAGAACGTCGTCGCGGGCCGTGACTTCGAGGTCGACGACTACCTCGACGTCGTCGTGGTCGAGGAGGGCGACCCGTGCCCCGCGTGCGGCACCGGCCTGAAGCTGGACCGCGCCATCGAGATCGGCCACATCTTCCAGCTCGGCCGCAAGTACGCCGACACCTTCCAGCTCGACGTCCTCGGGCAGCAGGGCAAGCCCGTGCGCGTGACCATGGGCTCGTACGGCATCGGTGTCTCCCGTGCGGTGGCCGCGCTGGCCGAGCAGTCGGCGGACGACCAGGGGCTGTGCTGGCCCGAGGAGATCGCTCCCGCCGACGTCCACGTGGTCGCCGCGGGCAAGGCCCTGCAGACCGAGCTGGCGCTCGACGTGTCCGAGAAGCTGAACGCCGCGGGGGTGCGTGTCCTGGTGGACGACCGTGCCGGGGTCTCGCCGGGCGTGAAGTTCACCGACGCGGAGCTCATCGGCGTGCCGAAGATCCTGGTCGCCGGCCGTCGCTCCGCCGAGGGTGTCGTCGAGCTCAAGGACCGGCGGACCGGTGAGCGCGAGGAGCTGACCGTGGACGAGGCGATCGCCCGTCTCACGGCCTAGTCGGTGGCCCGTGGGCCCGTGCGGCGGTGAGCTGCCGCGCGGGCCCTTGGCGGCTTACGGTCTGTGGTCCTCCGCCGGTGCGTCGTGGCTGGGCGCGCCGTTCCCCGCGCCCCTTTCGGGGTGTGTCTCGGACGGTGCTGTTCCGTTAGCCGGGGCTGCCGGTCTGTGTCTCCGCCGGGGCGTCGTGGCTGGGCGCGCCGTTCCCCGCGCCCCTTCGGGGGGCTGTCGGGCGTCGGGGTCAGAGCCAGCCGGCGAATTCGAGGAGCAGTTCTGCGTCCTGGGGGCGGCCGACGCGACGGGCTCGGACGCCCGACTCGACCGCTCGGAACAGGGTCCAGCCGCGCAGCCGCTCCTGGTCCACGTCGAGGGACTCGGCGAGCCGCTTCACCCGGCGCCGGGTGATCGACGACCCCGACGGGGACGCGATCAGGTCCTCGACCCGGTCGCGGACCAGCCGGGCCAGATCGAAGGCGCACTCGCCGACCACCGGGTCGGGGCCCACGGCCAGCCACGGCATGCGCTCCCCGGCGAGCACCTTGCTCTGCCGGAACGTGCCGTGCAGCACCCGTTCCTCCGGCGGCGCGGCGAGCAGTTCCTCGCGGGCCGTGAGCGCCGCGTCGACCAGCGGCGCGACCTCCGCGTCGGCGGACGCGGACGCCCGCATCGCCTCCGCCTGCCGGCCCGTCCGCTCGGCGACCGTCTCGAAGACGTGCGCCGCGGGCGGCTCGACCCACAGTCGCCGCAGCGTGCCCGCCGCCTCCAGCAGGGCCTTCGCCTCAGGCAGCGACCGTACGGACATCTCCGGGTGCAGCCGCTCCAGCAGCAGCACGCCATGGGTGTCGCCGGGGTTGAGGAGCCGCACCGCGCCGCGTCCGTCCCAGTGGGCCAGGGCGGCGCGCTCGCTCTCCGGACGGGCCCGCTCGGGCGCGAGCTTCAGCACGGCGGGCGTCCCGTCGGCCTGCCGTACCAGCAGGACCAGGCTGCTCCTGCCGCCCGGAGCCTGCACCCGCTCCACGGTCAACTCGCGTACATCTGCGGCCTGTTGCGCCAGCTCGGGCAGCTTGGCGAGCCATTCGTCGGTCCCGTCGGCGCCCTCGGCGCCGCCCCGCTGGATCTCGCCGAGCGCCCGGACGAGACGCCGCGGCGGTTCGAAAGCCATGCCCGAGTTGTTCCCTTCCAGGTCGCGTCACGTCTGAGGGGACGCGGACGCGGAGGCGGTGGCCGCCCGCTCCGCGAGCCCAGGGAAGGCTACGCTCTCGCCGCTCCAGCGCACCGCCCGCACCGCCGCCTCGCGCAGCGCCTCGGCGGCGGCCCGCCGCCGGTCGCCGGTGGCGGCGCGCACGAGGTCCGAGTAGACGCCGGCCACGCGCTCCTCCAGCTCCGCCGCGAGCCGGACCGCCGCGGCCGAGTCCTTGACGGCGAACGGCAGCGCGTATGCGGCGGAGGCGGCCTGGGGTGTGCCGTCCAGGTCCCGTACGGCCCGCGCCAAGTCGTCCCGTCGCGCCCGGTGCGCGTCGTAGGCGGTCCGCGCCTCGTCGCGCCGCCCCTTGTCGATCTTGCCGCCGACGACACCGTATCCGTAGACGGCGGCGTGTTCGGCGCCCAATGCGGCCTGCAGGGCCGCGAGTTCGGCCTTCTCGGCCCGCTCGGTGCGGCCCGGGCCCGTGGTGCGGGAGGTCTCGCTCACTTCGCCCCTTCCGACAGCAGGTACGCGTGGGCGGCGCCGGCGGCCGCCACCGAGGCCAGCAGTCTGGCCAGTTCACCCGGCATCTCCACCAGGGCCTTCGTGCGCGCGTCCGCCAGGGTGCGTTCGGCCGCGGCGAGGTCGCCGACCGCGTCCTTCGGCTCGGCCGGCACGGTGGGGGAGGCGCTCGCGGACGTGGACGCGGGTGCCCCGGCCGCCGTGGCGGAGACGGTCGCGGAGGGCGAGGCGGTGGCGTGCGCCCCGTCCCCGAAGGCCTTCGCGTGCCGGACGACCTCGGCCCGCAGCGGGGTCAGCCGCTTCGACAGCGCCGGATGCGCGGCGATCACGGCGGCGTAGTGGTCGGCGAGTTCCTCGCTGTCGCGCGCGGCACGCGCGCGTGCCCGGTCCGCGGCCGAGGGGCTGCCTCCGGCCGTGTCGGTCGACGGTTCGGAAGCGGAACAGCCCGCGAGCGCGAAGGCGCCCGCGGCCGAGGCGAGCAGGGTCCTTCGGCGCGGACCCGACGGGGCGCGCGACGGCAGGGTGAACGGCACGGCAGTCGTCCTTGGAGGGCTCGTACGGAAGGAGAGGGCGAGGCGCCCGTGATCACGGTACCCGCGCCCCGGCCGAACGCGTGCCAGCGGCTCTCCCGAGCCGCTCCCGGCAGGTGGTTTCCGCCCTTCCGCCCAGGGCACCGGGTAGGCACAGGGCGGCCGGGAGCCGCACCCGGCCGGCTCCCGGTGGACGGCAACACCCCCCGCGACCGGATACCCTTTGACCTGACACACGTCCTAACCACAACAGCACACGCGGCCGAGGAGTCACCCGGATGAGCACCACCCAGAGCGAGAGGCTGCGAGAACTTCTGGAACCGCTCGTAGGCTCTCAGGGACTCGATCTCGAAGAGATCGCAGTGGACTCGGTAGGCCGCAAGCGTGTGCTGCGTGTCGTCGTCGACTCGGACTCCGGTGCCGACCTGGACCAGATCGCCGATGTGAGCCGCGCGCTCTCGGCGAAGCTCGACGAGACGGACGCGATGGGCGAGGGCGAGTACACCCTCGAGGTCGGAACCCCCGGTGCCGAGCGTGAGCTCACGGAGCACCGTCATTACGTACGCGCGACCGACCGCCTGGTGAAGTTCCAGCTGACGGAGGGCGGCGAACTGGTCGCCCGGATCCTGAAGGTCGACGACGACGGCCTCGACGTCGAAGTCCCGGGCGTGAAGGGCCGCAAGCCCACCGCCCGGCACCTCGCCTTCGACGACGTCGCCAAGGCGCGTGTCCAGGTCGAGTTCAACCGCAAGAACAAGAACGAAGAGGAGGCGTAGCCGTGGACATCGACATGAGTGCCCTGCGGGGCTTGGTACGGGAGAAGGAGATCTCCTTCGACCTGCTGGTCGAGGCGATCGAGTCGGCCCTCCTCATCGCCTACCACCGCACCGAGGGAAGCCGCCGCCACGCGCGCGTGGAGCTGAACCGGGAAACCGGCCATGTGACCGTGTGGGCGAAGGAGGATCCCGAGGACCTGGAGGAGGGGCAGGAGGCGCGCGAATTCGACGACACCCCCTCGGGGTTCGGGCGGATCGCGGCGACCACCGCCAAGCAGGTCATCCTGCAGCGCCTGCGGGACGCCGAGGACGACGCGACGCTCGGCGAGTACGCCGGACGCGAGGGCGACATCGTCACCGGTGTGGTCCAGCAGGGCCGCGACCCGAAGAACGTGCTCGTCGACATCGGCAAGCTGGAAGCCATCCTGCCGGTGCAGGAGCAGGTCCCCGGCGAGAACTACGAGCACGGCCTGCGCCTGCGCTCGTACGTCGTCCGGGTGGCGAAGGGTGTGCGCGGTCCGTCCGTCACCCTTTCGCGCACGCACCCCAATCTGGTGAAGAAGCTCTTCGCGCTCGAGGTGCCGGAGATCGCCGACGGCTCCGTCGAGATCGCCCACATCGCCCGTGAGGCCGGCCACCGCACGAAGATCGCCGTCCGGTCCACCCGCAGCGGCCTGAACGCCAAGGGTGCCTGCATCGGCCCCATGGGCGGCCGCGTGCGCAACGTCATGGCCGAACTGAACGGCGAGAAGATCGACATCGTCGACTGGTCGGACGACCCGGCCGAGATGGTGGCGAACGCCCTCTCCCCGGCCCGCGTCTCGAAGGTCGAGGTCGTCGACCTCGCGGCCCGCTCCGCACGCGTGACCGTCCCCGACTACCAGCTGTCGCTGGCCATCGGCAAGGAAGGGCAGAACGCCCGGCTCGCCGCCCGGCTCACCGGCTGGCGGATCGACATCCGTCCGGACACCGAACAGCAGCCCGAGCAGGGCGGGGAATAGATCCAAGCCGCGGGTGGCTCAGATCACGACAGTTCCCGCCGAAGCAACTGTTCGATTCTTGCCCCAAAGGGGTGAGGTCGCTACGGGGAGGTAGACTTAAGAGTGTCTGGCCGGACGCGAGCCCGCGCATGCCCTGAGCGCACCTGTGTGGGGTGCCGGGAGCGAGCGGCCAAGAAGGACTTGCTGCGCATCGTGGCGGTCGAGGGCGAATGTGTCCCCGATCATCGCGGTACGCTGCCCGGCCGGGGTGCATATGTGCACCCCGCCCTGGTCTGTCTCGACCTGGCGGTCCGCCGCCGGGCGTTCCCGCGGGCGCTGCGCGTCCCGGGACCGCTCGACACCGCGGCGTTGCGCCTCTCCGTCGAGCAGGCAACACCGTAAGACGTGTCGTACGGAACCCCCGTGCGGCCCTGGTACCCCGCGAGTTGGAAGTAGGTCGAGATTGCGATGAGCACTCGATGAGCACGCGATGAGTACGCCCATGAAGTAGCGACGGTCCGGACGCAAACCCGGACCTAAAAGGAGCGAAGTGGCTAAGGTCCGGGTATACGAACTCGCCAAGGAGTTCGGCGTGGAGAGCAAGGTCGTCATGGCCAAGCTCCAAGAACTCGGTGAATTCGTCCGTTCGGCGTCCTCGACGATCGAGGCGCCCGTTGTCCGCAAACTGACTGACGCCCTCCAGCAGGGCAGCGGAGGCGGCAAGTCCGCCCCCGCCCGCAAGGCTGCCCCGGCCAAGCCGGCAGCCCCCTCTCCCGCGCAGGCGGCCCGTCCGGCTGGCCCGCGCCCGCCGGCTCCCAAGCCGCCCACGGCCGAGCGCCCCGCGGCTGCCCCGGTCACGCCGGCTGCCCCGGGTCCGCGCCCGACGCCGGGCCCCAAGCCCGCGCCGCGGCCCGCTCCGGCGGCGACCCCGGCTCCGGCGGCGCCCGAGTTCACCGCGCCCCCGGCGGCCTCCCCGGCTCCGGCCGCAGGCCCCCGTCCGGGTGCCCGCCCCGGCGCGCCGAAGCCCGGCGCCCGTCCGGCCGGTCCCGGCCAGGGCGGCCAGTCCCGCGGTGACCGTCCCGAGCGCGGCGACCGTCAGGGCGCCCCGCGTCCCGGCGGCCAGGCCCCGCGTCCCGGTGCTCGTCCGGCCGGCCCGCGTCCGGGCAACAACCCCTTCACCTCCGGCGGCTCCACCGGCATGGCGCGCCCGCAGGCGCCCCGTCCGGGTGGCGCTCGTCCCGGTCCCGGCGGTCCCGGTGGCGCCCCGGGTGCCCCGCGTCCGCAGGGTGCCGGTCAGGGTGGCCCCCGTCCGCAGGGCGGTCCCGGCGGCGCTCCGCGTCCGCAGGGCGGTCCCGGCGGTGCCCGTCCGACCCCGGGCGGCATGCCTCGTCCGCAGGCCCCGCGTCCCGGCGGCGGCCCCGGCGGCAACCGTCCGAACCCCGGCATGATGCCGCAGCGTCCGGCTGCCGGCCCGCGTCCCGGCGGCGGCCCCGGTGGCCGCGGTCCCGGCGGCGGCGGTCGTCCCGGTGCCGGTGGCGGCGGTCGTCCGGGCGGCGGCGGCTTCGCCGGTCGTCCCGGTGGCGGCGGTGGCGGCTTCGCCGGTCGTCCCGGTGGTCCCGGTGGCGGTGGCGGCGGCTTCGCCGGTCGTCCCGGTGGTCCCGGTGGTGGCGGTGGCCGTCCCGGCTTCGGCGGTCGTCCGGGTGGTCCCGGTGGCCGTGGTGGCACGCAGGGTGCCTTCGGCCGTCCCGGCGGTCCGGCGCGTCGTGGTCGCAAGTCGAAGCGGCAGAGGCGCCAGGAGTACGAGGCCATGCAGGCCCCGTCCGTCGGCGGCGTGATGCTGCCTCGCGGCAACGGACAGACCGTCCGCCTGTCGCGCGGTGCGTCCCTCACCGACTTCGCGGAGAAGATCAACGCCAACCCGGCGTCGCTCGTCGCCGTGATGATGAACCTCGGCGAGATGGTCACTGCCACGCAGTCCGTCTCCGACGAGACCCTCCAGCTGCTCGCCGGCGAGATGAACTACGTCGTCGAGATCGTCAGCCCGGAGGAGGAGGACCGCGAGCTGCTCGAGTCCTTCGACATCGAGTTCGGCGAGGACGAGGGCGGCGAGGAATTCCTCATGCCGCGTCCGCCGGTCGTGACCGTCATGGGTCACGTCGACCACGGTAAGACCCGACTGCTGGACACCATCCGCAAGACGAACGTCGTCGCGGGCGAGGCCGGCGGTATCACGCAGCACATCGGTGCGTACCAGGTCGCCACCGAGGTCAACGACGAAGAGCGCAGGATCACCTTCATCGACACCCCGGGTCACGAGGCGTTCACCGCCATGCGTGCCCGTGGTGCGAAGTCGACCGACATCGCGATCCTCGTGGTGGCGGCCAACGACGGTGTGATGCCCCAGACGATCGAGGCGCTGAACCACGCCAAGGCGGCCGACGTGCCGATCGTGGTCGCGGTCAACAAGATCGACGTCGAGGGCGCCGACCCGACGAAGGTGCGCGGTCAGCTCACCGAGTTCGGTCTGGTGGCCGAGGAGTACGGCGGCGACACGATGTTCGTCGACATCTCCGCCAAGCAGGGTCTGAACATCGACCAGCTGCTCGAGGCCGTGGTCCTGACCGCGGACGCCTCGCTCGACCTGCGGGCCAACCCGGAGCAGGACGCGCAGGGCATCGCGATCGAGTCCCACCTCGACCGTGGCCGCGGTGCGGTGTCGACCGTCCTCGTCCAGCGCGGCACGCTGCGCATCGGTGACACGATGGTCGTCGGCGACGCGTACGGCCGCGTCCGCGCGATGCTCGACGACAACGGCAACAACGTCGAGGAAGCGGGTCCCTCGACCCCCGTCCTCGTCCTCGGTCTCACCAACGTCCCGGGTGCCGGCGACAACTTCCTGGTTGTCGACGAGGACCGCACGGCACGTCAGATCGCCGAGAAGCGCGCGGCGCGTGAGCGCAACGCCAACTTCGCCCGCCGGGGTGTCCGGTTCTCCCTGGAGAACCTGGACGAGGCCCTCAAGGCCGGTCTGGTGCAGGAACTCAACCTCATCATCAAGGGCGACGCGTCCGGTTCGGTGGAGGCTCTCGAGTCCTCGCTGCTCCAGCTCGACGTCGGCGACGAGGTCGACATCCGCGTCCTGCACCGCGGTGTGGGTGCGGTCACCGAGTCGGACATCGACCTGGCGACCGGCTCCGACGCCATCGTCATCGGCTTCAACGTCCGCGCTGCGGGCCGCGCGGCGCAGATGGCGGAGCGCGAGGGCGTCGACGTCCGGTACTACTCGGTGATCTACCAGGCCATCGAGGAGATCGAGGCGGCCCTCAAGGGCATGCTCAAGCCGGAGTACGAGGAGGTCGAGCTCGGCACGGCGGAGATCCGCGAGGTCTTCAAGTCGTCCAAGCTGGGCAACATCGCCGGTGTCCTGGTCCGCTCGGGCGAGGTCAAGCGCAACACGAAGGCGCGCCTCGTCCGCGACGGCAAGGTCATCGCGGAGAACCTCACCATCTCCGGTCTGCGTCGCTTCAAGGACGACGTCACCGAGATCCGCGAAGGCTTCGAGGGTGGTATCAACCTCGGAAACTTCAACGACATCAAGGTCGACGACGTCATCGCGACGTACGAGATGCGGGAGAAGCCGCGCTCGTAGCAGCAGGTACCTCTTGGTGCGACCCGGGGCCGGTCGGCGGCAGTAAATGCCGTCGATCGGCCCCGGCCGTTCGTTGTACGGTTCTTGATGTCCCGGGCAAGCATCTGCTCGGGCCATCTACCCCGTACCGGCGGGACATCCGGATACACATATGTACGTGGGGACTCTGTCCTTCGACCTCCTGCTCGGCGACGTACGGTCGCTGAAGGAGAAGCGCTCCGTCGTCCGTCCGATCGTGGCCGAGCTCCAGCGCAAGTACGCGGTGAGCGCGGCGGAGGTCGACCACATGGACCTGCATCGCAGGGCCGGAATCGGCCTCGCGGTGGTGTCCGGGGACGCCGGCCATCTGACCGACGTGCTGGACCGGTGCGAACGACTGGTCGCCGGGCGTCCCGAGGTGGAGCTGCTGTCCGTGAGGCGGCGCTTCCACGGCGACGACGACGAGTGACACACAAGCTTGAAACGCAGAACAGGAAGAACGAGGGAGACGGACCAGTGGCCGACAACGCGCGGGCTAAGAGGCTGGCGGACCTCATCCGAGAGGTGGTGGCCCAGAAGCTGCAGCGCGGGATCAAGGACCCGCGGCTCGGTACGCACGTCACCATCACGGACACCCGGGTCACCGGGGACCTCCGGGAGGCGACCGTCTTCTACACGGTGTACGGGGACGACGAGGAGCGCGCGGCGGCCGCCGCGGGCCTGGAGAGCGCCAAGGGCGTGCTTCGCTCCGCGGTCGGCGCGGCGGCCGGTGTGAAGTTCACGCCGACCCTGACGTTCGTCGCGGACGCCCTGCCCGACACCGCCCGGACCATCGAGGACCTGCTCGACAAGGCGCGCGCCTCGGACGCGAAGGTGCGCGAGGTCTCGGCGGGCGCCACCTTCGCCGGTGACGCCGACCCGTACAAGAAGCCGGGCGAGGACGAGGACGACGCCGCCGAATGACCCAGAAGCACCGGACGCCCGACGGGCTTGTCATCGTGGACAAGCCGTCGGGCTTCACTTCGCACGACGTGGTCGCCAAGATGCGCGGGATCGCCAGGACCCGCCGCGTCGGACATGCCGGAACCCTCGATCCCATGGCGACGGGCGTACTCGTCCTCGGCGTCGAGAAGGCGACCAAGCTCCTCGGACACCTCGCGCTGACCGAGAAGGAGTACCTCGGCACGATCAGGCTCGGCCAGAACACGCTGACGGACGACGCGGAGGGCGAGATCACGTCGTCCACCGACGCCTCCGGCGTGAAGCGTGACGCCGTCGACGCCGGGATCGCCAAGCTGACCGGCGACATCATGCAGGTGCCGTCCAAGGTCAGCGCCATCAAGATCGACGGCGTGCGCTCGTACAAGCGGGCACGCGAGGGCGAGGAATTCGAGATCCCGGCCCGGCCGGTGACGATCTCGTCGTTCGCCGTGTACGACGTCCGTGACGCCGTCGCCGAGGACGGCACGCCCGTGCTCGACCTGGTCGTCTCGGTCGTCTGCTCGTCCGGCACCTACATCCGGGCGCTCGCCCGCGACCTGGGCGCGGATCTCGGCGTCGGCGGTCACCTGACCGCCCTGCGCCGCACGCGCGTCGGCCCGTACAAGCTGGACTCGGCGCGCACCCTCGACCAGCTCCAGGAGGAGCTGACCGTGATGCCGATCGCCGAGGCCGCCGCTGCCGCGTTCCCGCGCTGGGACGTGGACGCCAAGCGGGCGCGGCTGCTGCTGAACGGCGTGCGGCTGGAGATGCCCGAGGAGTACGCGGGCAAGGGCGCCGTGGCGGTCTTCGACCGCGACGGGGTCTTCCTGGCCCTCGTCGAGGAACAGCGGGGCAAGGCGAAGAGCCTGGCGGTGTTCGGCGCCTAGGGCCGCCTAGGCAGCCCTAGCCCCTTCGGCCCCCGGTCGGGCCGTGGGGCGTGGTGCGGGGGAGTGCTGCCCGAGGAGCGGCGGTCACGGGGTCTCGTGTCCGCCGCTCCACGGTCCCCCCTCGGTTCCCCCACCCAAGGGTGTATCCACCCACCCCCGCCTGTTCACCCCTTCGGGCGGGCGCTCGGAGTGAACCGAGGGTGTGGAAGGGGGCGCGTTCGCCGCGCGATCTGTCCCGCTGATCACCTCACGCCTACCTTCGGAAGAAGGAGCACGGCGGGGAGGTTCGAGCATGGCGGGACGGGGCCCGCGGACCGTGGGCCGGCAGCCGGCGGACGACCGCGGCGATGCGCGGGACACGGCCCTGGTGCGTATCTGCGACCTGGCGGGCCGTCCCCGCGGCACGGGTTTCGCCGCCGACCACCACGGCACGGTGATCACCAGCCACGAGGCCGTCGACGGTCTGGCCCGCCTCGTCCTGCACGCCCCCGGTGACCGCACCTGCGTCGTCACCGCCGACGCCGTGACCCCGCTCCCCGACGCCGATCTGGCACTCGTACGCACCGAAGGTCTCGGCCTCGACCCGCTCCCCGTCACCGTGCGGGACAGGATCGCGACCGGCACGTACGTCCGGATCGCCGCCGGCGGCTGGCGCGAGGCGCGCCTGCTCGGCACCTCCCCCGCCACGTACACGGCCACGGACCGTTACCACCTCCTCGGCGACGTCCAGGAGCTGGCCATCGGCACCGCGGGCGCGGACGCGCTCCGGCTCGGCGGGGGAGCGGCCGGGGGGCCGGTCCTCGACGCGGCGACCGGTGCGGTCGTCGCGGTGCTCGGCACCGCCCTGCACACCGGGCACCGGGCCGCCGGCTTCGCGGTCCCGCTGCGCGGCGTGCCGGCTCTCGCCGCGCTGCTCGCCCGGAACGCGGCCTCCGTACCTGCGTATGGCGCGGACCTGAACCTGGCGGGCGCTCTGGAACTCACCGCGACCTCGGTGGGTTCGGACGGGCCGGGCGCGACGGCCACCCTCGGCTCCGGCGGCACCGGGCGGGGTCCTGTCGAACGGGCCGACGTCGTCCGGGAGTTCACCGCTTTCGAGGACGGACCGGCCGCCGTCCTCGGGCTCGTCGGCCGGCCCGGCAGCGGCCGTACGACGGAACTGGCGGCCCTGGCCGCCCGCCGCACCTCGGGCGCCGAACCGGCCCTCACGCTATGGCTGCGCGGCGCCGACCTGCTCGGCACCGACACCTCGGTGGCCGACGCGGCGACGCGGGCGCTGGAGAGGGCGGGCCGCATCGTGGCGGCGCCGGGAGAGGAACAAGAAGCCGCCCGGGGCCCCTCTCAGGGAGATCTGGCGGACGACTCACCGGCCGCCGACCCCGCCGGTGAGTCGGCGACGGTCCCGGGGATCCCGCCCGACGCCGGTCTCCTGCCGCCCGGCAGGTACGAGGGAGAGCTGGGCGACATCGGGCCCGAGCGGCTGGCCGGGCTGGCGCGCGGGACGGGGCGGCCGCTGCTGCTCCTCCTCGACGGCCCCGAGGAGATGCCCCCCGACCTCGCCCACCGGCTGCCCGAATGGACCGCCGGGACCGCCGACTGGCTGCGCGAGACAGGGGCACGGCTCGTCGTCGGATGCCGTGCCGAGTACTGGGAGCAGGCGGGTGCCGGCTTCCCCGCCGACCTGCTGCACGGCGCGGCCCCGGGGACCGCATCCCCGCAAGGGCGGCTGCCCGCCTGCGTACCCCTGGGGGACCTGACGGAGGACGAGGCACGGCTCGCCCGGGCCCGCGCCGGGATCGCCGAAGGCGCGCTCGCCGGAGCCGACGCACGCCACCCGCTCGTCCTGCGGCTGTTCTCCGAGGTGCGGGCCGCGCTGCCCGGCGATCCGGCCGGGCGTCCCGACCGGGACGAGGTGTTCTCCGCCTACCTCGACCTGATGTGTCTGCGCGTCGCGGTGCGCCTCGCCGCGGCGAACGGCGTGCGGGGCAACGCGGTGCGCAGACTCGCCGCCCTTGTCTCCCGCCAGGTCCACGAGGCCGCGCGGCGCTGTCTGGGCCCGGGGCAGGGCGAGCTGGATCGCGCGTCCTTCGAGACCGTCTTCCCCTGGGGGCCCGTTCCCGGAGGACGGCTCGCCGGGACCTGCGGCTGGGCCTCCGCCGTCCTCACAGAGGGCCTCCTCGTCCCCGCGGGCGACGGCTACCGGTTCGCCTACGAGGAGCTCGCCGACTGGATCCAGGGCACCCACCTCGACCTGGAGCCGGCTCTGCGCGCCCTCGTGCACCGCAGGCGCCCACCGGCGTCGCCGCAGGTGCCCGCCCAGCGAACGACACCCTCGCGCCGTTCCCGGCCCGCCAGGACCGCCGACGCCCGCGCGGTCCCCGTACCCCGTCACCGCATCGGCCCCGTCGTGGAGACGCTGCTCCTCCTGGCCCGGCAGCAGGGCGCCGCCGAACTGGCCCGCCGGCTGGACGACCTGGCCGACGCCGTGGACGACCTGCTGCCGAAGACCCCCGGACCGCTCGGCGACCCCGCCTGGTGGGCGACCCGGCTCTGCGCGGAGGTGCTGCTGCGGGTGCCCGACGCGATGCCGTACATCGGCGTGCTGCGCCGGCTCGCCGAGCGGATCGTGACCTGGCGGGAGACCGGGCGGGGCGTACCCGCGGAGTTCGGGCCCGGTTTCTGGGAGGCGTTGCCCGTCCCCGACACCGAGCGGTTCGACCTGCTGAGGCGACTGGTGGTCGCGGACGAGGCGCGCCGTGCGGGCGTTGCCGGGGGCACGGAAGTACCACGCCGCCCCAGGGCTCCCGGGGGCGCCGACGAGACAGCCCGGCCGGCCGCGCGTCCGACGGCACCGCGGGACGGCTTCCCGGGGACCGCGGACGCTGGGGGCACCGGGGGCACCGGGGGCGTCGGGGCCACCACGGATCTCGGGGGCACCGGGGATGTCGGGGGCACCGGAGGTGTCGGGGACGCTGCCACGCGCGGTGCGCGCGAGAGCGGGTTCCGTGCCGCTCCGACGGCCCCGCGCTGCCTGGACGCCGTCGCCCGACTGCTCGCCGCCGACCCCACCGCCGTACAGCGACACCTGACGGGCTGGTTCGACGACGAGCGGCCCCTCCCCGCGGCCCCGCACGCCACCGTGGCGACCGCCGCACAGGCCCTGCTGTACGCGCACCGGGGACGGGCACTGGACGACCTGGCCGAGGCGCTGGTCGACAGCGCGCACCGACGAGGCGACGAACTGCTCGCCGTGCTGGCGGAGGAGGAGCCGTCGGCCGTGTGCCGGGCCGTGGACCGCTGGGCGCACGACGAGCGGCCCGCACGGCGCGTGGCCGCGGTGACGTACGGACTGCGGGCCGCGCCCTTCGTGCGGACCGAGGCCGACCGCGAACTCCTGCGCTACGCGGCGCTCGCCCTGCTCTCCCGCCCCGCGGACTGCACGCTGCACGGCGGCGCGCTCGGCCTCCTCGTCCGGGACCCGCGCACCCGCGCCCGGTACCTCCCGCAGGCCCTGGACCGCTTCACCGCCGGCGACCCGGGCCTCCCCCCGGGCGCGCTGGTCGCGGCGCTCACCACCCACCCGGACCCCGTGCTCGAAGCGATCCGGACCCGGCTGCGCGGCCCGGGTCCCGGCACCGGCGAGACGCTGCGCACCCTCGCCGACGTCACCACGCCCGCCCTTGCCCGCCGCGTCGCCGCACTGGTGCGGGAAGCCGTGGAGCTGCGCCCCGACGCCGCCGCCCACGTCGCCGCGTACGTGGACCGGCGGCTGGAACAGGGGCCCGCGGTACGCGCCGTGCTGCTGCCGCTGGTCGGTGGTCTGCTGGACGGCTGCCGCACCCCGGTGCGCGCGGCGCTCGCCGAGGTTCTCGCGGCGCCCGGCAGCCGCACGTCGCGCCCCCTGCGCCGCGAGCTGCTGGACCTGCTCCTCGCGCGGGAACACGACCCGGCCGTCCTCGGCAGCCTGCTCAAGGCCGCCGCGGACGGAGCGGACCGCCGGGGCGAGGAGCCCACCCGGGAGCTGGTGCACCGGGCAGGCCTTCTCCTCGTGCGCACCCCGGCCGGAGCCACCGGCTTCGACCGCGGCCTCGTCGACCTGGCGCGGAACGTCCCGGGATTCGCCGTCCTGCTGGCCCGCTGGCTGACCGGTTCCCCCGGGGAATGGGCCGCGGTCGTAGGACCGAGCACCCGCCGCATGATCGAGAACCTGGCCGGAGTCCGGGTCCCGGCGTGACCCCGAGCCCCGCCCGCCGCCCGCTCCGGGTCCGTGCTCCTCGTCACAGCTCGATGCCGATGCAAGCCGAACGCACACGGCATGGCACCCTTAGAGCTGCGAATGAGGCAATCACGGACACGGGTTCGACAAGGAGCGGTCACAGTGCAGCGCTGGCGTGGCTTGGAGGACATCCCCCAGGACTGGGGGCGCAGCGTCGTCACCATCGGCTCCTACGACGGAGTCCACCGCGGGCACCAGCTGATCATCAAGCATGCCGTGGACCGCGCTCGCGAGCTGGGCGTGCCGTCGGTCGTCGTGACGTTCGACCCGCACCCGAGCGAGGTCGTGCGCCCCGGCAGCCACCCCCCGCTGCTCGCCCCGCACCACCGCCGCGCGGAGCTGATGGCCGAGCTGGGCGTGGACGCGCTGCTCATCCTCCCCTTCACCAGCGAGTTCTCGAAGCTGTCGCCCGCCGACTTCGTCGTGAAGGTCCTGGTCGACAAGCTCCACGCGAAGGCTGTCGTCGAGGGCCCGAACTTCCGCTTCGGACACAAGGCCGCGGGCAACGTCGACTTCCTGCGCGAGCAGGGCGAGACGTACGACTTCGAGGTCGAGGTCGTCGACCTGTACGTCACGGGTGAGGCGGGCGGCGGAGAGCCGTTCTCCTCGACCCTGACCCGGCGGCTCGTCGCCGAGGGCGACGTCGAGGGCGCGCGGGAGATCCTCGGCCGCCCGCACCGCGTCGAGGGCGTCGTCGTCCGCGGCGCCCAGCGCGGCCGGGAGCTCGGCTTCCCGACGGCCAACGTGGAGACCCTCCCGCACACGGCCATCCCCGCGGACGGCGTGTACGCCGGCTGGCTGCACGTCGCGGACGAGGCGATGCCCGCCGCGATCTCCGTCGGCACGAACCCGCAGTTCGACGGCACCGAGCGCACGGTCGAGGCCTACGCCATCGACCGCGTCGGCCTCGATCTCTACGGCCTCCACGTCGCCGTCGACTTCCTCGCCTTCGTCCGCGGCCAGGCCAGGTTCGACTCGATCGAGGCGCTGCTGGAAGCCATCGGGGACGACGTGAAGCGGTCGCGCGAGCTCATCGAGGCCTACGAGGCCGACTCCGCCCCTCCGGCGTAGTCGCCCAGCACTCTTCGGTACGACGACGGGGGCGGCCGGTGCTCCGAAGCACCGGCCGCCCCCGTCGTCGTGGTCAGCCCGCGACCGTCGCCCGGGCCCAGTGGCAGGCCACCTGCGTCCCGCCGGCGCCGTCGAGCACCTCCAGGTCCCGGCCGCGGCAGGCGTCCGCCACACCGGCCCGCTCGGCCTCGCCGCTCGCGAGGATCTGGCAGCGGGCGTGGAAGCGGCAGCCCGCCGGGATGCGGGACGGGTCCGGGGGCTCGCCCGTCAGCACGACCGGATCGCCCGGTGCCTCCGGCAGCACGGAGAGCAGGGCCTGGGTGTAGGGGTGCCGGGGCGCCGTCAGTACCTGCTCCACCTCGCCCGTCTCGACGATACGGCCGAGGTACATCACCGCGACCCGGTCGGCGATGTTCCACGCCAGACCCAGGTCGTGCGTCACCACCAGGGCGGACAGGCCGAGTTCGGTGCGCAGGCGCAGCAGCAGGGCGAGGATCTCGCCGCGCACCGACGCGTCCAGCGAGGCCACCGGCTCGTCGGCGACGATGAGTTCGGGCTCCAGGACGAGGGCTCCGGCGATCACCACCCGCTGGCGCTGACCGCCGGACAGCTCGTGCGGGTACCGGAGGAAGAAGCGCTCCGGCGGGCGCAGTCCGGCCCGGGAGAGGGCCTCCGCGACGGCCGCCCGCTCGTCCCCGCCGTACCCGTGGATGCGCAGACCCTCCGCCACCGCGTCATACACGGTGTGCCGGGGGTTGAGCGAGCCGCTCGGGTCCTGGAGGACGAGTTGGACGCGTTTGCGGTACGCCTTCAGGGCGCGCGAGGAGTAGTCGAGCGGCTTGCCGTCGAAGGTGACGTGCCCGCCGGTCGGCGGGACGAGACCGAGGAGCGAGCGCGCGAGTGTCGTCTTGCCGCAGCCCGACTCGCCGACCAGGGCGACGATCTCGCCGCGCCGGATGTCGAGGTCGACGCCGTCGACCGCCCGCGCGCGGGCGGCGCCGTTGCGCCCGGCGAACGAGACGTGCAGGTCCTCTGCGCGCAGCAGCGGAGCGGCCGGCGCGGCGGTGTCAGCGGTGTCAGTGGTCATGGCGTGCTGCTCCTGGCTTCTTCCGCCGGGCTGCCCGGCTGGGGTACCGACGCGCCCGCGTGCACACAGGCCGCCCACCGCGCCGTGCCCGCGTCGCGGAGCTCCTGGTCCTCGGTCATGCAGGAGTCCAGGGCCACCGGGCACCTCGGGTGGAACGTGCATCCGGACGGCAGCGCGGACGGGTCCGGCGGATCGCCCGGCAGCCCGCGCGGCGCGAACCGGGACGCCGTGTCGCCGATACGGGGGAAGGCGGCCGACAGGGCCTTGCCGTACGGGTGCCGGGCGTCCTCGTACACCTGCCGGGCCGGGCCCTCCTCGACGACGCGGCCCGCGTACATCACGGCGAGGCGGTCACAGGTGTCGGCCAGCACCGCGAGGTCGTGGCTGATCATGACGAGACCCAGGTCCTGCTCGCTGACCAGCTGCTCGATCAGACGGAGGATCTGCGCCTGGATCATCACGTCGAGCGCCGTGGTCGGTTCGTCGGCGATGACCAGCCGCGGGTCGCAGGCCAGCGCCATGGCGATCATGACGCGCTGGCGCTGACCGCCGGACAGTTCGTGCGGATAGGCGCTCGCGCGGGCGGCGGGCAGGCCGACGTGTTCGAGCAGTTCGCCGGTCTTCTTCCGGGCGCCCGCGGGCGTCGCCTTCCTGTGCAGCAGGATCGGCTCGGCGATCTGGTCGCCGATGCGGTGGACCGCGTTCAGCGAGTGCATGGCGCCCTGGAAGACGATCGAGGCGCCCGCCCAGCGCACCGCCCGCACCTGCCCCCACTTCATCTTCAGGACGTCCTCGCCGTCGAGCAGGATCTCCCCGCTCGTTCGCGTCCCCGCGGGAAGCAGCCGCAGCAGCGCGAGCGCCAGCGTGGACTTGCCGCAGCCGGACTCGCCCGCCACACCGAGCTTCTGGCCCGCGTCGAGCGACAGGTCCACGCCGCGGACGGCGGCCGCGCCGCCCGCATAGGTCACTTCGAGGTTCCTGACCTCCAGCAGGGTCAACGTGCCACTCCCAGCTTGGGGTTGAGGACGGACTCGACGGCGCGCCCGCACAGCGTGAACGCCAGCGCGACCACGGCGATCGCGACACCGGGCGGTACCAGGTACCACCATTTCCCGGCGCTGACCGCGCCGGCCTCCCGAGCGTCCTGGAGCAGCCCGCCCCATGACACCACCGTGGGATCACCGAGCCCGAGGAAGGCGAGGGTCGCCTCGGCGAGGATCGCGGAGGAGATGATCAGGGTCGTCTGCGCCAGCACCAGCGGCATCACATTGGGCAGCACGTGCCGGGTCATGATGTGCCAGTGTCCGCCGCCGAGCGCCTTGGCCCGTTCGATGTACGGCCGCGACTCCACCGCCAGGGTCTGCGCGCGCACCAGACGCGCCGTCGTCGGCCAGGTCGTCACGCCGATCGCCAGGATGATCGTGCCGAGCGACCGGCTCATGACGGTGGCCAGCGCGATCGCGAGGACCAGTGTGGGCATCACCAGGAACCAGTCCGTGATCCGCATCATCACGGTCGCGTACCAGCCCTTGAAGTGTCCGGCGGTGATGCCGATGAGCGCGCCGATCGCGACCGAGAGCACGGCGGCGAGCAGTCCCACGAGCAGCGAGACCCGGGCGCCCCACACCACGAGCCCGAGCAGATTGCGCCCGAACTGGTCAGTTCCCAGCGGGAATTCGGTGCTCGGGCTCTCCATGGGATCGCCCGGTGCGTCGGTCACGCTCTGCACGTCGGAGCCGACGGTCAGCGGCGCGGTCAGCGCGATGAGCGCGCAGAGCCCGAGGGCGGCGAGTCCGAAGACGCCGGCGTGGTGGGTGCGGTACTGCTTCCAGAAACGGGCGGCGGAATGACGGCGGCGCTGCCAGGCGAGGGCACGGGGGCTCCTCGCCGTCGTGGGGACGCCCTTCGAAGCCGCCGTGGGTTCGGTCGTCATCGGCCCGTCCGACTCGGTCGTGGTCATCGGCCCACCCGTGGGTCCAGCAGCGGATAGATCAGGTCGGCGAGCGTGTTCATCACGATCACTGCTGCCGCGAAGACGAAGAACAGCCCCTGCACCAGGGGCAGGTCCGGCACGCTCAGCGCCTGGTAGAAGAGCCCGCCGAGGCCCGGCCAGGAGAAGACGGTCTCGACGAGGATCACTCCCGCGACCGTCCGGCCGAGGTTGATGAAGATCAGCGTCACGGTCGGCAGCAGCGCGTTGGGCACGGCGTGCCGACGGCGAACGAGGTCGTCCCGCAGCCCCTTCGCCCTGGCGGTCGTCAGATAGTCGCTGCCCATCTCGTCGAGCAGGGCCGATCGCGTGACGAGCAGGGTCTGCCCGTACTCGACCGCGACCAGTGTCACCACCGGGAGGATCAGATGGTGGGCCACGTCCATGACGTACGCGAAACCCTCCTTGCCCCCCGACTCCATGCCCCCGGTGGGGAAGAGACCGGGGATGGGGCCCATGCCCACCGAGAACACGATGATGAGGAGCAGGCCCAGCCAGAAGGACGGAATGGAGTAAAGGGTCAGCGCGAGACCGGTGTTGACCCGGTCGCTCAGCCCGCCGTTGCGCCACGCGGAGCGCGTGCCGATGAAGATGCCGAGCGCGGTGTAGAGCACGAACGCCGTGCCGGTGAGCAGCAGGGTGTTCGGCAGCGCCTCGGTGATCTTGTCGATGACGGGGGCCCGGAACTGGTACGAGGTGCCGAGATCGCCGGTGAGCGCCTTGCCGCAGTAGTCCGTGAACTGCTCCCACATCGGAAGGTCGAGCCCGAACTCCTTGCGATAGTTGGCGAGTTGCTCGGCGGACACCTGACGGCCGCCCGTCATGTACTTGACCGGGTCGCCGGGGATGAGCCGGAACAGGAAGAAGCTGGTGACGAGGACGGCCAGCAGGGAGACGGCCGCGCCGCCCAACTTGCCGGCCACATACCGCAGATACGCGGTTCTGGTACGCGCCCTGGGCCCGCGGACCGACGGCCCGGCTTCCGCCGGACCGTCGGTCGCCTCGACCAGCGAGGGTGTTGCCTCAGCGGTCATGGACTACTCATTCGCTCGTGCGTTCATGGGGGACCCCGCATGTGTTCCCGGGGGTTCCCTCGGGGGCGATGCGGGTCCTACTCACGGTCCTCGGCCGTCGAGCGCCTCCGCATCGCGAAGAACGCCCCGATGCCCGCGAGGACGACGACGCCCGCGACGATGCCGATGATGACGCCCGTCGAGCTCGAACTGTCGGAGGACTCACCGGAGGACCCCGCCGGGACCGCCGACCACCAGCTCCAGTAACCGTCCTGGCCGTAGATGTTGCCCGCGGCCTTCGGCATCGTCTCGATCGACTTGATCTGGTCGGTGCGGTAGGCCTCGACCGCGTTCGGGTACGCCATGACGTTCATGTACCCGGTGTCGTACAGCCGCGACTCCATCTGCTTGACGATGTCCGCCCGCTTGGCGGTGTCGTACTCGGCGAGCTGCTGGTCGTACAGCTCGTCGTACTTCTTGTCGCAGATGAAGTTGTCCGTGGCCCCGGTGTCCTTGGGGGTGGCGGGCAGCGCCCCGCAGGTGTGGATCGACAGGACGAAGTCGGGGTCGGGGTTGACGGACCAGCCGTCGAACGCCAGGTCGTAGGTGCCCGCCAGCCAGGGGTCGGTCACGTTGTCCAGGCAGTTGAGGGTGACACCGATGCCCAGCTTGCCGTACCACTCCTTCAGGTACTGTCCGACCGCCTTGTCGTTCGGGTCGGTGGCGTGGCAGAGGACCCGGTAGTTGATCGGCTTGCCGTTCTTCTCGACGCGCTTGCCGTCGCCGTTCTTCTTGTAGCCCGCCTCGTCGAGGAGCTTCGCGGCCCTGGCCGGGTCGTACGCCAGCTGCTGGCTCGCCTCCGGCTTCCAGAAGTACGTCGAGAAGCGCGGCGGGATGTAGCCCTCGCCCGCCACGGCGTGGCCCTGGAAGACCTTGTCGATGAGGGTCTTGCGGTCGATCGCGAGGAAGAGCGCCTGCCGCACCTTCTGGTCGAGCAGCGACTCGGCGCCGTCACCGAACTTCTTGCCGTTCTTCGCCTGGGCACCGGGGTTGGTGGCGAGGGCGTAGAAGCGGCGGCCGGGGGCGTCGTTCACCTTGATGTTCTGCTGGCTCTTGAGCGCCGTCGACTGGGCCGGCGTGAGGCCGGAGACGAAGGACACCTCGCCCTTCTGGAGGGCCGCGACGGCCGCGTCGCCGTCCTTGTAGTACTTGAAGACCAGCTCGTCGAACTTGGGGGCGCCCCGCCAGAAGCTCTTGTTGGGCTTCAGGCGTACGTAGCTGTCCGGCTTGTAGTCCGTCAGGATGAACGGCCCGTTGCCGACGATCGGGAACTGCTTGTCGTTGTTGAACTTCGTGAAGTCCCCGACCTTCTCCCAGACGTGCTTGGGCACGATCGGCACGTCGAGCGCGGCCATCGTGGCCTGCGGCTTCTTCAGCTCGATGACGAGCTTGGTGGCGCTGGGGGCCGTGACCTTCTTGAAGTTGCCGACGAAGCTGCCGTTCGCGGTGGCCGCGCCCTCGTCGGTCATCATCTTGTTGAACGTCCAGGCCGCGTCCTCGGCGGTGGCCTGCTGACCGTCCGACCACTTCGAGTTCGACCGGATCGTGTAGGTCCAGGTGAGCTTGTCGGCGGACGGTTCCCACTTGGTGGCGAGGCCGGGGATCGCGTGGTTGTCCGCCGGGTCGTAGTTGGTCAGGTACTCGTACATGAGCCGGTGGATGCTCGTGCTGACCAGCCGTGACGCCAGGAACGGACTCAGCGAGTCGACGCTCTGCGCGA
This sequence comes from Streptomyces siamensis, assembly GCF_039543605.1. Lineage (NCBI taxonomy): Bacteria > Bacillati > Actinomycetota > Actinomycetes > Kitasatosporales > Streptomycetaceae > Streptomyces > Streptomyces siamensis. The sequence continues at coordinate 17,712 of NZ_BAABKB010000048.1, read as the reverse complement.
CCGCGACGGTGAGGACCTTCTTGTTCTCCTTGGCCTGGGCCTGGTGCGGCGCCGGGTTGAGCGGGGTCGCCAGACCGGCGGTGAGGGTGAGCGCTGCGGCACCTGCGGCGGCGACGAGCCGCGGACGCAGGAGCCCTCTGTGGTGCTGATCCTGTGTGTTCATGGGTCGGTGACCTCACGTCATCGCTTGCGCAGAGATGGCTGGTTGAACGACTTGATCGGGATGGCGCCGGCGGGGTTGATGTGTGTGTCTATCAGCGGCGGTCGACGCGAGTCAACGGCACATGAACCCCATGTGGCCTGCGGAAATAACGAGTTGGCGCGGATTTTTCGCTCATTGGTTCAGACCGGTGAAGCTGCCCTGGTGACGGCCTGACGGCTCAAGACGTCCCTGCACACGCGAAGGGCCCGCACCGTCCGTGGACGGTGCGGGCCCGAGCGTGAATCGGTCCCCCAGGAGGGGCCGATCGGGTTAGTGCTGAGGCGGCGGGGGAGGCGTCTGGCCCTGGTTCGGCTGGTACGGCTGCCCCGGTGCCGGCTGCGCGGGCGGGTACGGCTGCCCGGGCTGCGCGTAAGGCTGTCCCGGCTGCGGCTGCGGCTGTGGCTGCGGGGCCTGGCCCTGGGGGGCCTGCGGCGGCAGGCTCGGCTGCGGGTACGCCTGACCGGGCTGCGCCGGGTAGGGCTGTCCCGGCTGCGGGTAGGGCTGGCCGTACGGCTGTCCGGGCTGCGGGCCGCCCGGCTGCGGAACCTGTCCGGGGTTGTGCTGCCCCGGAGCCTGCTGCCCGGGGACAGGCTGCCCAGGGACGGGCTGCCCGGGGACGTACTGACCCGGCATCGGCGGGGCGGCGACCGGCGGCGGGTTGCCGTCGTTCGTCCACAGCCCGTGCGACTGCTGGTGCCGCGCGAAGTCCTCGGCCACCATCGCCGAGAGGTTGAAGTAGGCCTCCCGCACCTTGGGCCGCATCATGTCGAGGTCCACCTCGGCACCCGCGGACAGGTGCTCGTCGAACGGCACGACCACGACGCCGCGGCAGCGCGTCTCGAAGTGGCTGACGATGTCGTCCACCTTGATCATCTTGCCGGTCTCGCGCACTCCGGAGATCACCGTGATGGACCGGGACACGAGGTCCGCGTACCCGTGCGCGGACAGCCAGTCCAGCGTCGTACTGGCGCTGCTCGCACCGTCGACGGACGGCGTCGAGATGATGATGAGCTGGTCGGCGAGGTCGAGCACACCGCGCATGGCGCTGTACAGCAGACCGGTGCCCGAGTCGGTCAGGATGATCGGGTACTGCTTGCCCAGGACGTCGATGGCGCGCCGGTAGTCCTCGTCGTTGAAGGTCGTGGACACGGCCGGGTCGACGTCATTGGCGATGATCTCCAGCCCGGAGGGGGCCTGGGAGGTGAACCGCCTGATGTCCATGTACGAGTTGATGTACGGGATCGCCTGGACGAGGTCACGGATCGTGGCGCCGGTCTCGCGGCGCACGCGGCGGCCGAGCGTACCGGCGTCCGGGTTGGCGTCGATCGCGAGGATCTTGTCCTGACGCTCGCTGGCCAGCGTCGCACCGAGCGCGGTGGTCGTGGTCGTCTTGCCCACACCGCCCTTGAGGCTGATCACGGCGATGCGGTAGCACGACAGCACCGGCGTACGGATCAGCTCCAGCTTCCGCTGCCGCTCGGCCTCCTCCTTCTTGCCGCCCAGCTTGAACCGCGACGACGCGGCGGCGGGACGACCGCTCTTGGGCTTCTGCTTCTTGTTGTTGAGCAGTCGGTCGGAGGAGAGCTCCACCGCGGCGGTGTAGCCGAGCGGGGCCGCCCCCGGGTTGGTGGGCTGGCGCTGGTCGTGCTGTACGGGCTGCGGCCAGGCCGTCCCCGTACGGGGATCGACGGGAGCGGCACCCGTGGGCTGCTGCGGCACGTGCGGGGCGGCGGGCTGCTGCTGCGCCGGTCCCGGCTGGGCCGGGTGGGGAGGAGCCGGCTGCGCCGACGGGAGCGGTGGCTGCGCCGCACCGGGCGCCTCCGACTGCGCGGGTGTCGCGGCCGGCCGGGGGAGGTCGAAGCCGGGCTGCGGGACCGGGGCGGCGGGGGCCTGCGGGAATCCGTAGCCCTGCTGCGCACCCTGAGTCTGCGGCGCCGCCGGGGGCGTGGTCGGCTGCGGGAAGCCGTAACCGGGCGCCGGGGCGGGCGGGTTGGGCACCGGCGCGTCCTGGGCCGGTGCGCCCGGCTGCGGGAAGCCGTAACCGGAGCCCGGAGCGGGCGGGTTGGCGGCAGCGGGGGCCGGCGGTTCAGGGGCGGCGGTCGGCGTCGGCGCGGGGGCCGGAGAGCCCGGTTGCGGGAAGCCGTAGCTGCCCTGCGGGGTGGGGCTCGGGGCCGGAGTGCTCGGCTTGGGGAAGCCGTAGCCGCCCTGCGGCGGGACCGGAGCGGAGGCCGCGGCGGGCGCTTCAGGGGCAGGGACACCCGGCGCCGGTGCGTGACTCTGCGGCGGAACCGGAACGGGGTTGTCGTGGGCGGGCGGCGTCACCGACACGGGTCCCTGCGCCGGCGGCATCGACGCGGGCCCACCGGAAGAGGGCCACGCGGGAGGCGCGGGCTGCGGGGCCGGCGGCTGGAACGGCCGGCCGGGAGCCGGGGCCGGGGCGGGCGCGGGAGGCTGGAAGGCCTGGCCGGGCGCCGGGGCGGGGGGCTGGAAGGGCTGGCCGGGCGCCGGGGCGGGGGGCTGGAACGGTTGCCCGGGCGCCGGGGCGGGCGGCTGGAACGGCTGTCCCGGGGCGGGCGCCGACGGCTGGATCTGCGGCGGCGCCTGTGCCCGTGCGGGCTCGGCCACCGGGGGCTCGGGCGTCGCGGACTCGTCGGACGCCGGCCACTGGGCCGCGGGAGCGGGAGCGGCCGGCTGGTACGCGGGCGGCAGGGGCGGCAGCCCGCCCTGCGGCAGCGGCGGGGGAGCCCAGGCGGGAGGCGCGTCCTGCACGGCCTCGGGCGCGCCGGGTCGGTCGACGGGCACGGCGTCCCGGGGCTCGTCCAGCGGCCGGGCGTCCTCGGGCTGCGCGTCGGCCGCGTCGGCGTCCTGCGGCACCGCGTCGCTCACGTCGTCACGGGCCTCGTCGCCCGCCTCGTCACGTACGTCGTCATGGACGGCGTCGCTCACGGCGCCGTCGGCCCTGCCGGGGACCGCGTCGTCCGGTACGGCGTCGGCGACCTCGCCGGTCCCGTCGCCCGCGTCGGCGGAGACCGGCGCCACGACGTCCGCGACGACATCAGCCTCTCCGGAAGCCTCGGAACGGTCCGAACCGTCCGAACCGTCGGAGGCATCGGCGACACCAGGCGCATCGGCGTCATCGGGGGCGTCGGCCACATCAGAGGCGTCGACGGCGTCGGTCGTGCCGGCCGCGTCGTCCACGGCTCCGGCAGCCTCCGCCGCCGGCTCGTCCGCCGCGCCGTCCTCGGCACCCACGTCGGAACCGCCGTCCACGACGTCCTCGGTGTCGGCGGCGGCGTCCGCCTCGCTCACCGTCTCCGGTGCGTCCTCCTGCGCGTCGACGTGCCGCACGTCGTCTCCGACGTGGGCCTCCGCTGCTTCGGAACCCGCGGAAGCGTCCGCGGCGGAGTCGGCGTCCGCCGCGGCGGAGCCGGGTGCGGACGTGACGTCGGCCGTGGCCGGAGCATCCGGTCCCGGCTCGGACCCGGCCCCGGACCCGCCCGCGTTCTCGGGCTGCTCCTGGCCCGCGGCGGCGGCACGCTCCGCGAACTCCCGCTTCAGCGCGACAGGGGAGATCCGCATGGTGGCGCCGCTCTCCAGGTCGCCGTTGCCGGGCTCGATCTCGTCGGAGGCGCCCATGGGAGCGACGGGTGCCGGCGAGGGAACCGGGGCCACCGCAGCGGCCGGAGGCGGCGCCCACTGGCTCTGGTACCCGCCCACGGGAATGTCCGGCAGCGCCGTCGGACTTCCGGCGTCCGCGACGGGCGCCGCACCCGGAGCCTGCGAGGCAGGTGCCTCCGCCGTCTCCTGCGCCGCTGAAAGGGCCTCAGGAGCCGCGGGGCCCGAAGGAGCCTCGGACACCGGGGGAGTTGACGGAGCCGAGGGGTCCGCAGCGGCCGAGGGAGCCGGCGCCGCCTCCGCTTCCTCCTCCGTACCACCGGAGTTCGCCGGAGTCCCCGACGCGTTCTGCGTGTACCAGGCGGGCGGCGCGTAGTCGATGGTGAACTCGCCCGTCGTCTCGACGGCGGACTCCGCGTCGGACTGGTCATCGCCGGGTGTGGCCCAGCCCCCGCGGATCCCGTCCCGATCGCTGTTCACAATTCCTCCTGGTGTGGTCGAGCACCCTCAAGCCGTGCCGGGGCGACCGATTTCTTGTCGTCCGCCGGCGTCCGTTGACGCTTTTGGTCGTCCGAAGTCGTACGAGGTCGTCCGAATTGACCCGGCTCCCCCTGAGACGCGAGCGGCCCCTCCACGGGTTCTGGCGTCGCGCCCTGTCCCAGCCTAATCACCATGACTGTCACAAGGGCAGGCCCGCCCACCCCACCGCGGCCGCCCGCTCCGTCACACCCTGCCCAGAAGTGGCTTGCGCACGCTCACTATTGACCTTCAATGCGGACAAACGAAGCCATCGCGACAGACCCGCTGCCCGCTGTATGTACACGATCAAGCGGCATGCATAGTAGGGGGCTCCCCCGCCACCGAACGGTTCCCTCCGAAAGGACTTCTCCGCGTGAGCTTCGGCCCGCCTCCCTCCCCGTACACCCAGTCCGCGTTGACGGCGGACAACCAGCGAAGACGGCGCCGCACAAGGCTGTTCGGCGTCGTGGCCGCCGTACTCGTGGTGGCGCTGTGCGCGGGCGGCTGGCTCCTCATGCACGCGAACGGTGACGACGGTCCGTCGAAGAAGGCGGTGGCGGTCCCGCAGGCCCCCGACGAGATCAGGGAGACGGTCGAGCGGGTCCCGCGCACGCCGGAGGGCGAACTCGTCGTCGACTACGACGAGGAGAAGTTCAAGGACGACGAGACGCGGTACGCCCCCGGCACCTGGGCGACCGACAAGATCTTCGCCAAGGGCATCAAGAACCAGCTCATGGGCTTCAAGTTCGGCGAATGGGACAAGAAGGCCTGGACCATCGAGCTGGACGGGCACATCTGCGCGACGACGAAACACGTCACCGCGGACGGACGTACCGCCGTCGTCGTCCAGCCGGCCAAGCGCAAGGGCACCAAGGACGCCGGTGTCTGCGACGAGGTCGTCTTCTTCGACCTCGACACCGGCAAGAAGCTGTGGACGGCGACGATGCCCGACGCGAAGAGCGCGTACGTCACCAACACGAACCTCACCATGGCGCGCGGCACGGTGGCGGTGGCGTGGGGCAACGGCTCCGTCGCCTACGGCATGGTCGACGGCAAGCAACTGTGGAAGAGCACCGGTGTCACCACGTGCGAGGACAAGGGTTTCGCCGGCGGCCGGAGCCTGCTGGTCCTGCTGCGCTGCGGAGACGAGTCCGAGCACGCGTACCGGGTGCAGAAGATCGACCCGCGCACCGGGAAGCCGCAGTGGACCTACAAGATGACGAAGAACATCTCGGAGGTCTACCTGCCGTCCTCCGATCCACCGGTCATCGCCGTCGGCGCGGGGGACTACACGGTGACCGACCTGATCACCCTGGACGACCAGGGCCGCCACAGCGCCACCATCTCCATGAAGGGCGGCCGTTTCGATCCGATGTGCGGCAGCTCCTTCGACGGGACGCAGTACTTCGGAGCCATGGAGAACTGCTACGCGCTGGTCGTGGGCAAGGACGCGTTGTTCGTGGCGAGCAAGGACGACGGCGAGATCGACCAGCCGGAGAACTGGATCGTGGCCTACGACGTGCACACGGGCAAGAGCCTGCGGAAGTTCGACGGGCGGCCGCTCCAGCCGCTGTGGCCCGTGAAGATGAACGGGGACCAGCTCCTGGCCTACCGGCCGAGTGCCGACATGGTCGGACCCGCCGCCGTCGTGAGCATCGATCCCGCCACCGGGAAGCAGACGCCGTTCCTCTTCTTCAATCTGCCGGACGGCACCACTCGTATGGAGACCCCCGAGTGGTCCGACATCCGCTTCGAGCACGGCAGGGCGTTCTTCTCGCCCCGCCAGCTCTCGGCGTCCGCCGCGCACCCCGACGACCCGGTGCCGGCCGCGGTCGGCATCGGAAACGTGCGCTGACCCGTCACGGCGAAGGCCGACCCGTCACGAGGAGGCCGACCCGTCACGGAGACGAGGGCCGGCGCGGAGACTCCGTCCCGCGCCGGCCCTCGTCCGTCCCCGCCGGCCCCTCGCGCCGCGGTGCCTCCGGGACCGCTAGAGCGTCGCCGGACCGCCGTTGTGCGGCGCGGGTTCCAGGTCGAACTCCCCGTCCCGCGCACCGAGCACGAAGGCCCGCCACTCCGCCTCCGTGTACCGAAGGACCGTGTCCGGGTCGAGGGAGGACCGCATGGCCACCGCGCCCTCGGGCAGATACGCGATCTCGACCCGCTCCTCGTGCTCCTCCGTACCCGGCGCGCTGTGCCATTCGACGCCCGAGATGTCGAGGGCGTAGAGCTCGTTCTTCTCCCGCTCCTTGCGCGCCTTCACGTCCTTGTCCGCTTCCTCGGCCATGTTCCGGCGGCCCCTTCCCCACGTGCGACTGACCTGTGCCGTCACAGTAGTGGCCGGGTCCGCGCGGCCGGCCGGGTTCGGGGAGGCGGACGGGCGGGTCCTGCCGGGCTGGTACCCTGTGTGACGGCCGTTTGTGTACGCACCCCCGGAGCCTCGCGCTCTGGAGGCCGCGCCCAGCGGATCCCCGCCTCCCGAGTAACGGAAGCTCCCCTGAGAAGTGGACCAGGGGCACTCGGTGGCCACTCAGAGACTACGAGGAGTACGCGTGTCGCTCGACGCCGCTACGAAGAAGCAGATCATCAGCGAGTTCGGTCAGAAGGAGGGTGACACCGGGTCCCCCGAGGTCCAGGTCGCCATGCTCTCGCGCCGCATCTCGGACCTGACCGAGCACCTCAAGACCCACAAGCACGACCACCACTCCCGCCGTGGTCTGCTGATCCTGGTCGGTCAGCGTCGCCGCCTGCTGCAGTACCTGGCCAAGAAGGACATCCAGCGCTTCCGTACGCTGGTCGACCGCCTGGGCATCCGCCGCGGTGCGGCGGGCGCCAAGTAAGACGCCGTGAAGGGAGCGGTTCCCACATCTTCTGGGGACCGCTCCTTTTGCTGTACGTGCTGCTGTACGTCTCTGTACGTGCGGAGTGTCACTGACGCTTTGTAGTGTGGTAGCACAACGCAATACGCAGGACACAACACGTACGACACAGCGTGATGGGGCCGTGCCCGCCGGGCAGGGCCCGTCACGACACGAACGAGGAGAAGCGCACCTCGCCGCCGCCGGTCCTCGGTAGTGGCCCCCGGGGGAAAGCGAGCCCCGGGTGCTTCGATCGAAGACCGGCCCGCACCAGAAGGCGCGTCTCTCCGCCACCGTCCCCCTGCCACACGGGCAGGACAGGACGAAGACGAGGAGAAAACGCTAGTGGAGAACGAGACCCACTACGCCGAGGCCGTCATCGACAACGGCTCCTTCGGCACCCGCACCATCCGCTTCGAGACGGGCCGCCTGGCCAAGCAGGCCGCCGGCTCCGCCGTCGCGTACCTGGACGACGACACCATGGTGCTGTCGGCCACCAGCGCTTCCAAGAAGCCCAAGGACCAGCTCGACTTCTTCCCCCTCACGGTGGACGTCGAGGAGCGGATGTACGCCGCCGGCAAGATCCCCGGCAGCTTCTTCCGCCGCGAGGGCCGTCCCTCCGAGGACGCGGTCCTCACCTGCCGTCTCATCGACCGTCCGCTGCGTCCGTCCTTCAAGAAGGGCCTTCGCAACGAGATCCAGGTCGTCGCCACGATCATGGCGCTCAACCCCGACCACCTGTACGACGTCGTGGCGATCAACGCCGCCTCCGCGTCCACGCAGCTGGCCGGTCTGCCCTTCTCCGGCCCGGTCGGCGGCGTCCGCGTCGCGCTGATCAACGGCCAGTGGGTCGCGTTCCCGACGCACACCGAGCTCGAGGACGCCGTCTTCGACATGGTCGTCGCCGGTCGCGTCCTGGAGGACGGCGACGTCGCGATCATGATGGTCGAGGCCGAGGCCACCGACAAGACGATCCAGCTGGTCAAGGGTGGCGCCGAGGCGCCGACCGAGGAGGTCGTGGCCGCCGGCCTCGACGCCGCGAAGCCCTTCATCAAGGTCCTGTGCAAGGCGCAGTCGGACCTCGCCGCGAAGGCCGCCAAGCCGACCGCCGAGTTCCCGATCTTCCTGGACTACGAGGACGACGTCCTCGAGGCCCTGACCGCCGCGGTCAAGAGCGAGCTCGCCCAGGCGCTCACCATCGCCGGCAAGCAGGACCGCGAGGCCGAGCTGGACCGCGTCAAGGAGATCGCCGCCGAGAAGCTGCTCCCGCAGTTCGAGGGCCGCGAGAAGGAGATCTCCGCCGCGTACCGCGCGCTGACCAAGAAGCTGGTCCGCGAGCGCGTCATCAAGGACAAGATCCGCATCGACGGCCGCGGCGTCACGGACATCCGTACGCTCGCCGCCGAGGTCGAGGCCATCCCGCGGGTCCACGGTTCGGCGCTGTTCGAGCGTGGCGAGACCCAGATCCTGGGCGTCACCACCCTCAACATGCTCCGCATGGAGCAGCAGCTGGACACCCTTTCCCCGGTGACCCGCAAGCGCTACATGCACAACTACAACTTCCCGCCCTACTCCGTCGGTGAGACGGGCCGCGTCGGCTCCCCGAAGCGTCGCGAGATCGGCCACGGCGCGCTCGCCGAGCGCGCGATCGTGCCGGTCCTGCCGACCCGCGAGGAGTTCCCCTACGCGATCCGTCAGGTGTCCGAGGCCCTCGGCTCCAACGGCTCGACGTCCATGGGCTCGGTCTGCGCCTCCACCATGTCGCTGCTGAACGCCGGTGTGCCCCTCAAGGCCCCCGTCGCCGGTATCGCCATGGGTCTGATCTCCCAGGAGATCGACGGCCAGACGCACTACGTCGCCCTCACCGACATCCTCGGTGCGGAGGACGCCTTCGGCGACATGGACTTCAAGGTCGCCGGCACCAAGGAGTTCGTCACCGCCCTCCAGCTCGACACCAAGCTGGACGGCATCCCGGCCTCCGTCCTGGCCGCGGCCCTCAAGCAGGCCCGTGACGCCCGCCTCCACATCCTCGACGTGATGATGGAAGCGATCGACACGCCGGACGAGATGTCCCCGAACGCCCCGCGGATCATCACGGTCAAGATCCCCGTGGACAAGATCGGTGAGGTCATCGGCCCCAAGGGCAAGATGATCAACCAGATCCAGGAGGACACCGGCGCCGAGATCACGATCGAGGACGACGGCACCATCTACATCGGTGCCGCCGACGGCCCGGCCGCCGAGGCCGCCCGCGCCACGATCAACGGCATCGCCAACCCGACCATGCCGGAGGTCGGCGAGCGCTACCTGGGCACCGTCGTGAAGACGACGACCTTCGGTGCGTTCGTGTCGCTGCTCCCGGGCAAGGACGGTCTGCTGCACATCTCGCAGATCCGCAAGCTCGCCGGCGGCAAGCGCGTGGAGAACGTCGAGGACGTCCTCGGTGTGGGCCAGAAGGTCCAGGTCGAGATCGCCGAGATCGACTCCCGCGGCAAGCTCTCCCTGATCCCCGTGATCGAGGGTGAAGGCGACGATGAGAAGAAGGACGACACCGACAAGTGACGTCGAGTAGCTCCACGACGACGGCCCGCACCTCCTCGGAGGCGCGGGCCGTCGCCCGTACCCAAACCCTCATCAAGGGCGCGAACGGCATCGGCACGGTCCGCAAGACCACCCTCCCCGGTGGCCTGCGCATCGTCACCGAGACCCTGCCCTCGGTCCGCTCGGCCACCTTCGGCATCTGGGCGCACGTGGGCTCGCGCGACGAGACCCCGTCGCTGAACGGCGCCACGCACTACCTGGAGCACCTGCTCTTCAAGGGAACCGCCCGCCGTTCCGCCCTGGACATCTCCGCCGCCATCGACGCGGTCGGCGGCGAGATGAACGCGTTCACGGCGAAGGAGTACACGTGCTACTACGCGCGCGTGCTCGACACCGACCTCCCGCTCGCCATCGACGTGGTCTGCGACATGCTCACCGGCTCGCTCATCCTCGAGGACGACGTGAACGTGGAGCGCGGCGCCATCCTCGAAGAGATCGCGATGACCGAGGACGACCCGGGCGACTGCGTGCACGACCTGTTCGCGCACACGATGTTCGGCGACAACCCCCTCGGCCGCCCGGTCCTCGGCACGGTCGACACCGTCAACGCGCTCACCGCGGACCGCATCCGCCGCTTCTACAAGAAGCACTACGACCCGACGCACCTGGTCGTGGCCTGCGCGGGCAACGTCGACCACAACAAGGTCGTCCGCCAGGTCCGTGCCGCCTTCGAGAAGGCCGGCGCGTTCCGGAGCCCCGCCGCGGCCCCCATCGCCCCGCGCGACGGCCGCCGGTCCATCCGCACCGCGGGCCGCGTCGAACTCCTCGGCCGCAAGACGGAGCAGGCCCATGTCGTCCTCGGCATGCCCGGCCTGGCCCGCACGGACGACCGCCGCTGGGCCCTCGGCGTGCTGAACACCGCCCTCGGCGGCGGCATGTCCTCCCGCCTCTTCCAGGAGGTCCGCGAGAAGCGCGGCCTGGCCTACAGCGTGTACTCGTACACCTCGGGCTTCGCCGACTGCGGCCTCTTCGGCGTGTACGCGGGCTGCCGCCCGAGCCAGGTCCACGACGTGCTCAAGCTCTGCCGCGACGAGCTCGACCAGGTCGCCGAGCACGGCCTGTCGGACGACGAGATCGGCCGCGCCGTCGGCCAGCTCCAGGGCTCCACCGTCCTCGGTCTGGAGGACACCGGTGCGCTGATGAACCGTATCGGCAAGAGTGAGCTGTGCTGGGGCGAGCAGATGTCCGTCGACGACATGCTGGCCCGGATAGCGGCGGTCACCCCGGACGAGGTCCGGTCGGTCGCCCGCGACATCCTGGGACAGCGTCCTTCGCTGTCGGTCATCGGCCCGCTCAAGGACAAGCAGGCGTCCCGTCTGCACGAAGCGGTCGCGTAAATCCCGTCTCTGTAAGGAACGAAGCAATGAGCAAGCTGCGCGTGGCGGTCCTCGGTGCCAAGGGCCGGATCGGATCCGAGGCGGTACGAGCCGTCGAGGCCGCCGAGGACATGGAGCTGGTGGGTGCGCTGGGCCGTGGCGACAAGCTCGAGTCGCTGGTCGAGGCCGGCGCGGAGGTCGTGGTCGAGCTGACCACGCCGGGCTCGGTGATGGGCAACCTCGACTTCTGCGTCCGGCACGGCATCCACGCCGTGGTCGGTACGACCGGCTGGACCGACGAACGCCTCGCGCAGCTCAACACCTCGCTGGCCGCGTCCCCGGAGACGGGCGTGCTCATCGCGCCCAACTTCTCCATCGGCGCAGTCCTGACCATGAAGTTCGCCGAGGTCGCCGCGCCGTACTTCGAGTCCGTCGAGGTCGTCGAGCTCCACCACCCGAACAAGGTGGACGCTCCCAGCGGCACCGCCACGCGCACCGCTCAGCTCATCGCCGCCGCCCGCGAACGCGCGGGCAGCGCCCCGCAGCCCGACGCCACGGTCACCGCCCTGGACGGCGCCCGCGGCGCGGACGTCGACGGCGTCCCGGTGCACGCGGTCCGCCTGCGCGGCCTGCTGGCCCACCAGGAGGTCCTGCTCGGCGGGGAGGGCGAGACGCTCACCATCCGCCACGACTCCCTGCACCACAGCAGCTTCATGCCGGGCATCCTGCTCGGTGTCCGCCGCGTGGTGACCACGCCCGGACTCACCTTCGGCCTGGAAAACTTCCTGGACCTCGGCTGAGCCGGGGGACGGACACAGATAGCTGGCAGACATGCGCGCGAAGATCACCTATGCCGTCACGGCCGCCGTCCTGGTCGTCTACTTCGTCCTGGTCGGCAGCCGGGGCGTGTTCCTCATCCAGAACGGCACCCTGATCACCGTCACCTTCGGTGTCGCGGTGCTGATCCTGCCGGTCATCGGTATCTGGTTCCTGTGGAAGAACACCCAGTTCGTCCGCAAGGCCAACCGGCTGGCCGCCGAGCTCGACGCCGAGGGCGGACTGCCCGTGGACGAGCTGAAGCGCACCGCGGGCGGCCGCATCGACCGTGACTCGGCGGACGAGGTGTTCGCCAGGCGCAAGGCCGAGACCGAGGACGCCCCGGACGACTGGCGCAGCTGGTTCCGTCTGGCGGTCGCCTACCACGACGCCCGCGACACCCCGCGCGCCCGCAAGGCGATGCAGCGTGCCATCGCCCTGCGCGAGGGCAGAACCCTGGAGGCGTAGCCACAAGGCCGGCTCGACCGCCCTCGCGCGGGAGGCGCGAAGCCTTTGGGGGCTGCGTACCGGGATCGAGCGACGCGAAAGGGCCGGTCCGCCACCGCGGACCGGCCCTTTCGTCATGTCGTGAGGCGCGTGCGGCGTTGCTGTCGCCGCGTCGCGCAGGCGCGCCTGTCAGCCGCGCCGGTACTCGTCCGCCCACACCTCGATGGTGTCCGCGGCCCGCTCGAAGGCCTCCGAACGCGCCAGGAAGTCGGCGTTGTGCGTGGTCAGCAGCGGCGGCAGGTCCTCGGGGGCGCGATCCTGGCGTACGAGGACCAGGGCCTGCCCCTGGACGGTGCGCGGCAGACCGAGCCAGCGCACCGGCTGCTGCACGGTCCGCACGGCGACGACCTGCTGCCACGGCGCCGTGCTCGTGACGAAGAAGCCCACTCGGCGCAGCCCCCGCGCACTGACCCAGACGCCCATGCGCAGCAGCCGGAGCGCGGCCAGTATCGCGACCAGGGCGCCGGTCAGACAGGCCACGGCCGCGGCGAGGGTTCCGGCCACGGCGATGATCACCGCGGCGACGAGCACGTACGAGGCGAGCAGCAGGACGAGCGCGGCCGCGCCCACCCGCCACGGTCCGGGCCGGTAGGGGCGCCGCCAGCGGTCGAGGTCGTCGAAGGGCAGCGCGAGGTCGTCCGCCGCCTCGTCAAAGGCACGGTCCGCCGTCAGGAAGGGCAGGGGCACGACTGATCCTCACTCGATCCACGCATGGGCTGTGCCCGGTGAGGCTATCGAGCCCCCTGCCCGCTCACCACCCTTGGGGGTCCGGAAGAGTCAGCGGCCGTCCGACGCCTCGGAGTGCTGCGTCGTGGCAGGTGACTGGTCCTGTGAGAGAGCGGGCATCCCGAGGACCAGGGAACCGGCGAGTCCGGCGACCACGGTGAGCCCTATGAGCCACCGGCCGACTATCTGTCCGGCGGAGGCCCGCTCGCGGGGCGGGGGAGCGACGTTGCTGCGGAACTTGTCGGCTTCGGCGATGAAGGCGAACGGGACGGGCTCGCGCCGACGGAACATGGGGCGGCTTCCTCTGAGACTCGTGGGTGTGCGGGCGGCGGTGACTCGAACGCAGTCACCGTCACCCATACAGACGAGCGATTGTCTCAAGAGGTGCCCAGAATCACCGAATTCGCAGAAGTTCGCCGCCGAATGTCGCGGCACGGTACCGAACGCCCCGTTGTCAGAGGCGGCCCGTAGAGTGGGCGCCGCCCGAGCCTGTGATGGGAAGGACTCTCCGCACCGTGACCGACACCCCCGCCGACGACCTCAAGCCCAGCTTCCGCAGCGATGTCACCGTCGAGCTGATCAAGCACACCGCGTCCGACGCCGACGTGCTGTTCGCCGCCCGTGTCTCCACCGCGGGGGAGCAGTCCCTGGACGAGCTGCAGAAGGACCCGGAGCGCTCGAAGGGCCTGATCAACTACCTCATGCGGGACCGTCACGGCAGCCCCTTCGAGCACAACTCGATGACCTTCTTCATCAGCGCCCCGATCTTCGTCTTCCGCGAGTTCATGCGGCACCGCGTGGGCTGGTCGTACAACGAGGAATCGGGCCGGTACCGGGAGCTCCAGCCCGTCTTCTACGTCCCGGACGAGTCCCGCAAGCTGGTCCAGGAGGGCCGCCCCGGCAAGTACGTCTTCGTCGAGGGCACGCAGGCGCAGCAGGAGCTCACGGGCCGTGTGATGGAGGACTCGTACCGCCAGGCGTACGAGGCCTACCAGGAGATGCTCGCCGCCGGTGTGGCCCGTGAGGTGGCCCGCGCGGTCCTCCCGGTCGGCCTCTTCTCCTCGATGTACGCCACGTGCAACGCGCGCTCGCTGATGCACTTCCTCGGCCTGCGCACCCAGCACGAGCTGGCGAAGGTGCCGTCCTTCCCGCAGCGGGAGATCGAGATGGTCGGGGAGCGGATGGAGGAGGAGTGGGCCCGGCTCATGCCGCTCACCTACGCGGCCTTCAATGCGAACGGTCGTGTGGCGCCGTAGCGCGCGCCCCACGAGCCGCGCGGTACAGATGTACGGATCAGCCGAGCGAAGTGTCCGTATTGCGGCATTTCGAGAAGTTCATCTAGCCTGATCAAACGGACCCGGCACTGCTTGAACCCCCGAGCAGGCAGTGCCGGGCTCCATATTTGTCGTGCTTTGTCGTGTCCCCCGAGGGCAGACCACGCGTTGAGCAGCGAGTAGCGTGTTACCCATGGCTCCGACCTCCACTCCGCAGACCCCCTTCGGGAGGGTCCTCACCGCCATGGTCACGCCCTTCACGGCGGACGGCGCACTCGACCTCGACGGCGCACAGCGGCTCGCCGCCCACCTGGTGGACGCAGGCAACGACGGCCTGATCATCAACGGCACCACCGGCGAGTCCCCGACCACCAGCGACGCGGAGAAAGCGGACCTCGTACGAGCCGTGCTGGAGGCGGTCGGCGATCGCGCCCACGTCGTCGCCGGCGTCGGCACGAACGACACCCACCACAGCATCGAGCTGGCACGCGCCGCCGAGAAGGCCGGCGCGCACGGCCTGCTGACCGTCACGCCGTACTACAACAAGCCCCCCCAGGAGGGCCTCTACCGGCACTTCTCGGCCATCGCCGACGCGACCGAGCTGCCGGTGATGCTCTACGACATCCCGGGCCGCAGCGGTGTGCCGATCAACACGGAGACGATCGTGCGCCTCGCCGCGCACCCGCGCATCGTCGCCAACAAGGACGCCAAGGGAGACCTCGGCCGAGCCAGCTGGGCCATCGCCCGCTCCGGCCTCGCCTGGTACTCCGGCGACGACATGCTGAACCTGCCGCTGCTCTCCGTGGGCGCGGTCGGCTTCGTCTCCGTCGTCGGCCACGTCGTCACCCCGGACCTGCGTGCCATGCTCGACGCCTACCTCTCGGGCGACGTCCAGAAGGCCACCGAGATCCACCAGAAGCTGCTCCCGGTCTTCACCGGCATGTTCCGCACCCAGGGCGTCATGACCACCAAGGCCGCGCTCACCCTCCAGGGTCTGCCCGCCGGGCCGCTGCGCGCCCCCATGGTCGAGCTGTCGCCCGAGGAGACCACCCAGCTCAAGATCGATCTTGCCGCCGGCGGGGTACAGCTCTAATCACAGACTTCACAACTGAATACGCATGATCCCGCAGGCCACCGGCCTGCACCCCACACAGACAACTGCTACTGCACGAACGTCACGCGCGCCACGTGCCCTACCAGGTACGTGGCGCGCGTGGTGAGGAGAGTCTTTTGAGTCATCCGCATCCTGAACTCGGCCCGCCGCCCAAGCTCCCCGAGGGCGGCCTCAGGGTCACCCCACTCGGCGGCCTCGGCGAAATCGGCCGGAACATGACGGTCTTCGAATACGGCGGCCGCCTGTTGATCGTCGACTGCGGAGTGCTCTTCCCCGAGGAGGAGCAGCCCGGAATCGACCTGATCCTGCCGGACTTCACGTCCATCAGGGACCGCCTCGACGACATCGAGGGCATCGTCCTCACGCACGGCCACGAGGACCACATCGGAGGTGTCCCCTTCCTCCTCCGCGAGAAGCCGGACATCCCGCTCATCGGCTCCAAGCTGACTCTCGCCCTCATCGAGGCGAAGCTCCAGGAGCACCGCATCCGCCCGTACACGCTCGAAGTCGCCGAGGGCCAGCGCGAGCGCATCGGCCCCTTCGACTGCGAGTTCATCGCGGTCAACCACTCCATCCCGGACGCCCTCGCGGTCGCCATCCGCACCCCTGCGGGCATGGCCGTCCACACCGGCGACTTCAAGATGGACCAGCTTCCGCTGGACCGCCGTCTCACGGACCTGCACGCGTTCGCCCGGCTGAGCGAGGAGGGCATCGACCTCCTGCTCTCGGACTCCACCAACGCCGAGGTCCCGGGATTCGTCCCGCCCGAGCGTGACATCTCCAACGTGCTGCGCCAGGTGTTCGCCGGCGCCCACAAGCGGATCATCGTCGCGAGCTTCGCCAGCCACGTCCACCGCATCCAGCAGATCCTCGACGCGGCCCACGAGTACGGCCGCCGGGTCGCCTTCGTCGGCCGCTCGATGGTCCGCAACATGGGCATCGCGCGCGACCTCGGATACCTGAAGGTCCCGCCGGGCCTGGTGGTCGACGTCAAGACACTGGACGACCTCCCGGACAACGAGGTCGTGCTCGTCTGCACGGGTTCCCAGGGCGAGCCGATGGCGGCCCTGTCGAGGATGGCGAACCGCGACCACCAGATCCGCATCGTCCAGGGAGACACGGTCATCCTCGCCTCGTCCCTGATCCCGGGCAACGAGAACGCGGTCTACCGCGTCATCAACGGCCTGTCCCGCTGGGGCGCGAACGTCGTCCACAAGGGCAACGCCAAGGTGCACGTCTCCGGCCACGCCTCCGCCGGCGAGCTGCTGTACTTCTACAACATCTGCAAGCCGCGGAACCTGATGCCCGTCCACGGCGAATGGCGTCACCTGCGCGCCAACGCCGAACTCGGTGCTCTCACCGGCGTCCCGCACGACCGCATCGTGATCGCCGAGGACGGCGTCGTGGTCGACCTCGTCGAGGGCAAGGCCAAGATCTCCGGCAAGGTCCAGGCCGGATACGTGTACGTCGACGGCCTCTCGGTCGGTGACGTCGGCGAGCCCGCGCTCAAGGACCGCAAGATCCTCGGCGACGAGGGCATCATCTCGGTCTTCGTGGTGATGGACTCCAGCACCGGAAAGATCACCGGCGGTCCGCACGTCCAGGCACGGGGCTCCGGTATCGACGACTCCGCCTTCGGGGACGTCGTCCCGAAGATCACCGAGGTGCTGGAACGCTCCGCCCAGGACGGCGTGGTCGAGCCCCACCAGCTGCAGCAACTCATCCGCCGCACGTTGGGCAAGTGGGTCTCCGACACCTACCGCCGACGCCCGATGATCCTCCCGGTCGTCGTCGAGGTCTGACCTCGGACACGCGCCAACCAGGAGCGGGGCGCCTCGATTTGCATCGGGGCGCCCCGCTCCAGTACGTTTACGGCTCCGCCTGAACGGGAACCCGGCACAACTGCGTGCCTGGAACCACCCGAGCGGGGCGGAAATTCCGACTCAGAATCTCTGATAAAGTCGGAGTCGCCGGAAAGGGAAACGCGAGAGCGAGAACCTGGAAAGCACCGAGGAAATCGGATCGGAAAGATCTGATACAGTCGGAAACGCAAGACCGAAGGGAAACTGCCCGGAGGAAAACCTGAGAGGGTCTCTCGGGTGAGTACAAAGGAAGCGTCCGTTCCTTGAGAACTCAACAGCGTGCCAAAAATCAACGCCAGATA